>CAZKFR010000014.1:0-61820 GCA_964552015.1 uncultured Rhodothermaceae bacterium | reverse complement strand
TCACCGAGCTGCAGGGGCTGATCGTCAACCCGGCAGACAGTGAAGGCCGTCGCTATCTGATGGTCAACCTGGGACTGGAAGTCAACAAGGAAAGCGTGCTCGAAGAACTGAGCCAGAAGGACATGGTCGTTCGCGACACGGTACTCCGGCTGCTGAGCGCACGCACCGTGGCCGAGTTGGCGGACATCTCCCTGCGGGAGACCATCAAACAGGAGCTCATGCAGGAAATCAACCGCGTGCTGGCCGAGGGCAAGGTGCAACGACTGTACTTCACGCAGTACGTCCTGCAGTGAGGCCGGTACGCGGCAGGTCCCCCCGACCGCTTCCCGGCCATCGGATCGCTTCGCCCTCACCGCTACGCACCACCCGAGGATCACCAAGCAGGGCCACCCGGCGATGACGAAACCGCTCAGCCAGGACGAAATCGACATCCTCCTAGAGGTCCAGAGCCAGCTCGGCTCGGAGGCGGATAGTTCGTACGACCTTGACACGCTCTCGTCCATGATCGAGTTGGACGCGGAGAAGCGGGTCAGCCTGTACAACTTCAAACGACCCCGCCTTTTCTCCCAGGACCAGATGCGTCTGCTCAATCATGTGCATGACGCCTTCGCCCGGGATCTCTCCGTGTACCTCTCGGCTCAGCTCCGCACCATCGTCGACATCACGTTGACGGCGATGGACCAGGTGCTGTATTCGGAATACGTGATGTCGAGTGCCCCGCCCTCGGCGCTCTACGTCGTCGACGTGCACCCCCTGGAGCAGCAACTGGTCTTCGAACTCGATCCGCGCCTGGTCATCTTTACGATTGAAAAGCTCTTTGGAGGCCCGGGAACGTTCCTCCGCAAGCCCCGTGAGATCTCGCAGATCGAACGGCGCATCATGAGCAAGATCATGGGGCGCGTCTTTCGCGAACTCGAAAAGGCGTGGCAGCAGGTCCACGAGGTCGCCTTCGAAGAGAATGCTTTCGAGTCGAACGCTGAGTTCGTGCAGATCATCCCCGGCGTGGAGCCGGCCCTCGTAGGTACGTTCGAGGTATCGATCTACGAACAGCAATCGTTCATCAACATCTGCTATCCCTATATCTTGCTCGAGCGGATGCTGGGTCGCACGGGCATCAAGCAGTGGCTCTCCAACCGGACGACCAAGGTCGATGAACGCACGCGGTCCCGGTACGAGAAGACCCTGCGCGAGACGATCGTGGAGATGCGCGCCGAACTGGGCCGGGTGCGGCTGCCCCTGTCGGAGTTGATGCAGCTACAGGTGGGCGACGTGATCCCGCTCGATCAACGGGTCAGCGAACCGATCCGGGTTTTCGTTGGAAAGAACGAGCGGTTCCTGGCCCTCTCCGGTAAAGCCGGCAAGCGCCGTGCGCTGCGCATCCTCGATGTGGTCGAACCCCAATTCATGGACGAAGACGATGAACTCGCCGAAACTGGATAATCTGATCGCGGGAGGCCGGGAGGCCCTGAAAGGCTTTCTGCAGACCCTGCTGGGCCAGAACGACATCCCGTTCGAAACGGCAACGCCTTCCGAATCGACTCCGGAGGCCATCCGGGGCGAGGAGACGCAGATGCTGTCCCTCGTCGCCGCGACCCCTCCTTTCGTCATCCAGATGGTGCCGGGCTGGCTTCCCGTGCTCTCCCGGGCCATGCTCGGCGAGGCCATCAACGTCGGAGACGAGGGCTACGAGGACCTGGCCCGGGAACTGGCGGGCCAGGCCTTCGGCGCCGTCCGTACCCAGCTCGCCAGCGCCGGCCTTGCCCTGGGGGACGTCACGTTCGAGGTGATCCCGCCCGGCGAGCCGCTACCGGACCTCGACCTGCCCGAGCGCCTGGTGGTCATCCCGTTCTCGATGACCCACGGAGAGGCGCCCCTGACGGGCCGGGTGATCTGTCCCTACACCCCGGACCTGGAGGAAGCACCGATGCCGGCCTCCCAGGCCGCAGCCGCCCAGGCCGCCGCGCCGGGTGCCGCCCCCTCCTCCGGCGCCCCGGTCGCCGGACAGGGCGTCCCGGTGGCCCCCCTCACCTTCCCGGATCTGGGACGCGAAGCGCTCGGCCACGAAGAGCATTCGTTCGGGCTGCTGGCGGATGTCGAACTCGAGGTAACCGTCGAACTGGGCCGGCGGCGCATGCCCCTGGCCGACATCCTCCGCCTGACCAACGGGAGCGTCATCGAACTGGAAAAACTCGTCGGCGAGCCGCTGGACATCTACGCCAACGGGCGCTTCATCGCCGAGGGAGAAGCGGTCGTGATCGACGAGCAGTTTGGTATCCGCATCACCCGGCTGGCTTCGACCAAGAACCGGGAGCGCGTCTATCATTGATTGACCGCCACGCAGGAATCCCTGCCAGGCCCGCGGGCTCACGCCCGCGGGCCTTTTTCGTTGGCAGCCGCCCCGTGCCCCCGAAGCGCTGCTGGCATCTTTTTCGCACCCCGACCCGCTGCCAACGGGTACCGCGTGCGAAGCCGCTTGTGGGCCCCGCTTTTCGCAAACTGTGCCGCACCGTGAGCAATTTCTTCCACCTCGTCATGAACAAGGCCGCCACCCCGCCGAACCGCGCACTCAACCGCGCCCTGCTCTTCGGCGCCGCCCTGGTGCTGCTGGCCCTGGCGCTGCAACTGGCCCCGAAGGCTTCCACCAGGCCCGATCCGGCCCTGTACAGCGACGACGCCGGGACGATCGCTGCGACGCCTCGAACCGGGCCGCGCGACCGCGAGGATCGTCTGTTCCAGCCGGGCTATGCCCTCGTCCTGCTGGTTCTGGCCGGCGGCATCGGCCTGGCGTTGTACCTGCGCCGCCGGGAACGTACGGGCCCGGCGGGTGGGCTTCCGATGCGTGTCCTCGGCCAGCTCACGCTGGGGCCGCAGCACCATCTGCGGCTCGTGGCCGTGGGCGACGAGGTGCTCCTGCTCGGCCTGGCCGGCGGACAGATCACGCTGTTGCGTACCTACCCGCGCTCCGTCCTGCCGCCCGAACCATCGACAGGCGGTTCCGCCTCCCCGGCTCCCTCGGCCGGAACGAGCCCGCCCCCGGCCGCCCCCCTTCCTTTCGCCGACGTGCTCCGCGCCCTCTCGAACCCTTCCGTAAACACGCAGGCCTCCCCGTCGCCATGATGCGAACCTCCTTCGCACGCCGGATCGTACTCCTGGCCTTCCTGTCGATCCTGGCCCCCCTGCCGGCCGCGGCCCAGACGCAGCCCGCCCCGGCGGCACCGGACTCGCTCCGCGCCACCAGTGCCACGGGTAGCCTGCCGACGCTGGGCATCTTGCCCCAGATCCAGCTCGTCGACGGGCAGGAAGACTTTGCGCTGCCCATCCAGCTCCTGCTGTTGCTGACGGTCCTATCGCTGGCACCGTCCATCATCATTTTGATGACGTGCTTTACCCGCCTGGTCGTCGTCTTCGGCATCCTCCGTCAGGCGCTGGGTACGCAGCAATCGCCCCCCACGCAGGTCATCATCGGCCTGGCCTTGTTCCTCACCCTGTTCATCATGTATCCCGTCTTCCAGACGGTGCACGACCGGGCCCTGCAACCCTACCTGGCCGGCGAAATCGGGCAGCGGGAAGCCCTGGACCGCGCCGCCGTCCCCATGAAACAGTTCATGCTCGCCCAGACGCGCGAAAAGGACCTGATGCTGTTCATGGACCTGGCCGCCATCGGCTCGTTCAAGGACGCCAGCGAGGTGCCCCTCCATGTGCTGGTGCCCGCCTTTGTCATCAGCGAATTGCGGATCGCCTTCCAGATCGGCTTCATGATCTTCCTCCCCTTCCTGATCGTGGACCTGGTCGTGGCCAGTGTGCTGATGAGCATGGGCATGATGATGCTCCCACCCGTGATGATCTCGCTACCGATCAAGTTGCTGCTGTTCGTCCTGGCAGACGGCTGGTACCTGATCGTCGAGTCGGTCATCCAGGGCTACAACCTCTGACGCATCGTTCCCTCCCTGGACCACGCACAACGAACGTATGAACCCGGATGTAGCTCTCTACTGGGCGCAACAGGCCATGCAACTGGCCCTGATGCTGACGCTCCCCCTCCTGGGAGCCGCCCTGCTGATCGGACTGACGGTGAGCCTGCTGCAGGCCATCACCTCCATTCAGGAGATGACCCTCAGCTACGTGCCCAAAATGCTGATCGTCGGCCTCATCCTCCTGTTCCTGTCCTCCTGGATGATTCAGAAGGTGGTCGACTTCACGGTCGACGTGTTCACCTTCATTCCAAGCATCTCCCAGTAAGGGGGCGCAGATGGCCTATCTGGACCCGGCATATTACCTGGGTGTGTTCCTGGTCTTCGTGCGCGTGGGTGGGCTGTTCGTGTCGGCTCCGTTCTTCGGCCAGACGACCGTCCCGGTACGGTTGCGGATCTTCATGGCCGTCCTGCTGGCCTACCTGCTCGTTGGACTGACGCCGGATCCGCTCCCGCCTTCCGTCTTCACCCCGTTCGGTCTCATGGTGGCCGTCGGCGTAGAGGCGCTCACGGGGGTCGTCATCGGCCTCAGCGCCCAGTTCATCTTCTGGGGGTTTCAGTATGCCGGCGACGTGCTGGGCTTCCAGATGGGCCTGAGCCTCGCCCAGGTCTTCAACCCCGTCGACGGCCAGCAGACGAACCCGATGGGACGTTTTCTGGTCATGACGTTCCTGCTGGTCTTCATCCTCCTCGACGGTCCCCATCACCTGATCCGGGCGCTGGTGGCCTCGTACCAGGCCGTCCCGCTGGGCGGTGCCCGCTTGATGGCCGCCGGCCCCCTCATGCTGGGCTGGGCCGGTGCGTTGTTCACGACAGCCCTACGCCTGGCGGCACCGTTCATGGTCACGTTCTTCCTCGTGGAAGCGGCCCTGGGTATCTTCGCGCGGGTGGTGCCCCAGGCCGACCTGTTCTCCCTGAGCCTGCCGCTCAAGTTGCTCGTGGGCCTCTTCCTGGCTTACCTCGTCCTGCAACCTCTCTTCCCGCTCATGCCCGGCCTGATCGAGCGCATCTACGAGGACCTGCTCACCCTCGTGGAAGCTCTCATGCCCGTCCCCTGACCGGTCCGAGTGCGACGGATCCGGCCGGGGAAATCCTTTCCCCACGCGGTGCGGCTTTTCCTTCCGGTCCGTGGGCCTTGCACGGAAAGGACATCGTCCTGACCGACCGGGAGGCTGGCACCTTTTTTTCGAACGGAGCGCCCGGCGTCCCGCCCCATCCCGACGTCCCTCCGGACCCCCCACGCACAGCGAACCGCTGCATGGCCGACAAGCAGGACAAACAGTTTGATCCAACCCCGCGAAGGATCCAGAAGGCCCGCGAGGAGGGCAACGTATTCCGCTCGCAGGAGATCATTTCCGTCCTCTCGCTCGTGGTGGGGATGAGCGTCCTGGCCCTGGGTATGCCCCCGGCCTTTACCCGGCTGGAGGACCTGACCCGCCAGGTGTTCCTCAGCGCGGGTACCACGGAGATGAACGTCGATGCGTTGCTTGCGCTGATCGTACAGACGGGCTTCCGGGTGATGGTCCTGCTGCTGCCGTTCATGCTGGCCCTGGTCGTCACCGGCGTCGGGGCCAGCGTCCTGCAGTCGGGGTGGAACCTGACGACGAAGCCGCTCACGCCCAAGCCGGACCGTATCAGCCCCCTGAAGGGCCTCCAGCGCATCTTCTCCGCCCGGGGCCTGTTCACCACGGTCAAATCCTTCCTCAAAATTCTCATCGTCGGGCCGGTGGCCTACCTGAACGTTTCCTCCCGCATCCCCGATCTGATCGTCCTGCACACGCTGCCCGTCGACGAGATTCTCGGCCTCTCGGCCCGCTGGATGCTCGTCCTGGTGGCCCAGATCCTGCTCGTCCTGCTCGTGCTTTCCGGCATCGACTTCGCCTTCGAGAAATGGCGGTACAAGGAAGACCTGAAGATGAGCCAGCAGGAGATCAAAGATGAGCAGAAGGAATCCGAGGGGGACCCGAAGGTCAAGGGGAAGCGACGCAGCCTGGCCCTGAAGCTGGCGCGGCGGGCCCGGCTCGATCATGCCGTCCTGAAAGGGGACGTGGTCGTCACCAACCCGACGCACTATGCCGTGGTGCTGCGGTACGACCCCTCCGAAGCGCCGGCCCCGGTCGTGCTGGCGAAAGGGATTCGCAAGCGCGCCCTGCGTATCAAGGAGCTGGCCCGCCAGCACGGCATCCCGATGGTGGAGGACCGCCCGTTGGCCCGCGCTTTGTATGCCTCCGTCGAGGAGAACCAGCAGATCCCGGCCGAGCTGTACCAGGCCGTCGCCACCATCCTGGCCGAGATCTACCGCCAACGCCGGCGTGCCGTCTGATCCCGAACCCAGACCTGAACCCTGTCGAAGCCCCGTATGCCCCAGCAGATCGCCCAGCCCCCGGAGCGCTTCCGCCTGATGAACAGCGAGGCGATCATCGCCTCGGCCGTCGTGCTCATCCTGTTCGTGATGGTGGTGCCCCTGCCGAGCTTCCTGCTGGACATGCTCCTGACCACCAACATCGCTATCAGCCTGGCGATCCTGCTGACGGCCTTCTATGCGACGCGGCCCCTGGAGTTTGCCATCTTCCCGGGTCTGCTCCTGATGACGACCCTGTTCCGGCTCTCGCTCAACGTGGCCTCGACCCGGCTGATCCTGAGCGAAGCCAAAGCCGGCGCCCTGATTCAGGCCTTCGGCCAGTTCGTCGTCTCGGGCAACTACGTCGTCGGCTCGATCATCTTTCTGGTGCTGGTCATCATCAACTTCGTGGTCATCACGAAAGGCTCCGGGCGGATCGCCGAGGTGGCGGCCCGCTTCACGCTGGATGCCCTGCCCGGCAAACAGATGGCCATCGATGCCGACCTCAATGCCGGCCTGATCGACGAGCAGGAGGCCCGCCAGCGCCGGGAGGAAATCGGCCGGGAGGCGGACTTTTACGGCGCCATGGACGGTGCCAGCAAGTTCGTCCGTGGCGACGCCATCGCCGGGCTGATCATCACGGCGATCAACATCGTCGGTGGGCTCATCATCGGGGTGGCCCAGCTGGGCATGTCCTTCGCCGAAGCAGCCAGTACCTTCTCGCTCCTCTCGATCGGGGATGGGCTCGTCTCCCAGATCCCCGCCCTGCTCATCTCCACGGCGGCCGGCATCATCGTATCCCGCGCCAGCAACGAGGCCAACCTGGCCCAGGATTTCAAAGGACAACTGTTCCGCAAGCCCCATCCCATCTTCATCACCGGCGCGTTCCTGCTGTTACTCGGCCTCGTGCCGGGACTCCCCCTGTTTCCGTTCTGGCTCCTGGCCGGCGTGACGGTTCTGGTCGGGCGCGCACGCCTGCAGGAACAGCAGCAGGAAGCTGCCGAGAAGGCCCGGGAAGCCGCCCGCGAACCCGAGGAAGAACCCCGTCAGGAAGAACCGTCGGACCTGCTCCTCGTCGACCCCCTCGAACTCGAAATCGGGTATGCCCTCATTCCCATTGTAGACCCGAACCAGAAGGGGGATCTGCTCGAACGCGTGCGCCTGCTCCGCCAGCAATTGGCCCTGGAACTCGGCATTGTCGTCCCGCCGATCCGCATCCGGGACAATGTCGCCCTGCCGGCCAATCATTACGTCATCAAGCTGCGTGGAAACCCCATTGCCGAGGGCGAGATCCTACCGGGCTATTACCTGGCGCTACTCGGCGAGACGGTGACCAACCCGCCCCCGGGCATCCGGGTCAACGACCCGACGTTCGGCCTACCCGCCATCTGGGTGGCGGAGCGGAACCTGCCCGAAGCCGAACGCCAGGGCCTGACGGTCGTCGAGGCCCCCGCCGTCGTGACGACCCACCTGCTCGAGGTGCTCCGCAAACACGCCTATCAGCTGCTCGACCGCCAGGAAGTGCAGAAACTCGTCGACAAGGTACGCGAGAAGGCACCGGCCCTGGTGGACGAGCTCGTGCCGAACCTGCTCAGCCTGGGTGCCATCCAGAAAGTGCTCAAACGGCTCCTGCAGGAGCGTATTCCGGTACGCGACCTGGTCACGATCCTGGAAGCGCTGGCCGACCATGCGCCGTCCACGAAAAATATCGACGTGCTGACCGAATACGTGCGAGCGGCGCTGGCACCGACCATCACCCGGCAGTTCTCCGCCGACGACGGCAAGCTCCACGTGTTCGTCCTCGACCCGGTTCTGGAACAGCACTTGCTCGACAAAGCGCGTAGCGGTGAACTCAACCCCAGCACCCTGGGGCTGGAGCCGCAACGAGCCGAGCGGATCATCCAGGAAGCCGACCGCCTGGCGAAGAAGCTCATCGGAAACGGATGGCCCCCGGTCCTGCTGACCTCGCCGGTGCTTCGGATGACCCTGTTCAACTTCCTCTCGCCCATGGTGCCCGATATCGCCGTGCTTTCCTACAACGACCTCGTTCCCGACGCCCAGGTTGAGGTGATCGATCAGTTGAAGCTGACCTGACCGAACCTCGTCACGATACCCCTTTCACCCTGACGAACCGTCCCTATGAACCTGAAAACCTTGACCGGCCCGAGCATTCACGCGTTGCTGGCAGAAGCCCGAAGCCTGTTCGGGGATGACGTCGTGCTCCTGGAGTCGCATCCGGCGCGGGATGGCCAGCCGGCCCGTATCGTCGTCATGGCGGATCAGCCGGCCCCGGCGAAGCAGCCCCGGCCCGCTCCGGCCACCGTGCCGGCCCTGGCCCTCGTCGAGGCCTCGGTACCCGAGGAGGAGGCGACGACGGCTCCCCGCCCCGCCGGCTTCGGCTACCGGAAAACGGCGTTACTGCGGGAAGAAGCTGCCCCCGCCTCCGAACGTTTTTCCCGCCCGACCCCTCGCAGCGCGTCCGGTACGGCCGGGAACCTCGACGACGTGCGCCGGCCTCCGGCGGGCCGGGGACGGCTCTTCGCCTCCGGTACGCCGGGCACGGCGCCGACATCGCCCGCCGACCTGTCTCGCCTGACCGACCGCCTCGAAACCCGCCTGGGCGCACTCGAAGAACGCCTGAGTCGGTTCGAACACCACCTGGGCAACGCCTTCGTCGGCATGGCGCATCGGTGGATGGGCACGCCCCTGTACGGCCACCTGCTCGGCAAGGGCCTTCGCCCGCGCACCCTCACCCGGCTCTTCGAGCGCCTGACACAGGACGGGTTCGACCCGGATGACGAGGCTTCGCGGCTCCAGTGGGCCGCCGCCCATGCCCTGCGCGACCTGCTCAACGTTACCGGGCCCCGCACGTGTGCCACCACCCAGCTTTTCATCGGCCCCAGCGGCTCCGGAAAGACGGCGCTCCAGCTCAAGCTGGCCCGGAACACCCGCTACCTGGGACGTCATCAGACGACCGTCATCGTCATCCGGCCCGAGTCGGAGGAAGAACTCGCCTATGCCTGCCCGGTCGAGCTGTACCGGCGGTTCGGGCTCTCGGTCCAGTCCGTCGGCACCCCCGACGAGATGGAGGCCGCCATGGAGCGGGCACGACGTTTCAGCCACCTGCTCATCGACACGCCTTCGATGCCGGTGCGCCCCGACGCCGCCCGCTCCTTCCTGGCCCGACTGCACGAGCTGACGGCCCCCCTGGCCCCGCTCCAGGTACACCTGGTGCTCAACGCATCCAGCGTGATGGATGGCTTCACGAAGGCGTTCCTGGAGCGCTTGCCGCTCCGCCCGGATACCCTGGCCCTGACCCACATGGATGAGGTACAGGACCCGGGCCGTGTGGCGGAGGCCCTGCTGGCCCTGCGGCTTCCCGTGCAGTTCGTCTCCGAAGGCCCGGCCGTGTACGAGGCCCTGCGTAGCTACACGCCGACCTGGCTCGTAGAACGGATCTTCGAGATGAACATCGTGCGGCACACCCAGGCCCCGTCCGCCTGGGACCTCCTCTGACTCCTCTCCCCGACCCTTACCCTCCGGTTCATGAATCCCAACACCACCATCGTTGCCCTGACCAGCGGGAAAGGCGGTGTCGGCAAGAGCCTGATCGCGGTCAACCTGGCCGAGACCCTCACCCGCCAGGGTCACCGCGTCGCGCTCGTCGACGCCGACCTGGGCCAGGGCGACTGCGCGATCCTGCTCAACGAGACGCCCCGGGCCAGCGTCCTCGACGCTGTGCGCGGCAAGGCGCTGCTGGTCGAAACCCTGCACGAAACGCGGAGCGGCTTCACCCTCGTCCAGGCGGTGCCCGAAGCCGGGGAAGCCGACGGCCTCGAAGGGCGCCTTTTCGAGGCGCTCGACCGCCTGCTGTCGGACCTGCGCCGCACCCACGACGTGATCCTGGTCGACGCACCCGCCGGCGCGGACGGCGCCGTCCGCTGGGCCCTCGACCGCGCTGACCTGGGCATCCTCGTGCTCGTGGGCGAACCCACCGCCGTCGCCGACACCTACCGCCTGGCCAAGTTCGTCTGGATGAACGACCCCGCATATCCCCTCGGCCTCGTCATCAACTACGCCGACGACGAGGCCGACGCCCGGGACATTGCCGGACGCTTCGCACAGATCACGAACCACTTCACGGGACAGGAAACATTGTACCTGGGCTGGGTACCTTTTTCCCCGGAGATCCGTCGCTCCGTCATCGAGCAAACGCCGGCCGTTCGCACTTTTTCATTAATTCGACAGGCCTTTTCGCGGCTGGGAAAGACCCTGCTGGAAGGGCGCCCAGCGGTCCCGGGGCCGCCTATGGGCTAGAGAAACGCTTTTTTCACGGGGCGTCCGGAATCGCCCCTGCATCCTTCACGGAATGGGAACGCTGCCGCCGGCGCCCGCCACGCACCCCGTGGCACAAACCTTGTGGGATTGCCCCTTGCCTCGACGCCTTCACCTTATCCGAGGAACCGTGTTGTTAACGTCATTGCCCATGCGAGCGCTCTATACGCAGTTCAGCGGCCTGATCGGCCTGCTTGTATTCTTGAACCAGTTGATGAACGACGCGCCGCTGGAAAAAACGGTCTACGTGGGTCTGTGCGCGGGGCTGGCCGTCTATGCCGTGCTCCTGCTCGGTGACGTGACCATCCATAAGATCCTCGAGCAGGCCGCCCGGATGGCGCAGGCCACCGCCTCCGCCCCTGCGGCCGAGGCTGCCGGCACCGCGGAGGCGTCGACCGGACGGCCGACACCCCGCGAGAAGGCCCCCGATGCCCCGCCCGTTGCGCGGGCCGAGACGCCCAAGAGCAAAGCAACCCAGGCCGCCTGATTTCATCGATGATCTGACGCCGCCCGGGACCATCCATCTGCACGACCATGGCGAACGACCTGCAAAGTCACGCTGCCCGATACGCCCAGGAACCGACCGAAGCCAACCGTGAGGCCGTCGTCCTGGCCGCCATCCCCCTCGTCCGGTCCATCGTCGGGCGGCTGAGTATCCCGGATCATCCGCTGGCCACACGCGAAGACCTGGAAAACGTCGGCATCCTGGGGTTGTTGCAGGCGCTGGACGGCTACGACCCGGAACGCGGCACGCCGTTCGTCTCGTATGCCTATGGCCGTATCCGCGGGGCCCTCGTCGACTACCTCCGCTCCATCGATGCCCTGCCCCGGGAACGGCGGCGCAAGCTGGCCGAGGCGCATCAGGCCATCGACACCCTGCGCCAGCTCCTGGGTGCCGAACCCAGCGATCAGGACGTGGCCGACTACCTCGGCATCTCCCTCGTCGAATACCACACCCTGCTCCGCGACGCGCAATCCCGCTTCTCACTCTCCCTGCACTCCCCTGTCGACACGGACGGCGAACAGATCGTCCTCGAGACCATCCCCAACGAGGACACGTTCCAGGCCTTCGAACAGATCGACCGCAACTCGCTCCGGGAATACATCCAGACGCTGATCAAGGAACTACCGGAGCGCGAGCAAACGATCCTGGCGCTCTATTATTTCGAAAACCTCACGCTCCGCGAAATCGCCGCGCTGATGGATCGCACGGAGGCCCGCATCTCGCAGATTCTGGGCAAGATTCTGGTCACGCTCCGGACCCAGTTGGCCCGCGCCCAGTCCCGCGCCGCCTGAGGCACCTCGGCATCGCCCCCACGGCCTTTCTCCATCCCGCACACCCCGAAAGAAGGTTGTGCGAAAGGATGAACAATTCCCCCCTGCTACCGTATATTGTGGGCTTTCGAAAATTCCGGCGCGGATGGCCGTACGCCCTCTCCTCCCGGCGAGGTCTCGTCCGGCATCGGTGCCCTTAAGATCCCATTCTGGTGGAGGTTTGATCCATGGGTGTGATGAACAAGATGCGCGAGAACACGGGCGTGATCCTGTGGATTCTCGTCATCGCTTTCGGGGTGATCTGGGTGTTGCAGGATGCCGGCACGTTCGACGTGGTCGGAAACCTGGGCAACCGGCTCGGTGAGGTCAACGGCCAGGTCATCTCGCTGGAGGAATACAACCAGGCGGTCCAGGCCCAGATGGACGCCTACCAGCGGCAGAACGGAGAACCCATGCCGCCCCAGCTCGCCGACCAGACGCGCGATCAGGTCTTCGATCGCCTCGTCGAAGACCGGCTCCGTGAGATGGAAATGGAGCGGCTGGGCATCGACGTCTCCGATGAGGAACTCGTCGACATGGTGCTCGGCGACAACCCCCACGCGCTCATCAAGCTGTACTTCGGTGACGGGCAGGGCGGCGTGGACCGTGCGGCCCTCCAGAGCTTCCTCAACAACCCGGATGCACGCGACTCCTGGGTACAGCTCGAGAACATCCTCCGCGCCCAGCGCCGCCAGGAAAAGCTCGACAACCTGATCGCGGCCACCGTACGCATCTCCGACGAGGAAGTGCGCCAGGAATACTACCGCCGCAACCGTAAGGTAGACACCCGCTTCGTCGCCCTGCGCTACGCCTCGCTTCCGGACGACTCCATCTCCATCTCGGAAAAAGACCTGCGGGAGTACTACAACCAGCACAAAGAAGACTTCAAGCGGGAAAAAGCGTTCACGGTCCTCTATGTGACCGTGTCGAAAAACCCGACCGCCGAGGACACGGCCGCGGTCGTCCACGACCTGGAGCAACTCCGCGACGCGTTTGCCCGCGCCACGGACGACTCCCTGTTCCTGGCTCGCAACGGCTCCGAACGTCCCTACACCGACGCCTATTTCCGCCGCGACGAGCTGGACGAGGCAATCGCGAAGCCGGTCTTCGAGGATCCGACCCCTGGGAAAATCGTCGGCCCCGTCTTTGCCGACGGGATGGCCCACCTGATCAAGATCATCGATGTGCGTCCGGCCGAAGAAGTGGCCGTGCGAGCCCGCCATATCCTGTTCCGGGCTCCCGAGGACAACCCGACGGCCCGGGCCGAAGCGCGTCGGAAAGCCCTCGACGTTCTTCGCGAGTTGCGCAACGGTGCCGACTTTGCGGCGCTGGCCCGCCTCCACTCCGAGGACGGCACCCGCACACGTGGCGGCGACCTGGGCTGGTTCGGCCCCGGCCGGATGGTCGAGCCGTTCGAAAAAGCCGCCTTCAGCGCGCCGGTAGGCCGTCCCATCGGGCCGGTAGAGACACCCTTCGGCTACCACCTCATCCTGGTAACCGAGCGGGCCGACAAGGAGGTCAAGATTGCCGACATGGCGCTGCGCATCCGGGCCAGCGTAGCCACGCTCAACCGGGCCCAGGAACAACTGGAAGACCTTCAGTACTTCGCCTCGGAGAACGGCGACTTTGAGGGGGAAGCCAAGCGAGCCGGCCTCGACGTGCAGACCGTTCAGGTCCAGGCCGATCAGCGTTTCATCCCCGGCATCGGCAACAGCACAACGCTCTACAACTTCCTCCAGTCGGCCAGGCCGGGCGACATCAGCGAAGTGATCGAACTCGACAACCGCTTCGTGGTCGCCCAGTTGAAGGAGATCATCCCCGAGGGCTATCGGCCCTTCGAGGAGGTGCGTAACCAGATCGAGCCCCGGGTCAAAAACCAGAAGAAGGCGGCTATCCAGAGCCGTCGCCTGCGGGAAGCGCTGGCCCGGCACAGCTTCGAGAGCCTCGCTTCCGTCGTGCCCGGCGCCATCGAACTGACCGCCACCGATATCTCGTACCAGACGACCACGGTGCCGGGCCTGGGTCGCGAGCCCGCCTTCGTCGGCGCCGCTCTTGCCCTCGACGAAGGTGAGGTCTCGGACGTCATCGAAGGCAACAACGCCGCCTTCGTGCTCAAGGTTACGGCCATCAAAGAGCCGCCGGAACCCTCTGCTGCCGAGCTCGAGCAGCTCCGCACGACCCTTCTGCGGCAGCGGCAGAATCAGGTCCGTGCCGAGTGGCTCGAAGCCCTGAAAGAGGAGGCAGACATCACCGACAACCGTCGCCGCTTCTTCCAGTGAACGGCCTCGCTCCGTTGCCAACGGGGCCTGCTCCCACCGGGCAGGCCCCGTTTCTTTTGAAACGTTTTCCTCGCTGGTTCGAATACGTTCTCCGTTCGGCATGCGCCGGGCACCGACCACGCCACGCCCCCTCCGCCTTCTCCCCTCCAACGCCTCACGATCATGTCCCGAATCCCAGGCCTCTTCTTCCTCCTGACGTTCCTGTTCTCCGCCCTACCGGCCTTCGCCCAATCCCAAGCCGAGGCCGTCCGCAAGGTCATCGACCAGCTCTTCGACGGGATGCGGGCCGGCGACAGCACCCTCGTGCGAGCCGTCTTCGACCCCTCGGCCCGCCTGATGACGACGTTCATCGCACCGGACGGGACACCCGCTCTCCGTCAGAGTCCGGTCGATCGCTTCGTGGAAGCTGTCGGAACACCTCACGACGAGGTGTGGGATGAGCGCATCTGGGACGTCGAGATCCGGGTGGACGACCCACTGGCCACGGCCTGGATGTCGTATGCCTTCTTCGCCGGATCGCGCTTCAGCCACTGCGGTGTCAATGCCTTCGTCCTGGCGCGCCGGCCCGAGGGGTGGAAAATCATCCATCTGGCCGACACGAGGCGACGGGGCGAAGCCTGTACCCTGCCGGACGGGCCATGAGGTCCGCTCGTTCGTGGGCGTCACTTTAGGACCGGGCACTCCCGGACGATAATCCGGGCAGTACCCGTTGCATCCTCCTGACCACCACGATCGTACGCGCCCATGCGTCCTCGCTCCAGCACCCAGGTTTCCCATCTCCTCCGCCGTTCCCGGCCCCTGGCAGACCGCAAGGATGACCACCACCGTCCGAGTACGCCGGCCTCCCCGGAGGGTGCTTTCTCCCCGCACCTGCTCTCGGACCGGGTCGTCATCAAGATGCTCTATGAAGAATACATCCGGATCGAACAGGTGGAGGCCGCCTGGTACCGCTGGCGCGCCCGGCAGGCAGAACCGGGGGCCGAACGGATCCCGTTCTGGCGCTCTTTCCTCGACGATCCGGACCTCGACCGGGAGACGATCTTCCGCTATGCGGCCGAGGCGTACGACTTCAAGCCGCTTCCCTTCTCGCGCGTCGAGATCCTGACGTTCCTGCAGACGCATGCGAACCGCTTCACCGAAGCGCAATGGGAGGCGATGAACCGGCTCCGCATCCTGCCGGCCGGCCTCGACTATACGGCCCCCGAGGAGCAGCGCCCCCTCATCTTCGCCACACCGGACCCCACGTTGCCGGAGGTTCACCGCTTCCTCGACAGCCTCCAGCTGCCCCGGTTCGAGTTGCAGTACGCGCCCGAGAACCTGGTGCTGTCGATGCTGGCACATCGTTCGCGCCATGCCAACCCGCTCGAAGGCAAACGCCTGGCGCTCGACTACGACCTCGCCTCGGGTTCGGACGATCAGGTCATCGACGAAGAAACGCTCGATGCCGAGATCAACCGCTCGGCCCTGCTTCACCTGTTCGAGACCCTGCTGGTGGAATCCGTCCGCCAGGGTGCTTCCGACATCCACATCGTGCCCAATGCCCAGCGGCACATCGAAATCCATTTCCGGATCGACGGCGTCCTGCAACCATGGCATGAGGAAAAGCGGATCCACCCGGAAGCCTTTATTGCCGTCGTCAAGGACCACGCCGTGGGGGTTGACCGGTTCGTCCGCGACCGGGCTCAGGACGGCTTCATCCAGCGCCATATCGACGACACCCTCATCCGCTTCCGCGTCTCCGTCCTGCCGGTGGTCAACGCCCGCCTCGACGTGCGCTCGGAAAGCATCGTGTTGCGCATCCTGGACGACCGCAAAGTGATTCAGGATCTGAGCCTGATCGGGCTCCAGCAAAAAGCCCACGACGCCCTCGCCTGGGCGATCCAGCAACCGTACGGCATGGTGATCCTGACCGGCCCCACGGGATCGGGCAAGAGCACCACGCTCAACGCCATTCTCAACCAGGTAGCCACCCCCGACCGCAACGTCATTTCGGTGGAGGATCCGGTCGAGTACGTCCTGCCGCGCGTCCGGCAGATCAAGCTCAGCCACAACCTGACGCTGGAGGAAGCCCTGCGGGCCATCCTGCGGCACGACCCGGACGTGGTGATGGTCGGTGAGATGCGCGACCGGGCCACGGCGGAACTGGCCATCAAGCTGGCCAACACGGGGCACCTGACCTTCTCGACGCTGCACACGAACGACGCGCCGAGTGCCGTCAGCCGACTGTACAAGATGGGCGTGGAGCCGTTCCTGATCGCCTATGCGATCAACCTGGTCGTGGCGCAGCGCCTGGTCCGCGTACTCTGCCCGCAATGTAAGGTCGTCGATGAGCAGCCTGACCGCGTCCTGCTCGAACGCCTGGGCTTCACCGACGACGATCTACGGGAGACGACCTTCTACCGGCACGGAGACGATGCCGGGTGCCCGATCTGTTTCGGGGCGGGCTATCGTGGCCGTCAGGCGATTGCCGAGGCCCTGCCCTTCACCGAAGCCATCCGCCACATCATCGTCTCGGCCGGGGAGGTCATCGACGAGGCAGCGATCCGCCGGCAGGCGCTGGAAGACGGCATGATACCCCAGCAGGAGGCCGCACGCAACCTGGTTCGCGAGGGCAAAACGTCCATCCAGGAGATGATGCGGGTGGTCTTCACGCAATGAACTGATCCCAGGGTGCGGCGCTCACGTCCCGGAGAACCGGGAAAAATACCTATTGCCCGATGCGCCATAATCCCATAGGATGCAGCGCCTCGACATCGTAGGTTGGTAGCGCTCCCCACAACGACGGTCCCCCCACGGTCCGTCTTCTCCCTCCCCACCATGACGAGCCAGCCGAACATTCCTTCCCTGGTGGCTGTGGCCTGGGCGGTTCTGGTCCTGTTTCTGGCCGTTGCGCTCAACGGGTAACCGGCTTCTCCCGGGACGCCGCGCTTCCCCCGGCCTCACGCTCCTTCTCGATCGCCCGTCGTCTCCACGGGGGCCGGCGGCCTTTCGTCCTGCCGTCGCTTTTGCTCCTGACGGTGCAGCAGGGCGAACTGGTACATGGTGCGTTCTTCGAGCGTCAGGTCCGGGTCGTTGAGGTGCCCACGGCGAACCGATTCGAGGCTCCCGGCACAGCACTGGTCCAGCGCCCGGAAGACCGTTTCCGGATCGACGAACCCGGCCAGCGTCTCGTACTCCTGCCGGTCGAAGGACCCGGGGCGGTACTGGCCTCCGGCCGACCAGATCCGGGGCAGGCTGGCCTTCACGAGCGCCAGCGCTTCCGACGGCGTCTCCGTGAGCCGGCGGGCCAGGTAGCCATGGGTTTCCTCGAAGCCACACCCGGCGGCCCAGGCCGAATACAGCGCCACGGCATGCTCGGGCTCGACCAGATGCAACACCTCCTGACGCACCCGCTCACGGACCCGCACGGCGATCACCTTCAGGAGTTGCATGGCCTGCTCGTCCGTCATCTCGGTGCTGTCGCCCTGCATGGCTTCCCCGAGCAGGTGCGACAGGCACAGGAGCGCAAACCAGAGCGGCTCGGCCTCGCTCAGCACCGCGGCGGCACCCTCGAAGCGCTGCGCTGACGGCAGCGCCCGCAACAGATGCGCCACCAGACCGGCCGCCTCGGCCGAGAGCGACGGCCCCACGACCCCCTCCCGCGTGTCGGGGAAGGACGTCCCCAGCTTCGAGAGCGCCCGGGCCAGTTTGAAGGCCGCCTTCGGATGCACCTCCTCGACCCGCAAGCTGAGCTTGCGTACGATGGTGCGGGCCTCGGCCTTCTCGATCAGCGCCCGGACGGACGCAAGCACCTCGTCGCTCGACAGCGTCACGGCCTGCTCCAGGAACGCACTCAGTTCGCGGTCGGGCAAGTCGTTCGAGGCGATGGCGTACTGGAAGTAGCGTTCGAAATATCGTTCGGAGGCCACCCGCTGCTCGCGGTCCCACCGGGCCACCTCATGCCGGACGTCCATGCCTGTCGTGCGCGGGAACAGCGCGGCTATGAGCCGCCGGGCGGCATCCCGCTCGCGGCGTGTGAGACGTTCCAGCGGGCGCTCACGCTCGGCCGCCTCCTGTTGCTGCCGGGCCTTGTCCCGGCCCACGGGAGCGCCCAGATACAGATCCGGGTTTTCCTTGATGTGTTCGTACAGGTTCGGGTAGAAGATCCGCAGTCCCTCGACCAGCATCTGATCGACCGGGTTGACCTCCCCCTTCAGGATCGGCAGCGCGAAGAGCAGCGCATTCGCATACTGATTCACGATCCGCGGCGTCTGCAGGCGCGGCTCGAACCCGTGGCGAAACCGATGCACGAACTCGTCAACCTGCTGCTGGGTCAGGTCGATTTCGGCGACCCGTACCGCCTCGTTCACCCCGTCGTAGGCAAGGTCCAGCAGCGACGTCGTGCTGGCCGGTGGCAGTTGCAGCGGTACCGAGATGATCTTTTCCAGAAAGTCGTAGCCCGTCCGACCGTAGCCGGAGGCCTGCAGGGACGAAGCCACGACCTTGGGGTCGAACGAGAGCAGGTAGATCGTGTTTTCGAAATCGGCCGAGAGTTTGACGAGGCGAAAAACGGCCTGGACGGTCTCCTTCTCGAGCCGGTCCATGTCGTCGACGAACACCACGACCCGGCGCCCGAGGGCCTGCAGCAGGTCGCTGATCCAGGACCGTACTTTCTTCAGTTCGACGGCCACGTTGCCCTCCAGCGGAAGGCGTCCTCCGTCGCCCGAGGTGGCGAGCATACCGGGACCAAACGACGAGGGGGCCAGCAGTTCGGCGTAGTCGCGCAGGCGGGGCCCGATCTTTTCATGACGCGGGCCCAGCGAAGCATCGACGGCATCCCCCAGGGCGTTGAAGAAGCTACGGATGAGCAGCCCCTCGTCCCGGAAGCGCCAGGGGTTGAACCACACACAGACGACGTGCGGGTACTCGGAGAGGGCCCGGTCGATGAAGCGGAGCACCGTCGTTTTGCCTTCCCCCCAGGCCCCGTACAGGCCCACCACCAGGCTGCTCGGGTCCTGACGTGAGGCCAGGATACGCGCCACGCGCTCGGCAAAGGGCCAGCGGTCGAAGCGGTCCCGGGCCGGATCATCGACCGGCGCGTCGGCGGCAAACGTAGGTGTGAAAACGGCAGGGTTGTGGTCTTCCATCTCGTCGTCGGCATACCGATGGGCGAAGCCCGGCCCCGGAGCACCGTGCCCCCGGAACCCGGACACCGCAGGTATCGGCCGGTTCGTGTCCGACCAAAGCCGCCCCCGGCAAAAAAGCAGGCCGGGCGGCGGGTCGGCTCACGCCGCCTGGGGCCACCGCGGCGAGCGCTTCGTACGTGCAAGGCCGAACACGATCATGCCATCCCGGCGCGTGACCTCCAGCGAGGGCCGATCGAGCCCCCCCTTCGGCATCAGTTCGTCCCAGGCAATATCCACGGCAGCGTCCACCAGATCGACGGGGCGCAGGGACTGCTCGACGATGAACGTATCTTCATGCCACGCAATGCTCGTGCTCGACAGGCGCCGCATGCTCTTTTCCAGATATTCGCGTACGTCCATGACCGTCACCTCCTTCGGTACGTTGTGTACTTCTTGGTGCGTGTGCAGCGGGGATCGTTTCCCGTGCCGGCGCTTCGCCGCTCGCCGGTCCTTCAAGCCTCGTGCCTACCGCGACGACGCGAACGTGCCACGAGGCTGATGATGTACGTTTCGGCCGCCCCGGGGGCTTCTTTAGCACACCGTTCCTTTTCAACGAGATAAGCGGCGTACCCCGATGGGCCGGCGTGGCGTGCCGGCCCCGGAAATTCTTGCCCCGTCGGTCCTCGTGTTGTGCCGGCATCGACGCCGGTGCGCGCCATGGCCTCAGCGACGCCAGAATACGGGAGAGAACAGGATCAGCACGGTGAAGAGCTCCAGCCGGCCGGCAATCATGAGGAAGCCGAGGACCCACTTGGCCACGCCGGGCAGATGAGCGTAGTTCTCCGTCGGGCCGAGCGATCCGAACGCCGGGCCAATGTTGCCCAGGCACGAGATCGTCGCGCCCAGGGCCGAGAGCAGATCGAGCCCCAGCATGCTCATGGCGAGCGTCCCGGCGGTGACGAGGCCGAAGTAGAGCGCGATGAAGGAAAGCACGTTCCGCATGATCTCCTGCGAGACCACGCGGTCGCCGAGCCGGATGGGCAGAATGGCCTGAGGATGGATGAGTTGTTTGATCTCACGAAACGAGTTTTTGAACAGCAGCACGTGGCGCACCACCTTGACGCCGCCGCCCGTCGACCCCGCCATACCGCCCACGAAGAACAGGACGAAGATCACCCCGATGGCCATCGAAGGCCAGACCTCGTAGTCGGCCGTCCCGAAGCCCGTCGTGGTGACGATGGAGACCACCTGGAAGGCCGCGTACCGGAGGGCGGCCTCCAGGCTGGCATACCCTTCGAACGCGGCCTCCTGTCCCGGCGCGAAGAAGCGGGCCAGCGGCTGCCAGACGCTGAGCGTGACCAGCACGGTTCCAACGGCCAGAATGGCGAGGTACACCCGCAACTCGGTGTCACGCAGCGCCACGCGCGCCTCGCCCCGAAGCAGCCGGAAATGGAGCGCAAAGTTCATCCCGGCCAGGATCATAAAGAGGGTGATGACCCATTCGACGTACGCCGAGCCATAATCGGCCACCGAGCCGTTCTTCGTCGAAAAGCCTCCCGTGGCCATGGTAGCAAAAGCATGGTTGACGGCATCGAACAGATTCATGGCCGGTAGCAGGAGCAGTACCTGCGCCGCCGTCAGCCCCACGTAGATCATCCAGAGGCGCCGGGCGGTCTCCTGCACGCGGGGGGTCAGCTTGTCCGCCGAGGGCCCCGGCACCTCGGCCTTGAAGAGCTGCATCCCCCCCACCCCCAGGATGGGCAGGATGGCCAGCGTGAGGACAATGATACCCATGCCGCCGAGCCAGTGCGCCAGGCTCCGCCAGAACAGGAAAGCCCTCGGGATCGCCTCGATCGCCGGGGTGGCCGCGCCGCCCAGGATGGTAGCGCCGGTCGTTGTGAACCCGCTGATCGTTTCGAAAAACGCATCGGTATACGAGGAGAGTACCCCGCCGATCACGAACGGGAGCGCCCCGAGCAGGGCCAGCACGAACCATGCGAGGGCCACGATGGCGAAGCCCTCCCGGACCCGCAGGTCTTCCCCCCGCTGCCCCACCAGCCGCCAGCCCGCTCCACCGACCCCCAGGCAGAGCAAGGCCGTGACACCAAAACTCCACCAGTTGCTTTCTCCGTAGAGCAGCCCCACGCCCATAGGGAAGAGTAACGCCACGCCGAGAAAGAAGACCAGTGCCCCCAGCGTGCGCACAACGGCTCGGTAGTTCAGCACAGTCATCGCGTCGGTCGGAAGGGAACGTCAGCAAGCGATCGTTTCACGGCCGGGCAAACAGGCGTTCGGCATCTTCTACGGCTCCCGGCAGCACGAAGACGAAGGCATGATCCCCGGGCTCCAGGTGCGTATCCCCGGTGGCGATCTCGACCCGGTCGCTCCGCACGACGGCTCCGATCAGCAGGCCCCGGGGCAGCTTGACCTCACGCAGCGGCCCGCGCGTGATGGGCGAACGCGGTGCGGCCTCCATCTCCAGGATCTCGGCGTCCATGCCATGGACCGTGGCCGCAGCCAGCACGTGCTTGCCCCGCAAAAACCGCATGATCTCCCGCGAAACCGCCAGTTTCGTACTCACCGCGGCGTCGAGCCCGATGGACTGGCTGATCGGAATATACGCGCCTTTCGAGAGGAGGGCCACCGTCTTCCGGACACCCAGGTGCTTCGCCAGCAGGCACGTCACCAGGTTGGATTCTTCGTCCTCGGTGACGGCCACGAACGCATCCATCTCGGCCAGTCCTTCCGTCACCAGCAGGTCGATGTCGGTCGCCTCGCCATGAATGACCAGGCAGCCGGGCAGGGCCTCCGCCAGCTCTCCGGCCCGCTCACGGTCGGGCTCGATGAGCTTGATCCGCATCCCCTTGAGCCCGCCCAGCATCGACGCCACGCGCCCCCCCACCTTCGTGCCACCGAGGATCATGATGTGGTTGAGCCGCCTCTCACTTTTCCCTACGGCCTTCACCAGATGCGGGATGTGCTTGGGCTGGGCCAGCATGAAGATCTGATCGTTGCGGCGGAGGACCTCGTCGCCACGCGGCAGGATGGTCCGGATCCCCCGGACGATGGCCACGACACGAAAGGGAATCCCCGTCAGCTCGGCATCCAGCTCCCGCAACGATTTCCCGATCACCGGTGCATCGGTATCCAGGCGCACGCCGATCAGATGCAAGCGTCCATCGGCAAAGGTGAGCACGTCGGTAGCGCTGGAGCGGCGGATCAGGCGGGCCACCTCGGCGGCCGCCGTCTCCTCCGGATGGATGACCATGTCGATCCCCAGGTCGGAGGCGGAGAGGACCGTGGACTGGCCGGTCAGGTCGTCCGAGCGGATCCGGGCTATGGTCGTCTCGACCCCGAGCCGGTCCGCAATCATGCAGGCGATCATGTTGACCTCGTCGATGGTGGTGACCGCGATCAACATGTCCGCCTCGCGCACGCCGGCCTCCTGCAGCACCTGGATCGACGTACCGTTCCCCTGCACCGTCATGACGTCCAGCCGATCCCGAACGCTCTCGAGCGCTTCCGGGTCGACATCGACCACGATGACGTCGTGCTGCTCCATCTCGAGCAACCGGGCCACATCGAACCCTACTTCCCCGGCTCCGATCACGATGACTTTCATGGGCGCGTGCTGCTTGTCGGCATAAAGAATCGGCTTGTAGCCGGGCCACCGCGCGAGGTTCCACAGGGACCGTTCATTCAGCCAGCGGAAGACGGATCCAGAACGTCGTCCCGACCCCCGTCCGCGTTTCGAAGCCGATTTCGCCGTGCAGGTCCTCGACGGCCTTCCGCACGATGGCCAGCCCCAGCCCCGTACCACTGGTCTTCGTGGAGAAGTTGGGCTCGAAGATCTTCCCCCGGAGGTCTTCCGGGATGCCCGTCCCGGTATCGGTGACGGTGCTGTAGGCCCAGGCGGGGATCCCGTCGCGGCCGGGCCGGCGCTCGGTGGTGATCTCGATCCGCAAGGGCCGTCGTTCGTCGGCGGCCTGGAGCGCGTTCTTGATCAGGTTGATGTAAATGCGCCGGAGTTCCTCACGGTCGGCTTCCAGGACGAGAGGAGCCGGGTGCAGATGCAGTTCGATGCGCTGTCCGGCTTCCTCCTGCATCAGCGCCACGGCCTCGCGGATAACCGCATTGAGATCCAGCGGTTCCATCATCCGGGAGGGCATCCGGGCAAAGGTCGAGAACTCGTCGGCGATGCGTTTGAGGGCGTCGATCTGTTCGAGCAACGTGGTGGCTTTGTCGTGCAACAGCCTGCCGAAACGCTGCAGGGAGGTGGCTTCCTCGGCCTCCGGCCGTACGCGGCGGAGCAGGTCGTCGAAGGCGCGCTGCAGGTGTTGCACGGACAATTTCATTGGGGTGAGCGGGTTCTTGATCTCGTGCGCCACCTGCCGGGCCATCTCGCGCCAGGCCAGTTGGCGCTCCTGCTGGGCCAGCCGCCGACGGCTCTCGGCCAGCTGGGCCTGCATGGCGTTGAAGCTCTCCACCAGCTCGCCGATTTCATCCCGTGTGCGCACGGGCGGAATCCGCTCGAACCGTCCGCGGGCCACGGCTTCGAGGCCGGCTCGCAAGCGGGCGATGGGACGCGCGAGGGCGCTCGCCAGCATCGCCGCTGTGAGCATCACCACGAGCAGCAACATCAGGAGCGAACCGAACAGGTAGGCCACCGTCCGGGCCCGTTCTTCCTCGATCCGTTCCTGCTCGGGCAGGGTCGGCACCGAAACCACGTAGCGAGGCAGGCCTTGTTCGTCCGGTAGCGCCCGGTAGCCGGCCATATAGGTAAAACTGCCCACCTCTTCACGGCTCACGGCGAACCGGAAGCCATCGAAGTAGAGCCTCAGGTACGCCTCCACCGGGAGTTGCAGGTCGATCAGTCGGTCCTTGACGAGTTGCGGCCGGCTGCTGGCCACGAGCCGGGCATCCTGGTAGACGTTCAGGTCGAGCCCCACCTGCCGGGCGAGCGAGTCGATGCGGATGCGATCCAGGACCCGGAACGGCAACTCGTCGCCGCGCGCCTGCCGGGCCAGGGCCGACTCGACACGCTCCAGATGCTGCTCCAGCCAGCTGCGAATGGCCCGGTCGCTCTCGCCCGTGACCACCTGCATACCCGCGATCCCCATGAGCGTCGCCGTGATGAACCCGACGGCGAAAAAAGCATTGAGCACCTTGTCCCGGAACGCCACCCGGCGGGCCGGAAACGACCCCGAGCGCCAGCGCCACCCCCATCCGATAAGATAGATGGGCAGGCCGATGAACAGGCCGGCCATGGTCAGCCGCAACAGGAAATAGAGGTGGTCATAGAGGTTGACGGACGTGGTCCGGACGGCCACGACACGGCTGTGCCAGCGCGGTGGATCCGCCGGGGACGCACCGGAGGTATCGATCCGCTGGTAATAGGTGAGGAAGCGTTGATCCCGAAACGTCTCAGACCGCCAGAGCTCGGGACGTACGGCAAGGGCCTGCTTGACCGTCTCGTCCAGCCGGTACCGACCGAAACTCCGTCCCTGGCTGCGCACGAGGACACCGTCCCGAAACTCGGCCATCGAGAGATCGGCATAGGTGGTGCCGAAAAAGCCGGCCGGCAGGAGCACCCGGGGCAGCGCCTGGAACCCCTCCATCACGGGGATGTCGGGTTCGACCCGTACGAAGACCCACCCGGCCGTTGACGTCCCTTCGGGGGAGGGTACGGGCACGAGGCCGACGTACTGATACCGATCGCGCTGCCGGCGCCCGGTCATTCGCTGCACGAACGGGCCGGACTGCCCGCTCTCCAGGTACATGGCATGGACGAGGTCGAACGCCAGCGAATCGGTTTCGCGGAGGCCGGGCGGCAACGGCCGGGCCGTAAGCTGATAACGCCCGCGGGGGCGGTGCAGAGCGTCCAGGAGCGTCAGGCTGATGTCGTAGTTCCCCAGCGAGAGCAACAGGGAACCCCGAACGAGTTCCCACGCCAGGGAATCCAGCACAGCCTCGGACAGCGTATCGGCCCGGGCCAGCGCCCGCACCAGTTCAGGCTGGCGGGCCTGTTGAAGCACCTGCTCGATGGCGAAAAACACCCTGGGGTCCACGCCTTCCCGGAACGCCTCGGCGGCATCCTCCATACGAAGCCGGCGCTGCATATCGAGCCCGCTGTAGACAAATGGATAGAGCAGCAGCGCCAGCACGAAAACCTGCGGCAACACATTTCGCAACAACAGAAAACGGGACACGGGAACCGCTCGCAGCTGGGCATAGACGCCCACCCCGGCTACGATCAGGAACGCGGGTACGCTGATCCACGGTGCGGGCAGCGTGGCAGCGGGTACCAGGTACAGCACGACCACGGCGACGAACGTGCCCAGAAGGATGGCCGCCGCCAACGGACCCGGGTCCTCGGACGGCGACACCCTGCGTCCCAGCCATCCCAGTCCGGCCCGGATCACCCCCACGATCAGCAACACAGCCGACAGCGTGAGCATGAGGAGCGCACCGTTTACGAGCAAGACGAGGCGCTCCGGTAGCAAGCCCGTACGGGCAAAAAAATCGAGCGTGCTATCCAGCAGGGCGTGCCGGGTTGCGCCGGCCAGCGCCATCAGGACCGCTCCGATCAGCAGGCCGACCCCGGCGGTACCGATCAGGCCCCACAGGAAGGTGCTGCCGGCCCGGTGACGCCGGTTCAGACGTTCCTGCAATGAGCGACGCGGCAAGCGAATGCCGGGCAGCCCGCGCACCAGATGGATCACGCCTCCAGAGAACACCAGGGCAAACAGCGCCGTCAACAGGAGGTCGCCTATCGATTGCATCAGGCCGCCGCCGAAGGTAGAGGCCAGGTGCTGCGGGTCGAACAGCGGCGCCAGGGGGGCCTTGCCCTGCTGCCAGCGTCCGGGCACATCGAGGGCCAGCATCGCATAGCGCAGCCCCCACCACGCCAGCGCCAGAACGGTGAACCGGCGCCCCCGGGTGCCCCATGCCGTCGCGTCCTTCTCCGTGCCGGCCCGGTACCAGCCCCACAGGCCCGCCACGAGCCAGAACCCGAACAGCGTAGCCCACCCTGCGATCAGGTCGTCCACCCGTCCGCCGGCGGCGTCCACGAGTTGTTCCGGCACGGGCGGCTCCACGAACACCCACAGCAGCGGCGTTCCGTCCAGGCCCTGCAACAACCGGCCCCGTGTCGCCTCCAGGTCCCCGGCCTCCGTCGCGTCGGCATAACGAACCCGGACGGGAAGACGCAGCGACCGCGTCCATTCATCGGCGAGGCTGTAATCCCGCAGGTACCGGTTCCGCACCGGTGCATCAAACGCGATCAGGCGCATCGCCCGCACGACGCCCAGGATCGACGTGCCCTCCCGCACAGGCCACCAGACGACCAGCGCCGCCCGCTTGTCACCATCGCGTGCGAGCGTAACCTGCACGTCCTCCAGGAAACGAGACGAGGCCGGTGCGTCATCCATGGGCATGGCAAACCCGTTCCAGGCCAAGCGCCTCGGCATCGGGTCATACACCTCGACCGACGTTCGTTCGGGAAGCTCCAGCGCGGCCACGACGCGCACGAGGTGCTCGCCGGCCGTGACGTCACCGTCCCGCTGCAGGCGGCGTAGCGTGCGCACCACCTCCCCCGCCTCGGCCACCGCGCGCGCCCGGACGGCCAGCGCCTCCTGAAGCCCGGCGAATTCTTGCTCGATCCACGCGTAGGCCTGCGACACCGCTCGGTGCTGGCGCGCCTCCACCGTACGGGCTACATGCGCCACATACAGACCACGTCCCGCCCACGTCAGCACCAGGAGCCCCAGCCATAGCACGCCCCAGAATACATATGAGCGAGATCGCGCAGCCAACCGTTTCATCGTACGGATCGCAGGGCAGGAGGGGGGGCAGGCGACCCGGGCCAAGAAGCTACATACCGGGCAGCCACGACACACACGGACAGCAACGGCATCCCGCTCATTTCACACCCTCCTCCACAAGGATCTCGCGGAGTTCCCATCGTGCTCCCCGCCGTTGTAAGCGTAAGTACACCCGCAACGGCTCCCGCTGGCGTCCATACCAGTAGTCTCCCTCCGCCAACCAGCCGTTGTGCGTCCGGTACGAGTCCCGCAACCGGAAACGCCGGGGCGGATAGTCCCGGAAGAACATCTTCAGCACGTAGCGCGCCTGCCCCTGGCTGTAAGGCCGGCTCGGCTCGAAAAAAGCGATCTCGACCCGGGGAGCCGCTCGCTCGATCAGGGCCTCTACATCACCCCGACCGAAGGCTTCCTCAAGGACCTGCAAGAGGCCCGCCCCACGCGTCTGCGCGAGGACCTGGCCCGGGGGGATCCCCAGCCAGGCGAGGATGAGGAATGACAGAAGTGTTCTCACGAGCGAATCGGTTTTCGCATCCGGCGGGGCGCATCATACCGTGGACCGGCGTGGCCGGCACCTGCCCCACCCTGACGACCGGCCCTCAAGTTAGCAAAAAGCGAACCGCTCGCGCCAATGATGGGCACGAAGACACCGGAATGACCGGATGTCCCTCCCTGTTCACCGGCTCAGACCCGATCCGCCATGTTCCGGGCCGGCGGCAAGGCCCCGCCCCTGACACCCTGTCGACGATGCTGGACGCTCCTGTTAGCAACCACACCGCCGGCGATGTTCGCGCCC
Source organism: uncultured Rhodothermaceae bacterium (assembly GCA_964552015.1). Classification (GTDB taxonomy): domain Bacteria; phylum Bacteroidota; class Rhodothermia; order Rhodothermales; family ISCAR-4553; genus Rhodocaloribacter. The sequence continues at coordinate 33,859 of CAZKFR010000014.1, read as the reverse complement.
GAGCAACCGGTGCTTAAAAAAATCCTCCATCGGCCGATCCTTCCTGCACCCTTCCCCCCTTCGCTCGAGAGTACGTCCCATCCATCGCACCGGACTCATGAAGCTGTCTGGCCTGTCTTGCCCTCTGAAAAGGCTTGCGATCCTGTCACTTCTCCTGCTCAGTGCCTGCGATCTTCCAACGTCGGCACCGGACTTCTCCTTCTCGCCCGATGTGCGAGCGCCTCTGATCTTCGACAAGACGTTCGTCTTCCTGGGGCCGGATGCCCAGGGCCGGGAAGCCCTCATCGACACCACGGACGACACGTTCAGCGGGGTGTTCGACGTGGACGGTTCGGATCATTCGGTGTACATCGTTCAGAACGTGAATGACTTCAACCTGGGTGACCTGGATGAGGTGCTGCCGGAGGTGGACGTGGCACCGGTGGGCCTGTCCGTCTCCATTGGCGAACTGGGCACCCAGGCGTTTTCGGCCGGCTACACGAACGAACTGGGGGTCTTCACGCTCTCCCCGGACGACCCGGCCCTGCCGCCGGAGCTCTCATCCGAGGTGCCCGTGGTCCCCGCCCCGGGCGAGACGACCACGGACGTCACCGTACCCAACTTCCTCGTCCCGCCCAAGGTGAACCTGGTTTCGCTGGAGAACGTGCGCCTTCGTGCCGTTCGCTTCACGACGGAAACCGACGGCATGAACGCCTTCGTGCTCGAACTGATCAATGACCGGCCGGAGACGCTGACCTCGGCGCAGGACGCCGGCCGGCCGGCGAGCGTCACCCTCCTTCAGGACGGCAACGTCGTGGGGACGGGCTCCTTCGGCTTCGTGGCGTCCGGCAGTCGGGCCACGACCCGCATCAGCGTTGCGGGGCAGCGCCTCGATGCCAACGACCTGACGTACCGGCTCGACGTGGGCGCCAACGGCTCCACGGCACCGCTCACGGCCGACCCGGGAAGCGTACGCCTGCGCACCCTCCTCGAACCCCTTCGCTATGGCGAAACGGAAGTGGAAAGCGTGCCCGCCCAGCCCGACATGGATGTATCCTCCTCCGAACTCGACGTGACCGCCAAGGACGTCACCTTCACCGGCATGGTGACCCGGACCGGACAGGCCACCCTCCGTGTGACGAACACGCTGCCGTTCCCGGTACGCCTGGATGTCATCGAAGCCCGGAACGTGGATGCCGTGGCCGAATTCCCGGCCGGATCGCTGCTGTTCTCGGCACCGGGCCCGCTCGTTCCCGCCGGCGAGACGGTTGCCGTCCCGCTCGATCTCGGCGGCACCCCGATCGGGACCCGTCTCACCATGAACGTCCATGCCTCCAGCGATGGCACGACCGCTCCGGCTACCCTGACGGCCAGCCAGGGGCTTTCTTTCACCTTCGACGGCGAGGTGGAGATCGAGCGCCTGCTGTTCCAGCCGCAGGCCGAAACGTTCACCTCCAGGGGAAGCATCGACCTGGACATCGACGAAGTGGAGTTCTCGTCCGACCAGGATTTCGTGACGCTCAAGAAGGGGACGCTCCGGATCGCGGACCTCATCAACGGGATGGACCTGACGCTCGAACGGGTCGACATCAGCATCCCGGGCCTGCGCCGCCCGCCCTACCGGCCCGAGGATTCGCTGGTCATCTGCTTCCAGGGCCTGCAGGACCAGCCCTCGGCGAACAAGTTCCGCCGGCTCGAACGCCAGGAAGGGCCCCGCCAGGTGGCCATCGACCTGAAGGACGTGCGCGTATACCCGACCGGCAACCGGCTCACGTACTACATCCACGCCACCAGCGAGACCACCAGCGCCACGCGCGAACTGACGGCCAGCGATCAGATCCAGGCCAACCTGCAGGTCGTCGACCTCCAGCCCACCGAGGTGGCGGGCTACGTCAAGCCCTTCAGCGTGGCCGTGACTCCGGATGCCAACGACGACGGGCGCCTCGACGTGCTCGATGATGCCGAGGCCGAAGTCAGTACCCTCGATGACCTCGCCGACCTGGCCGCCGAAGACTTCGAGGGCCTGCAACTGAAAGGGAGTGCGTTCACCTTCACCATCCGGACCAACGTCACGACCGACCTGGACCTCTACGCCGTGCTCGTGGGCCTCACCCCGGACGGGGAGCAGGTCTTCCTGAGCGGCCGAGGTGAGCATGCCGTCCCACCGACCGACACGCTGGCCGACGACTTCCTCGTGGGCGGCGTCCCGGCACGCCCCGAACAACTGATCCACTTCCGGATCGAGGGCGCTTCCACCCCGGGTAAAACGGTCACCCGGACGGTGATCCTGAACGCCGAGAACTCGAACGTGGATGATTTCATCAGCGCCCTGCCGGACCGGATCCGGTATGCCGGTAAGGCCATCGTGCAGGCCGGGGGCGGCCATGCCATCCTGGCCGAGCCCTTCGAGTTCGAGGCCGCCATCGGCGCGACCGTGCCTCTTCAGCTCGCCGGCGACGTCACCTTCCGCAAAGAGGTGGACGCGGACCTGTCCGATGTGAACGACCTGACGGCACCGGAGAAGGATCTCCGGGTCGAGGAGGCCACGCTCCGGCTCCAGTACGCAAACGGGCTGCCGCTCGGCCTGAAGGCCCGCCTGGAGGTGCTCGACGAGCTGGGTGAGGTCGTGACCGTCCTGCCGGCCGAAACGGCTGCCCCGCTGCGTCTCGACGCCGCCACGACAGGCGACGATGGAACGGCCGCCGAACCCCGCAACGGCCTGGCCGAGCTGACGCTGGATGAGAACCAGCTCCGTGCCCTGGCCCGGGGTCGCCAGATTCGCCTCCAACTCGACCTGGAGACGGCGCCGGAGCGCGAGACGATCCGCCTCCGTGCCAGCGATACCGTCCGCCTGAGCCTGCAGGGCAACTTCCGCTTCCAGGTCGACGTCGGCACACGCTGATGCTACCCGGACCACCGCCCACGTCCAACCTCAGATTGAACCATGCGACACACCAGGATCCTTCTTGTCGCTGCCATGATGATGGCGGCGATGGCTCCGGGGAGCCGTGCCCAGGTGGAAACCCGTGGCGTGGCCTCGCTGGCCACCGCCGGCGGCGGCCCCGCCTTCGTGCGTGACAACGACGCTATCCATTTCAACCCGGCCAACCTGCTTTTCACCGATCGGGGTGCGCGCGTCGTCCTTTCTCTCGGCAACACCCGGGCCTTCACGGGCGGCGACCTGCTCCAGTTCCATTACTACAACGAGTACCTCGCCTCCGGCCGCACCCTGAGCGACGGTGAGGTCGTCCAGATGCTCGACGGTTGGTTCGGCAGCACCGGGGCGACAACGTTGCGCCGCGCCGGGCTCCACGCCGACGTGGTCCCCCTGGCCCTCACCTACCGGGGAGGCTCGTGGGCGCTGGGCCTGGCCGTACGCACGCGATCCTTTAACCAGGTCGGCCTGAGCCGGGGCTGGTTCGACCTGCTGCTGCGGGGCACGGGTGAAAACCGCGACCTTCCCGTCAATGCCAGCATGCAGGCGCTGAACATGACCGACCTCACGGTGGCTTTCACGTACCGCTTCGACCGTCTCTTCGTGGGCCTCGCCCCGAAGGTGGTCCTCGGCCACAGCTTCACCGATACCCGCTTCACCTCTACCGTGTCCGTCAGCGACGACGTCGTCGAGCACGTGTATGACTACACGGCCCGGGCCGCCGGCTCCTTCAGCCGGGATGTCTTCGATGCCTTCGACCTGTTCGCGGACGACCCCTTTGCCGACGTAGCGTTTACCAACCCGTTCGGCTCGCAGGCCGGCACCGGCTTCGGCGCGGATGTGGGCATCACCTACGTGGCCGCCCCCGGCGTGCTCGTGGCCGCCTCGCTGACCGACCTCGGCCAGATCGCCTGGAACAGGGACGCCCAGACCGTCACCCCGGTCAACACGACCTTCCGGTTCGAAGGCCTCACGTTGAACCAGGACCGTATCGACCGGGAGTTCGACGGGGACTTCGGGCGCTATGCGGAATCGGTACTCGACAGCCTCGCCCGGGACGCCTACGATGAAGTTGAGCGTGTGTACGGCAGCTTTTCGAGCCCTCTGCCGACGGCCCTCCACTTTGGTACGGCCTGGTACCACGGTCGCGCCACGGTGAACATGGGCCTCTCGGTGGCGCTGAACGAAGCGCCGGGCAACCTGACCCGGAAGCCCTCGGTCTATACCGGCGGCGAGTACCGGCTGGGTCCGGTGCCCCTGCGGGCCGGCGTGCGCCTCGGCGGCGACGGAGCGATGACGCTAGGCGTCGGCCTGGGCCTCCGTACCCCGGTCTATGAGCTCGGTCTCAGCGTCGCCGCCACACCGAAGTCCGATGTGATGGGGGCCGGCGGGCGCTACGTCGTCGCCCTCTCGCTCATCAACCTCCATCTCTGAGAACGCAAACGAAAAGGAGCGGCTGCCTTTGCCGCCGGAGAACGGCCCGTGCGAGGTCGGGGGGAATCGTAACCGACAGGCACCCTCGCGCGACGGCTCCTCCGGTGGCAAAGGCAGCCCCGTTTCCCGGCGTTCAGACGAGGCGATACGGGATCTTTTCCTCGCCCTCGAGGACGGCCATCACCGCGCGGGCACACATGCGGGCCATCTCGGTGCGTGTCTCGGTCGTGGCACTGGCCAGGTGCGGCGCCAGCACCACCCGGTCGAGTTCGAGCAGGCCGGGGTGAATCGCGGGCTCGTGCTCGAACACATCGAGGGCGGCACCGGCCAGGCGGCCCGCCCGCAGCGCCTCGACGAGCGCCGCCTCGTCCACCACCGCCCCCCGGGCCGTGTTGACGAGCAGCGCCGTGGGCTTCATCCGTGCCAGCGCCGCCGCGTCGATCAGGTGGCGGCTCTCGGCATTGAGCGGGCAATGCAACGAGACCACATCACTCTCGGCCAGCAGCGTCTCCAGCGGGACGAACCGTGCACAGGCCATCCGCTCCACGGTCGGATTGGCCCGCCGCCGGTTGTAGTAAACGACCTGCATCCCGAAGCCCAGCGCCCGGCGGGCCACGGCGGCCCCGATGCGCCCCAGCCCGACGATGCCCAGCGTCTTGCCACGCAGTTCCATACCCAGCAGGGTCGTTGCTTCCCACCGGCGAAAGCGGCCCGCCCGTACGTACCGCTCGGCCTCGGGCAGCCTCCGCGCCAGCGCCAGCATGAGGGCCATCGTGAAATCGGCCGTGGCCTCGGTCAGCACGCCCGGCGTGTGGGTGACCACAATGCCGCGTGCCCGCGCCGCCTGCAGGTCGATGTTGTCGTACCCTACGGCGTACTGCGCGATGACCTTCAACCGTGGGCACCCCGCCATGACACGGGCCGTCAGCGGGTTGTCCAGCATGGAAATGAGTGCATCGGCCTCCCGGGCAACGGCCAGGATACCCTCCTCGTCACCGCCCGAATCCGGCCCCAGATCGTGTACGGTTACCTCATGGGCCTTGCGTAGCTCCGCAATGCCGGCTTCAGGAACGGGTCGTGTAATGACAATACGTGCCATGAACGTATCGCTCTTTTTTCTGTGCAAGCTACCGGGCGGCGCAAGATACGGGATCGTCGCTGAACAGAAAAACGCAACGTCCCATTGCACGGCGTCACGCCCCGCCCTACCTTGACCCGCCGCCCCATCCATCTTATTTACAACCCCATGTCTCTCATAGAGACCCTGCTGGCGATGACCGTGAGTGGCCTGACCATCGTCAGTCTGGCCCTCGACATGTTTCGCCGCCGGGCCAACCGGATCGTCCGGGAGACGAAGGCCGAACTGGCCGATGCACGCTCGCTCGGTACGGCCCTGGCCAAAGGGTATTTCTACAACTTCCTGGCTCCTCTGCTCGAAGGACTCACGCAGCGAGCCCTCCTCAAATCCCAGTCCTCCGGTCAGCCCATCCCCTACGATCCTGACCACACCCGTATTACCCTCCACTTTCCTGACCGACTGACCTTCGGCCACCTGAACCGCCTCGAACACCGGATGCGGGAGCAAGGTGATCCCGTCGTGCTCGACCGACCGCATGATCTCAGGGATCTCGGCATCCGCCTGCGCCGGGACGATAGCGATGAGGGGCTGCATCTGGAGGATACGCCCGGCACGCTGAAAGCGCTAACGGAATATTTTTATACCGAAGCCCGGCAACAGGCCGAACCGGGCTCTACCCTCGACCCGGAGCGCGCTGCCGAAACACCCCTCTGGCTGAAACGGGAAAACGAAGAATATCCCCGCTTCAAGAAAGAACTCGAAGCCCTGTACCGTTCTTCCTCCTACGGTCGCAACAACCGGATTCGCCTCCACTTCACCACCGCCGGCATCCCCGACCCGGAACCCCGCTGACTTTTTTCCGGCCATTTTCACGCCCCCGGTCCGTTTGGTCGCGTCGTGTTTTGCCGATCATGGATAACAGAGGCTATATTCGTGCCCGAGGCCGAACGCCTTGCCCGACGTTCTTCACCCCATGCCTGATCGTGTCCCATGCGGTCCATCACCCGACGCTTCCTTCCCGTCCTGGCGGTCCTGCTTCTGGTCGCTGCCGTCGTACAGTTCGGGCGCCAGCCCCGTGCGACGTCTAGGGAGCCCGCCGAGATAACGCAGCCATCGCCGGTCCCGGAAGTGGACGAATATGGCATCGAGGCAGGCATCTACCGGACGGTTGAGGGCCGCGTCCGTCGTCATGCCACCTTCACGGACTTGCTGGCGCCGCATGCCGTGCCGTATCCCACCATCGTCCGTGCCGCCGAGCAGGCCCGTCCCGTCTTTGATGTGCGTCGTCACCTCCGGGCCGGGCGCCCCTACCGGCTGTACCTGGACGATTCGCTCGGCACCCCGCGTTATCTCGTCTATGAACAGGACGCCATCCACTACGTCGTCTTCGAACTGGGCGATTCGGTCCGTGTCTACACGCGGGAGCGTCCCGTCACCTCGGTCGAGCGCACCGTCCGTGGCGTCATTACCCGTTCGCTCTATGAGACCCTGGCCGAACAGGGCGTCGATCCGGCGCTGGCGGTCGAACTGTCGGAGGTCTATGCCTGGCAGATCGACTTCTACCGCATCCAGAAAAACGACGCCTTCACGGTGATCTACGAGGAACGTCAGGTGGACGGGCAGCCGGTCGGCATCGGCGCTATCCGGGCCGCACGCTTCACGCACGCCGGACGCGACTACCTGGCCTTTCGCTTCGAGCAGGACGGCCATGTCGATTACTTCGACGAGGAGGGAAACAGCCTGCGCAAAGCCTTCCTGATGTCGCCGGTCAAATACGCACGGATCAGTTCGCGGTACAACCTGCGGCGTTTTCACCCCGTACAGAAGCGCTACAAGGCACACCTGGGCACGGACTATGCCGCCCCCACCGGGACGCCCATCCGCGCCACGGGTGACGGCGTCGTCCTCGAGGCCCGGTACGCCCGCTATAACGGCAACTACGTCAAGATCCGGCATAACGGGACGTACACGACCGGGTACCTGCACATGTCGCGCATCGCGAAGGGCATCCGACCGGGCGTGCGGGTCCGGCAGGGCGACATCATCGGGTACGTGGGGAGCACCGGCCTGGCCACCGGACCGCACGTGTGCTACCGTTTCTGGAAGAACGGCCAGCAGGTCAACCACCTGCGCGAGGAGTTTCCCTCCTCGGAGCCCATCCGGCCGGCGTTCCGGGCCGCGTTCGAGGCCTACCGGGACGCGATGCTCCCGCGCCTGGACCTTCAGCGTCCGTTGCTGGCGGCTTCGTCGCCCGGCCCCCCACCCACCCCTCGGCTCCCCTCTCCCCTGGCCCCCTGAAGCGGGAACCGGTCGTCCCGCTCACGCCTCGGCGCGGAGGACCTCCAGGGCGCTCCGGTCGTAGACGCCCCGGCTGTTGAGCAGGCCGATGAGCAACGTCAGCCCGGTGACGATGCCCAGCGCCACCAGCCAGGCCAGCGGCGGGGCCACCAGCGGCGTGTCGAACACGAAGCGGGCCAGCGCCCACCCGCCGCCGAGGGCCAGCACCAGCCCCGTCAGCGTGGCCAGGGCACCGAGGAACAGGTACTCGACCGCCATGATGCCCAGCACCTGCCTGCGTGAGGCCCCGAGCGTCTTGAGCAGCACCGTCTCCTCGATGCGCTGATACCGGCTCACCAGCACCGAGGCCGCCAGCACCACGAGCCCCGTCAGGATGCTGAACAGGGCCATGAACCGGATTACGAAGGCGATCCGGCTGAAGATGGCATCGAACGTGTCGAGCACGAGCGCCAGGTCGATGGCGGCCACATTGGGATAGGCGCGCACGACCGCGGCCTGGGCGGCCGCCGAGGCTGCCTCGTCCCGTGCCCGGGCCAGCACGACGTCGAACTGCGGCGCGTCCTCGAGCACCCCCGCCGGAAAGACGAAGAAGAAGTTGGTCTGCATCCGGCGCCACTCCACGGCCCGGATGCTGCCGATCACGGTGGTCACCGGCACCCCCTGCACGTCGAAGACGATGGTGTCGCCCAGGGCCACGCCGAGGTCACGGGCGATGTCCCGTTCGATGGACACGGGCACCACCGCCGCATCCGGGGCCACACGCCCCGTGAACGTGCCGTCGACGACCTCTTCGGAAGGAGTCAGATAGTCCCGGTACGTGGAGCGGTACTCGCGGCGGTGGGCCCACGTCAGCCGGGCCGTCGAATCCTCCCGCATGGCCTCGATGGTGCGCCCATTGATGGCCTGAATGCGCATCGTTACGATGGGCACGCGGTCGATCACCGCGATCCCCTCCTGCTCCAGCACCGACTGCACACCGGCGGACTGATCCGGCTGCACGTCGAAAAAGACCAGGTTGGGCTGTCCCTCTCCGCCGGCGATCTCGACCTGCCGGATGAGCGTCCGCTCTGAGACGTAGAGGCTCATCAGGAGGAAGGTCCCGAACCCCAGCGTCAGCATCAGGACGAGGGTCTGGTTGCGGGGCCGGTACAGGTTGGCCAGCCCCTGCCGCCACACGTAGGGCCACGCCGCGGGAAAGAATCGTCGGACGAGAACGATGATGAGGCGGGCCACACCGGCCAGCAGGGCAAACACGACGCCGATGGCCACCGCGTAGCCCACACCCACCACCGGCGCTGGCGCCTGCACCATGGCGAAGGCCGTGACACCGATGGCCACCAGGACATAGAGCCCCCACCGGAGCGGATCGCGGCGCATCTGCGATGGGGGCTCGTACGACGAACGCAGCGCCCGCAGGGGCGAGACGCGACGTACACCCACGAGCGGCAAGAGGGCAAACAGCACCGTCACGCCCAGCCCGATGCCCAGCCCCAGGGCCACGGCCCGCCACGAAACGCGAAAGGCCACCTCCACCGGCAGAAAGTCCTCCAGCACGCGGGGCAAGAGCAACTGTACGCCCAGCCCGAGCACGCACCCCGCCAGCGCCCCGACGAGCCCCATCGCCACGGCCTGCGTCAGGTAGACGCCGAACGTCGGCCAGGCGCGCGCGCCGAAGCACCGGAGGACGGCCACCGTCTCGACGCGCTGCCGCACGTAGACGTGCACGGCGCTGGCGACCCCGAGGCTCCCGAGCAGCAACGCCACGAAGCCGATCAGGCTCAGGAAACGGTACAGGTTGCTCAGCCCTTCATCCCAGTTGCCCTGCACCTCGGCCACCGTATCCAGCCCCACGTCGAGCTTGCGGAGGCGTGGCCGGAGCGCCTCCCCGAGGGCCTCCACGTCGCGCTCGTCATCGAACTTGAAATAGATCTCGTAGTCGGCCTGGCTGCCCCGGCTCAGGAGCGTCGAGTCGAGCCCGGCCAGCGGGATGTAGATGCGCGGGCTGAAGAGCATGGCCACCTCGGACTCGCGCGGCGTCTTGAGGAGGGCGCCGGCCACACGGTAGCTCACCCGCCCGATCCGCACCGAATCCCCCACGGCCACGCCGAACTGCTGCATCAGCCCCCGGTCGACGAGGGCATTCAATCCGTTCTGGTACGTGGTGGCCGCTTCGGGGGGGTCGGTCTCGATGGCTCCGTAGAACGGGTAGTCGCCCTCGTGGGCGCGGACGGTCGCCAGGCGGGTAACCCCGCTTTTCGGGAAGAGGGCCATCGACGGGAACGAGACGCGCCGGGCCTGGCGGCCGCCGAGCGAGTCGGCCAGCGCCTCCACCTCGGGCGGAAACGGCGCGTCGGCCTCGAAGCTCAGGTCGGCGCCCAGCAGCGAGCGGGCCTCCTCGTCGACGGCCCGACGGAGGTTCTCCCCAAACGAGTTGATCGCCACGAGGGCGGCCACCCCCAGCACCATCGCCGCCACGAAGAGCAGGAGCCGGCGGCGGCTGCCCCGGCTGTCGCGCCAGGCCATCGAAAGGATCCACCGCATCATCGGGCCTCCGGCAGGTCGAGGCCGGCATCCACCGGCACCGGTGCGTGGCGCTCGTCGGAGACCACCCGGCCCCCACGCAGACGCAGGATACGGCCCGTCCGGGCGGCCAGCTCCAGGTTGTGCGTCACCAGCACCAGCGTGGTGCCGGCCGAGCGGTTCAGGTCGAAGAGCAGGCGGACGATCACCTCGCCGGTGTCGGCGTCGAGGTTGCCCGTGGGCTCGTCGGCAAACAGGATGCGGGGGCGGTTGATGAAGGCGCGGGCCAGCGCCACGCGCTGCTGCTCGCCCCCCGAGAGCTGTGCCGGGTAGTGGTCGAGGCGGTCGCCCAGCCCCACCTCTGTCAGCAGCGAGACGGCATGGTCGCGCACGTGCCGGTCGCCCCGCAGCTCGGCGGGCACCATCACGTTCTCGAGCGCCGTGAGCGTGGGGATCAGACGGAACGACTGAAAGACGAAGCCGACGTAATCGTTTCGCACCCGGGCCCGGGCGTCCTCGTCGAGCGGACCCAGGTCCACCCCGCAGAGGCGGACCGTGCCGGCCGTGGGCGTATCGAGGCCGGCGCAGAGGCCCAGCAGGGTCGTCTTGCCGCTACCCGACGGACCCACGATGGCGCACGTCTCGCCATCCTCCAGCGCAAACGTCACGTCCTGCAACACGGTCAGCTCCCGTGCGCCGCTCCGGTAGGTCATGGTCAACCCGTCAACATCCAGTACCGGCATCATCCTCCTCGCTTTGAAACCTGTTCTGTCAACCACGGTAGAGAGCACGCATCCCAACGCGAACCACCGCCATGAACATGCTTCGCCTATACCCGCTTCCCCTGCTCTGTGTTCTATGGCTGGCCGGCTGTGGCGCCGGAGAGGAGCGTGCGCCCGCCTCTCCCCCGGCCGACACCGTGGCCGTGGCGCCGCCCGAGGCGCCCGTCGCGCCGGGTGCGGACGACGACCGCCTCACCATCCTGTTCCTGGGCAACAGCCTGAGCGCCGGCTACGGCCTCGACCCCGACCAGGCGTTCCCCGCCCTCATCCAGCAGAAGATCGATTCGCTCGGCTGGCCGTTCCGGGTCGTCAACGCGGGGCTCAGCGGGGAGACGACGGCCGGCGGGCTGCGCCGCATCGACTGGCTCCTGCGCCAGAAGGTCGACGTGCTCGTCATCGAGCTGGGCGGCAACGACGGCCTACGCGGCACCCCGCCCGAGGTTACGAAGGCCAACCTGCAGGCCATCATCGACCGGGCCCGGGCCCGCTACCCCGACGTGCGCATCGTGCTGGCCGGCATGCAGGTGCCCCCCAACCTGGGCGCCGAATACACCGAGCGGTTCCGCGAACTTTTCCCCGAACTGGCCCGCGAGAACGACGTGGCCCTGATTCCCTTCCTCCTCGAAGGCGTGGGCGGCGTCCCGGCACTGAACCTCCCCGACGGCATCCACCCCACGGCCGAGGGGCACCGGATCGTGGCCGAGACCGTCTGGCGGACGCTCCGCCCCCTCCTGGCCTCGATGCTCGAAGCGACGAGCTGACGGGTACGTCAGGACAGGGCCTTCACCTCGGCGATAAGCTTGGTGAGCGACTCCTTGGCGTCGCCGAAGAGCATCTGCGTGTTCTCTTTGTAGAAGAGCTCGTTGTCGACGCCCGCATAGCCGGGCCGCAGGCTCCGCTTCATCACGATGACCGTGCGGGCGTGGTCGACGTTCAGGATAGGCATGCCGTAGATGGGGCTGCTCTTGTCGTGCCGGGCCGCCGGGTTGACCACGTCGTTGGCGCCGATGACCAGGGCCACGTCGGTGTTGTCGAACTCCCCGTTGATCTCGTCCATCTCGAAGAGCTGGTCGTAGGGCACGTTGGCCTCGGCCAGGAGCACGTTCATATGGCCGGGCATGCGCCCCGCCACCGGGTGGATGGCGAACTTGACGGTGACCCCTTTCTCCTGGAGCAGTTCGGCCAGCTCGCGCACCTGGTGCTGGGCCTGGGCCACGGCCATCCCGTAGCCCGGCACGATGATCACCTGCCGGGCATAGCTGAGCAGGATGGCCGCATCTTCGGGCGAGGTGCTGTTGACCGTCTTGCCCTCGAGCGCGGCGGCCGGTCCCCCGCCTTCGAGGGCCGCCTCGCCGCCGAAGCCGCCGAGGAGCACGTTCAGCAGCGACCGGTTCATGGCCACGCACATGATGTTCGTCAGGATCAGCCCCGAGGCACCCACCAGCGCCCCGCTGATGATGAGCGCGGTGTTGTCCAGCACGAAGCCCGTGGCGGCGGCGGCGAGGCCGGAGTACGAGTTGAGCAGCGCCACCACCACCGGCATGTCGGCCCCGCCGATGGGGATGACCAGCAGGATCCCCAGTAGCAGCGCCACTCCCATCAGACCCGCCGTGCCGTAGACCACCGGCTCGGTGACGGCGGGGAAGTCGGCGGCGCCGTACATCATGTACCCGATCCCGGCCAGGGCGCCCACGGCCAGCAGCACCGTCAGCACCCGCATCCCGGGGAAGGCAATGGGGTTGCCCGACACCTTGCCCGAGAGTTTCCCGAAAGCCACGAAGCTGCCCGAGAAGGTGACCATCCCGATGAGCACGCTGAGGCCGATGGTCAGCGCCATGACCAGATCGAACGTCTCGCCCACGCCGGCCGGCTCGCCGTGCTGGGTGATGAACTTGGCCACCTCGGCCGCCGCCACCAGCGCCGAGGCCAGCCCACCGAAGCCGTTGAAAGCGGCCACCAGCTCCGGCATGCCCGTCATCTCCACCTTCCGCGCCAGCACCGCCCCGATGGCGCTCCCGAGCACCAGCCCCCCCACCATCTCAACGGGCGTCAGGATGTCGTGCAGGAACAGGGTCGCCACCACCGCGATGAGCATGCCGAGGGCGGCCAGCTGGTTGCCCCGCCGGGCCGTGGCCGGCGACTGCAGGCGCTTCAGACCGAAGATGAACAGGATCGCGGCAACCAGGTACGCGATGTCGATGAGGGCTGTGTACATGGGCGTAACGGGAGACGAATCGCGGAAAAGGGATTTTGGTGCGTAGTGCGTATTTCGTAGTGCGTAGTTCAAAGTGCGTAGTCCGTGGCGCCTCAACCCCTTACGCACTACGCACTATGCACTACGGAGTACACGACCTACTCCTTCCGCTTGAACATCTGGAGCATCCGGTCGGTGACCAGGAAGCCGCCGACCACGTTGATGGTGGCGGCCACCAGGGCCGCAAAGCCGAGCCACGTCGCCCAGACGCCGCCGACCATACCGGCCACCACCAGGGCACCGACGATGGTGATGCCGCTGATGGCGTTCGAGCCGGACATGAGGGGCGTGTGCAGCGTCTGCGGCACTTTGCTGATCACTTCGCGGCCGATGAACGTGGCCAGCACGAAGATGATGAGGTTGTCGAGCATGACGATCCGGGTTGGAGGGTGGGCCGGAGGGAGAAGAACGGTGACGGGCCGGTTCAGCCGGGGGCCAGCAGCCCCTTGACCCGCTCGTTCACCACCTCCCCGTTGTAGGTGACGCAGGCGCCCTTGAAGATCTCGTCCTCGAAGTCGGGACGGAACGCCTCCCCGTCGGCGAACTCGAAGAGCATCGCCATGAGGGTGCGGGCGTAGAGCTGGCTGGCGTGCACGGGCATGGTGGCCGGCAGGTTGAGCGGGCCGAAGATCTGCACGCCGTGCGCCTCCACGGTCTCGCCCGGACGGGTGAGAGCGCAGTTGCCCCCGTTGGGCGCGGCCATGTCGATGATGACCGAGCCGGGCTGCATCCCCTGCACGGCCTCCTCGGTGATGAGCAGCGGCGCCCGGCGGCCCGGGATCAGGGCCGTGGTGATGACCACGTCGGAGGCGGCGATGTGGGGCACCAGCAGCTGGGTCTGCTGCCGGGCCTTCTCCTCGGGCAGGGCCCTGGCATAGCCGCCCGTGTCCTTGTCTTCCTGCGTCTCGAAGGGCAGGTCGACGAACGTGGCGCCGAGGCTCTGCACCTCCTCGCGAACGGCCTCGCGGATGTCGTACGCCGAGACGCGCGCCCCCAGCCGCCGGGCCGTGGCGATGGCCTGCAGGCCCGCCACCCCGGCGCCGAGCACCAGCACGTTGGCCGGCCGCACCGTGCCGGCGGCCGTGGTCAGCAGGGGGAAGAACTTGGGCAGGGCCGTGGCCGCGATGAGGGCGGCCTTGTAGCCGCCCACGGAGCTGAGCGCCGAGAGGGCGTCCATCTTCTGCGCCCGCGAGATGCGGGGCACCAGCTCCATGCTCAGGGCCGTCACTCCCTTCCGGGCCAGCCGTTCGGCCACTTCGGGGTGATCCAGCGGGCGGAGGAAGCCGATCAACACGCTGCCTTCATGCAGCAACCCGACCTCCTCCTCGCTGGGCGGGTTGACCTTGAGCACCACATCCGCGCCGAAGGCCGCCGCGCGGTCGACGATCTCGGCCCCCTGGGCCTCATACTCCGCATCGGTGAAAAACGCCCCGGCACCGGCCCCCGATTCCACCCGCACCGCCATCCCTTTCTTGACGAGACGGCTCACCACCTCCGGGACCTGCGCGACCAGCCGTTCACCCGGCAGTGACTCTTTCGGCACACCAACCGTTAACGCCATAGTCCCCTGATCTGATGGAGAAAAGAACGGCCCTTATATACGCAAGCCAACTCTTCCATGCAATCCCAGGAGGGTCGGCCGACGCCTCGGCCGAACGAAAACGAAAAGGCCGGAGAGGAGACCTCATGCCTCCCTCCGGCCTCGCATCGTGTGTCAGATGGTTCAGCCGTACTTTTGCTCGAAGCTATCCATGAACGAAACGAGCGCGTCGACGGCCTCCGGCGGGCAGGCGTTGTAGATGGAGGCCCGGATGCCGCCCACGGAGCGGTGCCCCTTCAGCGCCAGCAGCCCGGCCTCTTTCGCCTCGGCCACGAACCGCTTCTCCAGGTCTTCCGACGGCAGCCGGAACGTCACGTTCATCTTCGAGCGCGATCCCGGCTCGGCCGTGCCCCGGTAGAAGTCCGTCCGGTCGATCCGGTCATAGAGCTTTTTCGCCTTGGCGTCATTGAGCGCGGCGATGGCCGGCAGCCCGCCGAGGTCCCGTAGCCACCGCAGCACTTTCTCGACCACGTAGACGGCATACACCGGCGGGGTGTTGAAGAGCTTCTCCGCATGGGTCCCGTAGTCGAGCATCGTCGGCAGCGGCTGGTTGCGCCGCTGCAGGAAGTCGTCGCGCACGAGCACCACCGTCACGCCGGCGGGCCCCACGTTCTTCTGGGCGCCGGCATAGATGAGCCCGTAGCGGTCCACGTCGAGGGGGCGGCTCAGGAAGTCGCTCGAGGCGTCGCACACGAGCGGCACATCCACCTGCGGCTCGGTGGCGAACTGGGTGCCGAAGATGGTGTTGTTCGACGTGAAGTGGAGGTAGGCGGCGTTCGGGTCGAGATCCCACGTATCGGGGGCCGGGATGTAGGAGAAATTGCGGTCTTCGCTGGTGGCCGCCACCCGGGCCTGGCCGAGCATCTTCGCCTCCTTGTGCGCCTTCTTCGCCCAGGAGCCCGTGATCAGATAGTCGGCCGTGCCGCCTTCAGGGAGGAAGTTTAGCGGCACCTGATGGAACTGGAGCGAGGCGCCGCCCTGCAGGAACAGGATGTGCCATTCGTCCCCCAGCCCCAGCAGGGCACGCAGATGGGCCCGCGCCTGCTCGGCGATCTCGGAGTACTCGGGCGAGCGGTGGCTGATCTCCATCACCGAGGCGCCGGCTTGCCGGTAGAGCGGCAGCTCCTCCTTCATCTCCAGCAGCACCTCCTCGGGGAGCGTGCCCGGCCCGGCGGAGAAGTTGTACAGCCGCCCCGGCGTCTTCATCCCGGGGAGTACCTTCATGTCGAGGGCTTCCATCGTCCTGTCCTCCGTAGTTTTTTCTCGTTTCCGTGCGGGGACACGTCCGGGAGGACGGTCCCCCGGCTTCAGAGTGCGATGAGCGAGACGGCCAGCACGTCCGGGTGCGCGGCGATACGCTCGACGGTCGCCTCGTTCGGCTCGCCGTCGAAGGTAATATACGCACAGGCGGCCCGGGCGCCGGCAAAGACCAGGTTCTGCATCTCCTGCACGTTCCAGCCCGCTTTCCGCATCTCGTCGAGCACGGCGGCCAGCACCCCCACCCTGTCGAGGTGGCGCACCGTGAGCTGGTGGGTGGCCGGCGAGTGGTCGGCGATGTTGACGCAGTTGGGCACCTCGCCTGTCTCGGCGTACGTGTTCACCACGCGCACGGCTTCCTGGGCGATGGCCTCCTGGGCCTGCTCCGTCGAGGCGCCGATGTGGTGAGTCATGTACACGTTCGGGTGGCCGGCCAGCGGGTGGCTGAACGTCCCCTCCTTCACCGCCGGCTCGTTCGACATCACGTCGAGACCGGCACGGATGCCTTTCTCGTCGAGGGCCTTCCGGAGCGCCTCCTCGTCCACCACCGAGCTGCGGGTGGTGTTGATGAAGAAGGCGCCGGGCTTCATCGCCTCGAAGAACGCCGCATCCGCCAGGTGCTTCGTCTCGGGCGTGGCCGCCACGTGGAGGGTGACGATGTCCGCCTCCCGGGCCACGTCCAGAGGCGAGGCCATGCGGCGTACGCCCAGCGCGGCGGCTTTCTCGTCGGTGAGTGATCGGCTCCAGGCGATCACGTTCATATCGAAGGCGCGGGCGCGGCGGATCACCTCCTGCCCGATGTTGCCCGTGCCGATGACGCCGAGCGTGCGGCCCTTGACCCCGGCGGCCTTCGCGTACTTCGCCTTGTTCCACACCCCGTTGCGGGCGTCGAGGACGTTGTCCGGGATGGACCGGTCGAGCGCCAGGATGAGGCCCAGGGTCAGCTCGGCCACGGCGGCGGCGTTCTTGCCCGGGCAGTTGGCCACGAAGATGCCGCGGGCCGAGGCGGCTTCTACGTCGATGGTGTCGTAGCCGGCCCCGGCGCGGACGATCAACTCCAGGCGCGGATCGGCGTCCATGGCTTCGGCCGGCACCTTCGTCGAGCGCACCACCAGCACCTCGGGCTGCTCGGTGCGGAGGGCTTCCACCAGCGCCTCGCCCTTGAGCGAGGGGTCGTTCACCACCGTGTGACCGGCCGCCGTGAGGGCATCGACACAGGCCGGCGAGAGTTTATCGGCAAGTAATACCTTCATCGGTTCACGTTCGTTTTCTGGATGCTTCTCCCGTTTCGCTTCGTGCGGTAGCCCGCTCGCGCTCAGAGATCCTCGAACAGGTGGACGAGCAGGCCGCTGCGGAGCTTGGGTTCGAACCAGGTCGATTTCGGCGGCATGAGCAGGCCGGCGTCAGAGACGGCCACCAGCTCTTCGATGCTCGTCGGGTACATCGAGACGGCCATCTGGGCCTTGCCGCTGTCCACGAGGCGCTCCAGCTCCTGCGTCCCCCGGATGCCGCCGACGAACCCGATGTTGGGGTCGGTGCGCGGGTTGGTGATGCCGAGCATCGGTTCGAGGATGTGCTCCGAGAGGCGCCCGACGTCGAGCCGGTCGGCGACGGTGTCCCGCTGCGTGGGCGGGAGCACCAGGCGGTGCCAGGTGCCGTCGAGGTAGATCGACACGACGCCCTTCTGGTCCGGCACCGGGTCGGCCCCGCTGGTGACGTCGAACCGCTGACGGAGCTGCGCCAGGAATTCGGCGGGCGCCACGGGGAGCATTTTGATGATGCGGTTATAGGCCATGATGTGCATCTGCCCCATCGGGAAGAGCACGGCGGGGAAGTATTCGGCTTCCGGGGGCGGGTTGGGCTCGGTCTGTCGGAGCGTCTCGGCGGCGCGGCTGGCGGCTTTGCAGCGGTGGTGGCCGTCGGCCACGTAGAGCCGGTCGATCCGCTCGAAGGCGGCCACGAGCGCCTGCGGGTCCTCCACCCTCCAGATGGTATGGCGCACGCCGTCGTCGGCCGTCAGGTCGTAGAGCGGCGTTTGTGCCTGCGTCGCCTCGAGGATCCTCAGCACGGCCTCGTCGTCGCGGAAGGTGAGCATGACCGGCTCGGCGTGGGCCCGCTGCGTGAGGATATGGCGGGTGCGGTCGTCCTCTTTGTCCGGCCGGGTCTTCTCGTGCTTGAGGATGACGTCGTTGTCGTAGTCGGCCACGGACACGCAGCCGAAGATGCCGGTCTGCGCCCGCCCGTCCATGATGAGGCGATAGACGTAGACCGAAGGCGCCGCCTCCTGGAGTGCATACGGGCTGCGGGCATACTTCCACAGGTTCTCTGCCCCCTTCTCGTAGACGGCATCGTCGTGTTCGTCGGTGCCCTCGGGCAGGTCGATCTCGGGCCGGATCACGTGGAGGAAGCTGAGCGGCTTGCCTTCGGCCAGCTTCCGGGCCTCCTCCGTGTCGATCACGTCATAAGGGACACAGGCGACTTCAGCCGCTTTTTCCGGGACGGGCCTCAACGCCCGAAAGGGATGCAGAATGGCCATGGATCCATGTACAGGTTTATCCTTCTCGAATCAGCCGGAAAGTTCGTCAAGATATCCACAAAGTGCAGGTGTCCGGAAGGGCTTCCAGTGCAGGAATACGGAGTTAACAGAAAAGCCATCAACATGACGTCGCTCGCCCCTTGGCTTCCCCGATTCTTCGCATTCCCCCTTCGAGGAAGCGCTTGACAGGGAACAAAAACGGCCTTATCATGGTTGCCCTCAACGAAACCACCGCGGGGTGGAGCAGCTGGTAGCTCATCGGGCTCATAACCCGAAGGTCGCGGGTTCGAATCCCGCCCCCGCTACCATGCAGAGACGCCGGTCGCCATCAGGGTGACCGGCGTCTCTTCTTTATCCCCCCCACTATACGCCGCGCAGACTCATCGCAGATCCCGGCCCCTCCTTCCGAATGCGGCGCATATGGCACATATCTTGGCTGAAGAAATGCAGCAGTTTACCGATGCTTCATTTCCACCAGAACGGCCAGCATCATGCGTCGATTGCGACTTCTTTTCCTGCTCTCCGGGATTTTTTGCCTGTCCGCCACGGCCCAGACGCCTTTCACCACCGGCGACGTGCCCACACTGGTTGTTTCGTCGCTGGGGCTCAACGACACCGGCGGCGGCCTTCTGTTCAACCACCCGACCGGCCTGGCCAGCGATGGGACACGCCTGATCGTGTGCGACCGCTGGAACAACCGGGTGCTCGTCTGGCACCAGGCCCCCACGGGCAACACCCCGCCCGACCTGGTGCTGGGCCAGCCCAACTTCGACACCCGGCAGTCCGGTTCGGGTTTGCACGAGATGAACTTTCCCGGAGAAGCCGCCGCTACGCCAGACGGACGGCTCATCGTGGCCGATACCAACAATGACCGCCTCCTGATCTGGAACACCTTCCCCACCCAGAACGGACAACCCGCCGACCTGTCCATCGACTTCTGGGCAGCCAACCCCGACCCTCACGCCATGGGTCCTTTTGGCTGGCCCTGGGGCGTGTGGACGGACGGCACCCGGCTCGTGGCGTCTTCCACACGCGGGGGAGCCCTCTACGTCTGGAACACGTTCCCCACCGAAACCAACCAGAAAGCCGACTACGTCATCCAGTTACCCGACTACCTGGGAACCCCTCGTGGGATCGTGTCGGACGGCAACTTCCTCCTCGTCGGCGAGCACAACCATCCGGCCTATCCCGGCCAGAAGGGCAACCACGTATGGACGACGTTTCCAACCGGCAACACACCGCCCGAATTCTTCCTCCAGGACACCGACTCCAACTATGCGTGGTTCCAGGGCGACTTCACCGATGACGGCCGCCTGGTGGTGCTGGGAAGAACCCTCTCGGTGTGGAATCAATACCCGACCGCTCCGTACGATCTTCCGGACGTACGGGTCGAATGGTCCTTCGAAGGCGGCGACGGGCCGGATGTCGAGATCATCGGTGAGCGAGTGTATATAGCCGCCCACAACTATAACAAAATCGTCGGATACCATACACTGCCCACGCAAGCCAACCAGCCACCCGACTTCTTCATCGGGAGCAGCACGCTCGAGGAGAACACGCTCAAGACCTACGGCTTCATCACCAACCCCTTGCCCGTGTCCAACGGCACCAGCCTGTTCGTGGGCTCGGACTTCGACCGCATGCTGTACGTATGGTCCTCCCTCCCGAAGGAGGACGGCCAGAAATACGACTACCAGATCCCGCTCCAGTTCGCCCCGGTCGACCTGAGCCTCTGGGGCCACCAACTGTTCATGGCGACAGGCGACGGACTCGTCATCTGGGACGAACTACCGACCTCCGGCCAGGCCCCCTCACGCATCTATTCCGAAGTAAACGGTGTACGTTGGTTTTCCGGTGTAGCGCGGGACGACCATCACTTCTACCTGGCTGATCCACAGGCACGAAAGGTGTACGTCTGGAACGAGGTCCCCTCCAGCCCGAACCACCCCCCGGCCTTCAGCCTCGACGTACCCGGCTCCGCGCGACTGCACAGCGACGGCCGCACCCTGACGGTATCGGTCTACGAGCCGCCTTACATCGCGTTCTATGACGTGGCCACGCTGAGCGCCAGCGCCAAACCCATCGCGATCTATGAACGCGAGATGCACCAGAACAGCGGGCAAGTACCCCTCAACCTCCCTCAACACGCCATCACTTTTGGCGACACGGTCTTCGTCGCGAACACCGTCAACAATCAGGTCCTGATCTGGCCCCACCTCGAGCAAGTAGGGGATCCGAACCACGTGATCGTCCTCGGCCAGCAAGACTATCTCGACACGATGCCGGGCACCGGTCCGGGGCGGATGCACTTTCCGGGGTATCTCAGCTTCGATGGACAACGGCTCTGGGTGGGCGAATTCAAGTTCTCCAACAGCATATTCATGTTCGGTCCCCCGCCGAGCCCGGTATCGCGAGAAGACCATGGCACCCCGTCGTCATCCTTCGTGCGATCGGTCTTCCCCAACCCATTCAGGGACGCGGCGTCTCTGGAGATCGAGCTGATAGAACCCGCCACAGTCCGACTGACCGTCTTCGATCTGCTCGGTCGCCGGGTCCACAGCACCCTCCCGACGCGCTATGCCCCCGGCCACCACATCCTTCGTATGGATACCGCCGCCTGGCCGGCCGGCGTGTACCTGCTGCGCCTCGACGTGAACGGCAACAACTGGGCCCGCCCGACAATCAAGATGCGTTAGCGCCCCCGTGTTTTCTAGTGAACAGGAGGCCCTGCTGGTAGGTCCGGCAGGGCCTCTTCTCATTCCGCGCCTCCCTCTTTTTTCCCCTTTCATCTCACCGCCGTTCGATGTTATCCTCTCCCGGTTCGAGGCCCGGTTCCCCGTTCGTATGCTCCCTCGCTCTACCGCTTGCATCCGGCCTATCCGGCAACGTTACTTCCTCATGAGCACCTTCCGCCTCCTCTTCCTCATGCTCGTCATGGCCCTTGCGACCTGCCCGCTCCGTGCCCAGCGGTTTCAGGAAGCAACCCACTTGCTCGATTCGCAGCCGGACGGAAGCCTTCCCGTGCAGAGCCTTTCGATCCTGGACATCAACCGGGACGGCCGCCTCGACCTGTATCACCCGGGCAAATTGTACCTCCAGCAGCCGGACGGTCGGTTCGTCGACGTGCTCCCGACAACCGGCATTGCCGACCGACACGGTGTGCCGGCCGGAGGCATCTGGGGCGACTACGACCGCGACGGCTTCCCCGACCTGTTCGTCGTCTCGACCGAAGGCGCCAGTAACCTGTTTCGCAACCGGCAGAACGGCTTCTTTGAGGCCGTCACCGCCGCCACGGGCCTTTCGGCGACCAACGGCACGGGAAGCGTGTGGTTCGACATGAACGGCGACGGCTGGCTCGACCTCTTCGCCGGAGATGCCGACGGGCGACACAGGCTGTTCTTCAACCGGGATGGACAGCGGTTCGAGCCCGCGGCTTCGAGCGCCGGGACCATGACGCTGATCCCTACGTGCGGTATCTCAGCCGGAGACTACGACGGGGACGGCGATGCCGACCTGTATCTCGCTGGATGCAGCAACGATGCCACCCGCTCCTTCGACACCCTCCTTCGCAACGAGCTGGGCAGCCGTTTTTCAAGCGTCCTTCGCGACGTAACCATCGGAACCAACCCCCGCCCGGCCCGCGCCCCGCTCTGGCTCGACTACGACAACGACGGTCACCTGGACCTGTTCATCCTCAACCAGATCCAGGACCCACCGCAGGAGGAAGTCGAAGGACTGGACCTGCTTCTGCGAAACAATGGAGACGGCACCTTCTCCCGCATTACCGGGGCGGCCGGCGCAGAAGGAGACCCCTTCGAGATCGGTCATAGCGTCGTGGCGGCCGATTTCGACAACGATGGGTCTATCGACCTCTTCGTCACCAATCGTCCGGCTCGCTTTTTCGACAATACGCCCGTGCGCCATCACCTTTACCGCAACCGGGGCGACGGCACCTTCACGGACGTGTTCGACCAGGCCTTCCCCGGCTTCCCCGAGGTCCCCGATGAAATCGTCGCGGCGGCCGGCGACCTGAACGGCGACGGATGGGTGGACCTCGTCCTGGCCTCCTCCACCCATAACCTGGTGTTTCTGAACGAGGGCGGCCATGACCACTGGCTTCAGATCGCCCTGCGCGGGCAGACGGCCGGCCTCCTGGGCATCGGCAGCCGCGTCGAGGTCTATGCGAACGGACGACGCTTCACCCGGACGATCGCCGGCGGCGAGGCCTTCCTCTCCCAGTCGCACGGGTTCACGGCCCACGTAGGCCTGGGGGAGGCCACCCTCGTCGATTCTATCGTCGTGCGCTGGCCCACCGGCACGGTGGACCGCTTCGGCCCGTTCGACGCCGATCAGACCATCACGCTCGTGGAGGGCACGGGCCGCAACGAACCCCCGCTCACGTTCCCGCTGTTGACCCCAACCGCCGAGGAGAAAATCCCCTTCGAAGCCCAGACGGTTACGTTCACCTGGGCCCCCAGTTCGGATCCTGAAGGAGCCCCCGTAACGTACACGTTTTTCCTTCAGGGGCCGGGGCTGGACTCCGTGGTGACCGGCCTCACCATGCCGCGTCTCGACCTGGATACCCGCATCCTGCTGCAGGGCCAGCGCTACTTCTGGACCGTCACGGCCTCGGACGGCGTCCACGTCCGGGCGAGCTCTCAGCGCAGTACCTTTCGGTATGCCGGCGCCACCATCGTGAGCCCGTTCGAACTGCCCGTACCCATCCCCGGCGTCCAGCACGGCTCGGTCGACTTCGGGGACTACGATGCCGATGGCGACCTGGACCTGCTGATCACGGGCGATACCGGGTCCCGCGCCATCAGTCGGATCTATCGCGCCGATGATTCCCTCGCCTTCAAGGTCTACGTACCGATCGACGTCGACCTGCTGCCGGTCGAGCGCAGCCAGGGCCGCTGGATCGATTACGACGGCGACGGCGACCTGGACGTGCTCCTGACCGGCATGGCACCTATCTCGAGCGAAACGGTCCTCGTGTCACAGTTCTTCGAGAATCGGGACGGCTCCTTCCTTTTCGACCCGGACCCGCCGTTTCCCGGTACGCACAGCGGCAGCCTGGAGATAGGCGACTTCGACAACGACGGCGACCCGGACCTGCTCGTCACCGGTGCCACGCGCCTGGAACCCCCGTACGAGCCCATCAGCCGGATTTACCGGAACGACGGCGGCCGATTTACGGATCATCAGGCCGGGTTAACACCGGTGCTGTTCGGCCACGCCTCCTGGGCCGACATCGACGGAGACGGCGATCTGGACGTAGCCCTGCTCGGAGAAAGGGGGAACGGGCGCTTGATCACCCGCCTGTACCGCAACGTG
This sequence comes from uncultured Rhodothermaceae bacterium, assembly GCA_964552015.1. Lineage (GTDB taxonomy): Bacteria > Bacteroidota > Rhodothermia > Rhodothermales > ISCAR-4553 > Rhodocaloribacter. The sequence goes on along the minus strand of CAZKFR010000014.1, from coordinate 9,852 downwards.
GACGGTGCCTTCGTCGAAGAGCCCACCGATCTGCCCGGTCTGGCCTTCGGGAAAACCACCTGGGGCGACATCGACGGGGACGGTGATCTCGACCTCCTGCTTACGGGGGGTACCTTCGGCCCGAACCTGATCGAGGGACGTACCCGGCTCTTCTTCAATGACGGGCAGGGCCACTTCACGCCGTCGTCCCTCGACCAGGACCTGGCGCCGGCGGCTTTCGGATCAGCTTTCCTGCTCGACTATGACGGAGACGGCCTCACGGACGTCCTTCTCTCTGGCCTGAGAACCACGCTGGCCGGGCGCGTTGGCTGGCTCTACCGCAACCTGCAGGGGCGGCTCGCCCAGGAATTCAGCTTCTCCGGCCTGCGCTTCAGCGCCCTGGCCGTCGGCGACTACAACGGCGACGGCGACCTGGACTTTGTTCTCACCGGGCAGGGCAGCGATGGCGCCCCGATCATGGGTTTCTTCATCAACCAGATTTTTCCCGAGCCCATTCCCTCCCCCTGAGAGCCCCCCGCGGAGGGACCTTCGTTCTCAGAACCCGATGCGGAGATACAGGGGCGGCGGCGCTTTGGATGCCCGAAGGCCTGGCGGAGCCAGGGTGTCGCGTGCGAGGTGCAGGAGCACGGCGAGGCCTGTACCCAGGGCAGCTCCGGCGAGCACGTCGGAGGGATAATGCACACCGAAGCGTACCCGGCTCAGCGAGACACTGGCAGCCCAGATCAGGCCGGGCGCCACCACGTAAGCCCGCGGATGGCTCAGGCTCCACGAGACGGCCACGGCAAAAGCCAGCGCCGCATGCCCCGAGGGGAACGCATAGGGATCCCGCACCGGCTCGGGGTAGCGACGATGGGTGCCGACACGCGCCCGCACGTCCGGCAGCACGGCATAGGGACGAGGTCGCCGTACCAGGTGCTTGATGGCCAGGACGGAGGCCGTCGTCGCCAGCACACTCACCGAGAGCCGATAGGCGGCTGCCCGGTCGTGCCGGTCGCCTGCCGCGAAGGCGTAGCCCCAGGCCAGCCCCGGTCCGCCGAAAAAAACGGGGTAGGCCGTGGCATCGACCGCGTACAGGTAGGTGTCCAGCCCGGGCAGGTCGGCCCGGTAGAGCTGGCGCAGGAGGCGAACGTCGAGCGAGGGGGTTCCGCCCGGCTGGGCCGGTGCGGCCAGGGGCAGGGCCGGGAGCAGGATCAGCAGCAGGAACATGCCCGGGCAGCAGGCCGGTGCAGCACCCGGACGCCCCCGCTTACACCTCCACACCATCCGCCAGCTCACGGTCCGGCGTCGGCAGCGGCTTCGCACCGATGGCTACCTTGACGCGCTCCTTGATCTCGTGGTAGAGCTGTTCGTTCTCGCGGAGCCAGTTCTTGGCCGCTTCACGCCCCTGGCCGATCTTGATGTCGCCATAGGCATACCAGGAGCCGCTCTTCTGGATGATGTCCTGCTCGACGGCCAGGTCGACGAGCTCGCCCAGCGCCGAGATCCCCTCTCCGTAGATGATGTCGAACTCGGCCTCGCGGAACGGCGGCGCCACCTTGTTCTTGACGATCTTGACGCGTGTCCGGTTACCCACCACGTCGGTGCCTTCCTTGATGGCGCCGATCCGGCGGATGTCCATGCGCACCGACGCGTAGAACTTCAGGGCGCGCCCGCCGGTCGTCGTCTCCGGACTGCCGAACATGACCCCGATCTTCTCACGGATCTGGTTGATGAAGATGAGGACCGTCTTCGTCCGGTTGATCGTACCGGTGAGTTTGCGCAGCGCCTGGCTCATCAGCCGGGCCTGCAGGCCGACGTGGCTGTCGCCCATGTCCCCTTCGATTTCGGCCTTGGGTACGAGGGCAGCCACCGAGTCGATCACGATGACGTCGAGGGCGCCGCTGCGCACGAGCGTGTCGCAGATGTTCAGGGCATCCTCGCCGGTGTCGGGCTGCGAGACGAGCAGGTTGTCGATGTCCACGCCGAGCTGGCTGGCATAGGTGGGATCGAAGGCGTGCTCGGCGTCGATAAAGGCACAGATACCGCCGAGGCGCTGTGCTTCGGCCATGATGTGGGTGGCGAGCGTCGTCTTTCCCGATGACTCCGGGCCATAAATTTCGATGATGCGCCCGCGGGGCACGCCGCCGATACCCAGCGCCACATCCAGCGCCAGCGAGCCCGTCGGGATCGCGTCGATCCGCACGGCCGGCGCGTCGCCGAGCCGCATGATGGCTCCCTTCCCGTGGTTCTTTTCGATCTGCTTGAGCGCCATGCCCAGCGCTTTTTCCTTCGCGGAATCTGCCATGATGTCTCTTCCGGTTACAGGTGGTAGGTACGAGCGGTGCGATGCAACGTCTGTTGCGCGGGGCAAGCTACGGAGACGGGCTGTCACCGGCGTGTCATACCCGATAAACCCCTCCTGGCTCCCCGTGTAACCCGCCCCCAGGCGGAACGGGCACTGCCTCCCTCCTACAACCTCCTATCCCCGAACCGGGTTGCATGACGAAGCGACCTCGTGGCCCGTCGTCAGCCCGTCTGCTCACTCAGATGCACGACGGTGCTGTACTTCGGCAGGAGTTGCATGCTCTCGGTGACGTAGGCCGTCCGGGCGGTTTCCTCCACCTCGAAATGCTGCTCGTTGACGCGCAGGGTGGGCTCGCCGGCCAGCAGCGTGACCAGATCGCGCCGCAGGAGCAGAGCCGCCTTCTGCAACCGGGGCTCGTCCCCGCTTCCGAAACGGAAACCTACCCGCTCCAGTTCGTCCGTCAGGTTGACCAGGGCCTGGTTGGCCAGCACACGGTCGGAGACGTAGATCTCGCCGTCACCGATGCCCAGCCGCCGATAGAGAAACTGGGCAAACCGCCCCACCAGGCCCCCCAGTACCTCGACCATCCGCGCCTCGCCCTGCACGACGACCCGCAACCCGCCGCGTCCGTGCCCACCCGTCTCGAGCCGGACGACCCGGAGCGGATGATCGGCTTCGCGCAGGTTGGCAGCCTGGCAGATCTCCACATAGGCCCGCTCGATGGCCGCCAGCTTCTCGATCATCCGGTCCAGCGTGTCGGTATGCGGGCACACGATGGAGAGGCTGCCACCGGCTTCCGTCTCGTCGCCTTCCGGAAACAGGAGCGTACGCAGCATGGTCAGCGACTGGCGCAGGTCGACCAGGCTCGGATAGAAGTGGCCGGCCTCGATGAGCAGGGCCGAGAAGGATTCATCGTTGCCGGCACGGGCGTACTCCTCGGCGGCCTTGTAAAACCGCTCGGCCAGCGTGGCGCTATCGTCCAGCAGGCGGCCGTCCATCCCTTCGAAGCTTGTACGCACCTCTCGGAGCGTCTCCAGCAGGCGGATCGCCTCGTGAAAGACCTGACCGGGCGGAAACGTATCCGCCTGCTTGCGGATTTCTTCGAAACGATCCCGGGCACCCTGCTGGTGTTTGAAAAATTGCGTTCGGTTCCGCAGGTGTACCAGTTCCAACAATTCGTCGGACAGCTGCTGATGACCCCGGGCCAGGATGAACAGGTACTTCACCAGCACCCGCTCGCTGCTCAGGGCCGACAGCACGTCGGAGATGGCCTTTTTCAGTTCGATGGTCGTCATGGGGCGTTGGGCCACAGCTATCCCACAGATTCAGGACGTGCCCACCGGTTGCGCCGGGGAACACCCTAGGAATCGGCCGTCCGTGCCATCGGTTAAGCGCCCCGGGATGCTGCACCGTCGAGGCGAAAGAGAGCCCGGGCGTTTTCGGTGGTCACGCGCGCCACGGTCTCGAACGGGACACCTTTCACGCGGGCCACCTTCTCCGCGACCAGACGCACATAGGCCGGCTCGTTGCGCCGACCGCGATGCGGCTCCGGAGCCAGGAACGGCGCGTCCGTCTCGAGGACGATCTGCTCGAGGGGCACCGTCTCGACGGCCCGCGCCACGGCTTTCTTGTTGACCACGAGGCCGCCGACGCCCACGAGGAAGCCCAGCTCGGCCGCCTCCCGGGCCAGTTCCGCCGGCCCCTCGAAGCAGTGGAAGATGCCGCGCAGGCGCCCGGGGTCGGCGGCGGCGTCCCGTTCTTCATGCAGGATCCGGACGAGGTCTTCGGTGGCGGCCCGGTTGTGCAGCACGAGCGGCAGATCCATCTCCATCGCCAGGCGGATGTGCTTGCGGAAAAAGGAGTGCTGACGTTCGTCGAACGTGCGATCCCAGTAGTAGTCGAGGCCGCTCTCCCCCACGGCAACCACCTTCGGATGACGACACAGGGCCGCCACGGCTTCGAAGTCGGCTTCGGTGGCCGTTCGGGTCTCGGTTGGGTGGAGGGCCGCCATGGCATACAAGCCGGGGTGATCCTCGCAGAGCTTCAGGGCCTGGTGGACCGAGGGCACGTCGATGGCGGGCATGAGGATCACGTCGACGCCGGCCGCCCGGGCGCGTTCCAGCATGGCGTCCCGGTCCTCATCGAACCGGTCGAGGTAAATATGGGCATGCGTGTCGATGAGCATAGGAGCGTGTCTGGGTGATACCGTATAGAGAACGACGACGGGGGCACGGCCGGGCAGGGGTCATACCGGAGAATCCGAACCATCCGGCCCGCCGTTTCGTCGTCTCACGAACCTTCTCGTGGGTTTGGCTTACTTATCGCGTGTGCCGTACCGTGCCGGTACGCTATCCTTCGTGAACCACGCCGCACGGCTCTCTCCTCGCCATGAACCGATCCGCTTCGCTTCGTCCGGTGCACGGGGTGCTGGTGCTGGCCGCGCTGCTGGCGCTGCTGCCGCTGGGCCGCATGGCGGCGGACTGGCTGCAGGTGCAGCGGCTCACCGGCGCCTGGCCGACGGCCACCCCGCCCAGCTATGCCTGGGTGGTCTGGGAAGACGCGGACGACGGCATCCGGGCCACGTACGTCTTCCCCCGCGGCCCGGCCTATGCGGCCGGCCTGCGGGAGGGCGACACCTTCTACATGCTCGAAGGGCTCCAGTACTTCAACGCCGAAGACCTCCAGAGCGCCACCCGGAGCATTGCGCCGGGTCAGGTGCGCACCTTCTATGTGATTCGTGACGGCGACGTGCATACCGCTCCCGTACGCTTCACCCCGTACCCCACGTTCCTGTACCCGCTCTCGCCGTCGCTCTGGCGCTTCTCGATCTGGGGGTTCACGCTCGGTGTGTTTCTCCATGTACTCGGCCTGCTCATCGCGGTGCCGCTGGCGTTGCGGAGCCGCTCGGCGTGGGCGCCGTTGCTGCTCATCGGCGTGTCGTTTCTGTGGGTGGCCGGCAACCTGCTTCGCATCCTGCTCGTCGAGGTGCTCGGTCCCCCGCCGGCGACGGGAGCGTACGCCGTACTGTTCCAGGTCCTCACGTTCATCAGCCTGGCCGGCTGGGTCGCCTTCCCGGCGCTGTTGCTGCGCAAGGTGCTGGCCGACGCCGGGATGCCCGGGCGTATCGCCTGGCGGGCGGCCCGCCCGGTCCTGTACGTCCCGCCGGTTCTGCTGGGTGCCGTCGCCCTGCTGACGGCCGCCCTCGGCCCCGTCGGCCCGCTGACGCTCGACGGCCTGCTCGTGCCCATCCTCTTCTACGCCTCCTGCTACATCGCCGGGGCCGCGCTCGTCGTGCTGATCCTCTACGTCATCGACCGCCCGCGGGCCGAGGCGACGCTCTGGCACTGGGGGCGGACGGGCGCCGCGCTCGTGCTCTCGGCGGCCAGTCTCACGGCCCTCTCCGTGCTGGGCATCCTGCCCGTCCTCAGCGCCGTCTCCGACACCACGGCCGGCTGGCTGATCGTCTGTGCGCAGCTCCTCTACGTCGCGCCGGTCATGCTCGTCTCGGTGGCTCCCCTCCGCCACGGCAAGGTGGACGAGGTGCTCACCCGTACGCTGACCTCGATGGCCCTCCTGGGCCTGCTCTTCTTCGCCTTCGTCGGCGGGCTCACGCTGCTCGACCCCTACCTGGCCCGGATCGAGGCCCCGCGGAACGTGGTCGCCGGCCTGTACATGATCCTCCTGCTCGTCATCTTCGACCGCCTGGCCCGCCCGCTGCGGGCTTACCTCCGCGCCGTCTTCCTGACGGACCGGCAACGCGCCCGCCGCGTGGTGAGCCGCTTCCAGGAACAGATGCGGACCATTCTGGACCACGAGACGCTGGTGCGGCGGACGGTCGAGGTCGTCGGCGCCGCCTACGAAGCCCGGTCGGCCGTCCTGTTCCTGCGGCCGTCCGGGCCGGAGGGCCCCTGGCTCTCGAGCACCTACCACCCCGAGCCGCCCTACCTGACGGAACGCCTCTTTCGCCGCCTCTGGCCCCATTTTGAGCGGGAAGGACGCATCTGGGCTCGCAACCCCGAACTCAACGAGAGCCGGCTGCCGCCCGAAGAAGCGCGCCTGCTCGCCGAACGCGGGGCCGCCCTGGCCGTCCCCATCCAGGGTGACGGCGCCCCGATGGGCCTGCTCGTCCTCGGTCTGAAGAAACAACGCCGGGCCGTCTACAACCTGGAGGACCTCGAGCAGCTCCGTTCGCTCAGCGGACAACTCGCCCTCGCCGTCGAGCGCCTGACCCTGGTCGAGCGCGAGAAGGTGCTGGCCCGGCAGCGGGCCGAGGCCCAGCTCGTGGCCCTCCGCGCTCAGATCAACCCCCACTTCCTGTTCAACGCCCTCAACACCATCATCGCCCTGATCGAAGAACGACCGGAACAGGCCGAGGCCGTCGTCGAACACCTCGCCGCCATCTTCCGGCATACCCTGCAGACCGGCGGACACCCGTTCGTCACGCTCGACGAAGAACTGACCCTGGTGGCCCACTACCTCGCCATCGAGCAGGCCCGCTTCGGGGAGAAGCTACGCCTGGAGTGGGACATCGACGCGGCGGTGCGGTCCGTGCCCGTGCCGGCGTTTGCCGTGCAGACCCTGGTGGAGAACGCCGTCAAGCACGGGCTCGAGAAACAGCGCGGGGGCGGATGCCTCCGGCTGGCGGCCCGGCCCGGCCCCGACGGCCTCACCGAGATCGTCGTCGCCGACACCGGCGCCGGCATCCCCGAACTGTTCGACCAACCCGTTGACATCCCCCTCCCGGAAACGCTCTTCGGCCTGGGACTGACCAATGTGTCGGCCCGGCTCGAGCAGCTGTATCAGCGGAGGGACCTGCTCCGTATCGCGAGTCGCCCCGGCCGGGGCACGACCGTCCGCCTGCTCCTGCCCCCCGCGCCGGCGACCGAAGCCGGCGACGACCGGCCCCGCCCGGATCGCGCCGTCCCGGCCGCTCCATGACCACCCCCGCCCGTTGTTTCACCGCTCCTGCTGCCCCATGCTCCATGCCCTGATCGTCGACGACGAAGCACCGGCGCGCCGCCGCCTGGCACGCCTGCTGAAGCCGCTCGAAACCGCCGGCCGCCTGCACGTAGTCGGCGAGGCCGCCGACGGGCCCGAAGCCCTCGCCGCGCTCGACCGGCAGGCCGTAGACCTGCTCTTTCTCGACATCCAGATGCCCGAGATGGATGGCTTCGCCGTGCTCGAACGCCTCGACCCGGCGCGCCGTCCGCACGTGGTCTTCACCACGGCCTACGACCAGTACGCTCTGCGCGCCTTCGAAGCCAACGCCGTCGACTACCTCCTCAAACCCATTGCCCGGGAGCGGCTCGAGGAAGCCGTCGGGCGGGTCGAACGCCGGCAGGGGGCCCCGGGGGTCCGGGACGAACGCATCGACCGCCTGCTTGCCTGGCTGGACACGCGTGCCGAAACCCCGCCGGCGGCCGAGGCCCCGCTCCGCCAGCTCTCCATCCCCTACCGCGACCGCATCCTGCTCGTCCCTGTCGAGGATATCGTCGCCATCGAGATCCACGAAGGCATCACCCGCGTCTACGTCCTCGATGAGCCCTCCGGGGCGGGCCGCCCGCGCCTGCGCCAGCACGTCGTCGGGTACACCCTCGACCAGCTCGAAGCCCACCTCCATCCCGACGCGTTCATCCGGGTGCACCGTTCGGCCATCGTGCAGTACAGCCACATCCGCGAGCTCATCCCCTGGTTCAGCGGGCGGTACAAGCTCCTGCTCACGGGCGGGCACGAGGTCATCGCCAGCCGCGAACGCTCCCGCGCGCTGAAAGAGCGCCTGATGCTCTAGCCGGTCTTGTTCCCGTCGCACACCCCCTCGGCCACTTTGGAACCGATTCCATGAGCATCCCTGAAAGGGGTCGGTTTGACACCTCATTGACGATTTCTTTATAATGGGAACTGGTTCCGGCGTCCCGCCTTCCGCCACAACGGACATCTACAGGTTTTCTTCAGCTCACCAGAGGAACGACTTATGCGCACCGTTACCGCCCTTACCCTGCTCATGCTGCTGACCGTACCAGCACTCGGCCAGCAGACCGACTTCAAATGGAACGTACCCGCCACGGGTGTCTTCGAGGATCCCTATACGGTCGGGATTCACTCCGGAGCACGAGGAGTCAGCGGCCCCTTTGACCTCGACAACGACGGTTCCGTAGAAGTCCTTGTCACTGATTACACCGGAGGAGGCCGTGTGTACGTCCTTGAGAATGTAGGTGTAGATATGTGGGAACTCGTCTATTCAACCCCCTGGAACGACTCGACGGCAACAACCCTCAACGCCCGCTATGCCGTCGGGGCCGACCTCGACGGGGACGGTTTCAAAGAGATCCTTTTTTTCGCCGGTCGTAGCTACAGCGAATTCAACCCGAACATCGACAACCTGCCCCCCGGCCTTTATGTCTTTGAACACACCGGCGCCGACAACGACTACGGCACGGCTCCGGCCAGTATCTACACGTTCCCGGATGACCTGCCCGACCGCTGGCGGGTCGAACAAATCACGGCATTCGACGTCGACGGGGACGGGATACAGGAGGTGCTGTTCGGCAACGACGGAAGAGACACCCGCTACGACAACTGGTACGTGCTCTCGGTCACCGGCGACATCGGCTCGGGTTTCGAGGCATGGGTGGAAGAACTCCGCCTGAGTAGCCGTGACTCGGAAGACTTCGACCCGGTCAATCGGGGCGGTGGCAGCCCCTACGGGATGGTTCCGGCCGACCTCGATGGTGATGGCACCTACGAGATCGCCATGCAGTCCTGGAACAATTTCAACTTCACGAATGCACGCGCCACCGGCCCGGACACGTATCAGGCACCCGGTGCCGGCGACCCGAACGTCTTCCTGCAGGCGAATCCTTTCGACGACGTGGCGCTGTTCGGCTGTGTGGCGACCGACATCGACGGGAACGGAGACGACGAGGTCTTCTGTCCCAGCTACGAGACGGGCAATGTGGCCGTGCTCAACTACGAAGCCGGTGAGGATCCGCTCCAGGTTACCACGGACAACGTCGTGGTGGACCTGATCCCCGGGCTCTCGGCTCTCGGTATCACGGCCGGCGACCTGGACGGTGACGGCAAACCCGAACTGATTGGCTCCGGTCCGTCTTACACGGCCGGGCAGTTCGAACAGGGTAACCCGCCGAGGTGGATCAACATTTCCGAGTTTGCCGGTGGCGATCCGGAAGATCCGACCCGCTATTCCTTCACCTCCGTCTCCTTCCCCGATGACATGGTCGACGCCTTCGACCTCGTCGTACGCGACTCGGCGGGTACGATCACGGAATTCCGGGAGGACGGCGATCAGGGGCCGGAATTCGTCTCAAAGCTGGCCTACCTGGGTGACGCGGACGGAGACGGCTGGAATGAAGTCGCCCTCGCTTTCCAGGGCGTCGACGACTCGACGTTTGTCTTCGACGAGGTGTTTAACCCCAGCGACTCGACGTACACCCGTACCATCCGGGAAGCCAACGTAAACCCGAACCGGGTCTTCCTTCGCGTGGTTGCCGGAAACGGCCTCGCCGTCACGATTCAGGATGAACGGATCGTGCTGCCGTCGGACTACATCC
>CAZKFR010000013.1:32229-67126 GCA_964552015.1 uncultured Rhodothermaceae bacterium | reverse complement strand
GACCGTGAGCGTTTGCACAGGGGTGTTGCCCTCACATGTGACACTTGTTCCACAGGGTCGTTTCCTCCCCCGCCTGAAGATCGGGGGTCTCCACGACGCTCAAACCCATAGGTTACTTTGATGAAGCTCCTGGTCAAAGGGTTGAGGGAAAGAGGGAACGAGCGGCCCGGGGGAAGGTAAGCCGGTCGGGGCGAGCCTGCAAGACGCTGCTAGCCCTGTGACGTCGAGGTCCTGGTAGAAGAACCATCGTCTTACAGCCGTCAGAAGGAGTTACCCGTGCAAGTCCCTGTGGTTCACGGTCTTCATCATGTGACCGCCATCGCCGGCGACGCCCGGGAGAACCTGGCCTTCTACACCGGGGTGCTGGGGATGCGGCTGGTCAAGAAGAGCGTCAACCAGGACGCACCGGACACCTACCACCTCTTCTATGCCGACGGCGCGGGGACCCCCGGAACGGACCTGACGTTCTTCCCGTGGCCGGACCTGCCGCGCGCCCGTCCGGGTACCGGCCAGATCGTCGAAGTGATGCTGGCCGTGCCGCCCGGCAGCCTGGCCTACTGGCAGGCACGCCTCAGAGCAAGCGGGAGGGCATTCTCCGAGCCGGAGACCCGCTTCGGCGAGACGGCCCTGCCCTTCGAGGACCCGCACGGCCTGCGCCTGGCCCTCGTCGAGACGGACGACCCGCGCGACTTCACGCCCTGGGAACGGAGCCCGGTGCCACCGGCGCATCAGGTGCGTGGCCTCCATGCCGTGCGGATGTGGGAACGGGACCTGGCGCCGACCGAAGCGCTGTTGACGGGATGGATGGGTTTCGAGAAGCGCGGCACCGAGGCGGGGTGGCATCGCTATGGCGTCGAGGGCGGCGGGTCCGGGGCACTCGTCGACGTGAGGGTCGTGCCGGAGGGACCCCGGGGGCGCGGCGGGGCCGGGGGCGTCCACCACGCCGCCTGGCGGGTCCGGGACGACGAGGAGCAACGGGCACTCCGGCGCCGGATCGAGGCGGCCGGGCTGCAACCCACCCCGCCGATCGACCGGTTCTGGTTTCGGTCGGTCTATTTCCGCGAGCCCGGCGGGGTGCTCTTCGAACTGGCCACGGACGGGCCGGGCTTCGCCGTGGATGAGGACCCGGAGCATCTGGGCACGTCGCTGGTCCTGCCGCCCTGGCTGGAGGCACGCCGCCGCGAGATCGAGGCCGCCCTGCCACCGCTGCCGTAACGAGGCCTGCCATCGCGCGACGTACGTCTGTGTCTCGCATCCCAACCCGAACGATCATGACGCTCAACGAACAGCAACAGGCCCTCTGCGACGAAAGCATGTGGGACTTCTCCGACCTGCGCGCGCTCTTCCTGAACTGCACGCTCAAGCCGTCGCCGCAGCGGTCGCACACCGAACTCTTGCTCGACGTGTCGCGGGCCATCATGGAGGCCAATGGCGTCACGACCGAGATGCTGCGACCCGTCGACTACGACATCGCCTTCGGGGTCTATCCGGACATGACCGAGCACGGATGGGATCGGGATGACTGGCCGGTTCTGTTCGAGAAAGTGATGGCCGCGGACATACTGGTGATCGGCTCTCCGATCTGGCTGGGCGAGCGCTCGTCCGTGTGCTCGATGGTGATCGAGCGGCTCTACGGGATGTCCGGCAAGCTCAATGAGAAGGGACAGTACCTGTACTACGGCAAGGTGGGGGGCTGCATCATCACCGGCAACGAGGATGGCATCAAGCACTGCTCGATGGGCATCCTCTATGCCCTGCAACACCTCGGCTATACGATTCCCCCGCAGGCCGATGCCGGATGGATCGGCGAGGCGGGTCCCGGCCCCAGCTACGGCGACGAACTCCCGGACGGCTCCCGGGCCGGCTTCGACAACGACTTCACGCAGCGCAATACCACGTTCATGACGTGGAACCTGCTGCATCTGGCCCGGATGCTCAAAGACGCCGGCGGCATCCCCGCGCACGGCAACCAGCGGTCGAAGTGGGATGCCGGTTGCCGGTTCGACCATCCCAACCCCGAGCACCGGTGAAGGGTCGACCGGCTCGCGGAGTCAGGCGAAATCGGGGCCTGTGGCCTTGGTGGCGTGGGCCGCGGTTCGTACCTTGCCGGCATGAAGAAGGACGGAACGAACCCACGGACGTTCCTTCGGTCCGATCCGACAGTCATCGGGACCCCCCATGCTCGATTTTCATCGCCTGCAGGATCAACTCGCGCATTTCAGCACGTATCACCGGCGGGAAGAAGCGCTCCGGGCACGGCGTCTGGAGCGGGCCCGCCAGGCGCTCGCAGCGACGAACGCCGGCTGGGAAGCGTTGCGGGAGAAGGTGGTCGCCGCGCGGCCGAAGTGGCTCGTCGCCGGGTTACGCTCGGCACCGGGGGAGGCGCATACGTGTGGTCCGCGTCCCACGCCGGTCACCGTCGTCGCCACGGACGGCTCGCAGATCTTCCCCGACCGGCACATCGAGCCTACCTGCTACCTGCTCAACGTCAGCCGCATCGCGTTCCAGTACGGCACCGACGAGCGCCCTTTGATGGAGGCCGTTCCGGAGCTCCACTACCGGCGCGACGAACTGGATGACCTCTACGATCCGCTCTTTGCCGAAGCATCGACCGAAGTGGTCTCGGCCCTCCGCGACGAGATCGAGCTGCGCGAACTGCTCGGGACGGCGAAGGCCGTGCGCCTGCCCGGTCGCCCGCTGGTGGCGCTGGCCGACGGGACGCTCATCCGCTGGATGATCCGGCGGATGCAGAACCGGGACCTCGAACAACGCCTCATCGAACGGTACACGGAGATTCTGGCCGGTTTTCGTGAGGAGCGGCTCCCGCTGTGTTCGTACATCAGCATGCCGGCGAACACGGAAGTGGTGAACCTCCTGCGTGTTTTTCTCGACGAGCCCGAGGTGCCGGCGCATCCGGAGCAGACGCTGGCGGGGCTCACCGACCGGTGCCTTTTCGAGGCCGTCCTGCCGCCCGGTACGCGTTCGGCGACCTTCGAGTCGGCTTCGCACATCCAGCGCGAATACGGTGAGGATCGCATCTGCTATTTCTACCTCCATGTACCTCTGCCGGAAGGGGGCGGGGAGATCGGACGGGTGGAACTGCCCGCCTGGGTGGCGGACGAGGACGGCCTGCTCGATCTCGTCCATGCCGTCGTGCTCAGCGAGTGCCGGAAAGGAAACGGCTATCCCATGATCCTTTCCGAAGCCCACGAACGGGCCGTCATCCGGGCTCATGAAAAGGCGCTCTTCTATGAGATGATGGAGCGTGAGATGCGCTCGAGAGGCATGCACGTGGCCGGCTCGCGCAAACAGGCTGCCAAGCGGCGGCCGGTCGTGTGACAGGAAGATGCCCGCCGCGACTATGCCCTCTTCGGGAGGTGTCGCGGCGGGCACCGGTTGCACGTTACCGTCTGTGTCAGGCGGGTTCGTTCAGGCGAATGATCGAGAAGACGGCTCCTCCGGGGTCTTTGATGACGGAAAAACGTCCTACCGGTGGGATGTCGGTGGGGGGCACCAAGAGGGTGGCGCCCAGGGTTTTGGCACGACGGGCCGTGTCGTCGCAGTCGGCCACGTTGACGTAGGGCATCCAGTGGGTGGGGATGCCTTCGGGCCATTCGTCCGTCATCTGGAGGATGCCGCCCCGCATGGCTTCGCCCTGCTGAAGCAGGGTGTACGGACCGGAGGGCGTTTCCATCGTGCCGATCTCGTACCCGAAAACATCCCGGTAAAAGGCGGTGGCTGTGGCGGCGTCCCGGGTGGCCAGTTCGTTCCAACAGACGGTATTGACTTCACCGACGAGGCCGGCACCAGGGTGGGCTTTTGCCTGCCAGATGGCAAACACGGCGCCGGTCGGGTCCTGCAGTATCGCCATGCTGCCAAGATCGAACACGTCGAAAGGCTCCATCATGACCGTGCCTCCGTGCTCCCGAACCTTTTCCGTCGTTGCGCGGGCATCTTCCGTTGCAATGTAGGAGAACCAGTGTGGACGTCCTCCCTGCGCCTTCATCTCGGGTGTGAGTTCATAGGTGGCAGCGACGTCGTGACCCTCCTGTTGAAAGGAGACGTACACGCGACCTTCTCCGATTGGATTTTCGGTATAACTCCATCCGAAGAGTTCGGAATAAAAGGAACGCGAGCGTTCCAGGTCGGAGGTGATGATTTCCCACCAGCAGAAGGTGCCGGGGGCGTGCGATAGAGCCGGGGCCTTCGGTTGAGATGTGGTTTCAGACATGGGATGCCTCTTCGGGTTGTGAGAGGAAACGTGTTGGGATGGAGGGCAGGGTACGAAGGGGGAGCGACAACCCCGTGTCACCATCTGAGGTCGCTTCGTCCTGACGGGACGTGGGGCACTCGGGACGTGTTGTATCGGGCAGGGCGTATGATTAGTTTGGGGCCCCCAGGAGCCAGTAACGAGACGTACGAAGACGTTGGACGGTCAGATTGCCGAAGTGATCGCTTCGAACACCCGGTCGTGGGAGGCCGAGGTCTACCGGGAGGCGGAGGCCCCGGCGTTCGGGGCCTGGGTGAAGGTGGCCCATCCGGGCGGAGCGGTGCTCTACGGTGTCGTGAGCCACGTCGAGATGGGCAGTTACGAGCCGCACCGGCGTGCCGTGGCTTTCGGGATGACGCCGGAGGAGCTGGTCCGCGAGATGCCGCAGGTGCTGGCACTGTTGCGCACCACGTTCCGGACCCAGGTGCTCGCCCACCGCGATGCACGGGGCCGGCTCCGCCAGACCTTCCCCCCGCACCCGGCACCCATCCACGGCTTCGTCCAGGCGTGCACGGCCGACGAGGTGCGGGCGCTCGGCCCGCCGTTCGACTACCTCCGCACCCTCATCCAGAGCCCTGACCCCGCCGTGCCGGTGGACGACCTCGTCGTGGCTGTCCTGCGGGGACGGTACGAGGCCTTCGGCGGGGAGACCGAGGGCGAGGCCGACCTCATCGCCGCCGGCCGTGCACTCAGCCGCCTGCTGGACGACGACCATGAGCGTCTCCAGTCCATCCTCCGCCGCATCGTGGACTGAAACCGCTGGCATTGCCGGGATTGGCGCGGCCGGGCATCAAAAGATCAGGCCGAGGCGGAAGGGCAGCGCAAACTGGACGTTCGTCTCGCCTATGATGAGGGCGGGGTTGAGTTCGTAGAACAGCGACGTCTCGTTCAGGGCACGGACCCAGCCGATGCCCAGGTGAATCGTCGGGCCCGAGACGGTGCGGTCCTTGTCGTTGAGCGGGATGTAGCCGCCGACGCCGCCGAGCACGTAGGGCGCGCTGCGCACACCGGGCAACGTGATGATGGCCGACACCTGCGGGTCGAAGATGTAGGTGGCTTCGTCGCGCCCTTCCAGGATGAACCCGACGAAGCCCAGGTCCACGGCGAAGGACAGGTCGGCGTTGACGGGGGCCGAGGCGCGGCCGTGAAACCCGAGCCCCAGGCCGTCCTCGGTGCTGAGCATCGTCGCGAAGCCAAGCCCGAAGCGCGGTGCCATCGACTGGGCCTGCACCGGGGTAGTCAGGGGCATGCTCAGCGCAATCAGGGCGAACGACAGAACGATGAACTGCTTCGTGTCAGCCATACCGGTCGGAGTGGGTTGGTAGCCGTCGAGAGGGAAATTCGGAAACGGGAGCGCCGGAAGAAAGCCGTACACGCCTTTTTCGCAGGCCATGCCGGGGCCGTGCGTCAGGCCCCGGCGGTTCTCCGGGTTCCGTGCTACGAGCCACACGCAGAACGGATGCCGGACGCCCGGCCTGGCCGGGTCGATTTACGCAATTTTCTAATCTCGCCAGAGGGACGTTTTGTAAGTTGATCCCCAGGGCATGCCAAAAAAGCGCTTGCCGGGCCGAAAATAGAATTTTTTTGGGTCACAGGGATGATTCGATTCTGCATCTGCATCAAGCAGGTCCCCGACGTGAACGCCCCCATCCATACCGGGCGCATGGTGCTCAACGCGTACGATGCTTCCGCCGTCGAAGAAGCGCTCGTCCTCACGGAACAGCACGGGGGCGAGATCGACCTGGTGCTCATCGGCCCGGCCTCGGCGGCCGAGACGATCCGGAAGGCGCTGGCCATGGGGGCACACCGCGCCACGCACCTGGTCATCGGCGACGACGAGCGGCCCGACTCGATGGCCGTGGCGAAGATGCTGGCCGACCACCTGGCGGGCAAGGACTACGACGTCATCGCCACGGGCAAGCAGGCGCAGGACACCGACGCCGGCCTGACCGGCAGCATGCTCGCCGAGCGGCTGGGGCTGCCCTATGCTTCGAACGCCGTGGGGCTGGCCTTCGAAGCCGACACGCGGCAGCTCGTCGTCACCCGACAGGGGGATGTGGGGCAGGAGATCATCGCCCTTCCGCTGCCGTGCCTGGTCACGTGTTCGAACGACATGAACGACCCCCGCATCCCCACCCTCAAGGGCATCATGGGGGCCAAGCGGAAGCCCCTCGACACCATCGCGGCGACGGTGCCCGCCGAGGACCTGCCGGTGACGGTCGTGAAAGCGTTCGAACCCATCCCCGAGCGCGAGCCGGGGCAGCTCCTCGAGGGCGACCCGGACGAGCTGGCGCGTGCCCTGGCCAGAAAGCTCGTCGAAGAAGCCCGCGTCCTCTGACCGACCGGTCGGCTGTTCGCGCCGGCCTTTCATTGTTGATCGATCATCATGGGAAAGATTCTCGCCCACATCGCCCTTCAGGACGGCAAGGTCAAGCGCTCGTCGCTGGAGGTGCTGACGCGGTGCCGGGCGCTGGCCCGGGCCGCCGGACACACGCTCGAAGCGGTCATCCTCGACCCCGACGCGTCGGCCCACGTCGCGGCCGTGCAGGCGTATGGGCCGGACCGGATCTACACCGTCAGCCACCCGATCTTCGCCCGGCACCTGAACACGCCGGTGCTGGCGGCGCTGGCGCAGGTCATCGAGCACGCCCGGCCCGACGTGGTGGCCTTCGCGTCGACCGAGGCGGTGAAGGATGTGCTGGGGGCGCTGGCCGTGCGGGTGAACGCCGCCGCCCTGCCCGACGTGTCCGCGTTTGAGCTGATCGAGGGCGGGGTGGAGGCCCTCCGCCCGGTGATGGCCGCCAAGATGCTGGCCCGTACGGAGGCCCGCGCCCCGCGCGTGCTGGTGTCGGTGCGCTCGGGTGCGTACACCGCCGAGGAGGCGCCGTCCAAAGCGGCCGTCGAGGCCGTGCCGTTCGCGTTCGACGAGGGCACCCTCCGGCAGACACTCCGCGAGGTGGTCACGGCGGCCGGCGGGACGGTGGACCTCTCCGAGGCCCGCGTGGTGGTGGCCGCCGGGCGTGGCGTCAGGGACGAGGAGGGCAAGCAGCTCATCGAACGGCTGGCCGAGACGCTCGGGGCGGCCATCGGGGCCTCGCGGGCCGTCGTCGAGAGCGGCCTCTTTCCCGCCACGGCCCAGATCGGGCAGACGGGCAAGGTGGTCTCGCCCGACCTCTACATCGCCGTCGGCATCTCGGGCGCCATCCAGCACGTGGCCGGCATGCAGAACAGCCGCGTCATCGTGGCCATCAACAAGGACCCGGACGCGCCCATCTTCAAGTACGCCACCTACGGCCTGGTGGGCGACCTGTACAAGATCGTCCCCGCGCTCATCGAAGAACTCCAGCGGGTGCGGGCCTGAGGCCGCGCCCGGCAACCGCCCTCCGGTATGGACGAGAAATTCGACTGCATCATCGTCGGCGGTGGGATCGCCGGGCTGAGCGCCGCCATGATTCTGGCGCGGGCCAACGTGCGCTTCCTGCTCATCGAGCGGGGCGAGTTTTGCGGGGCGAAGAATGTCTCCGGCGGCGTCCTCTGGGGGCGCGACCTGGCCCGTCTCGTGCCCGAATATGCGGAGGAGGATGGCTTCGAGCGGTTCGTCAACCACCGGCGGCTGACGTTCATGGACGAACAGTCCGCCTTCTCCGTCGACTTCAAGTCCAGCCATTTCGATGAGCCGCCCTACAGCGGCGTCACCGTCCTCCGCGCCCGCTTCGACGCCTGGCTGGCCGAGAAGGTGCAGGCCGCCATCGACGCCAGCGACGTGGCCGACGAGTCCTTCCTTGCCACGAACATTCTCGTCGAGGAGGTGCTCATGGAGGACGGCCGGGCCGTGGGGATCCGCGCGGGCGAGGAGAAATTCTATGCCGACGTGGTGCTGCTGGCCGAGGGCGTCAACAACCTGCTGACCCGCCAGGTGGGCCTGCAGGCGGACTACGTCCCAGCCGACTACGTGGCCGTGGGGGTGAAGGAGGTCATCGGCTTCGACCGCACCGTGCTGGAGGACCGCTTCCAGCTCCGCGGGCGCAGCGGCCTGACGAACGAGTTCGTCGGCTACGCCAGCGGCGGCGTCGAGGGCGGGGGGTTCCTGTACACCAATACCGACTCCGTCTCGGTCGGGCTGGTGCTGGGGATGAAGGACCTCCGCGAGAAGAAGCGGAAGCCCTACGACCTGCTGAACGACTTCAAGGCGCACCCCGTGGTGGCGGACATGCTCCGGGGGGGCAAGGTGCTAGAGTATTCGGCGCACGTCGTCTCGGTGGGCGACCTGCGGGGCATGCCGCGGGAGATCTACGGCGACGGGGTGCTCATCGCCGGCGAGGCCGCCGGGCTGCTGCTCAACGCGGGCAAGGCCATCCAGGGGATGGACTACGCCATGCGCTCGGGCATCCTGGCTGCCGAGACGGTCATCGCCGCCCGTGAGCGGGGCGACTTCTCGGCGGCGACGCTGAAGAACTACCGCACGGCGCTGGAGAACAGCTACGTGATGAAGGACCTGCGCACGTTCCAGGACGCCGTCCACCTGCTGCACAGCCCGAAGATGTTCGGCCCGGTGCCCGAACTGATCTGCGACTTCGGGCGGCAGTTCTTCACCGTGGACAGCGCCCCGACGCCCAAAGCCGGGCAGATGCTGCGGGCCGCGATCCAACGCCACGCCTCCTACTGGGACCTCATCAAGCTCGGGATCAAGGCGGCCCGGGCGCTGTAGACCCACGCGGCACGGCGCACGATACGCGCACCGATCGCAACGCACCAACAGGCACCCTCATGCAGAAGCTTTCGATCTCGGAGCGGCTCGGGCTGGTCAACTACCGCAACCAGGGGCGGAGCCAGGCCACCCCGCACATCCTGGTGGACACCGCCATCTGCAACAGCGTCTGCCCGCACAAGTGCACCACGTACGTGTGCCCGGCCAACTGCTACACGCTCGACGACGAGGGCCACGTGCACTTTCAGTTCGAAGACTGCATCGAGTGCGGCACGTGCATGTACGCCTGCGACCAGGGGGCGGTGGACTGGCACTACCCGGACCCCGAGACCGGGCGCGGCGTCAACTGGAGCCTGGGCTGACCCCGGATGGCCCACCGCTTTCCCCCGCTCCTGACGGACGCTTTGCCATGATGAAAATAACGATCCCAGCCCCGCTCGAAGGCGAGTACGCGCCTTTTTATGCCGGATACATCGCCACCGTGGCCGGCGACGACGTGGCTGCCGTGCTCCGCGAGCAGCCGGCACGCCTTCAGGCGCTGCTGGGCGGGCTCGACGAGGACGGGGCCGCCTACCGCTATGCGCCGGAGAAATGGAGCGTGAAGGAGGTGGTGGGGCACCTCACCGACGCCGAGCGGGTGCTGGCCTACCGGCTGCTGCGGGTGGCCCGGGGCGATGCGACGCCCCTGCCGGGCTTCGACGAGGACGCTTATGTGCAGGCCGCCGGGTTCGACCGGTTTCCGCTGACGACCCTGCTCGACGGTTTCGCGGCGACGCGCGCCGCCACGCTGGCACTGGTGGACACGCTCACGGGGGAAGTCTGGGAGAGATCGGGCGTGGCCAACGGAAGCCCGATCACGGCGCGGGCGCTGGCCCATATCCTGGCCGGGCACGTCCGGCACCACCTGCGCGTGCTGCGCGAACGGTACGGGCTGGCTCCGGAAACCCGTCGAGGGGGACACGGGAACGGACCGGCGCGGTATAGTCCATCATCCGACCGGACTCCCGAGAACGAGGGTGGATAGCGTATGGCGGA
Source organism: uncultured Rhodothermaceae bacterium (assembly GCA_964552015.1). Classification (GTDB taxonomy): domain Bacteria; phylum Bacteroidota; class Rhodothermia; order Rhodothermales; family ISCAR-4553; genus Rhodocaloribacter. Next base: position 57,113 of record CAZKFR010000013.1, on the reverse strand, counting down.
CGTGGAGACGGTAGCACCACCGAAGGAAAAAAAGAAGGAGCGTGCGCGCACCGAGACGCTGCACATCCCGCAGTACCACGTCGTATTGCTCGATGACGACGATCACACGTACGAATACGTCATCGAGATGCTGATGAAGCTCTTCGGGCACACCCTGAGCACGGCGTTCCGGATGGCATGTGAGGTGGATCTCAAGGGGCGTGTCATCGTCGAGACGACGCACCGCGAGCGTGCCGAGCTCAAGCGCGACCAGATCCATGCCTACGGGCCGGACTGGCGCATCCCACACTGTCGGGGGTCCATGTCGGCGCTCGTCGAGCCGGCATCCTGACACCGCCGGAACCCCGGGGGTCAACGCGTGCCGACCGGGGCTGGAGGGGCGGGTAGGGTGAAGCAGAACGTACAGCCGCTTCCGTCGCCCGCCGATTCGATCCAGATACGCCCCCCGTGCACTTCCACGATACGCTTCACGAGCGTGAGCCCGATGCCGGTGCCCTCGGTTTTGTTGTCGAGGCGCTCGAACAGGCCGAAGACTTTTTCATGGTAGCGGGGCGGGATGCCGGGGCCGTTGTCGCGTACGCGGACCTCCACCTGTCCGTTCACCGGCCGCGCCTCCACCGTGATGTGCGGCGGGGTCGTGGCCGTACCGCCGTATTTGAGGGCATTCTCCACGAGGTTCTGGAAGACCTCGACGAGGCGCATCCGGTCCCCGTGCACGACCGGCAGGTCGGGTGCGACGGCGATCGTGGCGTTTTTCTCCCGGATCATGCCCTCGAGCCGATCCAGGGCGCTTTCGAGGAGCACCTGGAGCGGGAGCGTCTCCGGCGGGTTCATCGTACGCCCGATCCGGGAGAGCTCGAGCAGATCATCCAGCAGCTGCTGCATCGTCTCGGCTGCGTTGCGGATGTGCCGGATGTCGTCCAGGATCTGGTCCCGATCCCCGGTGAGGCAGTCTTCTTCCAGCAGGCCGAGGAAACCCTGGATGGTGAACAGCGGGCTTTTCAGGTCGTGTGAAACGGTGTAGGTGAACTGCTCCAGTTCCCGGTTCTTGGCTTCGAGTTCATGCAGTAGACGCTCTCGTTCGGCTTCGACTTCCTTCAGTGCCGTGATGTCGGTGGCGATCCCCAGCAACCCCGGATCGGCGGCGTTGTCGGTCAGTCGCTGGAGGGATAGTTGTACGTAGCGCAGGGATCCGGCCGGGGTTCGAAGTCGGACGGTCTGGTGTCCCGGTGTTTTGCGGGTGAGAGCGGCCTTCGCGAGAGCCACATCGTCCGGGTGGAGGAGGGCTGTGAGTGGCCGCCCCATGAGTTCCATCACCTGCCATCCATAGAGGCGCTCGACGGCCGGGCTGATGAAGGTGATGCAGCCCCGGGCATCGAGCTGGAAAATGACATCGTTGATTTCCTCGACCAGGCTCCGGTATCGGGCTTCGCTCTGGATCAGGTCGAGGCGTTCCTGTACGTGCTCGGTGACGTCCCGGAGCACGACCAGAACGGCCGGTTCGCCGCCATAGTCGATGGGGGTGGCCTTCACCTCGGCCAGGAAGGAAGATCCATCCCGGCGGACGAGCCGTTCGACGAGGAACGGAACCGGCTTCCGCTCCTCGTAGAGTTGCCGTAAACGTTCCTTCACCCTCGCCCGCGCTTCGGGTGCGACGACCTCCAGCACGGGCTGCCCCAGGAATGCATCCGGCGAGTGCCCTCCCAGCAGGCGAACCGCTGCCGGGTTGAGGTAGATGAAACGCCCGGCACGGTGTACGGCCATGGGAATCGGGCTCGATGCTACCATCGCACGATACAACGAGGCCGTCTCTCCGGCCCTGTCCTGGGCGGCCTGCCGGGGCGATGTGCCTTCAGGATTCGGTTCCGTCATGATGCCTGTCGTCCATCCGAAATGGCATCATGATACGAAACCCGGACGAAAGGAAGGTAGGGGCACGTGGTTCGTGTGGAAGGGCACATCCGGTGCGGATTTTCCTACTGCGTCGTGCCGGCGAGCGAAGCGTGGAGGTGGGCCAGCGTGGGGGCGGCCTGCTCGTAGGTCCGGACGATCTCCTCGACGACGTTGCCTACTCCGCTTGGATCGGCAGCGTCCTTCGTAGCCTGTTCCAGATGCAGGCACAGCCCGGCAAGCCGGTCCAGTCCGATGAGTTGCGCGCTCGATTTCAGCGTGTGGGCCTGGTTGTGCAGGCCCTCGGCGTCTCGTTGCGCCCAGTGCTCTTGCATGGCCGCAAGGATCTCGGGCGTCGTGCTCAGGAAGCTCTCGAGCAGATCGGCCAGGAAGGCCGGATCCCCGTCGTCCAGCGCCAGCAGACGCTGCAGGATGGTCTGTTGCAGGGCCTGGTTTACAGAGGATACGGGCCGGGAGGCCTCGCCGGAAGAAGCAAATAGAGACACGGACCTACACTGGATGAACTGACGGAAAAGACGGGCCCTCGTCCGGGCAGCCGCCGTGTCGGTGATCCGACGCATACGCGGGAAGACGACGAAGGTGCCGTGCAGGGAGCATGAAACGGTGAAAACCGTGCGCAATGAACGAGCCCGAGGGCGGGCGGTCAGTTCCCGTCGATCAGCAACGTATCCAGGGGCGACCAGCGCGCTTCGAGGCGATAGCCGGCTCCGACGAAGCCAAACCCGTGCTGGACGTTGGACATCGTGCCCGGCTGGACCAGCACCTCGGGGTCAAAGACGCCGCCGGGCGGGTTCCACTCGGCGCTGGCGGCGATGAAACGGATGCGGATCTCGATGATCTTGATCAGGTTGCGCGGATCGAGTTGCGTGGTCTCGCGCAGCAGGGAGAGGATGCGCTGGGTGTCGCGGGCCGTGTTGAGTTCGATCAGCCAGCCCTCGACGGTGCGCCGCTGCTGCCCCTGGTACGAAAAGGTGGCCTTGTCGCGGAGGATCTCGCGGGTGGTGCGCACCAGGAACGTATAAACGACCTCGATGCGGATGAGGTTGGGCACGTCCCCGACGAGGCGGATGGGGAAAAGCGGGGGGGTGGAGATGCTCACGTCGGGGAGGACCAGTTCACTCGCGGGGGGGACGGTAACGACGACCTCCGTGCGGGCGTCGTCCGAGCGTGTGACCTCGAGCCGGTAGGTGTGGCCGAAGGCGGCGGCGAACGGGGCAAAGAAGACGTGGGCATACTGGCCGTTGGCCTCCTGGATCAGCGAGTCCCGCCAGGTCGTCGCGAGGCCGTCGGTCAGGTCGATGGCCCGGAAGCGGGCATCGAGGGGGCCGGGGCGCCCGGGCTCGAGGACGTCTTCGATGGGGAACACGCGGACCCACTGCGTGTCGCTCTGCGGGGTCAGCACGCCGAAGAGGGTGAAGGGGCGGTCGGTGCCCAGGACGGCCACGACGTCTTCCTCACACCCGCCGGTGAGCAGCAGGAGCACCAGCAGGAGCGGGGCCAGCCGGGCGATCGTCCGTAGGATGGAGGGGCCGGAACTCATTCGAAGGCGAGTTTGATGCCAAACGAGGGAAAGAACGGGAGCTGGTCGGCCCGGCGCAGCGTGAAGACGTCCAGAAAGAAGATGTTGCGCCGGTCGTAGACGTTGATGAGGGTGCCCTGCAGGGTCAGCCGGGCCCGCCGGAGCTGGAAGGTGCGCTCGACGGAGGCATCGAGCCGGTGGTAGGTGGGCAGCCTGGCGTTGAAGGGGTCGGCGTAGATGACGCGGCGCGACCCGGGCAGCTCGGCGGCGCTTGTGATGTCGTCGATGAGCACGAAGCCGTCGAACCCGATGGCCTGGCTGAAGGGAAGACCGGAGCCGAACTCCCAGCGGAAGCTCAGGTCGAAGCCATACAGGCCGAAGGCCAGGAGAGCGTTGAGGCGATGCCGCCGGTCGTGCGGCGGGTTGAAGCGGAGCGACTCGGTGCCGTACCACAGGATCAGGCTGGCCTGCCGGGCCTCGTAGCGGGTGTTGGCGTAGCCGTAGGTGACGTACCCGTAGAGTCCGGCCCGGCGCACTTCGAGGCGGGCGTCGAACCCGAAGGAACGGCCTCGCGCCGGCTGCAGGTTGGTCGTAAAGCGCGGGAAGGCGGTCCACTCGCCGATGAACAGGTTGTCCAGCGTCTTGTGATAGCCCTCGACGGCGAGTTCGAGCCAGGAGGTGGGCGTGAGGCGGTAGCCAAGCAGGAGGTGTCGTGCACGTGGCGCGCGTCCGGCGCGGACGTCGTCGAGGTCGGTGCGGGGGCGAGGTACGTTCGTCCACGCCGTGAAGATGCTGGCGGCGTCCCGCCGGTCGGTCAGGCCGAGGATGGCCTGATGATACAGCCCGGCCGCCAGGCTCACCTCGTGCGGTCCTCCGGCCCAGACGACCCGGAGGCGAGGCTCGAGGAAGGGGGTGAACCGCACGTCGAAGAACTGCACGCGGAGGCCCGGCCGGATCCGCAGCCCGCCGCCGGTGTGGAACTCCGGCTCCACGTATACGGCGGCATGCTGGAGCCGCTCGTCCCGTTCCTCGATGTTCTGGTAGAGGCCGCCGAGGCGGCTCTTCAGGCGCACGATACGGAACGAGACGCCCAGGTCCACGTCCGAGCGGTCGCCGAAGAAGGTCGCATCGGCGGCCACGTTCAGGTTACTGATCTCGGACCTTCGTACGGGCGGCTGGCCCGGAAGGCCCTGTTCGGTGGGCAGGCGGGAGAAGGAGACGCGCGCATCGAGCATGAGGGGCGAGACGCGGGGGAGGCTCACGAGGCGGAGGCCGGCACCCGTGTTCCGCCAGCGCACCTCCTCCGGGGGAAGGCCCTCCGTATCCTCGTCCAGCGCGCCCCGGTCGTAAGTGTGGATGACCAGGGCCGAGAGGCGGCTCGAGGCACCGAGCTCGGTGTGTAGCTTGGCGAACACGTCCCCGAAGTTGAACGGCAGCGCGCGCCCGACCAGCGGCTCGCCACCCTGTTCCACGAGCGACTGCCGGGCCGAGGCGATGACGGAGATCCGGTCGCGGAGGAGCGGGCCTTCCACACGGACCGCGCTCACGAAGGGCGAGAGCGTGGCGGCACCCGCGAAAGCGCGGTTGTTGCCGTTACGGGTGCTCACGTCGATCACCGACGAGATGCGCTCCCCGAACCGGCTGCCGAACCCGCCGGCATACAGGTCGGTGCGGCTCAGAATGTCCGAGGGGAAGGCGCTGTAGAAGCCCAGGATGTGGAAGGGCTGGTAGAGGAGGATGCCGTCGATCTGCACGAGGTTCTGCGAGGGTTCGCCGCCCCGCACGAAGAGCTGTCCGCCGCGGTCGCCGAGGGTGACGACGCCCGGGAGCGTCGTCAGCAGGCCGGCCAGGTCGCCGGAGAGGCCCGGAGAGGGCACCAGTTCGATGTCGCGGGGACGGATGGTCTGCTGGCCGGCCGTCACGCGGGCGGCGCCGGAGGTGCGTTCCCCCTCCACGACGACCTCGTCCATCGTGGCGTCGCCCGGGACCAGCGCCAGGTTCAGCGTCCGCCGTTCACCGGGCACGAGGCGCAACGTGTCGAGGTGCGTCCGGTAGCCGATGAACGAGACGCGCAGCGTGTAGCGGCCCGGGGCGAGACCGGGGATCAGGTAGAGGCCGTCCCGGTTCGTCACGGCGCCCTTGCGCGTGCCGCGTGCGTCCTCGAGCACGACGTTGACCAGCTCGAGCGGCTGCCCGTCCGCGGCGTCGGTGACGAAGCCGCTCAACGTGGCCGGTTGGGCCTGGCTCGTCCCGGTCGAGCCGCCCAGCGCCAGCCATGCCGCAGCCAGGGCCGTCAGGAGACGGCGCACGAGGGGATACAGCGAGAGGCATGAACCCATGGGGCACATCTTGCAGGGGGCGGAACGCGCTCCGGGCCGTGCCGGGCGGGCCCCGCACCGCTTCGGGGCGCTTCGCCCTGAGAGCACGCGGACCGTGCCGGATGCCTACCCGTCATGTTTCAGGGGCCGTCCTTCCGGGCGGCCTGGATGGCCTGCTCGAAGGCTTCGAGCGGCTGCGAGCCGTTCAGGAACCGGCCGTTGATGAAGAAGCCCGGCGTGCCCGTCACGCCCAGCTGGACGCCCAGTTGCATCTCGGCGTCGACCCGGCGAGCCGCCGCCTGGTAGGCCTCGGACGTGGTGTCGGCGGCACAGGCCTGCCACGCTTCCAGGTCCACGTTCGTGCCGGCCAGCACGTCCCGGCTCTTCGCGATGACGTTCTCCGGCGTGATCGCTTGCTGGTTGGCGAAATAGTAGTCGTGCAGCTTCCAGAAGGCGTCGTTGTCCTGTTCGGCGGCACACACCGCCGCGATGGCCGAGGGGCGGGCCCACGCGTGGAAGTTGAGCGGGAAATGCGCGTAGACCAGCCGCACGTCGTCCGGGTACTTTGCGAGGACCTCTTTCACCGTCCCCGAGGCCCGCGAGCAGTACGGGCACTGAAAATCGGAGAACTCGACGATGGTGATGGGGGCATCCGGATTGCCGCGCGTCGGGTAGTTCCGTGCCGCCATCATCAGCATCTCGTGACGCTGCTGCCGGGCTTCTTCCTCGGCCTGTGCGAGCTCGTCCTGCGAACGGCTCACGTCGAACGGTCCGGCCGCGATCAGGTAGAGGTAGCGGTCGTCCGTCGAGACGAGGAAGGCTTGCTGCTGGCGCCCCTGCTGGGTCATGAAGGAAAAGCTGCCGAGGTCGAAGCCGGGCATCGGGGCCGGGGACAGGTCGCCCATGCGCGGGTCGAGGCGATCCAGTTGCGGCAGCTGGTGGATCAGGTTGGCCAGGATACGGGCCTTGCGTTCGGCCTGGACGTCCGGTGTCTGGGCGCAGGCGGCGAGCGTGCATCCGGCCATCAGGACGACGGCGAAGAGGGAGGAAAGAAGCTGGTGCATGGATCGGGATGACGTGGTTGTGAAAGGGGAACGAGGCCGTGATGGACGTGCCACGCGTTCCGTGTACCCCGTGCGGTCCGGGGAGGGTTCCATCCCGTAGCGAATTCCTGGCGGCAAACCTTTTGGCAGGAACCGAGTTTGCAGGGCCGTAACCTGAGAGGATGTACCCATGATGACCGGAAGATCGATGCGCCGGCCGGGCCTGGTTCTGGGTCTGGTCTTCATGATGGTGCTCGGGGCTCGCCTGGCCGGAGCACAGCCCACCGTGGATCGGGAGGCCTTGCTGCGTCACGTACAGCGCCTGGCCGACGACCGCCTTGAAGGGCGGGCTACGGGAACCGGCGGGGGACGTGCCGCACGGGATTACGTCCGCGATGCTTTCCGGCAGATCGGCCTGCAGCCCTTCGGTGATTTTGTCCACCCTTTCCGTTTCACGGACCGGGAGGGCCGCGATCTCCAGGGGTATAACGTGATGGGCTTCGTGCCGGGGACGCAGCGGAACGACCTCTACATGGTCGTCACGGCCCACTACGATCACCTCGGCCTGCGGGATGGGGTTGTGTACAACGGGGCCGACGACAACGCCTCCGGTGTGGCCGTCCTGCTGGCCGCGGCGGCCTATTTCAAGGCTCATCCGCCCCGGCACCCCATCGTGTTCGTCGCCCTCGATGCCGAGGAACGTGGCCTGCGCGGCGCCCGGGCTTTTTTCGACGATCCGCCGATCGATCCCGGCCGGATCGCCCTCAACGTGAATCTCGATATGGTCAGCCGGAGCGATCGGAACGAGCTGTTCGCCAGCGGGACCTATCACTACCCCTTCCTCACGCCGCTCCTGGAACCGGTACGGGCCCGGAGCAGCGTGCACCTGCGCTTCGGCCACGATCGGCCCGAAGATGGACACGACGACTGGACCATGGCTTCCGATCATGGCGTCTTTCACCAGCACGGTATCCCGTACCTCTATTTCGGCGTCGAGGACCATCCCGATTACCATCGGCCCACGGATGACTTCGAGGCCATCCCGCAGGACTTCTTCGTCCGCTCCGCCACGACGATCCTCGATGCGCTGATCACGCTGGATGCTCACCTCGAGGCCATCCGGGCCGGGGCGCAGCGTAAGGACTGACGCATGGCCAGGCCCCAGGTAAGCGCGCTGTTCATCTATCCCGTCAAGTCGACCCGGGCGGTGGCGCTGGACCGGGTCGAGGTGACCCGGCTCGGTCCCCGGGACGACCGTCGCTGGATGCTGGTGGACCCGGATGGGCGCGCCGTCACGCAGCGGGAGGCACCCCGCCTGGCGCTCGTGGCGGCCCGGCCGGAGGGCCAGGGCCTTCGGGTGACGATGCCGGGGGAGACGCCCCTGTGGGTGCCGGTGCCACCGGCTGACGCGCCGCGCATCCCGGTCCGGGTGTGGGACGACCGGTTCCTGGCCGCCCTGGCCGACGAGGCCGTCCACCGGGCTTTTTCCTCCTTCCTCGGCCGCTCCGTGCGGCTCGTTCACCAGCCCGATGAGGTCGTCCGGCCTGTCGACCCGACGTACGGCAGGGCCGGAGACCGTGTCAGCCTGGCCGACGGGTTCCCCCTGCTCCTGACCACCGGGGCCTCGCTCGACGAGCTCAATCGCCGTCTGGAGGCACCCGTCCCCATGGTGCGCTTCCGCCCCAACCTGGTCCTCGAGGGCTTGGCGCCGTTCGAAGAGGACCGATGGCGGCGTATCCGGGTGGGGGCCATGACGTTTCGGGTCGTCAAGCCGTGCGCCCGGTGTGTCGTCACCACCGTCGACCCGGCGACGGGCACCGTGGGGCACGAGCCGCTCCGTACCCTGGCCACCTTCCGGCGCCGTGGCAGCAAGGTGTTTTTCGGACAGAACCTGATCCCGGAGGCCCCAGGTGTGCTGTATGTGGGCGACCCGGTCGAGGTCCTCGACGAGGTCGGCGTTATGAGATCGTAAACGGTCTTTTTTGAAAATGCTCCGTTTTCTATATTCGCGCGGCAGCGATGGATTCGTGGGAACCGTCGTGAAATCAAGAGGGAACCTGCAGCCCGGTCGGCGCGATAGGATGAGACATGCCCGGGCGGATAGCCTGTCGTCGGGCGGGCGTCACATTGAAACAACGGAGGGAACGTCTTCAGGTACGGAAGGCAGGACATAGGGTCGGGAGCCGGCCGCATCGTACGCCCGGGCAGATCGGGTGCCGGGGAGGAGGGGGCGTCATGAACGGTCACGTGCTCGTGCTCAACCAGGATTACCGGGCGCTGACGGTGTGCAGTGTGCAGCGAGCGGCCGTGCTGGTGCTCCTGCAGAAGGCCGAGCTGGTCGAGGCGATGCCGGAGCGGTATCTCCGTTCCCCGAGCCTGCAGTTGCCCTGGCCTAGCATCGTTCGCCTGAAGGGGTATGTCTCGGTTCCCTACAAGCGGATCCTCCTGACGCGCAAAAACGTGCTGCGCCGCGACCATTTCCGGTGTCAGTACTGCGGGAGCCGGGAGCAGCTCACCATCGACCACATCGTCCCCAAGTCGCGCGGGGGGCCGGACACCTGGGAGAACCTGGTGGCGGCCTGCGTCCCCTGCAACAACCGGAAAGGCAACCGCACGCCGGAGGAAGCGGGCATGCCGTTACGGCGTCGGCCGTTCCGCCCCAGCCACGTCATGTTCATCCGCGACTACGTTGGCTCGGTGGATGAGACCTGGAAGCCGTATCTCTTCTTGAAATAATCGCCGGGTGGAGGGAACGCTCGGGCGTCGGAGCGTAGCAAGGGAACGCTGGGTCGCCGGGTGGCGGCCTGTCATGGCGTCCATCCAGAGGAAGAACGTGGTATCCCGTACATCGCTGCTCGTGGCGCGGCTGCTCTGGCTAGCGCCGGCTATGCTGCTCGCCCTGGCTATCTATCAGGCCCGTGTGGCCCATGACCTCCGGACGACCCTGGACCGGGGGCAAGCCGCTTCGGCGCAGGTTACGCATTACAACCGCGTCGACCGCAAAGACGTGACCTTTGCCGAGGTCAGCCTGCGCGTGCGCCTGCCGGACGGCACCGTGCTGGAGAAGGAGCACCTCTCGCTGCCGTACTCGCTCTCGTTCATGGTCGAGCGCGACTCGCTGGAGGTGCGGGTGTTGCCGGGCGCGGCTCAGGAGGTGGTCATCGCCGAGATCGCCGCGACGCAGGCCCGCATAGCGGGGATGAACGCGGCCATGAGTTTCGGTGCGTTCCTGCTCTTTGCCGCCGGGGTGTTCTGGTGGAACCGGTACCTTCGCCGCCGTGGTGATCCGGCGCGTGCTGCGGTGCCGGAGGCCGAGGGCCGCCAGGCCTAGGCGTCAACGGGCGCCGGGAGGGACCGGGTGCTTCGGCTCGTCGGGATACAGGTGCCCCACCCACTCGGCATACCCGTTGAACAGTTGCGTCGGGATGCGACGAACATCGTCCAGGCTGGCCATGAACCGCTCGGTGGCCTGGCTCCAGCGCGGGTGCGGCAGGTTCGGGTTGACGTTCGAGAGAAAGCCGTATTCCTGCGGCTGCAGGTCGTGCCAGAAGGTACGCGGCTGCCGGTCCACGAACTCCAGGCGGACGAACGCCTTGGGACCCTTGTAGCCGTACTTCCACGGGAGTACCAGACGCAGGGGCGAACCGTTCTGCTTGGGCAACGGCTCGCCGTACATGCCGGTGGCGACGAAGGCCAGTTCGTTCATGGCTTCGTCCAGGCGCAGGCCCTCGTAGTACGGCCAGGGGTAGAAGGACCGGGAGGCCGCCAGGCCCGGCATCTGCTCCGGCCGGTCCAGGCACACGAAGCGGACGTGGGTAGCGCGCGAGAGGGGACGACACCGCTCGATCAGCCGCCGTAACGGAAAGCCCGTCCACGGGATCGTCATCGACCAGGCCTCCACACAACGGAACCGGTAGAGGCGTTCCTCCAGCGGCATCTGCCGCATCAGGTCGGCCACGTCGAGCGTCAGAGGTTTCTCGACGAGCCCGTCCACCGCCAGCGTCATCGGGAAGGGCTGATAGGCTCCCGTCTCCGGCCAGACGTTCTTCAGGTCGAGGCTGTTGTTCTTGAACTCGTAAAAGTTGTTGTACGAGGAGGCGGCCAGCCGTTCGGTGACGGCGCGTTCGGGCACGTCGAAGCGGGGATTGCGCAGGGCAGGGAGGCCGTCCCGGGGCGCTTCGGGGGGGATCGTGTCGAGCGGACCTTCCGGCCCGTTGCCGACGTGCGGGGTGGACTGCGTGGTGCACCCGAGGAGGTGCGGCGGTGCGGCCAGGGCCAGGCCGCCGAGGCCGAGCTGTTTCAGGAACGCGCGGCGGTTCCGGTACGCCGCGTAGTCGGTGACGTCACGTTCGCGTGCCTGCCAGCCGGGGCGGAGGAGGATGTGAGCCATGTCGCAGGGAAGGGGTCTGTGAGCAGAGCGGGGCGGTGGTTTTTTCCGTCCGGAGGGAGCCGGTTTCCGCCGCCGGCTTCCGGGCGGGCCACCCACGCGCGTTTCGGCCATGGTATGCCCTTTGTACGGGCGAGGCCGGAGACGTTTCCTCAACGGTAAGAAAAGGATGGCGAGCTGGTTGCTGATACTGGTCGGGCTGTGGGCCTGGGGGGCGCCGCCCGATGACGTATACGAGCGGCTGCGTCGTCTCTCGCCCCGTGAGATGGACGAGGTCGTCTGGCTGGCCCGGTGCATCTATTCCGAGAGCGACCGGCCCGACGAACAGCGCCTGGTGGCCTGGGTCGTCCGCAACCGGGTGGAAACGGGCTTCCGGGGGACGACGTACCGCGACGTGGTGCTGGAGCCGCGCCAGTTCAGTGCGTTCAACGAGCCGACGCCCCGCCGGGCCTATCTGCTCAGTCTGGATCCCTTCACCGACCATCCGGCCTGGCAGCGGGCGCTCGAGATCGCGCTGGAGGTGTACCAGGCTCCGGCGGAGCAGCGGCCCTTCCCGATCACGGTCCGCCATTTCTACAGCCCCGTCTCGATGCCGACCGAAGCGCCGCCGCCCTGGGCCCGTGCGGCCCGGCCGCTTGACCTCGCCCGCCTGGGCGTCGATCCGGAACGTTTCCGTTTCTACGACGGGATCGACGAGACGGCGGATGCGCTCGTGCCTTCTGTCGCCGAGAAGATCGAACGGAAGCACCAGCGCAAGCGGGTCAACCTCCAGGCGCTGCGGAGCCGGTTGCGGTCGAAGTTCAGCGGGCGCGTGCAGCGGCCGGCACGGCCCACGGTGCGGCACCATCCCTAGGCGAACCGGGAACAGGGGGCGGGCTGCGGGATACATGCCGGACACGAAGGCCCGATGCCGTCATGCTCCGATCCCTGCTCCGGTTACCACGCCTGCTTCTCATAGGGTTGGTGCGGCTCTACCAGCTCATCCTGTCGCCGCATCTCCCGTCGAGTTGCCGGTACACGCCCAGCTGCTCGGCGTATGCCCTCGAGGCGCTGGCGAAGTACGGGGCGGTGAAGGGGCTTATCCTGACGGTGCATCGCCTGGCGCGGTGTCATCCCTGGGGGGGGCACGGGTACGACCCGCCCCGCTGGTTCGGGGAGCCGCGCCCCCACGACGTGCTGCCTGCCGACCATGAGCTACACGAAGCATAAAGCGGCGGCCCGCGACGTTCCCGTGCGGTGTGCCGTCGTTACCGTCAGCGACACGCGGACGGAGGAAACGGACACGAGCGGGGCGCTCATGCGGCGCCGCCTGGCCGAAGAAGGCCACGACGTCGTACACTACGTCCTGGTCCCTGACGAGCCGGACCTCATCGCGGAGCACCTCGACGCGCTGGCGGGGGAGGTCGAGGTCATCCTGTTCAACGGGGGCACCGGCATCAGCCGGCGGGATACGACCTACGAGGCCCTCTCGGCCCGGATGGAAAAAACGCTGCCGGGGTTCGGTGAACTGTTCCGTATGCTTTCGTACGAGGAGATCGGTCCGGGGGCCATGCTCTCGCGCGCCACGGCCGGCGTCTACCGGGACACCCTCATCTTTGCAACCCCCGGCTCCACGAATGCCGTCCGGCTGGCCCTCGAACGCCTCATTCTGCCCGAATTGCGGCACCTCGTCTGGGAGCTACTCCGTCGGTAGCGGCGCGGGTCAGGGCTTCCCGTTGCGCCGTGTGCGGAAGAAGGCCTGCAAGAGCTCGGCGGCGCGGTCGGCCTCGACCCCGGAAACGATGTCGACATGGTGGTTGAGCCGTGGGTCCTGCGGAATGTTGTAGAGCGTAGAGGCGCTGCCGGCTTTCTCGTCGAAGGCGCCGAAAACGAGGCGGCTCAGGCGGGCCCATACGATGGCGCCGGCACACATCGGGCAGGGTTCCAGGGTCACGTACAGGGTGCAACCCTCCAGGAACTTGGTGCCCAGCGTCTCGCACGCGGCTGTGATGGCGATGATCTCGGCGTGGGCCGTCGGGTCCTGGAGGTGCTCCACCAGGTTGTGCCCCCGGCCAACCACCCGGTGGTCTCGCACGACCACCGCACCGACGGGCACCTCGCCCCGGTCAAAGGCCCGTTCCGCCTCCTGCAGGGCCTGTTTCATCCATCGTCGGTCCGTGTCGAGCAGGCTGGAAAGACTCATGGTGTGCGAACGTCGTCCGGAAACCGGGGATGGCAGGCGGCTCAGTACCGCCGTTTCTGCTGGAGCAGCTCGAAGAAGCGGAGGACGACGGCGATCAGGAACAGGACCAGGAGGATCTTCAGGGCAATATGCAGGAGGAAGCCCGCGATCTTCAGGATCAGGCTCAAGAGGACCACCGCCACCATCAGGACGATGGCGATGACGATCCATCGGATGATAAGCTGGAGATCCATCCCGTTCGGTCAGAAGTCAAGAGTAAGCAGGTCGGTGCGGGCCTGGACCGAGCCGTCGGGGCCTTGTCCACCCGTAAGCAGTATTCGCCCGTCGCCGAGAAAGGTTGCGGTCAGCGAGGACCTTCGGAACGCCTCCGGATCGGCAGCGGGCAAACGGAAGAAGCGGCGGGCGGGTTCCACGTATACGTCGGCGTCGGAGGGGAGGCCGGTGCCCTGGCGTCCGCCCAGGACGAGGACGAAGCCCGGGCGAAGGTGGACCGCCGCGTGGCGGGTTCGTGGGAGGAGGGGCGGCGGGGCGGGGTCGATGAAAAGACCGAGCGTGGGATCGTAGTCGAAGAAGAGGCTGGTCACGTCGGCAAAGGCACCGTCGAAGAAGGCGCCGAGTACGAGGAAGCGGCGTGCCCGGGTTTCGTCGGCCTGGTCCACGGGTGTCTGGGTGTGCCCCGTGAGCGGTGCGATGAAGGGGCCGGGAGCGGGGCTGAGGGCCCGGAGGGTGTCCCGGACCAGGGCGAAGCTGCGCAGGTCGTTGCGGATGCCCAGGCGCGGTGCGGGCCGGTACTGCACGTCTCCGCGGCCTCCGTACAGGTCGACGATCGGGAGGCCGTCCTCGAGGCGCAGCACGGCCGTGTGGAAGGCGCGCCGGATGGGTTCGCCCTCGACCGGGATCCGGGTGAAGGTGCGCGTGGCCGGATCGAAGCGCTCTGCCGTCTCGACGAGGGCGTCGAGGCCGGGTACGTCGAGGCGGCGGCTGCCGCCGAGGAAGAGCACGCTGCCGTCGGGGAGGCGGGTGGCGGTGTGGCCGGCGCGGGGCCCGTGAAGCGAGTCGGGCAGGCGCTCGAAGCGGGTGCCGCCGGGCGCAAGCAGGAAGGCCGTGCCGAGAGCCGGCCCGTCCGCCGCGGCGACCCCGCCCGCCAGCAGCAGGCTGCCGTCGGAAAGGCGGGTGACGGTATGGCCGGCGCGGGGCGCCTCGAGCACCGGCGCCCCACCCGGCAGGTGATACGGCAGGCGGACGGCATGGAGCGTGTCGACGCCCCGCACGCCGTTCACGTCGACAGCCTCGACGACGAGCGCGTTGTGGCCCCGGGCCAGGGCGACGTCAGCCTCCCACACTGCTTCGTCCGGGATGAACGTCATCGCCACGCCATCGACCGAGACCCGGTCGACCGGGCGGAACGACGTGGCCCGCAGGCGCAGGCGCAGACGCTCGGCCGTCTGGACGACCGAGAGGTCCGGCTCGATGACCTCGATCGCGGGCGGTCGTTCCTCGACGAAGGGCCGCTCGCACGCCGCCATCAGGGCCACGAGCACCCCGATCACGAGGCGCGGCCAGAGGTAGCCTGATCCGGTCATGTCACATCATAGCTGACGTGTTCCAGCACGAGGCCATGGGCGGGTGCCGCCGGACCGGCCGCCCGGCGGTCCCGTGCGGCCAGGATCCGCGGCAGGTCGTCCTCGGGGCGCTTCCCACGACCGATCTGGAGGAGGGTGCCCACCAGGGCGCGTACCATGCCGTGGAGAAAACGGTCGGCGACGATCCGGAAGTACAGATCGCCGGGGCGTTCCTCCGCCACCCATCGCGCCTCCTCGACGGTGCAGACGCGGTTCTCCGTCTCGGACCGGGTGCGGCAGAATGACGAGAAATCGTGGGTGCCCAGCAGGGCGGCGGCTGCCCGGTTCATGCGGGCCACGTCGGGAGGAGGCCGGAGGATGAGGCGCCAGGCGCGCTCGAGGGGGCGCGGGTCGAGGCTGGCGTAATAGTGGTAGCGCCTGCGGCGGGCGTCGTAGCGGGCATGGAAGCCGTCGGGGGCGGGCTCCAGCGCCAGCACGGCGACGGTGGGGGGGAGCAGGCCATTGAGCGCGTTCCGAAGGCGGAAGGGGTTCACCGGGGCGTCGGTGGTGAAGTGGGCTACCTGGCCGCGGGCATGAACGCCGGTGTCCGTCCGTCCCGAGCCGACGATCGAAACGGGCCGTCGCAGGACCGTCGCCGCCGCCTGTTCGAGGGCTTCCTGCACGGTCGGTCGATCCGGCTGGATCTGCCATCCGTGGAAGGTGCTGCCGTCGTATTCGATCAGAAGACGGTACGTAGGCACGGGCGATGTGGCTTGGGACGAAGTGGGTCGCCTCTGAAACCCTGCGGGGGCAATCAGGTTCGAGGACGGGCAGTGCCCGCTGCGGTACGTGGTTCTCTCGATCTCATCCGGATGGCATGGCCCGGCCTGAACGCATCTACCTGACCGGCTTCATGGGCTGCGGCAAGAGCACCCTGGGGCCGCGCCTGGCCGGGGCGCTCGGGTTCACTTTCGTGGATCTCGACGAGGCGGTGGTGCAGCGTGCCGGGAAGTCCATCCGAGCGATCTTTGCCGAAGACGGGGAGGCCGCTTTCCGCTGGCTGGAGGCCGACGCGCTGCGGGCTACCGCCGGCCTGGACCGCGTGGTGGTGGCCACCGGAGGCGGTACGTTCATGCAGGAGGACCATCTCCGCTGGGCGCGCGACCATGGCACCGTCGTCTACCTGCGTGTGAAGCCCGGCGAACTGGCGAGGCGGCTCCGGCGTGGGCAGGCCCGGCGCCCCCTGCTCTGCGACGACCGGGGGAAGCCGTTGCCTCCCGACGCCCTCCGGCAACGGATCGAAACGCTTCTGGCCGAGCGCGAACCCGTCTACCGGCAGGCGCATCTCACGGTGGATGTCGGTCGCGGAACCCCCGAGATGGCCACCGGAGCCTTGCTGAAAGCCCTGGTGTGGCATCTCTGAGACGTCATCGGGTGAGTCGGAAGGACCGGCGGTGGAAGGGGGAGGGTCCGCAGGCAGCCAGCGCCTCATAGTGATCAGGGGTCGGATACCCTTTGTTCTGGTGCCATCCGTATTCCGGGTGCAGCCGGTCGAGCTCCTCCATGAGACGGTCGCGGGTGGTCTTGGCGAGGATGGAGGCGGCGGCGATGACGGGGCTGAGGCGGTCGCCTTGGACGACGGGCCGGGCCGGGCACGGGGGATCGTCGAAGCACCGGTTGCCGTCGACGAGGAGGTAGTCCGGAGCGGGGTCGAGGGCGGCCACGGCCCGGCGCATGGCTTCCATCGTGGCCCAGAGGATGTTCAGTCGGTCGATCTCGGCCGGCGTGCAGAAACCGATACCCACGGCGAGGGCTTCCGCCTGGATCATCGCGGCCAGCCGGGTGCGGGCGGTGGGGCGGAGCGTCTTGCTGTCCCGGACGCCTTCGAGGCGGGCGCCGGTGGGCAGGATCACCGCGGCCGCGACGACCGGCCCGGCCAGGCAGCCCCGCCCCGCTTCATCCACACCGGCCACGTACCGGTACCCCTGCCGCCAGCACGCCCACTCCGGGGCTTCGTCTCCGTCGTGCATCGCGTTCCTCTTCCGGGTTCAGGCTTCGTCATACTGGTCGGGCAGGTCGTTCTCGTAGAGGACGACGTCGCCGGGCCGAAGGTACGTCGTGAGGAAGTCTTTCGCCTCGAAGAGGGAGCGGACGACCCGGACCTTCTCGTCCGGGAAGCCGGCCTCGCGCAGGCCCTCGCGAATCGGGGCCGTCTGGGCCTCGCCGACGAGTAGGGCCAGATCCACGTTGGCCGCAATGTGATGGCCGAAGAGCCGGTTTTCTTCCTCCTGACGGGGACCCAGTTCGATCATCCCCGGCGTGACGATGATGCGTCGTCCCGTCGTGAACCGGCCCAGGATTTCGACGGCGTTGCGGGCGCCGACAGGGTTGCTGTTGAAGGCGTCGTCGATGACGGTGATCGGACCCTCCTGGCGGAGTTGGAGCCGGTGCGCGACGGGCTGGAGGCGTGCCGCTGCGTGGGCCATCTGGCGGAGGCGCAGGCCCATCGAACGGCCTACGGCCACCCCGAGCAGGATATTCAACACATTATGGCGGCCCAGAAGCTTCGTGCGGAAGACGGCTTCGTGCCCCTCCTCGTCCCGCACCGTGAACGTGGTGCCGTCCGGGCCGTACTGCAGGTCGCGGGCCGTGATGTCGGCGTTCGGGTGCCCCTCGACCGAGACGCGCCATACGCGACCGGTGGCTCGTTCGGCCATGGCGGCCACCCGTGGGTCGTCGACGTTGAGGACCACCGGCCCGCCCGGTTTCATGTGCGTGATCAGGCTCCCCTTCTCCTGTGCGATGTTCTCGATGGAGCCCATCGTCTCCAGGTGGGCCACGCCGACCGTCGTGATGACGGCCACGTCGGGCCGGGCAATTGCGCACAACTCCCGGATGTCGCCGGGGTGCCGGATGCCGTACTCGAGCACGAGCACCTGGTGCTCGGGCCGGAGCTGGTTGTTGACGACCAGGCAGATGCCCATGGGGGTGTTGTAGGAGCCGGGTGTGGCGAGGACGTGGTAGCGCTGACCGAGCAGTTCCGCGATGATGAACTTGACGCTCGTCTTGCCGTAGGAGCCCGTCACGCCGACGATCGTCAGGTCCGGTCGCCGGGCGAGGTGCCGTCGTGCCCGGCGCTTGAAGCCTTCCTGGAAGGACCATTCGACGGGCTGCAGGAGCCAGCCGGCCAGCCACACCCACAGCGGCGCCAGCAGGTCGGCCAGGTACAGCCCGCCGAGATAGGGCAGGAAGCCGGCAAGGCCCGCGTGCCGGAGCCCGATGACCGTTCCGGCCAGAACGGACCCGAAGGCGAGCAGGGCCGAGACGGCCACGAGCCGTTGCATCCGATGCGTGAGGGCCAGCGGTTTCTTCTCCCGGTCCCGCCGGTAGCGCCGCGACGAGGCGAAGGCGACCGCCCATGCCGGCAGCACGAGCAGGGTCGTCAGGGTCGGTGCCGCCAGGACGTGGTAGCCGACGGCCGCCAGGAGTAACAGGACGAGTCCGAGCAGGTGCGAGCGGCGAAACAGCACGTCCCCGGCGTGGCTACGCAGCCATTTCAGGTAACCCGCCGGCTTGTATCCTTCCAGCTGGAACAGGTGCAGGAAAAACCGGAGCCGGCGTCCGGCCCGCCACAGGGCGAAGGCGGTGGTAACGGCCGTGAAAACGTAGATCAGGATCATCGAACGAGCGATACGAGCGCTTCGGGCGGTGGATCAGGTGTGTTCGAGGAAATACCGTGTGGCGGCGATGACGGTATCCGGGTCGTCCAGATGACCGTAATGACCGGCGCCTTCGAGCACGACGAGACCGGCGTCCGGGATCCGTTCTTCGAGCCTCTTCATCTGTTCGAGCGAGACGGCCTCGTCCCGGTCCCCCCAGAAGATCAGCGTGGGCACCGTGATGCGGTGGACGCGGTCGTCGAGGTGGCAATTGACCGTTTTGACGAACGTGCCCCGCATGACGCCCTCGAGGGCGCGGTAGTCGGACGATCCCAGGGCTTTCCACACGAGCGAGTGACGGAGCCAGTCCAGCGCATGGTCGGAGAGCGGGGGCGGGAGCCAGGCAAACGGGGCTTTGAGGGCGCGGGCGAGCGTGCGGCGTACATGGTAGGCCATCGTGCGCCGCGGCGTGATGCCCGATGGGCTGATCAGCACGAGACGCTGCACGAGCGGGGCCAGGGCCGGGTCGCTGGCCATGTACAGCCCGATGCGCCCGCCGTTCGAGTGTCCGATGAGGGCGACGGGAGCGCCGATGTTTCGTTCGATCAGGTCGCGCACGAGGCCGGCGTGCTCGGGCACGCCCCACGGCTCCGGTGGCGGGGGGGAATGCCCGTGGCCCGGCAGGTCCGGGTTGTAGACGCGATAGCGGTCGGCGAGGGCTTCGGCCAGCGGGTGCATCAGGGAGGCCCGGCTGCCCCAACCGTGCAAAAGCAGCACCGGCGGCCCCGTTTCGGGACCGCTGACTTCCAGATGGAGCGTATCGGGGCCGTAGGGTACGGTCTCTGTCGGAGACACGGTGGTCATGGATCGGCTACGCAGGTTGCTCGAAAACGGCCTCGGGGCCGCACCGTTGGGCTCGGAAACCAACCAGGGCGGCCGTCGTTCCACGTGAGCAAAGGTCAAAGCCTCTCTGCGGGTCATTTACCGATTGTTTGACCCTTTTCGGCACGTCCGCTGGTGGGGCGAGCGTGTGGCGAAGAGGATGCGGTTCCCCCCTCCGCGTGTTGAAGCCGGCTCCGTAACGGTCGGCGTGTTGCGTCACGAAGGACCGGGTAGGGGATACGTCCGTACCGGGCGAGACGTGGGATAGTCAGACGACATGGCCGGGCCAGGGGGGCGCGAACGACCTCATCGCGGGGGAGGAGGGGATGGAAACGTGGTGCCCACTTTCAACCTGCTTCGTCGAGGGACCGGACAGCCGGCAGAGGCCGGGCCTGAGCAAACGTTGAGAACCTATTCACGACATCTTTTATGGCTGAGAAACCATTTACCGGCATGCTCGAGATGATCGGGGACAAGAAATTCGGGTTTATCCGCGAATTTCGCCCCGAGCTGCCGAAGGGACCGAACGATGCCTTCATGCCGCCCCCGCTCATACGGAAATTCAAGCTGCGCGATGGGGTCCTGTTGGAAGGGACGTTGCGTCCCGGACGCAAGGGGGACATGCAGGTGCACCGGGTCCACAAAGTGATGGGGCTTCCCCCCGAGACATGGGCCCGGACGAAAGATTTCGAAAGCGGGCAGATCATTTATCCCCGCGAAAAGCTGAACCTGGTCACCGGGCCGACGGACGTCACGATGCGCGTGATCGACCTGGCGGCCCCGCTGGGGAAAGGACAGCGGGCGCTCATCGTGGCGCCGCCCCGCACGGGCAAGACGTACATCCTGAAGCAGATGGCGGCCGCCATCGCGCAGAATCATCCCGAGGTCGAACTCGTTGCGCTGCTCGTGGACGAACGGCCGGAGGAAGTGACCGACTTCCGCCGCTCCACGCCCGCAACCGTCTTTGCGTCGTCGAACGACCGGGAGGAGGACAACCACGTGCGCGTGTCCACCCTCGCGCTCGAGTATGCGAAGCGCCTGGTGGAGATGCGTCGTGACGTGGTGCTTTTGCTCGACTCCCTCACGCGCCTGGGACGCACGTTCAACCTGTACATGGAAGGCAGCGGGCGTACCCTCTCGGGCGGTCTGGATGCCCGGGCCATGCAGATTCCCCGCCGGATCTTTGGCGCCGCACGCAACATCGAGGGTGGCGGCTCGCTCACCATCATTGCCACGGCCCTGATCGAGACCGGTAGCCGGATGGACGAGGTCATCTTCGAAGAGTTCAAGGGCACCGGTAATGCGGAGATCGTGCTGGACCGCGAGATGGCTAACAAGCGCATCTTCCCGGCGATCAATCTGCGCAAAAGTGGTACGCGCAACGAGGAACTGCTGCTGGGGGACAAGGTCGAGCAGCACCACCGGCTCTTCCGGGCGCTCAACAGCCGTCATCCCATCGAGGCGATGCAGGCGCTGTTGCGGCACATCCAGAAGACGTCCTCGAACGAGGAGCTGCTCGACGAACTCATCCCGGCCCTCTGATCGTTGGCGGCGAACCTTATCCGGGTGCCGGCGTTCTTTGCCGGCCTGTGTCAGCCCGTCGCACCGATGGAGGAGAAGCGTACGTGGAACCGACCCTGAGGACGGCTTTTTCGTATCCGGAGGGACAACCCGCCCCGTCCCGGCCACGCCATCGGGACCGATACTGGCTGCACGTCGTGCTTTTCCTGCTGACGCTTGCCGCCACGGTACAGGCAGGGGCCACGTGGGCCGGGCGGGTGCTCGTCTACGAGGAGATGGGCCTGTACGCCTTCTGGCTTGACGGCCTGCGTTTTGCCGTTTCGCTCCTCCTGTTCCTTTCGGTCCACGAGTTCGGCCATTACTTCGCGGCCCGGCATCATGGCGTCGATACGTCGCTCCCGTACTTCATTCCGGCCCCGTTCGTGGGGATCGGCACGTTCGGGGCCGTGATCCGGATACGGGAGCCGATCCCGAGCCTCCGTAAACTGTTCGACATCGGAGCGGCGGGGCCGCTGGCCGGCTTCGTCGTGGCTCTGGGGGTGTTGCTCGTGGCAATGGCCACCCTGCCCGGTCCGGAGTACATCTTCGGGCTCGACGGCCACCAGGCGCTCAAGGCGTACATCCGCCGTTACGGTACCTTCCCGCCCGAGATGTTGCCCGCCGACCCTGGAACCGAGGGCCTGCGCCTGGTTGTGGGGCAGACGCCGCTGTTCTGGCTGCTGTCTCAGTTTTTTCCGAACGTTCCGCCGATGTACGAGCTCTACCATTATCCGGTGCTTTTTGCCGGGTGGCTGGGCTTGTTCTTTACGGCGCTCAACCTGCTCCCGATCGGGCAACTCGACGGCGGGCATATCCTGTACGCGCTGGTGGGGCCTCGCTGGCACAAACGTCTGGCCCATGGCTTCTTCATGGTGCTGCTCGTCTCCGGGTCCATCGGATTCATGAACAGCGGCGACGCGCTGCTGGAACCGATGCACGCCTGGGGCGGGGCGGTCGTGCCCTGGCTGATCCTCTCGGCGATTCTGTACGTGTACCTGAACCGGGTGTTTGAAGGGGATCTCCGGATCATCGTGCCGGTGCTCTTCGCGATGATGACGCTCGTGGCCCTGAGCCAGTGGGTGGGCGAGCCGTTGCAACGGTTCGGGTACAGCGGCTGGCTGCTCTTTGCGCTCCTCCTGGCGTTCCTCGTACGGGTCGAGCACCCGCCGGTGCTCTATCACGAGCCGCTGACCCCCACGCGGCGGTTCCTCGGCTATCTCTGCATCCTCATCTTCATCCTCTGCTTCAGCCTGCGCCCCCTGTACTTCGTGTGAAGCCGCGCCGGATCCCGGGCCGACCGGGTCGGGGGGACCCGCCCACCGGTCAAGCTTTTGCGAAAAAAACGGAGGTGGGCTCGGAGGGCGGGACCGTGTGGGCGGCTGGAACCGTGCTGGTCGGCCGGAATCGGACGTTTAAGTCGTGGAAACTTGATGGCGTAGGTGGCGTTTACAGGCACTCGAGCAAGCAGGTTTGCGAAGCAGCCTCCGTTGGGTGTATATTGAGCGCTGCGAGGAAGAGGGGCCGGTTTGCACCGCCCTTTTTTCATTGGCGTGAATCTCGTGGCGCCCGTCCCCTGCGGACCGGGCGTTTTTTGCGAAATAGGCCGCCGGTCAACCGGCTGGTTGCATGAGCGAAACGGTATCGAATCAGGCCGTCACCCCCGAAGAGCGGGTTCGGGCGATCGTCGAAGAGGTGATCGCCGGGACGTCGCACTACGTGATCGACGTGCAGGTACGGGGCCGGAAAGGGTCGCGCGTCGTCGAGGTGTTCCTCGACAGCGATGCCCCGCTTCATGTCGATGAACTGGCCCGGCTCAACCGCGAGATCGGTTTCCTGCTCGATGTCGAGGACGTCGTCGACGGGAAGTACCACCTGAACGTGTCCTCACCGGGCGTGGACCGGCCGCTTCGGCTTCCGCGGCAGTATCGCAAAAACGTTGGGCGCGTGCTGCGCGTCCGGTACAGGGCCGGGGACGTGCCTCGCACCCTCCAAGGTGAACTCACCGCCGTGGACGAAGACGGCATCGAGCTTACCGTGGGTGGACGCGCCGAGCGAATTTCATTTGCCGATATTGAAGAAGCCAAGGTACAATTGCCCTGGTAAAGACGTACATTCCGGAACCCGGGAGGACCCACTTCGCCGCCGTGACGGTCTGGCGAACAGCAAAAGCAGAGCACTATGCAGAGTAAGGATCTTGTTTCCTCGTTCGCGGAAATTGCCCGCGAGAAGGGCATCGAGCGGGACCTGTTGCAGTTGATCGTGGAGGACGTGTTCCGGGCCATGATCAAGAAACGCTACGGTTCGGACGAGTCCTTCGAGATCATTCTCAACCCGGATCACGGGGACATCCAGATCCTGCACATCCGGGAGGTCGTGCCGGACTGGGACGTGGAAGACCCCGTGACCCAGATCGAACTCTCGGAAGCCCGCAAGATCGACGAGGATTTCGAAGTCGGTGATGAGGTGGCCGAGGAGCAGAACATCAAGGATTTCGGCCGTCGTGCTGTGATGACGGCCCGGCAGACGTTCAGCCAGCGGATCCGGGACATCGAGAAAGAGAACATTTACCGCTGGTACTCGGAGCTCATTGGCGAGATCGTCGTCGGTGAGGTGTATCAGACGCGCCGGCGCGAGGTGCTCGTGATCCACAACAAAGTGGAACTCGTGCTGCCACGGGAGGAGCAGATCTACAAGGATCGCTACCGCAAGGGCGATATGATCCGTGCCGTGGTCAAAGAGGTGCGGCGGGACGAGAACAGCAATAACGTGCAGGTCATCATCAGCCGGGCCGACCCGATGTTCATGGAGCGGCTCTTCGAGCTCGAGGTCCCCGAGATCGATGAAGGGATCGTCGAGATCAAGAAGATCGTGCGCGAGCCGGGCGACCGGGCCAAGGTGGCCGTGATCAGCCATGACGAGCGCATCGACCCGGTCGGGGCCTGTGTCGGCATGAAAGGGGCACGCATCCATGCGGTCGTGCGTGAGCTGGCCAACGAAAACATCGACGTGCTGCAGTGGTCCGACGATCCGCATGAGTTGATCAAGCGGGCCCTTTCGCCGGCCAAGCCGCTGAGTGTGACGATCAACGACGACCTCACCCCCCCGCGGGCCAAGGTAGTCGTTCGGGCAGACGAGGTGAGCCAGGCCATCGGCAAGGGTGGCGTCAACATCCGGTTGGCCTCGGCGCTGACCGGGTATGAAATCGACATCTACCGCGAAATTCTCGAGGACGAGGAGGACGTCGAGATCGGCGAATTTGCCGACGAGATCGACCCGGATACGCTCCAGAAGCTTCGTAACATCGGGTGCGACAGTGCCAAGCAGGTGCTCGAGCTTTCGGCCGAGGAACTGATGCGCCGTGCCGGGTTAGAAGCCGACGTGGCGCAGCATGTGCTTTCCGTCATTAAGGCGGAATTCGCCGACGAAGAGGAGGAGTTCGAGGGATGAGGGCTCACCCGACCCCCGGCCGATTCCTGTCGGTATCTTACAACATTATCGTTTCTGAATGGCGACGCAGACAAAATTCAAAAAATTAAGACTCTTCAAGGTTGCGAAGGAGCTCAACGTTTCCATCGACAACCTGGTGGATCATCTGAAAAAGGCCGGTTTTGCCGAGGCGCTGACCGGTAGCGGGCCCAATGCGGCCATTACGGACGAGGAGGCCTACCTGGAACTGCTCGAGGAGTTTGCAGAAGACCAGGAGCAGGCGGCCCGTGTACGGGAGAAGCGCGCGCGTCGTCAGGCCGAGATCGAGAAAGAGCAGGAGGCCAGCGCCGAGCCGGCGCCGGAGAAGGCGCCCGAGCCGGTCGTGGAGGCCGAGCCGGTCGTGGAGGTCGAACCCGAGCCGGTGGCCGACGTCGA
>CAZKFR010000013.1:0-32129 GCA_964552015.1 uncultured Rhodothermaceae bacterium | reverse complement strand
AAGATGCAGAGCCCGGACGGCGCAAACGGAAACGCAAGCGCAAGGGGGCCAAGGGTGCAGACGAGGAGGCTGAGAAGCCCGTACGTACCGAGGCTGAGTCGAAAGAGGCCGGCAAGAAGCGGAAACGGAAACGGCGCGGTCCGGTCGTCAATGAGGAAGACGTCGAGCAGACGTTGCAGGAGACGCTCCGTGAGCTGGAGCAGGGGGCCAGCCGGGTGCGGCAGCGTCGCCGGCGTATGCGTCGAGAGGAGCGTGCCGCCGAGCGGGCCCGCGAGCAGGAGGTGCAGGAGGCCCAGGAAAAGGTGCTGCGCGTCACCGAGTTCATCTCGACGGGCGAGCTGGCCAACCTGATGAACGTACCGGTCAACGAGGTCATCAGCGCCCTCTTCGGGATGGGCATGATCGTTTCGATCAACCAGCGCCTGGACGCCGATACCATCACCCTGGTGGCCGAGGAGTTCGGCTATGATGTCGAGTTCATCACCGAGTTGAGCGCTGCCGACATCCTGATCGAAGAGGACGATCCCGAAGACCTCGAGCCCCGCGCACCCGTCGTTACGGTCATGGGGCACGTGGACCACGGGAAAACCTCGCTGCTCGACTACATCCGCAACACCAACGTGGTAGCCGGCGAGGCGGGGGGTATCACCCAGCACATCGGGGCCTACCACGTCGAGTTGGAGAACGGCCGGCACATCACGTTCCTCGATACGCCGGGGCACGAGGCCTTTACCGCCATGCGGGCCCGTGGCGCGCAGGTGACCGACGTCGTCATCCTGGTCGTCGCGGCGGACGATGCCGTCATGCCGCAGACCATCGAAGCCATCAACCACGCTCGGGCCGCCGGCGTGCCCATCGTCGTGGCCATCAACAAGATCGACAAGCCGGGCGCCAACCCGCAGCGCGTCATGCAGCAGCTGGCCGATCATGGCGTCCTCGTGGAGCAGTACGGCGGCAAGGTGCAGTGCTCGCTCGTCTCGGCCAAGACCGGCGAGGGCATCGACGACCTGATGGAGAAGGTGCTGCTCGAAGCCGAACTGCTCGACCTGAAGGCCAACCCGAACCGGAACGCCTATGGCACCGTCATCGAAGCCCGGCTGGAAAAGGGCCGTGGCAACGTGGCGACGGTGCTCGTGCAGAACGGCACCCTGAAGGTGGGCGATGCCTTCGTGGTGGGTATTCACAGCGGGCGCGTCCGGGCCATGTTCGACGAGCGCGACCGGCGTATCGAGGCCGTCGGGCCGGCACGGCCGGCGCTCGTCCTCGGGCTCGACGGCGCCCCGGAGGTCGGCGACCAGTTCGTCGTCCTCGACGACGAACGCGAGGCCCGGGCCATTGCGGCCAAGCGCCAGCAGATCTACCGCGAGCAGACGCTGCGGCAGCGTAAGCACATCACCCTCGATGAGATCGGCCGCCGCCTGGCCCTGGGCGACTTCAAGGAGCTCAACATCATCGTCAAGGCGGACGTGGGCGGCTCCGTCGAGGCGCTCTCCGACGCACTCCTGAAGCTCTCGACCGACGAGGTCAAGGTGAACATCATCCACAAGGGCGTCGGCGCCATCACCGAGAGCGACGTGATGCTGGCCTCGGCCTCGGATGCCGTCATCATCGGCTTCCAGGTACGGCCGATGGCCAACGCCCGCGCCCTCGCCGAGCGCGAAGAGATCGATATCCGCATCTACTCGATCATCTATGACGCCATCGAGGAAGTGCGCGATGCGCTCGAAGGGATGCTCTCGCCCGTCAAGTCGGAGAAGATCACCGGCGTGGCCGAGGTGCGTGAGACGTTCAAGGTGCCCAAGGTCGGTACGGTGGCCGGGTGCTATGTGACCGAGGGCAAGATCCGCCGCAGCGACCGTATCCGCCTGATCCGCGACGGCGTCGTGATCTACGAAGGCAACCTGAGCTCGCTCAAGCGTTTCAAAGACGACGTGCGCGAGGTGGCGAGCGGGTACGAGTGCGGCATGGGGATCGAGAACTACAATGACATCAAGGTCGGCGACCAGATCGAGGCCTTCGAAATCGTGGAGACGAAGCGTACGCTCGAAGAAGCGTAACCTTCATCTGGTTCGGAAGGAAGATGGGGGCAGCCATGAGCATTCGCACGGAACGGGTGGCCCGGCTGATCCAGCGCGAAATCGCGGATCTGCTCAACACTGAATTCGCTGATCAGCTCCAGCAGATGATGACCGTGACTGGGGCACGTGTCACGCGCGATCTATCGATTGCCTACGTCTATGTGAGTATCCTGGGTGAGACAGATGCGATGAAGCAGGCCGCCTTCCGTCATCTCCAGGGGATGACGCCGCAGATCCGCGCGGCTCTGGCTTCGCGGATTCGTCATCAGGTGCGACAGATCCCCGAACTACGCTTCTTTCTGGACGATACCCTGGAGCAGGCCCAGCGCATCGAGGACCTCTTTGCGCGGATCCGCGCCGAGCGCGAACGCCGGTCCCCGGAGTCCGACGAATGACCGAACGACACGTGCACCAGGACCCGGACGTGTATGCCCCGCCCCGCTTGCCCGCGTCGTTCGAACGGGCTGTCCTGCCGGTGGACAAGCCCCGGGGCTGGACCTCGTTCGACGTCATCCGGAAGCTCCGGAGGCTGCTGCGGGTGCGGAAGATCGGGCATGCAGGGACGCTCGACCCGATGGCCACCGGCCTGCTGATCTGCCTCGTCGGGCGGGCGACGAAGCGGATGGAGACCTTCATGGGGCTGCCGAAGACCTACGAGGGTGTGCTGCGCCTCGGGGAGGTGACCCCGTCCTATGATGCCGAGACGGAGGTGACCGGGCGCCGTCCGTGGCAGCACCTGCGGGAAGCCGATCTGGAGGCGGTGCGGCAACGCTTCGTCGGGGAGGTGGTCCAGCTACCGCCCATGTACTCGGCCGTCAAGGTGGGCGGCGAACGCCTGTATCGGAAGGCACGGCGCGGGGAGGACGTCGAGCGGCCCGCACGGACCGTGCAGATTCATGCCTTCGAGCTGACGGGGTGGGAAGGGCCGGACGTATCCTTTCGTGTGGTCTGTTCCAAGGGGACCTACATTCGCACCCTGGCCCACGACGTCGGGCAGGCCCTGGGGTGCGGGGCCCACCTGGTGGCGCTACGGCGCACGGCGATAGGGCCGTATACCGTGGAGGCGGCATGGACCCTCCCGGCCCTCGAAGAGGCCCTCGACACCCGCCAACAGGAGGTAGATTGAGCCTGGTATGAGACGAGAGTACGGGCTGGATCAGATCATCTATGACCCCACCTCGCGCGTGACGGTCGGGACGTTCGACGGCGTGCACCTGGGCCACCAGGCCATCCTGCGCTATCTGCGGCAGCGGGTGGTTGAGCAGGGGGGACACAGCGTCGTGGTCTCGTTCGATCCGCATCCCCGTGAAGTCGTCACCGGCCGACCCGTGCCGTTGCTGACCACCATCGACGAGCGGGCCGACCTGCTTGAAGCACTCGGCATCGACCGCTTCATCGTTATCCCCTTCACGCCCGAGTTTGCCCGCCTGAGCGCCGAGGCCTTCGTCGAATCCGTACTCGTGGCACGCATCGGCTTGCAAGAGATCGTCATCGGGTACGACCACGGCTTCGGCCGGGGGCGGGGTGGCGACGCCCGGCTACTCGAAACGCTCGGCGAAAAGCACGGCTTCGCGGTGGATGTGATCCCGCCGCAGGTCGTGGCCGAGCATGTCGTATCGTCCACCGAGATCCGTACGCTGCTCCGGGAGGCGGGCGACGTGCGTACGGCGGCACAGCTACTGGGTCGGCGCTACGCGTTGGCCGGTGAGGTCGTGCCCGGCGCCCGGCGTGGACGGGTTATCGGTTTCCCCACGGCGAACCTGGCCGTCGAACACCCGCGCAAGGTGATACCGCGGCAGGGGGTCTATGCCGTCCTGGCCCGCATCGAGGAGGAGGCCGACCCCTACGGCGGCATGATGAACATCGGCATACGGCCCACGTTCGAGGGGCAGGGGTTACATCTGGAAGTGCACCTGTTCGATTTTCAGGGCGATCTCTACGGGCGCCGCCTTCGCATAGAATTCGTCGAGCGTATTCGGGACGAGCGTAAATTTCCGTCCGTAGAGGCGCTCGTCGAGCAACTTTCCCGGGACCGGGAGCGTTGTATGGAAGCGCTCAGAGCCGTAACTTAACCTGTCTGCTCTATGCGTGAGCAGCGTTTCCAGGTGGCCCCCGTGGCCCCTGGATTCTTCTTTACGATGGTATCAATCTAAAGAGGAGCCACCCATCATGATGGACAAGGAAACCAAAGAGCAACTCATCAAAACGTACGGGAAGAACGAGAAGGATACCGGTACGGCCGAGGTCCAGATCGCGATCTTCAC
Organism: uncultured Rhodothermaceae bacterium; assembly: GCA_964552015.1. GTDB lineage: Bacteria > Bacteroidota > Rhodothermia > Rhodothermales > ISCAR-4553 > Rhodocaloribacter. Next base: position 27,787 of record CAZKFR010000013.1, on the reverse strand, counting down.
GCATCGCATCAATGAGTTGACCGAACACCTGAAGCAGCATCCCAAGGACCACTCGACACGGCGTGGCCTGTTGAAGCTGGTCGGCAAACGCCGCCGGTTGCTCAACTACCTGATGGATCGGGACATCACCCGGTATCGTCGGATCATCGAGCAGCTGGGCATCCGCAAGTGACCATGCGGCCGGGCGGCATCCCTGCAGGGCGGGGGTGCCGTTCTTGCTAGGCGCCTCCGGGCGCACGAGGAACGCCTGCGGCCAGGCCCCCGAACGGTATCCTCCGATCCGGTGACCGCCAGCAGCCTTCCTGTACGAACCTGGACAGGCGTAGCGTTGCGAAGGAGAAAGGGAAGCATAACCTAGACGTTGGGAGAACGATGTCGAAGACAACCATCCGCGAAATCGAGTTTGCACCCGGTCGGACGATCACCCTGGAGACGGGGCGTCTGGCCAAACAGGCCAACGGGTCCGTGGTGGCCCGCCTGGGCGACACCATGGTGCTCTGCACCGCTGTGATCGCCAAAGACGTACGAGAAGGACAGGGCTTTTTCCCGCTGACGGTCGACTACCGGGAGAAATATTCGGCCGGGGGTAAGATCCCGGGGGGCTTCATCAAGCGCGAAGGACGCCCGACGGACAAGGAGGTGCTCTCCTCGCGTCTGGTGGACCGGGCGCTGCGCCCGCTCTTTGCCGAGGGCTTCTATCATGAAGTCCAGGTCATCATCTACGTGATTTCGGCCGACCCGGAGAACGACGCCGACGTGCTGGCCGGGATCGGCGCCTCGGCCGCGCTGATGCTCGCCGGTGCACCGTTCGACGGCCCCATCGCCGAGGTGCGCGTGGGGCGGGTCAACGGGGAATACATCGTCAACCCGACGATCCAGCAGCTCGAGGAAAGCGACATCGACCTGATCGTGGCCGGCAAGGAAGACGCGCTGGTCATGGTCGAGGGCGAGATGGAGGAGATCAGTGAGGAGGAGATGGTCGAGGCGCTCGACGTGGCGCACGAGGCCATCAAGGTGCTCTGCCGCGGGCAGCGGGACTTTGTGGCGGAACATGGGCCGGTCGAACCCTTCGCCTACGAGCCGATCGTGACGCCGCCGGCGCTGGTCGAGCGCGTCCGCGAACTGCTCGGGCCGCGCATGGCCGAGCACCTGCGGGCGCCGTACGACAAGGCGTCGTTCTACGACGGCATCGACGCCATCAAAGAGGAGGTCCTGACGGCTTTGCTCGGTCAGGACGACCCGGAGGCCGGGACGACCCGCGCCGACGCGACCCCCGAGGGGTGGACGGCGAGCCAGATCAAGGATGCCGTCAGCCAGGTGGAGAAGGAGGTCATGCGGGAGATGATCCTCTCCGAACACCGCCGCCTCGACGGCCGCCGCCTCGACGAGATTCGCGACATCTGGGCCGAGGTGGGGTACCTGCCCCGCGTCCACGGTTCGGCGATCTTCACCCGCGGTGAGACGCAGGTGCTGGCCTCCGTTACGCTGGGGACGAAGAAGGACGTGCAGGCCGTCGATCAGATCTTCGACACGACGGACCGGCGCTTCTACCTGCATTACAGCTTCCCGCCGTTCTGTACGGGGGAGGTCAAGTTCCTCCGGGGGGCAAGCCGCCGCGAGATCGGGCACGGGTTCCTGGCCGAACGGGCGCTGGCGCCGATGCTGCCCTCCGAAGAAGCGTTCCCCTATACCATCCGTATCAATGCCGACGTGCTCGAGTCGAACGGCTCCTCGTCGATGGCGAGTGTGTGCTCCGGCTCGCTGGCGCTCATGGATGCCGGCGTGCCGATCAAGAAGGCGGTGGCCGGTATCGCCATGGGGCTCATCAGCGACGGGCAGCGCACGGCCGTGCTGAGCGACATCCTGGGCACCGAGGATCATCTCGGGGACATGGACTTCAAGGTCACCGGCACGCGGGACGGCATCACGGCCTGCCAGATGGATATCAAGATCGCCGGCCTCTCGCGGGAGATCCTCCTGCAGGCCCTCGAGCAGGCGCGGGCCGGGCGGCATCATATCCTGGACATCATGGATAGCGTGCTGGACCGGCCGCGGCCCAACCTCTCGCCCTACGCGCCGCGCCTGACCCAGATCACCATCGATGCGAGCCTCATCGGGGCGGTCATCGGCCCCGGAGGTAAGGTCATTCAGGGAATTCAGCGTGACACGAACACGACGATCGACATCACCGAGGAAGGTGGGATCGGTATCGTGACCGTGGCGGCCACGAACGAGGAGAACGCCCGTGCCGCCATCGAGATGATCAAGGCCATCGTCACCGTTCCGGAAGCGGGCGAGACGTACGTAGGAACGGTCCGTAAGATCGAGCCCTTTGGGGCCATCATCGAGATCCTGCCGGGCAAGGAAGGGCTGCTGCACGTCTCCGAACTTGACTACGGGTACGTCGAGCGCGTGGAGGACCACCTCCAGGTGGGGGACAAGGTGCAGGTGCAACTCATCGAGGTGCGCGACGACGGCAAGCTGCGTTTCAGCCGCAAGCCGTTCCTGCCCAAGCCCGAGGGGTACGATGAGTCCCGTGAGTCCCGCAATGGCGGCCGCGGCGGCCGGGATGGTGGTCGCGGTGGTCGGGATGGTGGCCGGGGTGGCCGGGGCGGACGGGATGGCGGCCGCGGCGGCCGGGATCGCCGGGGCGGACGGCGCTGACGACGCGCCGGAGCGCCGAACCCACCGGCGCCGGCCCGGGTATAAGCGCTCCCGATCGCGGCCCGTCGGATTCACACCCGGCGTAGCCCGCAAACCGTAAGCAAGCAAGGCGGGGGCCCGGTGCTCTCGCCTTCTTCTTTATCCTCGCGATGAAGCCTTATCCGAAATCCGCCACGCTCCCTCTCTTCGAGAAGACCGTACTGCCCAATGGCGTGCGCGTCGTGACCGAGAAGATCCCGTCCGTACGCTCGATCTCCGTCGGCATCTGGGTCTATACCGGCAGTCGGGACGAGGCCGCCGCGGAGAGCGGCATCAGCCATTTCATCGAACACATGGTGTTCAAGGGGACGGCCCACCGGCGGATGCACCAGATCGCCCGGCGCATGGAGGCCGTGGGCGGCTACCTCAACGCATTCACCGGCAAGGAGTACACCTGCTATTATGCCCGGGCCCTCGACGAGCACCTGGCCCGGGCCGTAGACACGGTGTGCGACCTCGTGCTCCATCCCACGTTTCCCGAACGGGAGCTCGAGAAGGAGAAGGACGTGGTCATCGAGGAGATGCGGATGTACGAGGACACGCCGGAGGACCTCGTCTTCGACCGGTTCGAGACGGCCCTCTATGGCGACCACCCGATGGGGCGCCCGGTGATTGGCTTCCCGGAAACGGTCGTGTCCTTCACCCGCGAGCAGCTCGTTGACTACCTGAACCGGCACTACACGCCCGACCGGATGGTCGTGGCCGTGGCAGGGAACGTGGACCACGACCGCCTCGTGCGGCAGGTGGAGCGCATCTTTGCCCGGGCGGATCGTCAGCCCGGCACCGCCGCGCGGGCACCCGTCGATGGGTACGTCCCCGCGCACGTCGTCGAGGCACGGCCGTTGCAGCAGGCGCACCTGGTCCTGGGGTTGCCCGCCTTCGATGTGCACGACCCTCGTCGGGCGGCGCTCTCGGTGCTCAACACCCTGCTCGGCGGCGGCATGTCGAGCCGGCTCAACCAGAACATTCGGGAGAAGTACGGCTATTGTTATAACATCTACTCGTTCATGAACCTCCACTCCGATACCGGCGACTTCGGCGTGTACATGGGTACCGACCCGTCGAAGGTGGACCGGGCGCGGCGGCTCATTCTCCGTGAACTCGACCGGCTGGTGCAGCAGCCCGTCAGCCCGCGTATGTTGAACGAGGCTATCAACCAGGTCAAAGGTTCGATCATGCTCGGGCTCGAGAGCATGGGCAGCCGGATGATGCGGCTCGGACGGCAGGAACTCTACTACGGGCGGTATTTCACGCTCGATGAAATCATCGAACAGGTGGAGGCCGTAACCCGGGAAGATGTGCTGGAGGTGGCCCGCACGCTGTTCGTGCCCGAGCGCTTCTCCAGCGCCGTCCTCGTACCTCGAAACGGAAACCAGACCCCTTAACAGCATCACGGTTATGAAACACAAGATCCTCGTCACCGGAGGCGCCGGATTCATTGGCTCGCACGTGGCGGATGCGTTTCGCGCCCAGGGACACGACGTGCATGTGATGGACGATTTTTCGGGCGGGCGGGAAGAAAACGTGCCCGAAGGCGCCGTCGTACACCGGATGGACATCCGCTCGCCCGAAGCCGCCGAGGTCATGCGGCGCGAGCAATACGACGTGCTCTGCCACCACGCCGCCCAGATGGACGTGCGCCGCTCCGTGGCCGACCCGCGCTTCGATGCCGACGTGAACCTGATCGGGTTCCTGAACCTGATGGAGGCCGGGCGGGAGCATGGCCTGAAAAAGGTGCTCTTTGCATCGACGGGGGGGGCTATCTACGGGGAACCGGACTACACGCCCCAGGACGAAGAACACCCGCTTCGCCCGCTCTCGCCCTACGGCATCACGAAGCTCTGTACGGAAAAATACCTGTTCTATTACCGGGCGCAGTACGGCATCGACTACGTGGCGTTGCGTTACGCCAACGTATATGGCCCGCGGCAGAACCCCCATGGGGAAGCCGGCGTGGTGGCCATCTTCACCGAACGGATGCTCCGGGGAGAGGCCCCCTTCATCAACGGCGACGGGCTCCAGACACGCGACTACGTCTACGTCGGGGACGTCGTTCGGGCCAACGTGGCGGCGCTGAACTATGACGGCAGCGGTATCTTCAACGTGGGGACCGGCGTCGAGACGAACGTCAACGAACTGTTCCGGACGTTGCGCGAGCTGATCGACCCGTCGGTGCCCGAGCGGCATGCGCCCGCCAAGCCGGGTGAGCAGCGGCGCAGCGTGCTGGGCTATGCGCGGGCCCAGCGCGAGCTGGGGTGGAGCCCGGACGTGGCCCTGGAGGAAGGACTGCGGCGCACGGTGGCGTGGTTCAAGACCCGTGTGGCCGTGTGAACCGGCCGCCAGGCCTCGCCCCGGTGCCTGGTTTCGCCCCGACCGATTCCCCATCTTGCGTACGATGTATCGCGTCCACCTGGAGCAGTTCGAAGGTCCGCTGGACCTGTTGCTGTTTTTCATCCGACGGGATGAACTGGACGTGTACGACATCCCCATTGCCCGGATCGCCGACGAGTTTCTCGCTTACGTGCAGAGGCTCGAAGAGATCGATCTGGACGGTGTAGGGGACTTTCTCTACATGGCGGCGCTTCTGATCAACATCAAGGCGCGGATGCTGCTGCCCTCGCCCGAGGTAGATGAGGAAGGCGAACCGGTCGATCCCCGGCGTGAACTGGTGGAGCGGCTGCTCGAGTACGTACGGTTCAAGGAGGCCGCCGGGGTGCTTGCCGAGCGGGAGGCCGACCGGGCCGAACGTTTCGTGCGGGGCCGGGCAGCCGCTATGGCACAGGACGAGGCCCCGGAGGAGGTGCTGCTGGACAACAGCGTCTATGACCTCGTGGCTGCCCTCCGTCGCATCCTGACCCGGCCGGTCGACGAGCCGGTCCACCGGGTGGTGCGGGAGGAATACGCCGTCGAGGACCAGATCGCCTTTGTCCTGGAACGGGTGCTCTCCGGCCAGCGTGTCTCGTTCGCCAGCCTGGTGGCGCGTCGTTCCAAAGCTTTCATCATCGCCACGTTCCTGGCCGTGCTGGAACTGGCTCGCCAGGGGCACGTGTGCCTCTACGTCGCCCGTACCGACGACTTTCTGGTCGAGCGGGTCGTAGCGGCACGAACGGGAAGCGAAGCCGCCTCCGTCGATGACGATCGGATCAACCGCTGAAGCCATGGAAGCCGAGACGACTGTGCTGGATACCGACGGGGAGGCGCCGGTGCGTCGCAGCCTGGAGCGTGTCTGCGAGGCCATGATCTTTGCTGCCGATGAGCCGCTTGCACCGGCCCGCATCGCGGCGGTGTATGCCGAGGTGACGGGGGAGCCGCGGCCGCCGGTGTCCGCCATCGAAGAAGCCGTCGATCGGCTCAATGCCGCCTATGAAGCTACCGAGCGGACCTTCCGTATCCACCGCTGGGCCGGCGGGTACCGCATGGCAACGGAACCGGAACTGGCGCCGTACGTGCGGGCCCTCTTCGAAGACACCCGGCAACGCCGTCTCTCGCGCTCGCTCATGGAGACGCTGGCCGTCGTGGCGTACCGGCAGCCCGTCACCAAGCCGGAAGTCGACTACGTGCGCGGCGTGGACTCCGACTATGCCCTGCGCCGGTTGCTCGAACTCAATCTGATCGACGTTGTGGGGCGCAGCGAGGCCGTCGGGCGGCCGCTGCTCTATGGCACCACCGCCCGTTTCCTCGAGCAGTTCGGCCTGCAAAGCCTCGGTGAACTGCCGAACCTGCGCGAGGTTGAGGAGTTACTCAACGATCCAGCCTTTAACCGGGAGCGTGCCCGGCTCCTGATGGAAGCCGGCCTCCACGAAGGGGCGCCTGAACCGCTAGCTCAACCACCGGACGCCTCGCCGGACGAAACCTCGGACCCCTGAGCCGGGGTTTTCTCGTATCCCCGCGGGTTGCCGCCCAACGAAGCCATGAAAGGGTCACGACGGAACAAGGCCTCCCGGACGCCGCGACAGCGCAAACCCGAGGTCGCGCCGAAATCCGCCCCGGTACCGGATACCGATGGCATGCGGCTCAACCGCTACATTGCCCGGGCAGGGGTGTGTTCGCGCCGCAAAGCGGATGAACTGATCCGGGCAGGACGCGTCCGGGTCAACGGCGAGGTGGTTACCGAGATGGGGGTGCGGGTGCAGGAGGGGGATGAGGTGATCGTCAACGGCCGGCGCATCTCGCCGCAACCCTATCTGTACCTCCTGCTCAACAAGCCCGGCGACACGATTACGACCACCGATGATGAGAAGGGCCGGGCCACCGTGCTCGACCTGATCGACCTGCCGCCCGAAGAGAAAGAGGGGCTATTCCCGGTCGGGCGCCTGGACCGCCACACCACCGGCGTGCTTCTCCTGACCAACGACGGCGAACTGGCCCACCGGCTCATGCACCCGCGCTACCAGGTCGAGAAACTCTACCGGGTACGCACGCGGGAAGCCGTCAAGCCGCACCAGCTGGAGCAACTTCGCGAAGGGATCGAGCTGGACGACGGTCTGGCCCGGGCGGACCGGGTGGCCTACCTGACGCCGGACAACCACCATGAGGTGGGCCTGCAGATCCATGAAGGACGTAACCGCCAGGTCCGCCGTATGTTCGAGGCCCTCGGGCACGAGGTCGTCCAGTTGGAGCGGGTCGCCTATGCGGGCCTGACCACGGCCGGCGTGCGCCGGGGCAAGTGGCGACGCCTGCAGGATGCCGAGGTGCGTCGCCTGCGCCGGTCGGTCGGCCTCAAGCCCTGAGGCACAGCCTACCCCCACCCACCTACCACGCAACCAACAACGCCATGCAGACCCCGCTAACACCCCTTCAGCCCGTCACCGATAAGATCCGGGGTGAAGGCCTCACGTACGATGACGTCCTGTTGGTGCCGGGTCGCTCGGCCGTGATGCCGCGCGAGGTGTCGATCGAGACCTGGCTGACCCGAAACATCCGGCTCAATGCCCCGCTGATCTCGGCGGCCATGGACACCGTCACCGAGGCGCGCATGGCTATCGCCATCGCCCGGGAAGGCGGTGTAGGTGTCCTGCACAAGAACATGACCATCGAACAGCAGGCTGCCGAGGTGCGTCGCGTCAAGCGGAGCGAGAGCGGCATGATCCTCGACCCGATCACCCTCTCGCCGGACGATACGGTGCAGGCGGCCCGCGCGCAGATGGCCCGCTACTCCATCGGCGGCATCCCCATCGTGGACGCCGAGGGGCGCCTCGTCGGGATCGTCACCAACCGGGACCTGCGGTTCCAGATGGACGGCTCGGCCCGGCTCGCCGACGTGATGACAAAGGATCGCCTCGTCACCGCGCCGGTAGGCACCACGCTGGAGGAGGCCGAGCGACTCCTGCAACGTCACAAGATCGAAAAGCTGCCGGTGGTGGACGAAGAGGGGCGGCTGCGCGGGCTCATCACGTTCAAGGACATCCAGAAGAAACGGCAGTTTCCGAACGCCTGCAAGGACGAGCACGGGCGGCTCCGGGTGGGGGCGGCCGTCGGCGTGACGGCCGACGTGCTCGACCGCGTCGAGGCACTCGTCGGGGCCGGCGTGGACTTTGTCGTGGTCGATACGGCCCACGGCCACTCCGAGGGGGTGCTCCGGACCGTCCGCCGTGTCCGCGAGCGCTTTCCCTCGCTCGACCTCATCGCCGGCAACGTCGCCACCCCCGAAGCGACCGAGGATCTGATTGCGGCGGGCGTGGACGCCGTGAAGGTCGGCATAGGCCCCGGCTGCTTCGCCGCCGGCACCCGCGTGCTGATGGCCGACGCCACGTACAAGAACATCGAAGACATCCGCCCGGGCGACCGCGTGATCAACATGCACGGCCAGCCGGTCACCGTCCGGCGGGCCTGGTGTACGGGCATCCGGGAGGTCATGGCCGTCCGGCACACGGCCTCGTACCGCGAAACCATCGTGACACCGGATCACCGGTACTATGTCGGCGACCTGACTTCGGTGGCGGAGTCCACCGTTGCCAGCAAGGGCTATGCGGCCGTGTTGCAAAAGACCACGAAACGGGGCGGCTCTAAACTTTCCTGGCAGGAGGTGGGAGCCGCCGAGCGCGTCACGTTCCTCCTCCCGGAGCGGATCCGGTTTGAACTGCCGGAACACGTTTCCATCGATTTGAAGGCGTTCGCCATACGCAAGGAGCGCCAACTGGACCGGTACCATACCCGGATCCCGGACAGCTACGAGCTGGGTTTCCTCTTCGGCACGTTCCTCGGCGACGGGCACGCCTTCATCGCCCCCTCACGCAACAGCGAGATCGGCCGTGTTTCCTGGTATTTCGGTTCGGAGGAATACGACCTGGCCGAGAAGCTTTCCGACTGTGTGGAGCAGGTCGTCGGGGTGCGTCCCCGGTGGGACGGCGGGAAGAAGAACGTCATCAGCCTGCATCTCTATTCCTTGCCCTGGGCACGGCTGCTGGCCTCTTTCGGCAAGCGGAACGAGAAGCACCTGCCGCCGGCGTATCTGTGCACCAACCCGGACTACCTGCAGGGGCTCCTCGACGGCCTGGTGGCGAGCGACGGCCATGTAAGTGGCGATGGGCGGCTCTGTTTCCGCAACACCTCGCCCCGCCTGGTCGAACTGTTCAACGTGCTCTGCTTCATGGTAACGGGCAGTTTCCCCAACAGCCGGACCGAGGCGGCCACGGCTGGTGGACTGGACGGGGTCGCGGAGGATCGGTGCCGGCCGAGCATGCGTTCCCGGCTCAACGTGTCGCATGCCCGGCGTCGGGTCCGGGGATTCCAGATCGTCAAGAAACTGGAGGCGCGGCGACTGGGGGTGGCGGTGCCGGTCTATGACATCGAGGTGGATTGCCCCACCCACAGCTTCATCGCCGACAACGCGATCGTGCACAACTCGATTTGCACCACCCGGATCGTGGCCGGCGTCGGGGTGCCGCAACTCACGGCCGTCATGGAGTGCGCGCGGGCGGCTCGTCCGCACGGTATCCCCATCATCGCCGACGGTGGCATCAAGCACACGGGCGACATCCCGAAGGCGCTGGCCGCCGGGGCCAGCAGCGTCATGATCGGCGGGCTCTTTGCCCGTGTTGAGGAGAGTCCGGGCGAGACCATCCTGTTCGAAGGCCGCAAGTATAAGAGCTACCGCGGCATGGGGTCGCTCGGAGCCATGCAGGCCGGCAGCAAGGACCGCTACTTCCAGGACGTGGAGGACGACATCAAGAAACTCGTGCCCGAGGGCATCGAAGGACGTGTTCCCTACGGTGGCACCCTCCACGAGGTCGTCTACCAGATGCTCGGCGGCCTGCGAGCGGCCATGGGGTACTGCGGGTGTGCTACCATCGAGGAACTGTACGAGAAGGCCCAGTTCGTCCGGGTGACGCAGTCGGGCGTGCGCGAGAGCCACCCGCACAACGTCCATATCACGAAAGAAGCGCCGAATTACAGCACCAAGCCCTTTGATTGAGCGGAGGCGGCGCAGAAGGACCCGTTCTAGCTACCCCGCGACACCTCGGGTTCGCAGGTCGTTTCCGGGTAGGGATACAGGTGGGCAAGGCGGTGCGGGTCGGTGCCGCGCAGGAAGTGGAGCCAGAGGCGCACGTTGCGGAGTTGCTGCCGGAACGCGCCGTGTGCCTCGAACCGCCGGGCGGCCGTGACGACGTGCTCGGGGCGGAAGCGGAAACCGCCGCGACGGTGGAGCCGCCGGACGAGGTCGAGGTCCTCGAAGAGTGGCGCCTCGGAGAACCCCCCGAGGGCTTCAAAGACGGAGCGCCGGACGAACAGACCCCGGTCGCCGAAGCAGATGGCGGGCCAGGGCAGCCGGGTGCAGAAGCCGTAGAAGCGGAGCAGGGGAGTCGAGTGGTCGAAGGCCAGACGGAAGGCGCCGGCCTCGGCGGACGGATCGGCGAGGGTCTGCCGGATCAGGTCGAGAGCACCGGGTGGCGGCAGCGTGTCGGCGTGCAGGAAGAAGAGCACCTCGCCCGAAGCGTGGGCCGCGCCGGCATTCATCTGGCGCCCACGCCCGCGCGGCCCGGTCAGCACCCGGGCGCCATGCCGTGCCGCCAGCGCCGGCGTGTCGTCCGTCGAGCCGCCGTCCACGACAATAATTTCTCCGGAATCGCTCCCCTCGGCCAGCGCAGCGAGCGTGCGCCCGATGTAGGCCGCCTCGTTGAGGGCCGGAATGACGACGGAAACGCGCATGGGCATGTTCGGATGGTCATGCTGCGTTCATCGTCGAACGAGTAACGTTACACGTTCAACGTCAAACGGTACTCGTTCAACCGGTTTTCAGTCCGTCTCCGGCACGTCCGTTTCCGGGGGAGGGGGGCGGTGCGGGTCCACGATGCGGCGGGGCGGGGTCTCTTTCTCCTCGCGCACGTAGAGGGTGCGGCGCGGGAAGGGGATCTCGATGCCGAGTTCGTCGAAGGTGCGTTTCAGCATCAGCCGCAGGTCCCGTTCGGCCTGGAACTGCTCGCCGGGGATCACCTGCACCACGACGCGGACGTTGACGGACGACTCGCCGAAGCTCATGATGGCCTGCACGGTCGGCTTTTCCTCCTTGAGGATCTCGCGTCGCCCGGCGGCCCATTCGTTCGCCACCCGCTCGATGACCGGCAGGATGGTGTCGAGGTCCTGCTCGTAGGAGACGCCGATCTCGACGATCACCCGCGCAAAGTCGATGCTCCGGTTGCCGAAGATGCGGAGTTCGCCGGCCGGGATCATGAGCACCTCGCCATCAAACTTGCGCACCTTGATCAGCCGCACGCCGATGTGCTCGACCGTGCCGCTGTCGGCGCCGATCTTGACCATGTCGCCGACGTGGATCGTGTCGTCGAAGAGCAGGAAGATGCCGCTGATCATGTCCTTGACGAGCGTCTGGGCGCCGAAGCCGATGGCCAGGCCCGCGATGCCGGCCGTGGCGATGAGCGCGCCCACGTCCACCCGCAGTTCGCTCAGCATCATGATGATGGCAATCGGCCAGAGGATGTACCGCGCCGCCGAGGAGATCAGGTTGCCGATGGTCGTGGCGCGCTGGCGGCGGGGGTGCAGGGCGGGCAACTCCTCGAACCGGTGGATCCACTGACGCACCATCTTGTCGAGCAGGCGGATCGTGAGGAACGTCAGGAAGAAGATGAGCAGGATGTGCAGCAGATGCGCCAGGATGCCGACCCACAGCGAGGCATCCAGGAGGATCGCCTTCAGGTCTCCGATGAACGTATGGAGGGAGGCCGGCTCGGCCAGACGGAGCAGCGTCGAGTCGGCCCGAAGGTAGTCGAGGAAGGAGGTCGTGTCAGGGGCCAGCGTGTCGGCGGTCGTGGTATCGGGCACGGCCTGGGGCGTGCCGGGCAGGCGGCGGCCGAGCGGAAGGACCTGCCAGGCCGGGGGCAGAAGCGCCGGCGTAAACGATAACGAGAAGTTCATGCGGAACGGGCGGTACGGACTTCGATCGGGGTGAGCGAGAGGGTTTCGAAGGGCATGTCGACGCCGGCACGGGTGAAGGTCTCGAAGACGGCCTCGCGCAGCGCAAAGCGTTTCTCGATATGCCGCCGCTCGTCGTCGATCCAGACCTGCAGCGCCAGGGCCACGTTGTAGTCGTTAAGAGCCTTGACGACGACGCGCGGCGGTGGGTCCTGCATCACCTCGGGGTCGTCCCGCACCAGGTCGAGGAGCAGGCGGCGGGCACGCCCCAGGTCTTCGTGGGTGGCCACGGTAACCTCCACCTCGATCCGGAGGTGGGGGAAGTTGGTGTACGAGGCCACCGTCTTGTTGACGATCTCGTTGTTGGGGATGGCGAGCATCTTTCCGTCGGGGGTTACGACGCGGGTCGAGCGGAGGGTAATGCGTTCTACCTGCCCGTATTTGTCCCCGACCTCGATCAGGTCCCCGATGACGAACGGACGGTCCCAGAAGATGAACAGGCCCGAGATCATGTTGGAGAGGGCATCCCGGGCGGCGAAGCCGATGGTGAGGCCGGCGATGCCGAGGCTCGCGATCAGGGAGGCGGTATTGATCCCCATGATGGCGAAGGCGTTGATCAGGCCCAGGATCAGGATGGCGTACTTCAGCACCGTCTCCATGAACGAGCGGGCCGTTGCATCGAGGCCCGTTCGTCGAAAGAGCGGGTCGAGGAGCCGGTGTAGCAGGCGCCAGAGCAGGTAAAAAGCCAGAAAGACCAGGCTGGCAACGATCAGGTCGGCCAGCCGATCGGTAAGTAGATGGCCCAGCGCTTCGGGGTCGAAGTAGGAGCGCAGACGGTCCAGGATGCCCGCGACGAACGTTTCCATGGGTACGGTGAGAGGGGGGTGAGCGATGGAACCCGAATATACGCACCGGTGGCCGGGATGAGCCAGCGGGGTGCTCGGCTTGTTTTTTTCCCGTTCCGCCGGGGTGGTTTATTGCAACGCGGGCCGGGTGGCCGTAGGTTGGCCCGGTGTTCCGGAGGTGGGTCAATGGAGGGAAACATGGACATACGGAGTGGGGGCCAGGCGGCGCCGGGGGCGGGCGGGGCCGCCCTGCTGGTGCACGGCGGGGCCTGGAACATCCCGCCCGGTGAGCATGAAGCCCATCGGGCGGGGCTGCGGGCGGCGCTCCGGGTGGGACGACGTCTGCTGCGAGAAGGGGTGCCGGCCCCCGATGTGGTCACCGAGGTGGTGGCCGTGATGGAGGGCCACGGTGCTTTCGACGCGGGGTGTGGAGCCGTGCTCACGCGCGAGGGCACCGTCGAACTCGACGCGGGCCTGATGGATGGTGCGACCCTCGACTATGGCGGGGTGATGGGCGTTCGGAGGCTGGCGCATCCGATCCGCGTGGCGCGCCGGCTGATGGAGGCGGGGGGCGGACGGGTGCGCCTCCTGGCCGGCGAGGGCGCCGAGCGGTTCGCCGCGGCGGAAGGTATCCCGCTGGTGGACAACGAGGTGCTCATCTGCGAGCGGGAACGTCGCCGCTACGAGGCCCTGCGGGAGCAGGCCGGCTATCATCCCAGCCATGCCTTCTTGCCGCAGACACCCCGGGGGACGGTGGGCTGTGTGGCACGCGACCGGTCGGGCCGTCTGGCGGCAGCCACCTCGACGGGCGGCACGCCCTTCCGCCCTTCCGGTCGGGTGGGCGATTCGCCGATCCCGGGCGCCGGCTATTACGCGTCGGGTCGTGCCGCGGCCAGTGCTACGGGCTGGGGCGAAGCCATTGCCGCCGTGGTGCTCTGTGCCCGCGCGGTGGATCGGGTGGCCGAAGGACTCAGCGTCGAGGTGGTCGTCCGTGATCGGCTCCGGCACCTCTACCAGGACGTAAGGAACCCGGAGGGGCAGGGGGCGACGGCGGGCCTCCTGCTCATCGATGCCCGGGGACGGGGGGCCTGGGCGTACACGACGCCGTACATGGCCCGGGGCGGCTGGCGCGACGGCGACGATCCCTGGGTGGACGTATGAGTCCTCGCCCTCAGTCGAAGAGCAGGTTGAGACCGGCGGTCACGGTGCGGCCCGGCGCCGGCTCGTAGTAGCGCCCGCCAAAGGCGTTGACGGTCACCGAGGCGCTGTACCGGACGTCGAACACGTTGCTGATCTGCAGGAAGGGGGCCACCCGCACCGGCCCGGCCTGGAGCCCTCCGTGGCCGGCGTGTGCGTCCAGCACGGCGTAGCCGTCGGCCCTGGCCGTGTTGGCATCATCCGTATACTGGTGGCTGACGGCTTCCAGCGAGAGCCGGCCCCACAGCCCGCGGCGCTCGAAGCGCAGGGCGAGGAGCAGGCGATGATCCGGGACGCCCGGGAGCCGGTTACCGGCCTGTTCACCGTCGTCGAACACGAACCGGCCGCCCGTGTAGGTGGCCGATAGCGTAAGACCCGGCCGGGCCGTCCAGTCGAACGCGGCTTCGATGCCGGCATAGCGGAGCCCCCCGCTGTTCCGATAGAACGTGCGTCCCTCGCTCGTGGCGGTCTGGAACGGAAGGAGCCGATCCCGGACGTGCGCCCAGAACAGCGCCACGTCGTACGCCAGTCCGGCACGACGTCCCCGGGCGCCGGCTTCCACCCCCACCGTCCGCTCGGGCTGCACCTCGGGATTGAAACCGTCGGCTCCGTCGGGACGGTTTACGAGTTCGGTGGTTGTCGGCGTCTCGAAGGCCGTGTGCAGGCCGGCGAAGAAAAGGGCGTCCCCGGCTTCAAAAGCCAGGCTCACGGACGGACTCAGGGCGAAAAACGTACGATGCCCGGAGGCATCTGGCGGGAGGTGGTCGTCGAGCGAAAAGCGGAGGTGGTCGGCCCGCAGACCGGCCGTCAGGTGGAGGTGGGCCGGCAGGGGCAGGCGGAGATGGGCCGAGGCGGCCAGGTTGCGCACCGTCTCGGTTTGGTCCAGCAGCGGCGTCCCGGCGGGGCGGCCCGCGTCGTTTTCGTCGTTGCGGCGGTCGTCGTGCTGAAGGCCGGCGTCGAGGGCGAGGCCGTAGGGAAGGCGGGCCTGGTCGTTACGCCAGGCCAGGCGCAGTCCCCCCGCCCGCCGCGTCAGGTCGATGTACGCGAACGGCAGGGGGTTGTCCAGCGTCCGCAGGATGCCATAGACGGTGGCTTCGAGGGCACCCCGATCGGTGGTGTGGAACAGGGTGAGGGCCGACTGGGCGTGGCGGCTCTTTTTGCCGGCGGCCGCGGCTACGAACGACGGGTTGGCGGCCCGGGGGGTCTCGGCGAACTGGTCGGCGGTGAGGGTGCCCGGGTGCTCGGCGTCCTGGTCGGCGAAGGCGGCGGTGAAGCGGGCGTGGGTGCGCGCGCCCAGGTCGAGGTCACCGTGGGCGATGCCCCGGGTGAAACGCCCCGCGCTGTGGGTACGGTAGCCGTCCCGGCGGGCGTCCGAGGCCATAACGTGGAAACGGTGATGGCCGGCCCGGAAGGCGGTCTCCGCAGCCAGATGACGCGTGCCGTACGAGCCGGCGAGGGCTCGAATCCTGCCGAACGGTGGGTCCGTGAAGGCCGCCGTCGAGAGCGCAAGGGCGCCGCCGCTACCGTTGCCCCAGAAGTGTGCGGCAGGGCCCCGGATGAGTTCGGCACGACGGATGAAGGTGGGATCGACGACGTCGAGGATGGCCTGTCCGTCCGGCATCGTCAGCGGGATGCCATCGAGCAGGGCCTGTATGCCCCGCACGCCAAAGGCGGCACGGCTGCCGGCTCCGCGGACAACCACGCGCTCTCCCACGGCGTCGTGTCCCCGTGCGTTGACCCACAGGCCCGGCAACGGGGCCAGGACCTCCTCGAGCGTGAGGCCGGGCGTGAGCGCCACCTCTTCCGGAGACCGCGTCAGAAGGGAGAGCGCGAGCGGCGCCGTTTCGGCTGTCTCCGTGCCCCGGGTGGCCGTCACCTCGATGGCGGGCAGCGTGCCGGAGAGCGTGTCGGCCTCCTGCGCGCGTGCCGACACGACCAGGCCGAGGAGCAGAAAAACGAAGGCGGAACGGCGGTTCATCGCGTCGGTGAGGAGAGCGGGAAGCGGCTGGCGGGCCTACCAGCCCAGGCGGCGCGGCTGGCTCCGCCGGAATGACGTACGAGCCGGGCCGGTCCACGAAAGGATCGCTCGTTCCGGTTCTGCTCGCTGCGGACGAGGCGGCGGGAGCGGGGCCGCGTCGTCGGGTTCAGCCCGGGATGAACCCGCCGTGAGGTCCGCAGAAACCGGGGTTTCCGGACGTGGCATGGCGTCGGCAAGGGCCGGAGGGGTGTCCCGACGGGCGAGCAGGGCCGCATAGTCGGCATTGCGCTGGATCTGCACGTCCGTGTAATAGAAGGCCAGGATGTCGCGGTAGTCGTGTCCCTGCCGCGCCATCTCGTGGGCCCCCCACTGGCTCAGACCGACCCCATGCCCGAAGCCGCGCCCGTCGAAGACGTACTGGTTGCCCTGCACCCGGGCATCGAACAGGGTGCTCTTGAGGCTCGTGGGGCCGAACCGCTTCAGGACTGCCAGGCGGAACGCATTGCCCGTGACCGTGCGTTCCGGCGATCCGAGCAGCGTGATGGTACGGACGCGCCCGTCGCGGCTGCGCTCTTCAATGAGAAACCCTTCGACCCGCTGGCCGAAAGCGTCCGAGAGCGCGGCGAGCAACTCCGAGCGATTCGCCCTGAATTGCCAGGAGGCGTGGGGCGAGCGGTCGTAGGGATCGCGTTTACCCCGCAGGTAGGGGCGGGGAGCGGCCTCCCAGACGGTCTCGTTGTCCGCCGTGTGTCCTCCGCTGGAGGCAAAATAGACGGCCTCGACCGGTTCACCGCGGTAGGTCAGGATCTCACCGGCCGTCTGCCGGGCGGCTTCCCGCGCCACCTCGGAGATGCGGTCGAGGCCCTGATACACCTGCGACAGGGTGTGATCGACATGGTCGTAATCGGCTCCGAACTTCCCGAGGGCCCGCAGGGCATAGGTGCGGATGAGGACGGCCATGGCCTTGGCTCCTTCGAGGTCGTCGAACCCGTACTCGCGCGCGACGACGGCGGCCACGTAGGTCTCCACGTCGACATGGTTGACGACCACCAGACTGCCGTCGGGACCGGGCGTAAGGGTCAGGGTGCCGGGATAGCGACGGGTTACCGTCTCGTCCCCCGCGGTCGTCGCCGTGAGGGTCATCGGGTTAGCGCCGTCGGGCCGCACGCGGAGCGATGTGGCATGCAGGCGCAGGTCGTCCACTTCCACGAACAACTCGGTACCGCGCACGCTGATCCGAACCGATGCGTTCCGGCCGAGGTGTTGCATCGGTTCGGTGGCGTCGCCGGCATACAGCAACAGGCCGTCTTCGCTGGAGATCGTCAGGGCCTTCGGGTTTTCCCGATCGAAGAGGCGGATGCGGAGGAGATCGTCATCGGCACGGGCGGGGAGTGCCAGGGCGAGCAGCAGGGCGCACAGGGCCGTGGCCGGCCACCAGGGACGTCGGGGCGTGACAACCATATCGGATCCCGGGGTAGGGTTCGCAGGACGTCCGGGGGTACGACGGCCCGGACCGAGGTAGGTTGCCCGAAAAGATAAGGCGAACGGCCCGTCCACTTCAAGTATCACTCGAGGAAGATCGCCCGTGTCGTATTAGCGTACGAGGACGAGGGTGCCCGTGCGGTCGAAGTCGATCCCGGCAAACCCCTCGACACGGAGGCGGTAGAAATACACGCCGGCGGGCAGGTCCGTGGCGTCGAAGGGAACGGTATACCACTGTCCCCTGCGCTGGTACGCGTCGACGAGGCGACGGACCTCGCGGCCGGTGGCATCATAGATACGGAGGTCGACGAAGCCGTCGCGCTCCAGGAAATACCGGATCGTGGCCCGGTCCCGAAGGGGATTGGGAAAAACTTCGGCCAGGGTGAACCGGTCGGGTGTTTCCACGACCACCTCGGTGGAAGCCAGCAGCTGGGTGCGGCCCGTCGCGTCGAACGCATACAGTTCGTAGCGTACCGCGCCGGGCCGGCGGACCCCTTCGTCGGCGATGAGGTCGGGGAGTGCGGCCTGGCTTTCATAGATGATCTCGGGCGTCCCGTCGATGACACGCACGAGGCGGAAGCCGGCGATGCCGTTGTCCGCCACGACCTCCCAGGCCAGGCGCACGACCCCGACGGCATCCACGCTGGCGGCCAGCACGGCCTGGCCGAGCGGTGCGTTGCCGGTCAGGAGCATCTGGGCCACGTCTTCACGCAGGGAGGGGAGCAGGACGTAGTTGTTGTCGCCGGGGCAGGCCGTGCTCGAAAAATCGCGGTGGCCCCGGATGAGTTCGGGCTCGACGCCGTAGCGTTCGCTCAGGAAGGCGAACAGGACGATGTACGTCTCGAGGGCTTCCGGCGTGATGACCTCCTGACAGAACGATCCTTCCGGCGGGTGGTAGCAGCCCAGGAGCGAGACGCCGATGTTGCCGGTGTTGTGGCCGCCCACGTGGGCGCCGAGGGCCAGCGCCGGCACTTCCTCCAGCGAGGTGGCGTCGTCGAGGAAAGGACGGCCCTGGTACAGATGCCCCCCCCGGTCGATGAGGAACTGGTAGCCGATGTCGCTCCATCCCCGGACGTTCTGGTGCAGGTCCTGGATGGCCTTCACCTGCCGGATGCCTTCCTCTTTCGTCGTGGCCGAGTAGCCGGCGGCGTGGTGAAAGGTCATGTACTCGTAGCCGTTCGGCGCCAGCGGGGAGGGGGTGCCCCGGAACGGTGCGGCGCCCCACTCGGCCCGGGTAATGAGCGGCGGGGGAATGATGTGGCCCGTCTTCTTGCCGTAGCGTGGGACGATTCCGCCCGCTGCCTGACGGTCCTCGTCGTTGCGGTTGTCGAAGACGCCGGCGCCCACGAGGTGGAAAGACGTACCCGCCGTGAACTCAAAACGCAGTTCGAATCGCTGACCGCTGCGGTAGATCTCATCCCGGTAGCCGCCGGCGAACGTCCCGTCCGTGGCCGACCGGATGAGGCGCATCGGTTGCCAGGCACCCCAGCCGCCGCGCTCCTCGAAGCGGATCCAGCCCTTCACGTTCGGATCGTCGGCATACCCCTGTATCACCACCCCGTTGAACGGGGCCTCGACGACGGATGAAGTGGTCGTCAGCGTGGCGCGCTTGCCGGCTACCACCGTCTCCGAGGGCGCCAGCAGGACCGTGCGCTCGGTCAGGTCGTGCAGGATCTGTCCGAGTGCTGGCACAGCGGCGGCGCTCACCAGGGCCAGCATCAGCGCGAGAGAAGGCAGAAGCCGTTTCGACATGGGAGGCCGGGTTGAGGGGTACGGTGGATGGGGGGCGACGCGCATGGCTCCAGGTTCTGTGACGATGGACACCTGACGAGTTACGACGGGAGGAACGTCAGAATGCCAGGTCGAAGGTGAACCAGTGGGTCTGTTCGAGGCGGCCGAAGTCGGCATAGGCATAGTCGAAGCGTACGCGCAGGGTACGGTCCAGGCGGACGTTGAGGCCGGCGCCGAAGGTGAGGCCCTGCTCGCCGTCGCGCTCGAACAGGTTGCGGAACCCGCCCCGGAGCGCCAGCAGGTTACGGAAGCTGTACTCCATCCCGACGTTCATGTACTCGCTGTTGTCATTGGGATGGGCGGCGTCGGTCAGGACGACGACGCGGTGGTTGGCCGTGGCGAGGGCGTCCCAGGCCAGTCCGACGCGGAAGAGCAGCGGCAGCGGGTGACGGTCGGTGAGGAACGCCGAGTTGACCACTTCCACGTTGCCCTGCCGGTCGGGGTCGGGGTCCACGCTGAACAGGATGTCCCGGCCGTTCATCTGCATCTTCGGACCAAAGTTGGCCATGCTGGCTCCCAGGCGGAGCGGCTCGAACGGGGTGGTGAAGAGGATGCCGATGTCGAAGGCGAAGGCCGAAGCCGTGCTGTGCCAGATGCGCTCGTTGATGTACTTGGCCGTCCCACCGATGGAAAAGCGATCGGTCAGGGCACGCGCGTAGGTGAGCTGAAGGGCGAAATCCTGCACCTTGAACCGTTCGCCGGTGCCCTCGGGATCGCGGATGGTGCGAACCTCCATCTCGCCCGAGTCTAGGAAGATCAGCGAGGCGGCCAGGGTGCCGGCGTTGCCCAGGTTGAGGCCGAACGCGGCGAAGCTGTAGTCGATGTCGGCCAGGTAGCGGGTATGGGCCAGCTGGACGGCGCTACCGTTCAGACGCGCCAGCCCGGCCGGGTTCCAGTACAGCGCCGAGAGGTCGCTGGCCTCGGCCACGAACGTGCCGCCCAGCGCCACCGCCCGCGCACCGACGCCCAGCTTGAGGAACTGCGCCGCCGTCGTGCCGACCTTCGTGATCGTCTCCGGCTCTTCGGCCTCACCGAGGGTCTGTGCCTGCACCGGCACGGCCAGAAGCAGCAAGATCAACAGGGGGATCCGTCGTTTCATTTCGTTCAAACGTTTGAACGTGATAACGTTAGCGGGCTGGCACCCGAAGGTCACGGAGGCCTGACGTGCCGTCATGGCGACGAGCTAACGTCTCAACGCTATTTGATGACCGCAAACTTGCCGATGTACGATCCTTCCTCCGATTCCACGTGGAAGAGGTAGAGGCCGTAGGCGATGTTCATGTTGTCTTTCGAGCGCAGGTCCCAGAAGGCTTTGCCGTCGTCGAGCGTGCTGTCGTGTTCGATCACGTCGACGAGTTCGCCGGCGAGGGTGTAGATGCGGATCGTGCACCGTTGGGGCACGTTGGCGAAGTAGAGCCGGCGGTCGCCCCGTTCGGAGCGTGAGATCGGGTTGCGCGGCTCGATCTCGTTTGTGGCGACGTACGGGTTGGGCACCACATAGACGTTGCGCAACTCGTTCTTGACACGGGCGGCATCCGTCGTGGCGCCAACGGTCTTGAAGGTGTAGACGTCGTCGGAACGGAACGGCTTGAAGGTGCGGACGAAAAACACGTCGCCGCTGCCGGGTTTCGCGCCGGTGTCGTCGAACTTGACTTCCCAGGTGGCCGTCAGCGTGCCGTCGATGTCTTCGAGGAAGATGATCTGCTCGTTGACGTCCCAGGCACCGTTGCGGTTGAGGTCGGGCACGAAGGCCTGGATCGGCTGGTTGGCCCGCGTCAGGTTGACGATCTCGAAGGGCAGCGGCAGGTTGTTGCTGAAGCTGGTGGTGACGGGGTTGTCCGAGAATGTGATTTCGTAGTCGAACGGCTGAGCCTTACGTCCCGGCCCGGAGGTGGCCACGCGCACGGTGTAAGGGATGCCGTCGCCGCCCTGCACCCAGCCGGTCTGCTCCAGGTCGAGCGCCAGCGCGTCGTCCTGCACGAACAGGTGGAGGCCGTCGAACACGATGTTGGACTCCTCGGACTGGAGCCGGTCGCTCCGGTAGAGGGGGTAGTAGCGGAACGTGGCCAGCAGCTCCTCGCCGTCCTCGGCCCCGCCCAGGATCAGGACCGAGCCGCTGGCGGCATTCAATTCATAGTCAACGCCTTCCTGCAAGACGGCGCCGCTGGCGTTCGTGAGCTGGAACGTCTCCGGGATCACGTTCCGCACGCCGAGCGAAGACGTCTTGCCCACGATGGCGCGAACGGTGGCCGTGCGCAGCACCTCGTCCACGACCGAGTAAACGACCTGGCCGTCGACCTCTTCGAAGCGGATGCTGTATTCGCCGCCGTCCGGCACGGCCATCTCGTCGACGATGTTGACCGTGATCTGTCCGGTGGCATGGCCCTGGGTGTGCACGATCCCGCCGGCCGCCTCGATCGAGGGCGGGACGTAGCCGGCCACGCGCGGCGCCGGCGTCACGGCGACGGTGTTGACGTCGAAGATGTAGTCGTCCGTGACGGGGTTGTAGGTGATCGTCTTGCTCGTCTCACTCGGCGGGATGCCGACCAGCACGTCCCCGCTCTCGCCGGCGAAGCCCCGGTCGTAGGCGACGACGGCGTAGTAGTACGTCTGCCCGTTGACGACGTTGTTCGAGTCCACGTAGGTGTGGAACAGGCCGGTGTCGTCGCCGAGGTCGTAGGCGACGCCGCGTTGCGGGAAGGGGATCGGGGACGGCCCCTTCAGGCCGTTGTCGAGGTCGAATTTGGCTTCCACACCCAGGCTGTTCGTCAGCGGGCGGAACAGGAATTTGGAGCCGTTGATGTCGGTGATGGTCTGCTGGTCGCTGAACTCGTGGTCGGTCGACCGGTAGATGACGTAGCCCTCGAAGTCCTGCTCACGGGAGAGGGGGTCGACACTCGCCTCGGCGCGGTCGTCCCAGTAGAGCGTCACCTTGCCGTCGCCGGCCACGGCGCGGACGATGGGCTTCTCGGGCGGCTTGGCGAAGCGGTAGCCGACGTTGAAGATCTGCTGGACGGTCTGCGCGTTGAGGCGCAGGTCTTCCAGGTTTTCGCCGACGATCAGGGCGATGGAGAAGCGTTTCGTCTCGCCGGCACGGAGCTTGAAGCTGCCCGACCCGTAGAGGAAGACGTAGTCACCCGGCTCGGCGGGCACGCTGTCGAAGCGGCCGGGGGTGACCCAGTCCCACACCTGTTCGTCGTTCGAGATACGGCTGCCGGCGAAGCGGGGCGAGGCAAACGAGGTCAGCCCGATCATATCGCTCTCGTCGATGTCGGTGAACTCGAAGTTGGGCTCGCCGGGGCGGGTGATGTCGAACGGGTCGCCGGCCGTGGGGCGGCCGTCGTTCTCGCCTTCATCGCCGGTGCCCGGGATGCCGTCGACGCCCACGTCGTCGCGTTCGGGGTCCCAGTCGTTGTCGTTGTCGATGCCGTCCGTCCACGACTCGTCGACCATTCCGTCGCCATCGTTGTCGATGCCGTCACCCTGAAAGAACTGGCCGTCGATGATCTCGTTACCCACGCCGGGGCTTTCGAGGAACTTGTAGCCGAAGTAGCCCGGGGGACGGCCGGGGATGTCGGAGCGACCGTCGGCATCCCAGGCAAAGACCATGTCGAGGTTCTTGTCGAAGAAAGCGAAGTCGTCGGGCCAGTCGCCCGGGCCGCCCACGTGGGGATCGCCCCACATGCCGAAGGTGACCTTCTCCAGGTCGCGCTCGCTCTTGTTGGTGATCTTGTAGATGAGGAAGATGGCGTCTTCGGCCAGCGGGTTGGCCCACTGGTAAATGCGGACCTCCACCTCCAGGCCCAGGCCGCAGTTGAGGTCGGGGTCGGACGGGAAGGGGTCGTAAGCGAATTCGCAGTTGCTGTAGTCGTTCATGAAGTAGAGGGCCTCCTTGTCGGCGTTGGAGGCGCCCTGCTGGAGCGCGCCGGGCCAGACGTACTCCTTCAGGTTGGGGTTGAACCACGAGTCGGGCCACGAGTCCGGCTTGCCGTCGAGGTCTTTGTCCGGGG
Source organism: uncultured Rhodothermaceae bacterium (assembly GCA_964552015.1). Lineage (GTDB taxonomy): Bacteria > Bacteroidota > Rhodothermia > Rhodothermales > ISCAR-4553 > Rhodocaloribacter. The sequence continues at coordinate 4,415 of CAZKFR010000013.1, read as the reverse complement.
CGTCGCTGGTGGGGATGAGCGACGAGTTGGGGCTGACCACCTCGATGCCGGCGAAGTTGCCCACGGGCTGGGCGCACGGGATAGGCTGCCAGCCCCAGAACGTGGAACCATCCGGCGAGACCTCGCCGCCGTTGGAGACGATGCCGTCCGAGACGATGTGCATCACCCAGATGGGGTCGCCGTTCTCGTCCAGGACCAGGTTGCCGTTCTCGTCGCGGAGCTGCACGCTCTTGGGGTCGCGGTGCCCCTCGTCGACGACCTCGGCGGCCACGAAGGGGCCAAACTCGTAGCCGTAGCCGAGGCCGTTCCAGACGATGTCCGTGATGGTGTTGCCGGGGGCGGAGATGGAGCCGAAGTTGAGGATCTGCGTGGTGATGCGGTTGCCGTTCATGACGGCGTCGCGGCGGTTGGTGAAGTCCACGCAGTCGAGCTGCAGGGGCGTGGCGGGGCCGCCTTTACCGGCCTGCCGGTCGATCCACCGGCGCACCTCGTCGTACGTCCATCCGGTCTGCCGCCCGGCGTCCTGGGCCAGGGCCGGCACGGCCAGGGTGAGGGCGAGGGTGAATGTTAAAAGAAAGGGTTTCATACGTTGCCCGTTGAACGTTGCACGTTGTCAAAAAGTGAGGGAAGGCAATCAGGCTGTCTCCTGGGAAAGACGTCCCGAGGGGTCGTATGGGAGGATATCTTCCCGTATGCGGGGTGTGTCATCGAGGGAAGTCAGATACGTCATTAAGCGGTATATCAGGCGCGATGTTTTGTCGGTGCATTCATACAGCGCATCGAACTGGGGCGGGTCGATATAGCCTAGGTCGAGCGCTACGTAGAGTTGGGAACGAACCTCTCCACAAGAGGCCCGTGCCCGCCCCAGGTGTTCGATGAAGAGGCGCTGGGTGCGGCTCTCGAACCCCTCGGCGATGTTGCTCATCACCGACACGGCGGCCCGTTGAATCTGATCACGTAGACCGAAATCACGTGCAAAAGCTCCGTCACCGGTCAGTGCATAAATCTCATTGACGAGATGACGTGCTGTCTGCCAGGCAACGAGTTCTTCAAACCGCTTTACCGTGGCCATAATGTTTGAACTTTTGACGTTAAACGTGACAACGCTGAACGATCAGAACGACAGCGTCGCCCCGAGGCGCACTTCGCGGGGGGCGGAGAAGTAGTGGGGGCGGGTGTTGTACTCGTCGAGCGTGTGGATGCCCGGCAGGCCGTAGGCGGGCTCCCAGGAGGCGTGCACGCCCCGCTCGCCGTTGAGCGAGTACGTGGCGCGGCCCGTGTCGTTGAAGACGAACCGCTCGTTCATCCGGTCGAACACGTTGAACACCTTGGCGAAGATGCGGAGCGAGAAGCGCTCGCCCAGCGCGAAATCCTTGTAGGCGTGCAGGTCCAGCTTGATCTGCGACGGCTTGCGGTCGCTGTTGGGCAGCTGGTCGAGCTTCTGGTCGATCAGGAGGGGGGTATAGGGGTAGCCGGTGGCGAACTGTCCGATGAGCGAGAGGCCCCAGTTACGTGGACGGGTGAGCGTCACGGTGCCCGAGACGATGTGGCGCTGGTCGAAGTCGAGCGGGATCAGTTCCAGTTCCGTCTCGCGGCCGGAGAGGAAGTTGAAGAAGAAGGCGTTGGCGTCGTTGCGGTTGCCCTCGGCGATCTGGAAGGTGTAGTCGAGTGTGGCCGCCACGAGGCCGCCGCGCCCGCGCCGCTTCGTCAGGGCGAACGTGATCCCTTTGATGTTGGCGTAGTCGCGGTTGAGGTAGATGTTGTAGACGTCCTCCCCGGCGATGGTGCTGTAGCGGATCGTTTGCAGGGCCAGGTAGTCACGGATGTCCTTGAAGAAGCCCGTCACGTCGAAGGCGACGTCGTCGGTGAGCTGCTGTTGCAGGCCGATCTCATACTGCACCGTCCGCTCGGGCCGCATGTTGGGGTTGCCGAAGGTAGGGGTGGTGCCCACGGGGAATTCGAACTCGGGGTTGACGTACATCTGCCGCAGCGCGGGCATCTGGGCGAAGTGGCCGTAGGAGAAGTGGATGATGCCCGTGTCGGTGATGGGGAAGGAGACGCCCAGCCGGGGCAGCACGAGCTGCTTGACCTTGGCCCGCTGCGGCGGCTGTTCGTTGCCCTTCGGGTCGAGCAGGTTGGGGATGTAGAAACCGTGCGGGTTGAAGTATTCGTAGCGAAGGCCCGCGTTGATGATGAAGTCGTCGAACTCCAGCTTGTCCTGCACGTAGGCGCTCACCTCGGTCACCTTCTGCCCCTCGTACTTGTCGTGCGAGGGCGAGTCGAGCGGGGGGATGGTCGGCTCGGGGTAGCGGTCGCCGTCGAAGAGGATGACGAAGTTTTCGCGGTCCAGGCTATGCCGTTGCAGTTCGATGCCCGTTTTGGCTTCGTGGATGGTGCCGAACTGGCGGGTGAGGTCGAACTTGGCCCGGAACGAACGGGAGTCTTCGTAGATGTGGCTCTTCTGGTTGCCGCCAAAGAGGAAGTTGTTGCCCGGAAAGCCCTGGATCTTGCCGGTGGAGACGTACCGGGGGTCGAGCGGGTCTTCGTAGAGGTACTGGCGGAACGTGTTGGTGGCGTAGGAGAGGCGGAGGGTGTAGAAGGTGCGGTCGTTGAGCGTGTGCGTCCAGTGCAGGCTGTGGTTGTAGCTCCAGTCCCGGTTGGTGACGACGCCGTCCGGATTGAAGCGGTAGGCGAAGTCGAAGGGTTTACGCCGGCTGCGGTCGTGGAGGAAGGCGTACTCGACCTTGACGCCGGCGAAGGGGCGCAGGCTCAGCTTGCCGATGAAGTTGGCGCTGGAGGAGGGGTTCATCGCCACGCGCTCGCCCCGGGCGGCGGCGGGGTCGTCCAGCTCGTACCAGGGCGTGCCCCGGATCTCGTAGTACCAGGCCGGACCGTCGTAGTCCGGGATATGCTGACGGATCGTCTCGAGCAGTCCCTCGTCCCCGTTGAAGTTGGCCGAATCCGAAGGCAGGTGCTCGCGGAAGCCGAAGATGGAGCCGTCGTCGACGTCACGGCGGTAGGAGGCGAAGAAGCGAAGGGGGCGGTAGAAGGGGACCGGTCCGCTGAGGGTGCCCTCGAACGTGTAGACGTTGAGCCGGTAGCCGGACGGCGTGTAGAAGATGTCGCCGTGCTCGGTTACGGTGTCGCCGCCGTAGAAGCTGACCGAGCCGGTGTAGCGATCCCCGCCCTCCTTCGTGACCAGGTTCACGATACCGGACATGGCCTTGCCGTACTCGGCGTTGAAGGCGCCCGAGATGACGGTCATCTCCTGGATGGCATCGGCGGCGACCGTGGTCGCCAGCCCGTTCGTGTCGAACGGGTTGCCCACGGAGAGCCCGTCGACCAGGTAGGCGACCTCGTTCGAGCGGCCCCCGCGGATGTGGATCTCGCCGCCGGGCCCCTGGTTGACGCCGGCCTGCGTGACGAGCACGCCGAAAAAGCCTTCCACCGGCAGGGCCTCGATCTCCTCGGCGATGACGGTCTTCTTCGAGGCCGTCAGGTCTTTCTGGATGAGGGGTCGCTCGGCCGTGACGACGACCTCCTGCCCCTGGATCACTTCCTCACGCAGTTGTACGTCGTAGCGCGTCGTCTGGCCCGTCACGACTTGCAGGCCTTCGACGCGGTGCGTCTGGAAGCCGATGTACGAGAAGACGAGCGTATAGGCGCCCGGTCGCACGTTGACGAGGATGTAGTTGCCGTCCATGTCCGAGACGGTCCCCTGCGTGGTGCCGTCGATCAGCACGTTGACGCCGACGAGCGGCTCGCCCGTGACGGCGTCGGTGATGCGTCCGGCGATCTTGCCCTGAGCCAGGGCGAGGGCCGGAAACAGGAACCCGAGCAGGAGCAGGGCGACGCAACGGCCGGCAAACCGGCCGCCGGGACGTACGGAGGGCATGGACATCGGGAACGCGGATTGGGTGAAGGGGACAGGATGGACCCGGCGCATCATGACGTAAGGCTAACGTATCCCGCACATCCGAACGAAACGAGGCAAAAAGCGCGGCACGAAGACGATGTGCGGCGTGGCGTCCGGTCAAAAAAAGGGAGGGGCCCGGGTGCCGAACCCCTCCCTGGGTGTCACGTCCTGTGCATCACTTGAGCAGCACCATCGTCTTGCTCTGCCGGAAGTTGCCGTATTCGAGCGTATACAGGTAGGTGCCGCTGGCCACCGGGGCGCCGGCATCGCTCGTGCCGTCCCAGGCGACTTCGTGCGATCCTTTGGGCAGGAGCCGGTCGTTGACGAGCGTACGTACCAGCCGCCCGGCCACATCATAGACCCGCACGCTCACGCGCTTGTCGACCGGCAGCGTGAAGCGGATCGTGGTAGTCGGGTTGAACGGGTTGGGGTAGTTCTGCTCGAGGATGTAGTCCGACGGCAGCACGATCCGTTCATCCTGAATCGTGACGGCGAGGCC
>CAZKFR010000012.1:46248-70145 GCA_964552015.1 uncultured Rhodothermaceae bacterium | reverse complement strand
ACGTGGAACGCATCCTCCGCACCCATTTCGAAGCCGGGTCCTGAAGGGCCGGTTACCCCGTCAGATACGTGCCAGGAAGCCCAGCGCCTCGGCCATGGCGTCCTCCGGCGAGAAGCGGTGCGCCATGCCGGGTGCAACGACCGGCCCCCTCAGGCGCATGCGGCGGGCCACGGCCGGCCGGGCCACGACGCAGGTGAGCCGTTCCCTGTTCGCGGCAAGGAAGGCCTGCACCTCATCCGGGACGGCATACTCGACCCACCGCAGATGCCCCGGCGACTGCACGTCGGCCGGTCCCTTACTGATCAGGAACGAAGGTCCTTCGCCGTAGGCATGGGGCTGCCCGTAGGCCTCGAGCAGGGCCTTCTGCATCTGCAGGGCTCCGGGTGTGTCCGGATGAGCGGGAAACACGCCGCGGAACGTGGCGAACGCTTCCAGGTAGGGATCGGGTGCCAGCCCCTCCGGCGCGAAGATCAGGACGGTGTTACGCGGGCTTCGCCCTTCGTACAGAAGCGCATCGACGGCGAGCCCCTCCCGTTCGTCGGCCGTCTCCCGCCCGTCGATCACGGCTACCGCAAACCGCACCGGGCGGAGCAGACAGCGCTCGGGGCGAAGGCCCAGGCAGGCCCATCGCTCCTCCGCCCGAGCACGCACATCCTCCGCGTCGGCCGCGATCAGCGCATCCGGCTCCCCGGCGTGGTCGCCCTCCGCGATGAAGGTGACCGGAAGTCCGGGCAGGTCCGCCGCGAGCGCGGCCACGAAGGCCGGCAGCAGGTACGGCGAGGCCGCGGCGAGCACGCCCCGATAGCGATGCCCCGCACGCAGGACGGCCAGCAGGTCCTCCAGGCCGTCGAGCGGCACGCGCCCGGCGTGCCACACCTCGACCGTGCGGGGCTTCGTCGGCCGGCCTACCGTCCACGCCGGCGCCTCGCGGGCCAGGGTGTGCATCCAGTGGTTGACCGCAAACGCGACGGCCTCCTCCGTGAAGCGGTTGGGGGCCTCCAGCGTCCGGGCTACCGCCTCGGCCCGCGCCGGGTGCTCGGGATCCCGCCAGACCCGCGCCACGCGCGCCAGCACGTCCGTCAAGTCCCGCCCCTCAGCCATCCTCCTCCTGCCGATGCCGGTAGGTGATGACCTGCACCCGCTCCATCGTCACCAGCCCCTCCCGGACCACCTCGTCCAGGAACGGGAGCAGGGCCCGCACCTTGTCCTCCCGGTCCACGATCTCGATCACGATGGGCAGGTCCTCGCTCAGACGCAGAATGCTCGCCGTGTGGATCCGGCTTGCCGCGCCGAACCCCTCGATCCCCCGCAGGACCGTGGCCCCGGCCAGGTTCATCTCACGGGCTTTCCGCACGATGACGTGATAGAGCGCCTCTCCATCGTGCAGGTCCGAGGCGCCGATGAAGATGCGCAGCAGGACCCCTTCAGCCGGAAGTTTCATGGTGATGCGGGTTAGCGAAGCAGGAGACGTACCGCGAAGAAACCCAGGGCCACGGCAGCCAGGGTGAGCCCGTTGTTCAGGACCACGTTGAACAGCGCCAGACGCACCTCCCCATCACGAAGCAGGTTGAGGCTTTCGAGCGCGTACGTGGAGAACGTCGTGAACGCCCCGAGCACACCGACGAAGACGAACGGCGTCCAGCGGGGACCCAGCGGAGCCACCTCGGAGATCGCCCACAGCAGGCCGATCACGAACGAACCCAGCACGTTGACCGCCAGCGTGCCCCAGGGAAACACGGAGCCCGTCCACTGCTGCACGAATCCGGCCACGGTATAGCGGAGCACGGCGCCCACGGCCCCCCCCGCGGCAATCAAGGCGAGTCTGAACAACACCGGCCGCCCCATCTCATTCCATGACCAGTTCGCGCCCGTAGATGAAGTCGAAGCGGAACGACTTCATCGAGGAACGGCGCTCGATATACTCGGCCACCCGTTGCAGACGCCGGGGGATTTCCATGATCTTTTCCTGGGCCTTCCGCCCGATCTCGCTCAGGCCCGTCAGCGCCTCGATCCGCCAGTACGCGATGGCCTCTTCGACGATCTCTTTGTAATCCCAGGGTCCATAGATCCCCACACGCCGCACGATGTCGGCCATCTCCTTGAAGTTCGGCATCGACACACCCGGCATCTCGATGCTCGGCATGATGGCCAGCGCCGATTGCAGGGCGCGGTTGGGATCGACGTCGAGGATGGCCTTGAACACTTTGCGATAGAAATTGAAGTGCTTCGCCTCGTCGGCCGCTACGTTGGAGAGGATACCTTTCAACAGGGGCTCATCGTCGCCGACGAGCCGGCCCGTGTTACGATGGGAATACTGGGTGGCCCGTTCCTGGAGCGTGGTGTAGACGAAGACGCGATACGGATCCCGGTCCCAGTCCGGCGTGAAGCCGGCTTCCTGGTAGGCATACTGCATCATCTCCACCTCGCGCCATCTGAACAGCCGTGCATCCCGGGCATAATCCCGGAGCACACAGCCGTGCCGATCCTCCTCGGCCGTCCACATGAAGTTCCACTTGCGCCAGACGCTCTCATCCCCCAGGTAGGTCGAGAGAAGCCGGTGGAAGTGCGGCAGCCCCTCTTCGGTGAGCAGGTTCAGCACGACCGCCACGCGCACGGCATCGGCGATCCCGCGCGCCCGTTCGCGCAGGCGGTCCAGCAAGCGCTTCTTGTCCTCCTCCATCTGCTCATCCGCCGGGAGAAAGTCACTCGGGAACCAGAGGCGACGCTTCCGCAGGTGCTCCTGCATCATCTCTTCGACGAGCGGCTCGATTTCGCGAAGAACGGCCACGCGCGCTTCGGTTTCGTACTGTTCGTCGGGTTCGGGGGGGATGATGACGTCCATAGCTGGTAACGTTGAGGGGTTTGGGTGGGGGTTGTCCGGCTCTTTCGAAAACGCCGCCTGTCCCGGCGCGCGCACATGGAACCACCGGCCCGGGACAATGTTGCCGTCTCAGTGGGCATCGAGCCAGTTATCGCCGACGCCGATGTCCACTTCGATGGGCACGTCGAGGGGCAACGCGCCGGTCATTTCCTCACGGACAAGCTCGCAGAGCGGCTCCACCTCATCCGGCGGGGCCTCGAAGAGCAGTTCGTCGTGCACCTGTAGGAGCATCCGGCTGCGGAGCCCCTCGGCATGGAGCCGCCGGTGAATGTGCACCATGGCGAGCTTGATCATGTCGGCCTGCGTTCCCTGCATGGGCATGTTGACGGCGATGCGTTCGGCGGCCGAGCGCACGTTGCGGTTGCGCGCGTGGATGTCGGGCACGTAACGCCGGCGCCCGAGGATGGTCTCCACGTAGCCCAGCCGCCGCGCCTTCTCGACCTGCTCGGCCAGGTAGCGCGTCACGCCGGGAAACGACTTCTGATACTGGCTGATGAGTTCCTGCGCCTCGCGCGTGGGAATGCGGAGCCGCTGAGCCAGCCCGAAGGCGGAGACGCCGTACGGGATGCCGTAGTTGACTTCCTTGGCCTTGCGCCGCTGTTCGCGGGTGACCTGTTCAGGGGGAATGCCAAAGACACGGGCCGCCGTCGCTGTGTGGATGTCCTCCCCTCGCCGGAAGGCCTCGATCAGGGCCTCGTCGCCGCTGAGCGAGGCGAGGATGCGCAGCTCGATCTGGGCATAGTCCGCCGAGACGAGCTTCCAGCCGGGCTCGGGCACGAACGCGCGCCGGATCTCCCGCCCCCGTTCGGTCCGCACCGGGATGTTCTGCAGGTTGGGGTTCGACGAGGACAACCGGCCGGTTGCCGTGACGGTCTGGTTGAAGGTGGTGTGGATGCGGCCCGTCTCGGGGTGGATGAGGCCGGCCAGGCTGTCCACGTACGTGCTCTTGAGCTTGGCCAGCTCACGCCAGTCCAGGATGAGGCCCGGCAGCGGATGTTCCGTGGCCAGTTCCTGAAGCACGCTCTCCCGGGTCGAAGCCCGACCGGTGGCGGTCTTCGAGACCACCTTGAGGCCCAGTTTCTCGAACAGGATCACGCCCAGTTGCTGGGTCGAACCAATGTTGAACGGTTCGCCGGCGACCTCATAGATCTGTGCTTCCAGCGCCTCCAGCTCGGCCGTGATCTGGGCGGAGATCTCTTCGAGGACCGCCGGATCGACCCGGATCCCGGTAGCCTCCATCTCGACGAGCACGGGCACCAGCGGAAACTCCATCTCCTCGGCGATCCGTGTCAGCGCGTGCGCCTCGAGCTGATCGCGGAGGATGGGCATCAGCCGTCCGGCGATGTCCGCGTCCTCGCAGGCATACGGCCCCACCTCGTCCACCGGTACGTCGCGCATGGAACGCTGCGCCTTACCCGTCCCGATGAGGTCGCTGATGGGGATCATGCGATAGTTGAGGTATCGGCGGGCCAGCGCGTCCAGGCCGTGTGGCTCCTCGGGTGCGATGAGGTAATGCGCGATCATCGTGTCGAAGAGGGGCCCCTCGATCGGGAGCCCGTGCCGCCGGAGGACGAGCAGGTCGTACTTCAGGTTCTGGCCGGTTTTGCGTGCGTGGCGCAACGGTTCCCGAAGGATCGCCAGCACCTCCTCGGTCGAGGTGCCGTCCGGCAACGGCGTGGGGACGTAGCGCCCCTGCCCCGGCGCCCACGAAAACGAGAGCCCCACGAGCGAGGCATACATCGCGTCGGTCGAGGTCGTCTCCGTATCGAAGGCGAAGGTGTCGTGTTCGGCCAGTCGGGCGGCCAGCGCTTCCAGCGCGGCACGGGAGCGGACGATGCCATAATCGGTGGCCTCGACGTCGAACGTGTCGGCCTCCTCGTACGGCAGCCCCTCGACCGGCGTCGAAGCCCCGTCGCCGGAGCGGGACGCCGGCGCCGCGAAGAGGTCGCCCTGCGTACCCGGCGCGTCCCCGCCCACCTGCTCCTCGATGCGGCGCCAGAGCGTGTTGAACTCGAGCTCGCGGAAAAGCATCCGCAGGCGCGGCAGATCCGGGGTACGCCGGTGGAGCGCTTCCCAGTCGATCCCCACGTCCACGTCCGTCTTGATGGTGACCAGTTCCTTGCTCAACCGGGCCTCGTCGGCGTGAGCGAGCAACCCTTCCCGCGCCCGCTTGCCCTTCACCTCGCCGGCATGGGCCAGCAGGTTCTCCAGCGAACCGTACTCCTGAATCAGTTTCACGGCGGTCTTCTCACCGATACCGGGAACGCCCGGCACGTTGTCCGCCTTGTCGCCCATGAGGGCCAGCACGTCGACGAACTGCTCCGGCTCCAGGCCATACTTTTCCCGGAAGCTCGCGCGCGTGATGAGATCGAACGACTCGCCCTGGCGGGCCGGGCGGTAGATGGAGATACGATCGGTAAGCAGTTGCTGGAAGTCTTTGTCCGGTGAGACGATCACCACCCGGGCTCCGTCGGCCTCGGCCTGACGTGCCAGCGTGCCGATCACGTCGTCGGCTTCGACGCCTTCCCGCTCGATGACCGGGATGTCGAGCGCTCGGACGATCTCCTTGATGATCGGAATGTTGGCCACCAGGTCCTCCGGCGGCGGGTCGCGGTGGGCCTTGTAGTCCTCATACAGTTCGTCCCGGAACGTCCCGCCCTCACCCAGCACGTCGAACACGACGGCGATGTGGTCGATGTCCTGCTCTTCGATCAGGCGCAGCAGGGCCGCCGTGAACCCGTAGGCCGCCGACGTGTTCTGTCCCTTCGCGTTGATGAGAGGGCGACTGATGAACACGAAATGCGCGCGATAGGCCAGGGCCATCGCGTCGATGAGATAGAGAACCTTACCGTTGCCGTCGTTCGTGGATGCCATCGCTTGAAGAACCATGGGTGAAGTGCGGAAGGCGACGCCGCGCCTCGCCGGGGTCCTTCAAACTATGAACTTTCGCGACGGGATGGAAACCCGTTCGATGAAAGAAATGGGGGTTCGCCGGGATCAGCGGCTACGGGGGGAAGGTGCCGGAGACACCGTATGCTCGGTGAGCCGTGCCGGATGCTCGATGAGCAGGTCCACCTCTTCTTCAGCCCAGACGCCGGTTATCGGATGAACGAGGGCCAGCGCAACCCGAAAACGATCCGGAAGGTCCGCCACGTCGGCCTCCACCGCCACCGTGAAGGTGATCAGGGTTTCATCGTCTCCGGGAAGCAGCCCGGAGATGAGCGGACGCCGGATCTCCGGCACCAGTTCCATCGACCCGGCCGAGGCTCCGAGCACACTCTCGGCGGCCGCATACAGATGCACTCCCTCGGGGATCGGCGTCATCAACGTGGCCGTCAGGGCCAGATCGTCCAGGTTCACCACGAGGGGACAGCGAACGAAGGTCTGGCCCATTCCTTCCCGCACCGACATCACGGTCGTGGGCTCAGCCGACGCGAGGGCGGCCAGGGGTACCCGTTTGACGACGGTGTTCTGCCCGCGTACGGCGGCAGCCGATCCCAGGATGAGGATCAGGATGAAGAAGGCTCGCGTCGAAAGGCCCGTCATGGGAAGGCTCCGTCTGTTTTCATGGGTTCCCCCCATCCCGACAAGCAGCGTACCCTTCTCAGATTGAGACACCCCGCCCTGCCGGGCAGGTGCCCTGACGTCGGCCTCGGGGCCGCCTCCTTCGCACGCTCTTAACGGAACCGCCGGAGCACGGCCCCTGCCCCGGCGTTGGCTAGGGCAAAACGAAACCGACCTGTGATGAAGCTTCTCCTTTTCGACATCGACGGCACCCTCCTGACGATCCAGGGTGCCGGGCGCGAAGCCCTCGAAGCGGCGCTGCACGACCTCCTCGGGCGGCCGGTTTCGACGGAGGCCATCACCTTCTCGGGCAAGACGGACCCTCAGATCCTGCGCGAGATCCTCGAACACCACGGCCTGTACGACGCGACCCGAAACGGCATGTTCGAGCGCATGCTGGAGGCCTACCGGAGCCAGCTCGAAGCGCGGTTGCACCCCGAACGGTTCATCCTGTACCCCGGCGTGCGATCGCTGCTCGAGCAGCTCGCCCGCCGTCATGACGTGTGCCTCGGGCTGGTGACGGGTAACCTGGAGCCGCTCGCCTACGCCAAACTTCGCGTCGTCGGCCTCGACCGGTTCTTCCCCTTCGGCGCCTTCGGCAGCGACCACCCGGACCGCCGCCGCCTGCCCCCGATCGCCATCGACCGGGCCCACCGCCTCGTCGGCCACCCCTTCGCCCCCGACGACGTCATCGTCATCGGCGACACGGACCGCGACATCGACTGTGCCCGGGCCAGCGGTGTCCGTGTCGTCTCGGTGTGCACCGGTCGCTTCGGACGGGAGCACCTGGCCCCGCTCCAGCCGGACCTCCTCCTCGACGACCTGTCCGACCCGGCCCCCCTCCTCGCGCTCCTCGACGGATGAGCTTCCGACGTCAGCCACCCAGCAGCGCACGGAGGCCGGCTTCATCCAGGATCGGGATGCCCAGTTCGCGGGCGCGGTCGTACTTCGAGCCGGGGTTTTCTCCGGCCACGACGTAATCCGTCTTACGGCTGACACTGCCCGTCACCTTGCCCCCGGCCCGGACGATCAACGCCTCGGCCTCCTTGCGGGTCAGCCCCGGCAGGGTGCCGGTCAGGACGAACGTCTTGCCCGCCACCGCCGACGATGCCGGAGCCGCCGGCTCCTCCTCGGGCAGGCGCCGCGTGTTGACCCCCAGGGCCTGCAGCCGCTCGACGAGCGCCCGGTTGTCCGCGAGCGTGAACCAGTCCACCACACTCCGGGCGATCTTCTCCCCGATGCCGTCGATCGCCACGAGGTCGTCGACGGTCGCGGCGGCCAGGTCGTCGATCGAGGCGAAACGGGCCACGAGCAGTTCCGCCACCGTCTTGCCGACATGGCGGATGCCCAGGCCAAACAGCAGCCGGCCCAGCGGGCGATGCTTGGACGCTTCGATGGCCGCCAGCAGGTTCATCGCCTTCTTTTCGGCGAACCCTTCGAGCCCGAGCAGGTCGTCCGCCGTGAGGGTGTACAGGTCGGCGAGGGTGTGCAGCAGCCCGGCCTCGACGAGTTGCACGGCCAGCTTCGCCCCGAGCCCTTCGATGTCCATGGCGTCGCGGCTGGCATAATGCTCGACGAGGCGGATGAACTGCGCCGGGCAATCGGAGGCGACACAGTAATAGTCGGCCTCGTCCGGGAGCCGTTCCAGCGGATTGCCGCAGGCCGGGCACCGGTCCGGCATCTCCCAGACGCGCTCGCTGCCCGTCCGTGCCGACACCACCGGACCGATCACCTGCGGGATCACGTCACCGGCCCGCTTGACGATCACGAGGTCTCCGATGCGGATGTCGCGCGAGCGGATGTACGCTTCGTTGTGGAGGGTCGCCTGCGAGACGGTCACCCCGCCGATCTCGACGGGCTCGAGCACGGCCTCGGGCTTGATGACCCCGGTCCGCCCCACGTTTACGATGATGTCGAGCAAGCGTGTGGTGGCCTCGCGTGCGGGGAACTTGTAGGCGATGGCCCAGCGGGGCGCGTTGGAGATGGCCCCGAGCGCCTCCTGGTACGTCCTATCGTCGATCTTGACGACGATGCCGTCGATCTCGTAGTCGAGGCTGTCGCGGTGCTCGGTCCAGTGCATGACGAAGTCGAGCAGGTCGTCGACGTGCTCGAAACGGGCGGCGTGCGGGTTGGTCGGGAAGCCGAGCTCGCGCAGCCAGCCCAGCAGGGCATACTGGGAGGCCGGCACGTCGCCCCCCTCGACCGGCCCGATGGCATAGGCGAAGAAGCTGAGTGGCCGGGAGGCCGTGATGCGTGGATCGAGCTGGCGGAGGCTCCCGGCGGCGGCATTGCGAGGGTTGGCGAAAGTCTTCTCGCCGGCGGCGGCCAGGCGTTCGTTGAGCCGCTCGAAGTCGCTCTTGCGGATGTAGACCTCGCCCCGCACCTCCAGCCGCTCCGGCACGCGGATCGGCGCGTCGGGGCGAGCGGGCAGGCGCAGCGGGATGGCCCGGATCGTCCGTACGTTCTCCGTCACGTTCTCGCCGACGACGCCGTTGCCGCGCGTGGCGCCCAGCACCAGGCGCCCCTGCTCGTACGTGATGGCCAGCGCCAGGCCGTCGATCTTGAGTTCGGCGGTTACCGCCGGCGGATCGGCCACCCCGAGCGCCGCGGCGAGCCCACGACGGCACCGGTCGTACCAGGCGCGCAGCTCATCCGGGTCGAAGGCATTCTGAAGCGAAAGCATCGGAACGGGATGCCGCACCTTCTCGAACCGGTCGAGCGGCTCCCCCCCTACCCGCTGCGTCGGGGAGTCGGGCGTCCTGAGGTCCGGAAACCGTGTCTCGAGGCGCACCAGGGCCTGGAAAAGTTCATCATATTCCGCGTCGGTGATGACCGGGTCGTCGAGGACATAGTAGCGATAGGCATGGCCTTCGAGGACCTCGCGGAGTTGTTTGGCCAGCGCCGCCGCCTCGTCGTGCTCGAGGCTGTCGAAGAAGAGGGAACGGATCCGGGTCTGCACGTCCCGGGTGGCCTGCATCAGCTTCATACGCGCGCGGAGAGCAACGGTCTGCTTATCGGACTCGGTCGTTCAGGAAGGCCTGGACCGTCGCTCGGTCGATGACGATCAGCGTATCGCCGGGCGGGACGGGGTACGCATAACCTTCCAGGTTGATGCGGAGACGAGGGGTGCGGTACCGGTTCCAGATGGCGATGCGCTGTGCCGGCCGGAAACGGAGCGAATCGCCTGGTTCGATCCAGTAGGGCCTGCGTACGTCGGCATCCACTTTCACACGGATGCCTTCGAGAGGCCCGCCTGCCGCGACGAGGTAAACGGTCATCGTGTCGGGCAGGACCGGGGGGGGTGGCGGCGGTGCCTCGGCGGCGGCCGCGACCGTGTCCGCCGGCACAGGCGCCGGGGTGGAAGACCCCTCGGGCTCCGTCTCCACCCGCACGAGGAAGAAATAGATGAGCGCGCCCAGGATGATGATGAGGGCGGCGCCGGCCACGAGACGAAGCGCCAGCGCCCCCGCCTCGTCCTCCCGCTGCCGGCGTGAGGAAGGCGTCCGACGGACCGGTGCCGGCCGGGCCGCAGGGGGCGACGCGGACATGCTCCCCGGCGCCCGGCGTCTCGCAGGGTTCTGCTCCGCGCGTGCCGGCGATGCTCCGCCCGCCTTCTCCGAAGCCTCCGGCTCTGCCTTGCGGGAGGTCCCCCGCTTCTTCGCCCCTCCTGGCGGGGCCTTCGGCGTTTCGGCCCGGGCCGACCCCTCGCCGGCAGGTGTCTCCGTCACCTCGGCGTTGCCGGGCGGCGCACCCGGCTCTTCCCGGCGCACCTCATCCGGTGCCTCCGGCTTTCGGCCCAGGAAGGTCTCGGCCAGGCGTCCGGTGTACTTTCCCTCGAACACCTCCTCCAGCGCGGCCAGAACATCCTCTTCGGGCAGGCCGACGACCCCGGCATAACTCCGCACAAAGGAACGGAGATAGACCCGGTTGAACATCTCATGATCGAGCAGGGCCGTCTGCTCGAACTGTTCGAGCAGACCCATCGGTACCCGGGTCTCCTCGAAGATGGCTTCGAGCGAGCATCCGCGCTTTTCCCGGATTTCCTTCAAGTCCGCGGCAAACCGTTTACCGCTGGCTTGCTGTGCCTCATCGGGGCGCATACGTGGCTCTTCGTCGTGGTGGGGATAACGTGCAACGGCTCCTCGAACCGGTCGGAAGTTACACCACGGAGCGCAGCGTAACCAAATCTATCCCCGGGTCATCCCCACGTACCCCGTCAGGATCGACGGATTCTTCTCCTGTTTCGTACCTTTCGGGTCGACCTATCCCATCCTCTATGCCCCCCCGACGGACATGCTACTTCGTACGCTTACGCTGTCATTCCTGCTGGCCCTCATGGCCGGCGGCTCTGCCGTAGCCCGGCAGGCGCCCCCCCGCGTCCTCATCGTTACGGCCCACCCGGATGACGAGGCGCTCTTCGCGGCCACCGTCTACCAGATCACCCATGCCCTCGGCGGTGCTGTCGATCTGGCCCTCGTGACCGACGGCTCGGGCGGCTACACATACGCCGGTCTTTCAGAGCCCCTGTACCACCTCGACCTGACCGACGAGCACGTGGCCCGCCACTACCTGCCTGCCATCCGCAAGCAGGAACTCATGGCCGGTGGACGGATCCTCGGCCTCCGCAATTATTTCTTCCTCGACGCCCTCGATCACCAGTACACGCTGGACGTAGACACCGTCCTGACGTTCATCTGGGACAAGCAACGGCTCCTCGACCGGCTCACCGATATCCTCCGCAAGGGCCGGTACGACTTCGTGCTGACCCACCTGCCGCTCCCGACCACGCACGGCCACCACAAGGGGGCTACGCTCCTGGCGCTCGAAGCCGCGGCCCGGCTGCCCGACGGGGAACGCCCGGTGCTGCTCGGTAGCTTCATCGCCAGCCGCACCGATACCACCACGACCGACTTCGTCGAGCTACCCGGCTACCCGCGCTCACGCATCCGGCAGGACCGCCCACCCTTCACCTTCGACCGCACCCGTACCTTCGGCCCTCGCAACCGCCTCACCTACCAGATCATCGTCAACTGGGTCATTGCCGAGCACAAGTCGCAGGGCACCATGCAGCTGTTGATGAACCGGGGCGAGGTGGAGCAGTTCTGGCTGTATGCCCTGAATGCTCCGGACGCCGAAGCTCGGGCACAGGCCCTCTTCGAGCACCTGACGACGGCCACGCTCCCCTTTGCGCCCCCCGACACCCCCTAGAAGGCACCGCCGAAGAACACGGCGTTGAGGAACAGCCGGTTGCTGCCCCACCAGAAGGCCCGGAAGTTGGGTTGGTCCATGATCAGGACGACCCGGCCCCGGCCGTAGCGACGCGCCACCACGGCCGCACTACCCGGTGCCTGCGCGCGGCGTTCCTTCGAGATGTAGCCGCTCAGGACAGGGTCGTCCGTATAGACGGCCACATTCGTCCCGGGCTCCTTCGCGGTCTGGTAGAAGGTGCTGGAGGTGCGGAACACCGGCAGCGTAGGTCCCAGGCCGTAGGCCAGCGGGTGGGTGCCATCCAGGCGTGCCTCGAAGATCGAGCCCCCGATGACCTGGGCGCCCCGTGCCCGGTCGATGGCGCCGTAGGGCAGCGGGCGCAGGAGCGAATCCAGGTCGAACGACTTCTCGTCCAGGTCGGCCAGTTCCTGCCGCACCGCCCATCCGACGGCACTACCCAGCGCGACCAGCCGCCCGCCCTCACGCACCCAGGCACGCACCTTGTCGGCCGGCAGCGGGCCGTACGAGCCTCCCGCCAGGACCAGCGTGTTGTACCGGCTCAGATCCGCCCGGCCGACGTCGTCCACATCGAGCAGACTCACCGGGATGCCGAATCGCTCGTTGAGCAGATGCCAGGCCTCGCCCACCTGGTACGACGACGTGCCGCTCCCCGTGAGCAGGGCGATCCGGGGCTGCTCCAGCACCGAACCGCTGGGGCCGCCGAGGTCCGGGCCGCCCGGGGTCAACCCCGCATCGACGGCGTAGATCTCGACGTGATCCTCTGCCACGGCGCGCTCCACCAGGGCCTGCACCTCGACCTCGGCCCCGTCACGCGGCACGACCGGCACCACCACCGCCCCCCGCTCGAACGCCACCTCCTTCCCCGCGACGACGGCCGTGAAGGGCTCGTGCATCAGGCGAGGGCGGATGCCGGCTTCCAGGAATCGATACAGCGCGCGAGGAGCGAAGTACCGGTTCCAGCGCATCACGTAGGCGACGTCCGAACGCCCGCCGACGAGCCGCCCGCCATCCATCGAGACCCGGGTGACCTCGGGGCCCAGTAGCCCGGATGGATCGCGGCGCACCTCGCCATAGGGCACGTCGAACGCCAGCGGCAGGGTCCAGGCCGAAACATCGTAAAAGAGGGAGTCCTGGAACGCATTCACGCGCTCCATCACGGCCTTGATCAGTCGGGCCTGAGGCTGGTCGAGCGGGACGACATAGGCGTCTCCGGCCCGGAAGCGATGACCGCCGGCCTCGACGTCGCGGGCCAGCTCGTAGACCCGGATACGATGCCGGCGCAGCAAGGCTGCCAGCGCCTGGGCCCGCGTCCGCCCCGGCGCCAGACCGACCACGTACGCCTTCACCGGCTGCTCCCGGGCAAACGCGGCGGCCCCGGCATAAAAGTCCCGCTGATATCGCAGGAGCCGCTCACGCATCGCCACGGCGGCCTCGAGGGTGGAAAGCGACGTGACGAACTGGTTCCGCACGGTAAAGGCATAGTGGAGCGTGCCGTCCACCACCTCCCGCACGAGCGCCCGGGACGAGGCCTGTTCGAAGAGGATACCCACGGCCCCGTTGATGTCCGGATAGGTCGACCCCTTGCCATAATAGAAGTCATCGAACGACTCCTCGGTGTAGTAGAGGGAGCCGATCCGGTCGAGGGCCCGCGCATGGTAGGCGGCGATGGCGGCCGTGAGTTCCTGGTTGAGCGGCGGCGTGTTGGGGTTGGTCCGGCTCGGGATGCCGGGCTGGAAAAAGTACGTGGCATCGCCCCCCATCTCGTGATGATCCGTCAGCACCTGCGGGCGCCAGGCATGGAACAGGTCGAGCCGACCCTGCGACTCCGGATGCTGGGCGGGGAGCCAGTCCCGGTTGAGATCGAACCAGTAGTGGTTCGTCCGCCCCCCCGGCCAGGGTTCGTTGTGCTCACGGTCCTGCGGATCGGCCGTGGGCACCCGCCCCCGATTGCCGTTGACCCAGGTCGTAAATCGATGCCGGCCGTCGGGGTTGAACATCGGGTCGAGGAGGATGACCGCCTGCTCGAGGGCTTCCTCCACCGCCGGCCCCTGCCCGGCCGCCAGGTGATAGAGGTAGAGCACAGCCGCTTCCGTGCCGCTGGCTTCGTTTCCGTGGATACTATATCCCTGGTAGAGGACGACCGGCATCGAGGCGAGCAGGGCGTCATCGACCGAACCGGGCGCCTCCGAAAGACGGAGGTTGGCCTCACGGATGGCATCCAGCCGCACATGGTTGGCCGGCGCGGTGACGATGGCGTGGATGAGCGGACGCCCTTCGTAGGTACGCCCGTGTTCCTCGAGCACCACCCGCTCGCTCGCCGCCGCCACCGCCCGGAAGTACGCCACGACCTGATGCGGCTCCGTGTGCCGCGTCCCGATCCGATGGCCAATCACTTCATCCGGCGTGGGGATGGCGGGATCGTAGCCGGTCACGCCGGGCAGCGGCGTCTCCAGGGTGAAGGGCAGTTCCTGGGCACGAACCGGCAACACGATCAACAGGCACGAGGCCAGCAGGCCTCCGAAGAACATCGACGGGCGCATAGCGTGCGAACGAGTGGTTGGCTGAGACATTTCGAGAAGGGCCGACGACCCGGAACCAAGTATACAAAACGTCGGCACGACCTTCACCAGCATCCCACCGACCCGTCGACCTTGCAGCGTCAAGGAACGAAGTGCGGCTGCTCACTTCACCGGAGACGTCACGACGGCGTATATTACGGCCTCTCTGTGCCGTTGTCACCCCCATGCCGGTCTTCGATCCCCATTCCTCCCACGAGCCTGCCGTTCACGGTGCTGCCGAGTCGGTCCCGGCGAACGGCACCGGCGAGGACCCCGCCTTGCCGGATGCAGAGCAACAGCCGGCACGCTTTACCTTTTCCATCAATCCGCTGGCCCCCTACCGGGGCGTCGTGCGCCGCTTCTTTCAGGTCTACCGCCACACCCTGGGCCTGCTCATCGGCGCGAACCTGGCCTATGTCCGCTCGCTGCCTCCCTACCGGCGGCGCGGCCTCCGTGCCTTTTTCCCCCGGCTGAGCGCGTTTCTGCTCAAGCCCTTCGCCCGCCGGGACGTCCGTTCCCTCCCTTTTCCACAGCAACTGCGCCGCCGGCTGGAGATGCTCGGCCCGACCTTCGTCAAGTTCGGGCAGATCATGGCCATCCGTGAAGACCTGCTCCCCCGGCCCATCACCCGTGAGTTGCAGAACCTCTTCGACCGCCTGCCAGCGCTGCCTTACGAGGAGGTCCGGCGCATCGTCGAGCGCAGCCTGGGACATCCGCTCGACGACCTCTTTGCGGAAGTCGACGAGGTGCCGCTCGGGTCGGCCTCCATCGCACAGGCCCATGCGGCGCGCCTGCCCTCGGGCGAACGGGTCGTCCTCAAGGTCATCAAACCCGGCATCCGGGAGATGATCCTCTCCGACCTGACCCTCCTCCGCCTGGCCGGCCGCTTCCTGCAGTGGATCTTCCCGCAGTACCAGATCCGGCAGATCATCGAGGAATTCGCTGCCTACACCGTCAAGGAGGTTGATTTCACGTATGAAGCGGACCACGCCGAGATGTTCGCGGCCAACTTTGCAGGTATCGACGGTATCGTGTTCCCGACGATTTACCGTCACCTGAGCACCGAGGATGTGCTGACGATGGCGTACCTGGACGGTTTCAAACCCGGCGCGGAGGCCACCCGCCTGCTCTCCGACGAGGAGCGCGCCCGCATCCTGGACCTGGGTGCGCTGGCCATCATCAAGATGCTGTACCAGGACGGGTTTTTCCATGCGGACCTGCATGCGGGCAACCTGCTCATCCTGCCCGGCGACCCGGTTCGCATCGGGTTTATCGACCTGGGGATGGTAGGGCGGTTCGAAGAGAGCACCCGGCGGCGGCTGCTCTACTACTTCCACGCGCTGGTCCACGGAGACGTCGAGGCGGCCACGCGCCACATCACCGAGCTGGCCCGCGTCGGCAAGGGGGGCGACCTGCAGGGCTTCCGGCGGGCCGCCGCCGACCTGCTCCGCCGCTTCCTCGTCCACAGTCATACCGGCGATTTCAGCATCGCGCAGATGATTCTCCAGTCGGTCGGTCTGGGCGGGCGTTTCCGCGTCTACTTCCCCGTCGAGATGACCCTCATGGTGAAGGCCCTGGTCACCTTCGAAGGCGTCGGGCGGACGCTCGCGCCGCGGCTCGACGTGGCAGAACTCTCCCGGAAGCACGTTGCCCGGATCTTCAAGGACCACGTGAGCCCGACGACGCTGGCCAATGCCCTGTGGCGCAATGCACCCGAAGTGATGGATCTGATGGTGGAGATGCCCCGCCTGCTCGCGGCCGGCTTCCGTCGGGCCGAACATCATCTCGAAGCCGCTCCGCCTCCGGATCCCCTGCGCGGCCTCCGGGGTAGCATCGGAGGCGGAGCGTGCCTGATCAGCGGGGTCCTGTCGCTCCTCCTAGGCGGCCCCTGGCCCCTCAGCACCCTGCTGCTCAGCCTGGCCGTTCTCCTGTATGTCTTCGACCGATAACGCAACCCCGCCGATCATCCTTTATCCCGTTGACGCATCCCCTCTCCGTGTACCTCGAACCACCCCGCGACCACGATGGCCTTACACCTGGAGCGCCCGCACCACCGAACACGCAAGGAAGCCCGCGACCACGTCGATGCCCTGGCCGGCGAGCTGGCCGCCTCCCTCGGTCTGCGCCATCACTGGGAAGGTGACCGGCTCGTGTTCAAAGGGACCGGCGTGTCGGGGCACATCGACATCGATGAGACGCACCTGCGCGCCGTGGTGCGCCGGAGCCCGTTCCTGCCCCTCTCGGAACGCCGCCTCCGCGACCTGATCGAAGCGCGTCTCGACGAACATTTTCCGCCCACGGAGCCACCTGCCGCGGCCAACCGCCCTGCTCCGTCCGGGCAAGGGGCTCGAACCGACACCGAGTCGCCTCCGGACGCCTCCGCCCCGCCACCCGGAGCCCCCCGCACACCGCCCGACGCGCCGCTGGCGCAGGCCCTTACCTCACTGACGCGCCACGCCATCCACGTAGCCGGTGCGGCGTCGAGCGCCTCGCTCCGCATGGCTCGTCGCTTCCTCGACCCACCCGGCGACGACGCCCGCACCTGAATCCTGCGCGGCCCGCTCCCGCAGGCGTTCAAGGGTGTGTCCGAGCCGGTCCAGGGTAGCTGCCGCGGCCCCGAGCGCAGCGCGGCCGACCGGTGCCGGGTGCGTCCCCTCGGCTTCATAGAGCCGGCGGCTCACGTCGTGCAAGACCGACGACCGGAGCTGCAGCCCATGCCGGGCCAGACGAGGCGCCAGTTCCTCGGCCTGATCGCGCAGGAAGTCCAGCGTCTGCCGGTAGGCCCGCTCGCAGACGGCCTGCCGGTTCGAAAAACTGAAGATGTTGGAGAAGAAGAGGCGATCGTCGTCCCGGGGCGGCTCGATGAGCAACACATCCGCCTCGGGATAGCGGTGCTCGTAGACCCGGAAGCCCGTACGCATCCGGGAGTAGACCAGCGTCCGGAACGTTTGCGAGAGGACGGCCGAAAGCCCGTGGTCGGCGAGCGAGCGCCAGGCGGCTCCCTCCTTCTCGCGCAGGTTCACCGGAACGATCGGGTTGATGCAGAAGAGCAGGTCGACCCCTTCTTCGAGGGCCGTGCTCGCATGCAGCGTGCGGCGAGCCACCCCGTCGATATACGACACCCCGTCGATCTCGACCGGGTTGTAGAGCCCGGGCAGGGCCGTACTGGCCTGCACGGCTTGCGAGATGGGCACATGATCCAGCCCCGGACGACCGAAACAGGCCACCTCGGCCGTATCCAGTTCCACCGCCACCACACGCAGGCGCGAGGGCAGATCGCGGAAATCATCCGTGCGCCCCAGTGTCGAGAAGATGCGTGCCAGATACTGCTGGATGTTCCGGTTGTCGAAGAGACCCGCCGGGATCACCTCGCGCAGGGCGGCGACCAGGCTCATGGGTGAGAGGTCGAGGGGATGACGGAGGTAGGCCCGGAGGCCGGCCGCAAGCGCTTCCGGCACGCGGCCCAGGCGTCGCAAGTATTCAGCCAGCGCAGGCTCGAAAAACATTTCCGGCCGGAAGTCCAGTTCGGGTCCGGCCTCGGAAACGATGGCCCGGCTGAGGGTTCGCGGCGTGATACCGTTGGCCAGGCATGAAACGAGGATCGCCCCCGAGCTGACCCCCACGTAGGCATGGAGCCGCGTCAGGTCCAGTCCTTCGATAGCATCCTCGAGGGCACACAGCGCACCGATCTCATAGATGGCGCCTTCGACGATCCCGCCGGCACAGGCCAGCCCGATCCTGGGGTAGTGCGTCGTTCCGGACATGATCACCCTGGGTTCGTACACGGAGGGGTGTGGCGCCGGCCAGCCAGCACCGGTGCACGCCCTCCTCACCCGGGACGTCCCGGATGAGGAGGGGCGCACGGAGCAGCCTTTACGCCGACGGCCCCGGAGAGGTCCAGGCGAACGAGCCGGTCATGCCTGTCGGCGCGCTTCCATCAGCGCGGCCAGGCGTTCCACCTTCTCGGCCAGCTGCTGGACTTGCTTCGAGAGGTCCTGCACCTCCTCGCGGGTCGGCACGTCGAGCCGATGGAGCGCCTTTTCCATCGTCTCGGCCACCCCGGACTCCACGTCCGCCAGCACCCGTCCGAGCCGGTCGAGACGCTTCTGTACGTCTTCGCCCAGCGCCTTCTGCCGCGACTCGAGTTCTTCGATGACCTCGGTCAGGCGCTGCTTGCGCTCCTGCTCGAAGGCCCGCCCGCGCTCGACCAGTTCCTGGAAGTAGCGGCTGCCCTCTTCCTCCACCTTATCCAGCGCCCCGAGGCCGGCCAGCCAGATCTCCCGGCCTTTTTCACGGAGCTCATCGGCCAGGGCCTCCAGGTTCAGGGGTTTCTCCTTCGCTTGCTTCATAACGACCTCCACAGGGTTGTGCCGGGACGTGCAGCGTCACTCGGCAGGGTAGGTGTTCTCGTCCTGGATCGTACCGTCCTTACGGAAGATGACCAGCCGGGCCGGTGCATGACGGCGAGCCAGTTCACGGGCCGCATCCACCGCGGCGACTTTGGTCTCATGCACCGAGGTCGCCCGTTCGTTGCCCTCTTTGATGACGGCCCACCCTTCGTCGTGCGGCTCCACGCGGTAGACGGTCCACGTCGCCTCAGCGGCCCCAGCGTTCACGTCGTCACCGGTTTCTACCGGCTCGCCGGCCTGCAGGAGGGCCGTCAGCCCGTCGACCTGACGCGCCAGGGCCTCCACCTTGCGCGTGAGCGCACGCACTTCGCTGCGCGTGGGCATGTCCATCCGTGCCAGCAACGCCTCGACCGTGTCTTTCACGAGGGCATCGAGTTTCTTCGACACGTCCCGCTGCACCTCCTCGACGTCCTCGGCGACGGCTCCCAGCTTGCGCACACCTTCCTGCTGCACCTTCTCGCCGCGCTGGACGAGCTCGTCGAAGATTTTCGAGGCTTCCTGCCGCAGGTTGCTCAGCAGTTTCTCACCGCGTTCCTCGAACGCACGCAGCCAGGCCCGGCCCTCCTCTTCCACCGTAACGACGGCCCCCAGGCCGGCCAGCCACAGGTCACGCCCCCGTTCCGTGATCTCAGCCGGAAGCGGACGCTCCATCTTCTTCTCGTTCGTTGCCATGGTTGTCACCCTCAATGGTTTCGTTCCTGGTTTCCTCTTGCGTCTCCAGAAGCCGGCCGAGCATGCGCTCGAGCTGCCCGAGTTGCGCACGCAATGCTTCGAGTTCATTCGCGCGCGGCCGGTGCAGGTAGGCACCCAGCCGGCCCATGGAGGAATGGATCAGTTCATCGACACCCTGACGCAGGGACGCCACGCCGGCTTCGAACGCCTCGCCGCTCCGACGGAGCAGGTCGTGGAGCAGGTCCGTAGGCAGCACCCGTCCCCCCTTGCGCCCTTCATCCAGAAGGATCTGCATGAGGGTCTGTGCGGTCAGGTCCTCGCCCGTACGGTTGTCGACAACCTGCACCGTCTCCCCGCGGCGAACGATCGCCGCGATGTCGGAGAGCGACACGTAAGCACGGGCCTCCGTGTCATACAACTTCCGGTTCTCGTAGCGTTTGATAATGCGCGTCATGATGTCGATGGCGGCCTGATCCGCTCCATGTTATGACGCATTGCGTCAAGAGTTTCACCGACCGCTTCAATCGTCGCACAGTCATTGTTTTTTCACAGAAAGGCGCCGTATCGCCGGCGGTCCCCTTCTTTTTACGCCACGCTTTCCATCCCACCACCATGACGCAGCGCGTTATCGGCCCGGGGTACGTCGGCCGGATCACGCAGGAAGGGCAGAACGATCAGCCGAGGAGCATCAGGCCGGCACCGGCGGCGGACATGACCAGCGACTGCGGCACGAGCGCGACGGCCGTGCACCAGGCATAGCGACGAAGCGGCACCCGCAGTGCGCCGGGCAGCAGCGTCGTCATATGCCCGCCCACATACGGGACGTAGCGCCCCAGAATCAGAAAAAGGGGGTGATCGACGGGCAGCCGCTGCAACCAGACCGGCGCCCGCGCCCGCCAGGCCTGTACAGCGAGATCCTTCCCGGCACGCCAGCCCAGACCGTACTGCAGAAAAGAGGCGAGAAACCAGCCCAGCCAGCTCAGGACGGTCCCGGCAACGAAGCCGTACAGCGCTCCGTTCGCCATTGCTACGACGTCGGACGGGAACGGCGTCACGGCGATGAGCGCATGCAACGGCACCGTAAGTACCGGCGCCCAGACGCCGAAGCGGCTCCGAAACCCCTCCGCCCCACCCACCGCTTCCAGTCCGGGCTTCAGCAAGAACACCAGTGCCGTGAGGCCGAGGAACAGGTAGAGCGCGCGGGACCGCAGGAGACGCTTCCACCCCGGCAACGGGGGCGTGGCAACCGGGCCGTACTCCGCTCCGGCTCCGGACGCACGCACATCAACGGGGCTTTCAGGCATGGCGCTTCGTGGAGAACTCCGGAGCGGCGTCTTACCGGCGCTCGAAAAGCAGGTTTCGGGCACGTTGGGTTGACGCCCGGAACCCCGTGATCCGCCCCCCTTTCCGCTCGAAGACGATGCGGTCCATGAACCAGGCATCGGTCGTGAAGGCATCCGGACCGTCGAACGTGAGCGTCACCACCGGGTTGCGACGATGACGCAGCACGAGATGGTCTCCGTCGAGCGCCAGGGTATACGAGGTGTCGAGTTCGGAGCTGGTGTACGTGCCGGTATAGACGGCCAGCGATTCAGGGGCCGGCGACAGGAACACATCGGCCACTCGCATGGCCTGTCCGGGAGCGTCGAAGGAAGCCAGGTTGGATAGGACGACGATGGCGAGGCTGTCGTCCGGAAAACGGCCGGCGTACGTTCGGAACCCCCGGTGCCATCCGCTGTGGCCCACACGACGGTGCCCTTTGTACCGGTCGATGCCAAGGCCGAAGGCATAGTGCAGCGTATCGCCGCGGGTAAGGCGACCGCGCTCATGAACCAGAGAAAGCACCTCCGGTCCGCCGACAGTACCGGTATCCAGGTTATGCAGCCAGCGCATCAGATCCCCGGCCGTCGTGTGCAATCCGCTTGCCCCGACACTCTCGTAGTTGTTGACCTGCAACCGGTAGCGGCCCGAGGCATCCCGCTCGTACCCCTGCGCCCGGCCCGGCACGGGCATCGTATGGTCGTCATGGAAGTGCGTCCGGCTCATGCCAAGAGGACCGAACAGATGTTCGTCGGTCCAGGCCCGGAACGATTGCCCGGTAACCCGTTCCACGACTTCAGCCAGCAGCGTGTACCCCGTGTTGCAATAGAGGTACTGGCTGCCCGGTGGAAAATTGAGTTCGCGCTGCCGTGCGGCCAGCCCCACGATGTGGTCCTTCGTGATGACATCGTCCATGCGCCAGCCTGCCATACCGAGCAGGTCGAACTCGTCCCGGAGTCCGCTCGTGTGATGGACGAGGTGCCGGAGGGTGATGGGTGTCCCGAAGTCGTGCATCTCGGGCAGGTAGGTACGCACATCGGCGTCGAGCGCGAGGTGCCCCCGGGCTGCCAGCATCGCCACGGCAAACGCGGTGAACTGCTTCGACACGGAAGCCACCATAAACACCGTCTCCGGCGTCATCGGCACGCCGTGCTCCAGGTTCGCCATCCCAAACGCTTTTTCGTAGACCACGCGCCCCGACCGCGCCACAGCGACCACGACGCCGGGGGTGTCCGTCCTGTCCCATTCGGCGAACAGCGTATCGATCCGGGCGGCCGTTCGCGCGTCGAGCGGCTGGGCCATGAGCCCGGGCATCAGCCCCATCACCCCGACGAGGAGGCACCAGCCGGCCAGCACGTTCCGGACCCAGCGATCTGTCCAGGCAATCAGAAAGGCTTGCATGCCATCAGGTCTTCGGTCATTGAACAAGTACGGGTCGTCTACCTTCCTCACCGGCGTCGTTCCCGGACCAGCCGGAAACCAAAGAGCACCGACCGCTCATGAGGGAGGACGGCAAAGCGATTGGAGATACGCGCCGTTTCAGGAAAGGCATCCCAGCTATTCCCCTTGAGCACTTTCCGTTCCCCCGTGGGCGGCCCCACGGGATCGGTCAGGGCGCTGTCCGGGAAGAAAGCAAACCAGTCGTTCGTCCACTCCCAAACATTGCCCACCATGTCATAGAACCCCCACCGGTTGGGTAGCAGGCTTTCAACGGGAGCGCTGTAGGCGAAGCCATCGCGGCAGGGTGCCGGCTCCCAGTCCGGAAACACCTCGGAGGCCGTGCTGTCGGCAATGTTGGCATAGACGCACAGAGAGTCCGGATCGGCAGTATAACCGTACTTCATGCCCGTACCGGCGTAGGCGGCATACTCCCACTCCGCTTCGGTCGGCAGCCGATAGCGATGGAGCGAATCGGCCTGATTGAGCTTTTCGATAAACGCCTGGACGTCATACCAGTTGACGTAGGTTGCCGGCAGATCATCTCCTTCTCCGGCATAGAGCTGTCCTTTCCACGGCTCGGTGCCCATGATGAGGCGCCACTGCTTGCGCGTGACTTCATGACGCCCCAGGTCGTAGGGCCGCGTCAGGGTTACCCGATGCACGGGTCGTTCGCTCAGTTTGCCTTCGGCGTTTCCCTGCAGAAACGTCCCCGGCTCGACCCGAATGAACGCAAGACCGAGGGAATCCGGAACGACCGAACCGGGCGGGGAGGGCGTCCCGCCGCGCCCGGCATCCGACGGCGACGCACACATGAGCAGAGCCAGAGCCAAGAGCGCCGGTAAGGCCCACAGGCCTCGCCCGGACACAGAACGGGAACACTCCGAGGAGGCCGGCCGAGAGGATTGATCGGCGATCATGGAGGCGATGGGTATGATTCGACAGGGAGGATGACGGAACCGCCCACATCCGGGCACGACCGCTCCATCGCGTCCCAAGATACGCATCAGCGCCCCGACAGGCACCCCTTGCCGCACCCAACCCACTGTAAACGAAAAAACCCCGGATCGTCGGATCGATCCGGGGTTTGCGACGAGCGGGTGATGAGATTCGAACTCACGACCCTCACGTTGGCAACGTGATGCTCTACCACTGAGCTACACCCGCTTTTCTGTCGGGGCCGCTATGATACAAACACGGACGACCGTGTGTCAAGCCCCTCGAGCGGCTCCACAGAAAGATCAAAGTCGCGCAGCGGAGCCGACGTCTAGAAAACCACGATCACCCCGTGGAGTTCCGCCCGGTCCGGTCAGAACCCGATCCGGCGTTCTCCTTGCGGGCGCGGGTCGGGCTCCAGGTCGATGGTCATGGTAAGCGCGAAAGGGTGTGCCTCGAGGTGTCGCCAGAATGCCTGGCCCTCCTCATTGGCCGCCAGCACGGTCAGGCGGAGCCGTTCGGCACCGGTTTCTTCCGCCCATGCGCGTACGGCCTGCAGGAGGCGCCTTCCCGCTCCGCGGCCTCGAGCCTCCGGGCGAACGTAGAGTTCGTTGACATGCACCTCGGTCGGACCAGCATAGACCGGCGGCGGTGTCCACCTCTGTGCCGTTACGAAACCGACCACCTCTCCGTCCAACACGGCCACGAACAGGCACCGTGACGAATCGCGAATCCAGTGAGGGAAATCGTTGCGCCAGCGCATGAGGGCATCTTCAGCCACCCGGAACCGCACATCGAGCGCGGCCTGCTCACGCAGGAACTGGAGCCAGAGCCGTCCCAGCACCTCCTCGTCTTCGGGACGGGCCGAACGAATGTCGAAGGTGTTGTTCA
>CAZKFR010000012.1:22363-46148 GCA_964552015.1 uncultured Rhodothermaceae bacterium | reverse complement strand
CCCAGCACCTCCTCGTCTTCGGGACGGGCCGAACGAATGTCGAAGGTGTTGTTCATGGCGCTAAACCCTCTGAGTTCAGGCGTGCGCTGTAGCTTCTCGGCGCGGCTTAAGATACCCCTGCCGGACAAGCAGTTCGGCATTGAGTACGGCCCCGCCGGCGGCACCACGCAGCGTATTGTGCACGAGCGTGACGAACTTGACGTCCATCACCTCGCAGGGCCGGATGCGACCGACCGAGACAGTCATCCCCCGACCCAGGCCGGCATGGCGGCGGGGCTGAGGATACGCCGGCTCGTCAAACACAGCCAGCAACCGCTCCGGTGCGCTGGGCAGGTTCATCCCCTCCAGGGGACTCTCGTACCCGTCCAGCGCTGCCCGGACCTCGTGGACCGGCGCCTTCTCGCGCAGCCGAACGGAGACACAACCAAGGTGCCCTTCCAGCACCGGTACCCGCGTGCACTGCGCACTGATGGCGATACGCAGGGGCTCGATACGGCCCTCACGCAACGTACCCAGCAATTTCGTCGGCTCGGTGGCCAGCTTCTCCTCCTCCCCGCCGATGTAGGGAATCACGTTGCCGAGGGCGTCGAGCGACGAAACCCCGGGATATCCGGCCCCCGAGAGCGCTTGCAGCGTCGTCACCTGTACGGCCTCCACCCCGAACCGGTCCACCAGCGGCTTCAGGGCACAGACCAGCCCCACGGTCGAGCAATTCGGATTCGTCACGATGAAGCCTTCCCCCCAGGTCTGCCGCGCAATCAGGGCGGTGTGGCCCGGGTTGACCTCCGGAATCAGAAGCGGAACGTCATCCTGCATCCGATAATTGCGGGCGTTCGAGATCACCGGATAGCCGGCGCGTGCGTACCGGGCCTCCAGTTCCCCCGCCACCGAAGCATCCAGACCCGAAAAGACGAAGTCGCAGTCCGGCAGCTCCCCGGCATTTTCGACCGTCCGTTCGGCAATTGCTTCCGGGATGGGATCGGCACCGATCCAGTTGACGGCCTCACGATAAGGCTTCCCTGCCGAGCGTTCCGACGCCAGCAGAGCCGTAACTTCGAACCATGGATGCCCATCAAGCCACTCCACGAATTTCTGGCCGACGGCACCCGTTGCTCCCAGAATACCTACACGAAGCCTGTTTTCCATACGTTTTTGATGGTTGACCGGAACGAAAAGCGGGGGCGCGGCCGGATTCGCGAAGAGCCTGTCGCACCCTGCACCCGAAGGGGGTACCCCTGTGTTTCGGGCGGAACGGACCGGCAGCGCTTTCATGTTCCCCGCCTCCGCACCGTTTCTTTCCCGACCGGCCTGTTTTTTGTTCAGCCCCCGCCCCGGGTACCCCTGTTCCCATACACCAAAAACCAACGAACACAAAGCCGTCTGGTTCGTTGGATGCCCCCATGGCCGGGTACCCTCTCGGTGCGGGCTTTAGTTTTTCGTCCGGATACCGATACCATATCCGCCATCTAACCCTCCGACTATCGCCATGCAAGTATCCACCATGAGCTTTACCGTCGAGCCGCTGAACCAGGAGACCGTGCTCATCCGTATCGGCAAAGCCCTCGATTTCCGGAATGCCGCGGAGTTCAAATCCCTCAGCCAGGAGCAGGTGCGCCAGGGCGTGCGCAACTTCATTCTGGACTTCACCGATACGGGTATCCTGGACTCGACCGGCCTCGGCTCGATCTTTTCCCTGTACCGGCAGGTATCCCCGCTCGAAGGGCAGGTCGTCTTTGCCTCGGTTTCGCGGCCCGTGCAGGTCGTGGTGCAACTGACGCGCACCTACAAGGTCTTCCGCCAGTTCCCGACGGTCGAGGCAGCCCGTGAGGCCCTCCTCTAGTCCGTACGTCTTCGGGGAAGGCAGCGAAAACCCGTTCCCCGGTACCCGACCGTGACCGCTCCATGGAAACCGTACGGTATCAGTTCCGAGATCTCGATGCGATCGTGGACCGGGTTCACGCCCTGTTCGATCAATGGGAACGGACGGCGCTGTTTCCTCCGTCGATTCCCGAGCCGATCCGGTACATGGTCCGGTTGGCGGTTCACGAATGGATTGCCAACCTGGTCCAGCACGCCGATTTTCAGGATCGGGAACCGATGATCCACATCGACCTCTACCCGGAGGAAGACCGCATCCTCTGCTTCATCGAGGACAATTCGGAGGGGTTCGATCTGGACATGAACCTGCGCATCCGCGAGTCCATGCTGGAGCGCTTTCCAGAGCGTGGGATGGGTTTGTTGATGATCGCATCCTGTACGGAGGAACTGACGTACACCCGCCTGGAAAATGGGCATTTTCGGCTGGCATTCACCGTCTCCGCAGACCAGGATCCATGGCTCAACATACCATTCTAGTCGTCGAAGACGAACACACGCTGCGGAGGCTGCTCGAATATCGCCTCGGCAAGCACTATCGGGTTCTCACGGCCAGTAACGGGCTGGAGGCGCTCGAACGTATCGAGGCCGACCTCCCCGACCTGATCATCTCCGACATCATGATGCCGCAAATGGACGGGTTCGCCCTCCAGGCGGCCCTCCAGGAGCGTAAAGAAACCCGCGCCATCCCGTTCATCTTCCTCACGGCCAAAGCCGACGAACAGAGCAGGATGCGCGGCATGCGCACGGGCGTCGACGATTATATCACGAAACCCTTCGACATCGAGCAACTCCTGGTGCGCGTCGAGCGCCTGCTGGAGCGCACCTCCCTTTACCAGTCCCAACTCGGTGCCCGCCTCGGGCAGACCTTCTCCCAGCAGCTGATGCCCAAGAACGTCCCGAAGGTGACCGGGTATCGGAGCTTCTACAGCTATAAGCCCCGTGAGCACGGCGGCGGGGACTTCTTCGACTGGATAGCCCCCCGGCCTGGGCTCTATTTCTTTACCGTCGGTGACGTCATGGGGAAGGGGGTCGAAGCCAAACTCTTTGCCTTTGGCTACCTGGCCTACCTGCGCAGCACGCTGCATGCCCTGCTCCCACAGACGCAGTCGCCCGCCGAGTTGATGACGCAGATGAATCAGGTGCTCCTCGATGACCCTCCGATGGAAGACACCTTCGCCTCGCTGCTGCTCATGCGCTGGGAACCGGAAAAGCACCTGATCACCTATACCAACGCCGGGCACTGCCATCCCATCCTGATCACGTCAGAGGGCACGAACATCATCGAGAACAGCGACCTGGTCATCGGGCTCAACCGGAGCGTCCGCTACCAGGAGCAGACCATCGAATTGCCCGCGGGGAGTGCCCTCCTGTCCTATACGGACGGTCTCATCGAGCAGCGCATGAAGACGGGTGAGATGCTGGGTGAAGAGGGCCTCGCGCGCCTCTTACCCCCGCTGCTGCAGGGATCCGACCCCATCCCGGCCCTGCTGGAGGCCATCCTCCGTGAGAGCGAATCGCCGGACTTTACGGACGACATCCTCGTTTTCTGGCTCGAACGCGAGCGGGCCTCGGCCCCCCCGGTGCGCGGACCCCGGTGGTTCTCGCCCTTCCTGGACGCCTCCGAAGCCCGATCCTGACCCCGATATTCACGGGGACACCCCGGGTCCACGTCCGGCTCACGCCCCCCATCGGGCGGGCGCCCCCCTGTCTCCGGCCGGAGTATCGCCACTTCGAGAAGCGCCTCGGCGGCTGTCGGGACGATGGCCCGGGCCCCCTTCGTTCCAGCCCCGGTCACGCCAAAGCCCGTGAGCCCCCGTACTGAAGAGGCCCACGTCCTGCCCCGCAAGGGAAACGACCTTTTATGCGGCGCGATATTCCGAGGCGAGGATCGTATAGATGTGCTTGTCCCAGTAGCGCCCGTTGCGGTAAAGGTATTCGCGCAGGGTGCCATCCTTCGTGAAGCCCATACCTTCTACGAGACGCTTCCAGGCATCGTTGTAGTCGAAGGCCTCCGCCAGCACACTATGCATCTTCAGGGTATCAAAGCAGTAGTCGAGCAGTACCCGCATGGCATCGCGGCCATACCCCTTGCCCCAGTAGTCCCGATCGCAAATCGTGAGGGAAAGGGTGCAATGCCGGTTATGCTCGCTGATGTGGGTGATCTCAGCCACCCCGATGAGCGTGCCGTCGAGCACATGCACCTCGAAATCCTGGCTGTCCGGCGCCGGATGGGCGAGCATCTCCTCGAAGCGACGTTTGAATTCTCCGAACGTCTCCTCCATGTACGGCACCTCGCTGTCGAGCATATTTAACTCGGGGTCATTATTCCAGGCGAAGTGCTTGTAGATGTTCTCGATGTGCAACGGGGTGAAACGTACTTTCTCCCCTTGCAACTCGGTTTTCACGGTCGAAATCATCGTAATCCGGGTCTCGTTCGCTCAATGATGATGCCTTCCCGAAAAGGACGGACGGTCCGTACTTGTTCAGGGGGAAGGTCCGTAGTGGGGTATCGTCAGGCCCTGGCTCGCGCTTAATGTCCGGCTCATGCCGGATCGTGCGTCGCGTCTGTTCGCCGCTGCCGGGCCAGGGCCTCGAACACACGTCGGCTCGGTTTGAAGCCGGGTCCCATGCCCTCCTCGGGCCAGGCATAGAACGCGACCGGGACCATGAACCGGGGCAGATGTTCGCGCAGGCGTTCGAGCCAGTAGGAACGGTCGCGTTCGGCGCCCTCTCCGTCGATGAAGGCTACAGGCCGTGCGCCGAATTCAGGATCCGGCACGGGTACGACCACGGCCCTCCGCACCCCGGGCACCGCACAGAGGGCCGCCTCGATGGCTTCCGGATGCACGTTTTCCCCGCCGGAGACGAACATGTGGTCCTGCCGCCCGAGTACATACAGATACCCCGACGGGTCGACCCGGCCCATGTCGCCCGTCGGAAACCAGCCGGCTTCGTCGAGCGGCCGGTGGAGGCCCTCCGGCGTCAGGTACCCCTCGAACAGGGTGGCTCCACGCACGCGGATCGCTCCCGACGGGGTAACGGACAGTTCGCGCCCGGGCAGGACCTTTCCCGATGAATCCCTGTGGTGTACGGGACAGGGCAACGGGGTGGCCGTCACGAGGGAAGCCATCTCGGTGAGGCCGTAACTGTAGACGACGGGCAACGCCTGCTTTTCTGCCCGTCGGCGGAGGCTGGGCGCTACGGGGCCGCCCCCCAGCAGGATGGCACGGAGCCGCCCGGGACGCACGCCATCAGCCAGGAGCCGATAGAGCTGGGTAGCCACCATCGAGACGTGGGTGACGTCGTGATGCCGTAGCACCTCGCCCATCGGCTCGCCGGGATCGGGGATCACCACGGTGGCGCCGGCCCCCAGGGCACGAAACACGATCGCGAGTCCGCCGACATGGTACATCGGCAACGACAGGAGCCACCGGTCGCCGGGGCGCAGGTCCAGGTGCTCCACGACACCCCGGGCGTTGTGGACGTGCCGGCCCAGGGCATGGACGGCCGCCCGCGGCGTGCCCGTACTGCCCGACGTATGGACTACCGTGGCCCAGGCCGCCAGCGAGAGCGCCTCGCCGGCCGGCCCGGCATCGCGTCCCCGAGCGAGGTCCGCGGCGTCGACCACCTGCAAGCCTGCAGCCTCGTTGACCGGCCGGTCGGTGATCAGCCACCGGCTGCCCACCCCTCGGGCTCGCTCGACCCACTGCCTCTCCGGGAGACGGGTGCTCAGCGGACAGGCCACCGCCCCGAGCCGGAGCAGGGCGAGCAGCAAGATCACCGCTTCGGGGCCGTTCGGGAGAACGAACGCCACCCGGTCCCTCTCTCCCACCCCCAGCGCGTGCAACACCGCACCGGCTCGACGAACGCGGCGATCCAGAACGGCATACGAAACCGGCTCACGACCCACCAGCAGGGCCGGCGCCTCCGGTCGCCGCCGGGCATGATCATGCACCGGACACACCACCGTTTCGTCGTCTCGAAGCGGAATCATATCCATCATGCGTACCTGCAGCAAGTAAGGTCAGCCGATCCTCCACAAGATGAACGGGTTGTTCCAACAGGGCTTCGACGTCCACAACCGGGCGTTCGACGGGGAGACGCGGTGCGAGCACATCGGCCGCGAGCGCGCGGTAGGTGTCCAGCCCGGCGGGCAGGTCCGGGTCGCCCAGCGCCGATGCCAGGGCAACCAGCCCCCGCATCCCGACGCCCGCCTCGAAGGCCGCGCTGAACACCGGCTGGCTTCCGGCCGCACGGGCGGCTTCGACCCAGCGCCGCAGCACGTGCCCCCCGCCCAGGAGCGTCGGCTTGAGCACCACGGCCCGTACCCCCCTGTAGCGCTCGAGGTCATCCGGGGAGAGGGCCTGAAGGGTCTCATCGAGCGCGACCGGAAGTGCGGTTCGCTCCAGAAAAGCAGGCAGGTCCTCCGGCCGGGCCAGCGGCTCTTCGAGGTAAGCGATCGGTACGTCCTCCAGCCGCCCGGCAAACGCCAGCGCCGTAGGCAGATCCCAGGCCCGGTTGGCATCGAGCCGCAGGGCAAGGCCCGCCGTCTCGGCCAGGCGGCGCACCAGGTCGGCTTCCTCCTGCGGATCGCCGCGTCCGACTTTGATCTTCACGGCCCGGTAACCGCCATGGGCGAGCGCGGCCCATCGCTCCGGATCGTCCCGCTCTTCGGCCGTCTGGAGCGCGGCCAGGTGAAGCACCGGGGCCGGAGACGCCGACCAGTACCGGGCCGGGCTCCGACCCTGCTCCGCCGCCCATAGTTCGGACAGCGCCTGCTCCACGGCAAACCCCACCGACGGCAGGCTTGCACCCGGCCGCTCGTCCCCGTCCGCACGGATTACCTCCCGCCCCAGCACCGCCTCCGCCGCCCTGAGCAGCGCTTCCCGGGCCCCGGCCAGCGATTCGCTCGAAAAGCCGGGCAAGGGGGCTGCCTCACCCCATCCCTGCCGTCCCTCCACATCCTCCAGGCACAACAGAAGTCCTTCACGGTGCGACAGGTTCTGCCCTCCTACCCGAAGCCTCCGCCGGAGGGGCAGGCGATACTGATAGATCCGGTACGCATGAACGGTCATACGGTCCCCGCACTCAGGCTCCATCCGACCACGAAGAGCAGGCTGTACAGAATCATGAGCCGGGCCGTGGCCCCGAGCAGACCGTTATACGTCGCCGCGTCCCGGGCCCGCGCCAGGCGACGTACCTGGGCGTAAACCGGCACAGCAAGCAACAGCGTGGCCAGGGCAAGGCAGCCCCGTCCGAGCCACAGACACAGCCCCACCGGTACGAGCAACGCCAGCCCCAGGCTCAGCGCATACATCACCACCCCGACCCGGCGCCCCAGACGCACCACCAGGGTCTTTTTCCCCGCCAGCCGGTCCTCATCCATATCCCGGATATTGTTGACCAGCAGGAGTGCCTCGGCAAGTAATCCCGGAGCCAACCCGGCCAGGATCACCCCGGGTGCCAGCGCCAGCGCCTGTACGTAGTAGGTGCCGGCCACGGCCACCGGCCCGAAAAAGATGATCACAAAGAGATCGGCGAGCCCCGTGTAGGCCAGGGCATAGCGGCCCGCCGTGTACAACACTCCGAACAGGATCGAGCACACCCCGATGACGAACACCGGCCAGCCCCCCCGCCCGATCAGGTAGACGCCCGCCAGCACGGCCAGACCAAAGACGACCAGGGTGGCTCGACGCATGGCCCCCGGCGTCACCCATCCGGCCTGCGTCACCCGTATCGGCCCTTTCCGGGCGTCGGTGTCGGCTCCTTTCTCGAAGTCGGCGAAGTCGTTGTAATAATTGGTGCCCACCTGGATCAGGATGGCTCCCAGCAGGGCCAGCACGGCCGAGGGTACATGCAGGACGCCGTCCGCCAACGCCAGGGCCACCCCGATGAGTACCGGGCTGACCGCTGCCCAGAGGGTCTTCGGTCGTGCCGCCGTCCACCACACTCGGAGTGGCGAGGGTCTGGCTGCCATCAGGGTCTTGCCCGGGGCTTCCGATCTATCCACCATGGCCACCCTCCTGCCTGTCGATCATGGCACTCGAACTCACGCCCTCCGATTCGTGCTCCCTACCTGTCACCTCCTCGAAGAAGTTCTGGAGATGAGCGATCACCTTGTCCGGCTGCTCCCGGTGCACCATATGTCCTGCCCCCGAGACGATGACGCATCGCCCCTGCTTCATCCTGGCGCTCATCTGTGCTGCGAGAGCGACATACTTCGCGTCGTGTTCCCCGGCGATAACCAGCACCGGCACGTCCAGGTTGCGGAGGCGCGCGCCCAGGTACGGCATCCTGCCCGTCCCCATCCCTTCCAGCGCACGGGCCAGTTCCTCCGGGTCGTTGTCCAACCGGTCCTGCACCAGAGGTTCGACCCGGCCGGGACGATCCCCCCGTGAGGCAAACAGCGGCTGCCGGTACCAGGCCGCGAGAAAGTCCGGAAAATGGGTCCGCAGGGCATGGGCCCGCTCGGCATCGAGCCGGCGGCGATGCCGTCGTTCGGCCTCCGACGGTAGCCCGGGACCGGTGGAGATGAGCACCAGCGCACGTACGCGGCCGGGATTCGTCAGGGTGCAATGCAACGCCCAGCGTCCCCCCATCGAATACCCGACCAGGATCGGCCGCCGTATGCGGTGCACCTCCAGCGTAGCGAGCAGAGCCCGCGAAGCCGCCTCCATCGTGTAGGCACCGGTGGGAAGTCCCGTCGATCGACCATGACCGGGGGCATCCACCGCCAGCACATGATAACGGGCCTGTAAGGCAGCGATCACGCCCTGCCAGTCGGCAGCCCGGCCCATGAAACCATGGAGCAAGACGACCGGCGGGCCATCCGGCCTTCCGGCCTCTCGTGCATGGAGCACCACCTGCTCGCTTCGGCGGCCAGGATCATCGCGCATAGCCCGCTTCGACGGCGCCTCTATTCGTCGAGAATATAGATCTCCGGCAGGTTTCGACCGAGCTGGCCGTAATCCAGACCGTACCCGATCACGAACAGGTTGGGAATGCGGAACCCCACATAATCGAGCGGCACGTCGACCCGGGTCGCCTCGTGCTTGTGCAGGAGCGTGGCCGTTCGGATCGAAGCGGGCTTTTCGTCCCGGAGGCGCTGCACCATGTACTCCATCGAGAGCCCGGTATCGACGATGTCCTCCACGATGATGACGTGCCGTCCCTCGATATCGGCGTCGATCTTTTTCAGTTCGTAGACGACCCCGCTCGAGATTTTCTGGGCGCCGTACGAGGAGAGTTTGAGGAAGTCGACCTCACAGTCGATGTCGATGGCCCGCATCAGGTCGGCCAGGAAGATGAAGGCGCCGTTGAGAACCCCGATGAGGATCGGGCGCTCGCCCTCATAATCCCGGCTGATGGCCTGCCCGATCTCTTCGACGCGCCGCCGGATGGTCTCTTCGTCGAGGTAGAGACGGAAGCGCTCGCCGCGGCACATCACGGTTTTCTGCGTGGAGGCAAGGTTGGAAGCCATGAGCAATCCGCTTGCTTTCGGTTGGGAGAAAGGTGAAAATTACGCCAACCGGGTGAAGAATCATATCGTACGCCGGGCTGCGTTCGTACTCTTCACGGCGAATTGGCGTCTCCTTCCGGGGCCCTCCCCGTACGGTCAGCGTCGCTGGAGCCGAAGGGAACGAACGTCATTTCAGCAAACCGAACCGTTTCGTCGCGGACTCGCACCGCCTCGGCAAGACGATGGCCCACCACCCAGACGATGCGTTCGCCGGCACAGACGACCCGGACCCGCTCGCGCTCCGAAGCGGGCACCTTCCGCTGCGTGAGCAGGTCGCTCACCTTCTGATGCCCTTTCAACCCGAACGGCTGAAACCGGTCACCCGCCTGCCAGGGACGGATCACCAGGGGAAACACCAGCCGGTCGGCATCGACCACTTCGCGGTGGGGGTCCTGCACGGGCCAGGCCCTGGGACGCCCCGGCAGCAGGCGCACCTGGAAAACGCCGTCGGATAAAACCACCGTGTCGCCCGGGGCCTGGAGCGCCGCCGCCTCGCCCTTCACCCGCTCGCCACTCCGGACGAAACGCAGCACCTCTCGCTCCCGCCAGACGCTCCCTCCGGGGAACACCACACGCCGCCCCGGCTGTGCCTCCAGCAGGTCATCGAGCATCCGCGCCACGGAGGACCGATAGGGTACCTCGGGCAGCCATCGGGCCACCGCTTCGAGGATCAACCGTCTCCGCCACCCCTCCGGCAGGCACGCCAGTCCTTCCAGCGCCAGCGCACCGCCGTCCGGGGTCGCCTGTCCGTAATGCCGGAGGAAGAATGCGATGATCGGCGCGACCTCCGTTTCGAGGTACGCGCGCACGAGCGTGGCGGTCCGCGCCAGGCTGGCACGTACCCCGGTGCCGAAATGGGCTTCGAGCACCGGCAGGATCTCGTGCCGCACCGCCCCCCTCCGGTACCGTGCCCCCGCGTTCGTCGCGTCCTCGCGCCACGGCAGCCCGTGGGTGCGGGCATAGTCGAGGATCTCGTCACGGCCGAAGGGCAGCAACGGCCGAACGAGCCAGACCGGACCGCCGGCCACGAGCGGCCGCCGCGGCGCCATCCCGGCCAACCCTTCGAGGCCGGCACCGCGGCACAGGTTGAGCAGCAGGGTTTCGGCCTGGTCGTCCCGGTGATGCGCCACCGCCACGTGCCCGATGTGCTCGCGCGCGGCCACCTCTGCGAAGAACGTATACCGCACTTCACGAGCCACCTCCTGCAGGGAACGCGCCGGTGCCCTGGCCCGCAGGTCGGGCCGGTACCCGTGGAACCGGACGCCCAGCAGCGCCGCCATCGCCCGCACGAAGGCCTCATCCGCCTCCGAGGCCGCGCCTCGCAATCCGTAGTTGACATGAGCCACCTCCACGGCATACCCCAGACGGTGCAGGATATCGAGCAGGACGACCGAGTCCACACCACCGCTCACCCCGACCAGCACCCGCTCGCCCGGCACGAGCCATCCGTGCCGCGCCACCTCCCTGGCTACCTGTTGATGAAGCGACGACATGCGTTTCCGTGCGGCGTCCGGGCCGGGGCGTCCCCGCACGGTCATCCCGGAAGCACCCGGGCAAACCGCTTCTGGAGTTCCTCGGTGGTGATCTTGATCATCGTGGGGCGGCCCTGCGGACAGGCGTAGGGCATCTCACAGAGAAAGAGCTGGTCGATCAGCGTCCGCATCTCCTTCACGGAAAGCTTCGTGCCGGCCTTGATGGCACTCCGCCGGGCGATGCTTTTGGCGAGCGCATCCCGGCGGCGGTCCCGGCCCGTGTCCCCAAAGGTCTTGTACTGATCCAGGATATCCAGGAGGATGGTCCGTTCGTCCCCCGCACGGATCTCGGCCGGCACCCCGCGGATGACGACGGATCGACCACTGAACAGTTCGATGTCGAACCCGAGGCTACGCAGGTCCGGTAGCAGCTCTTTGATCAGTTCGTGATCGTCCGGCGCAAATTCGAGCGTGTGGGGAAAGAGCAATTGCTGCGAGAGCCCAAACCCGCCCTTCAGATTTTCGAGCGCCTTTTCATACAGAACGCGTTCGTGGGCAGCGTTCTGGTCCACAATCATCAGCCCCGAGCGGATCTGCGTCAGGATGTAGGCGTCGTGCAGTTGCCACAGCAACGGTTCCCGTTCCGGAGCGTCGTCGTCGGCCGGTCGGGTCGTGGCGGTGGAAGCGATGATGCCATGTTCGACGGGCACGGCCTCCTCCGCAGGCCGGTAGAGCCGCTCCGTGAGCAGGCCGGGCGACGCCACGGGCCGTCGTTCCGACGCATCGACCGGCGCAGCCGGGCGGCTTGCCGACCGGGACGAAGGCACGGAGGCCGGAGGCGCGCCGGACCCCGTCAGGGTGGGTGCGGCGATGAAGGTGCCGGAGGCCAGGTCCAGCTCCGGCGTCAGTTCCGCCGACCCGAGCCCCTTCTTCACGACCGCCAGCAGAAAGCCGTACACCCCCCGCTCATCGTCGAACTTGACCTCCGCCTTCGTCGGATGCACGTTCACGTCCACATGGCGCGGGTCGAGCTGGAGAAAGAGGCAACAAAACGGGTGGGCGCCCTCCGGCAAGGCATCGCCATAGGCCGTCCGCACGGCATGATCCAGATACCGGTTACGCACGTAGCGGCCGTTGACGAACAGGAACTGTTCGCCCCGGCTCTTGCGGCGCAGGTCCGGCGCCCCGACGAAGCCGTACACGGACAGGTAACTCGTCGTTTCCTCGACCGGGATGAGCTTACCTTCGTACTCATTCCCGAACAGCGACAGGATGCGATCCTCGAGGGCCTCCATCGGGTCGGCCCGTTCGGAAGGCGCCAGTCGATATACTTCGTTCTCGTCGTGGATGAGCGTGAAGCCGACCGAGGGGTTCGAGAGGGCCAGAAACTGGAAGGTTTCGACGAGGTGTTTGAACTCCGTGGCCGGCGATTTGAGGAAGTTGCGGCGGACCGGCACGTTGTAGAACAGGTTGCGGACGGCAATCGACGTACCGTCGGGCACGGCACAGGGCTCCTGCCCCTGCAAGACACCGCCATGCACCCGCACGCAGGTTCCGACCGGGTCCCGGCGGCGTTTCGTTCGCAGTTCGACCTGCGCCACGGCGGCGATCGAAGCCAGGGCTTCTCCCCGGAAGCCGAGGGTCAGGATGCGCTCGAGGTCCTCGGCGGTGCGGATCTTGCTGGTGGCATGACGCTGAAAACACACCACGGCGTCGGCCGGACTCATCCCGCAGCCGTCATCGATGACCTGGATCAGTTCGCGCCCGGCCGCCTTCAACAGCAGCGAAACCTGCGCAGCGCCCGCGTCGAGTGCATTCTCAATCAGTTCCTTGGCCGCCGAGGCCGGCCGCTGAACCACTTCCCCCGCGGCGATCTTGTTCGCCAGGGTCTCCGGCATCACCTGGATGATACGCTCTGGCTCACCCTTCACGTCGGACACAGACTAGCTTCTTCATGATGGTTGCCTCAGGCGCCTCCCAGCTTGAGGTACACATAGATGACCATGGCCAGCATGACCAGGAAATAGATGAGGCCGGCCGGGTTGCGCCGCCGCGCCCTCGACCTGCTTTTGATCCGGATACGCCGTTTGAGACGTTCCTCCTTCTCGGGGTCGTAATAGCGCGGCTCGTAGGAAAAGCGCCGGTTTCGAACGCGGCGATTGGTTGGAATGAAAATCCCCATGCCTGCTGCCGTCGGGTTACCTGGCGGATTTGCCGGTTTATACAGCACCTGCCCGGCATCGTTCCGCCCGAAAGACCTTCGCGCCCCCCTGTCGGCAGCCCCCTCCCGGGCCCCGCGATCAGGGCGCTCCGGCGAAGAGGTGGGCCACGTGGGCCAGGTACAGATAGGCCAGCGGGATGGCCAGCAGAAGGGCATCGATGCGATCGAGCAGCCCCCCGTGGCCGGGCAGCAAGGTGCCCGAATCCTTGACCCCCACACTGCGCTTCATACGGCTCTCGGCCAGGTCGCCGAGTTGGCTGACCACCCCGCCGATCAGGCCCAGAGCCACCACATGGGGCCAGTCCAGGAACGGAAGCACCGTGAGGCGAAACACGACAGCGCCCAGCAGCCCCCCCACCGCGCCGCCGATGGCCCCCTCCCACGTCTTCTTCGGGGAAACGGTGGGCGCCAGCGGGTGCCGACCGAACGCTCGACCGGCGTAGTAGGCAAAGGTATCCGTGATCCAGACCAGTGCGA
This sequence comes from uncultured Rhodothermaceae bacterium, assembly GCA_964552015.1. Taxonomy (GTDB): domain Bacteria; phylum Bacteroidota; class Rhodothermia; order Rhodothermales; family ISCAR-4553; genus Rhodocaloribacter. The sequence goes on along the minus strand of CAZKFR010000012.1, from coordinate 32,581 downwards.
CGGTGGCCAGGGCCAGCCAGAAAGCCGCTTCGCCATCGACCAGGGGGCCCCGGGCTTCACGCAGCCGCACCAGGAAGCCGAGCAGACATGCCGGATACAGAGCACCGAACACCGTGGCGGCGAGCGACGACAGCGGATGCGCCGTGCCTTTGCGGAGCGGCGAGGCAGCCAGCAGGAGGACGAACACCAGCACGGCCATCGCCCCGGCCCCCGGCATCAGAGCCCAGAGCACCAGCAGCACGCCCAGCAACAGGCCCTCTTTCCGGTGGGGAGCCAGGCCCCCCGCCGCCATCATATCATAGACTTCCCGCTGGGCCAAAATACCGGTCAGGAGGACACCGGCCAGAAGCCAGCCTCCCCCGGCGTAAAGCAACCCCACGACGAGCGGGATCCCCACGAGGGCCGTCAGGATCCTCAACAGGGCATTCGACATGGACATCTCCTGAACGACCCGTCAAGCCTCTTCGTCTTCGTCCGGGCCGCTCAACCGAATCCGGTCCACCCCCGAGTCCAGCATGGCCTCCTCGTCCTCCGTGTGTGCCGGCGCCGCCGACGGATCGGCCGCCAGCGCCTCCCGTTCGAGCTCCTCATCGCTCAACGGCGCCTCGGCAAGCAGGGCCCGGGCCCGGGCCTCGTACTCCGGCGGCACCATCACGTAAACCTGCGCCAGCCCATCAATCATCGTCAGGTTGAACGCATGATCACGCTGCGTAAGGACCACAGCCGGAATGCCCTGATCGTCCAGCCGATCCCGCACCAGATCCGCCTCATAGTCCGTTCCGCTCGTAAACACCGACACCCATCCTTCAAAGGTCCGTTCGCCCATGATGCAGTTCCGTTGTCGTCGTAGGAATGATCGTCGACGCTTCCCCCTGGGCTTTCTCCCTGAGAAGTCCCCGGGCCGTCTTGTCCATAGCATACAAGCCCAGCAGGAAAAACACCAGCGCGGGTACGAGAACGTACCAGGGAACGGCGAGGTGTTCCAGATCTTCCACGTTCAGGTCAGGCCGGGCCTGTACGTAGGCCCCCAGCACGACCGCCAGCCCGTTGTTGGCGAAATGCACCACCATCGCCGGCCAGAGGCTCCCCGTCCGCCACGTGAGGTAGGCCAGATAGACGCCCAGGACCGCCAGCGGCAACGTCTGCGTGGGCCGCAGGTGAAACAGCCCGAACAGCACACCGGCCACGAGCACGCCCCCGGCGGCCCCCCAGGCCCGCTCCACCTGGCGCTGGAAATACCCCCGGAAGAACAACTCCTCACAGAACGCCGGCGTAATCGCCAGCATGAAGAGCGTCGGTAGAAAGCCCAGGTTCTGCTCGAGCAACTTCTCGATCAGATCGATCTGCGGCTGTTCGAAGGCCCGAACCGACTCCGGCCACGGCAACGCTTCGCTGACCCGAGCGAGCCACTGCACCCACGGCACCAGCGCCACGAACCCGAAAACGGCCAGGCCCAGGAGCCGGCGATCCGGCGGACGCAACCGTAACAGCGCGGCAGGCCGGGACGAATGAAGGCGGGCCAGTAGCCAGGCCGGCAAGGCAATGCCCAAAATCTGCCCGACCGTATTGGCGACCATGAGCAACACGGGCCGCTCGGTCAGGGTCGTCAGGATCAGATCGACGCCGCCCGAAAAGTCCACGCCCGCAAGCACCATGAGCACGACCAGAACCAGCGGCGCCACGACGACCTGAAACAGAAAAAAGATCAGCAGCAGACTCGCCCCGGCCATCAACACAGGAGAAAACCGGTGACGCTCCAGCCCCCCGTCCAGCGGCACCCCGCTGCCGGGTTCCCAGGGATCCGGAAGCACACGTGGGCCGGGTGATTCTGAGTACACGAGAGGATTCATCCGAGAACGGTTACGGCTGCCCGTTAGTCCGTGCCAGCCCGGCACAGGAAGGACCGGCGAAAACGAAAAGGCCCAACGGAAGAATGCGGGCGGGGTTCCCCCTACGCCTCCGCTTCCCGTTCCATCGCCCGCCGCAACTGATTCACCACGGTCCGCAGACGCGTGTACACATAGGCCGGGTTCTGGTACTGCATGACCCGCGCCACCTGCTTCGCCTCCATGCCGTGTTCATACCAGAGCAAGAGCAGCAACTGATCCTCCGGCTCCAGCTTCCGGATCGCCTCGTTCAGACGCCCGATCAACGCCCGCTCCTCGAACGCACGGTCGAAGGCTTCCTCCGATTCCTCATCGACGGGCAAAAAGCCATGCTCGCTCAACGTCTCGAGCGACACGGGTCGGGTGTTCATCTGCAGGGCCGCGAGCAGGTGCCATCGTTTGCTGACCGTCAGGAGATCGTTGATCTTTTCGATGGCCGTCAGGACCTCGTGCGTCTCATAGCGCTTGCCATCCCGTGCCGAGAGCAGATGTGCAATTTCTTCCGGCGTGTAGTTGTCCTGATAGTAGTATTTGAAGACCAGCCGTTCCCACGCCTCCAGACGATCCAGCACCTTCTTCGGTGCCGAGAAAGCACGCGTCTGACGCATCCGATCCCGGCAAGCGTTGGCCACCAGCACGCTCAGCCAGGGCAGCACATCACACCCCGGCCGGAACTGACGCAACACCTGGTAATCGTTGGCCCGGAGACGCTCGCATACCATGGTGTAGACCTCCATCACTTCGTCCGCGTCCCGCATCAATCGACGGATCATGCGCAGCATGACCGAGGAATACTGCTCCAACAGTCCCTCATACCCCTTCTCGGGATCCCGGGTAAATCGTTCTATGAGACGGCGTTCGTCCGTCATCCCTCCTAACACCCTCCTTTCAGGACGACCCTCACCGCGGAGGAGCGCCCCTCCAACCATCTTAGCACAAACTTTGCGACACGGAAACTCCAGACGTCTTGACGGCGTTGAGAAGGCGTCGATATATTTGCGATCCCACGCGCTTGTAGCTCAGTTGGATAGAGCGTTGGATTCCGGTTCCAAAGGTCGGGGGTTCGAATCCTCCCAAGCGCGCAGGCCCCGGTGCTTCATTGAAGGTGCCGGGGCTTTTCCTTTTCCCCGAAGCGCATCCCGTTCTGCCACCTCGGAGGCCGGCATGCTCCCGGCACGACGCGAAGCATGCCCGGAAAATAACCACACGACCCCGCTCTTTCCAGCCGCACGGAGGGATTCACGAGACGGCCGTCGTCGTCTCCGGCAGCGGCGAGGGCGTCCCGTGTTCGTCTTCCGGCCGGCCCAGCTGCCCCTCACTGGCCGCCACGACCGTAGCAACCGTCAGGTCTCCCGTCACGTTGGTCACGGTACGGCACATGTCCAGGATGCGGTCGACGCCCAGGATCAGGGCGATGCCCGTCGCCGGCACCTGCACGGACTCGAGGATGATCACCAGCATGATGATCCCGGCGCTCGGCACGGCCGCGGTGCCGATGGAAGCCAGCACGGCGGTCAGCACGATGGTGATCTGCGCCCCCAGGTCGAGCCCCATCCCCAGGGTCTGCGCGATGAACACGGCCGCCACGGCCTGATAGAGCGCCGTCCCATCCATGTTGATCGTGGCGCCCAGCGGCAGCACGAACGACGAGACCTCTTCGGAAACGCCGAGTTTTTTCTCGGCCACTTCCATCGTCACCGGAAGCGTGGCGCCGCTCGAGGACGTCGAGAACGCGACGAGCTGCGCCGGGCTGATGGCGCCATAAAACCTCCCCACGGACAGGGGGGTCATGAACTTGAGCATGGCCGTGTACGTGAGGCCCATGTGGAGCAGCAGGCCCAGCACCACGGCGATGCAGTAATACCCGAGCGCGGCGAGCAGTTCGACGATCTGGCCCAGGTTATCTCCGGCAATGGCCGTGATGGTGTCGGCCATGAGGGCGAAGACACCCACCGGCGCCATCAACATGATGATCTCCACCAGCTTGATCACCAGGTCGTTGAGGCTGTCGAAAAAGGCGATGAGCGGCGCCGCTTTCTCCCTGGGGATCATGAGCAGGCCAATCCCGAAGAACAGGGCGAAGAAGACCACCTGCAGCATGTTCCGGTTGTCCGAGGCGGCCCCCACGAAATTCTCCGGCACGATGTCCACGAGAATCTGGAGAGGGCCACGCTCTTTGGCCCGTTCGGCCAGCTGCTGTCGGGCCATCGCATCGCCTCCGTAGGCTTGCTCCAGTTTCTCCTTCATATCCTCCGGCACCCGTTCCCCCGGCTGCATCAGGTTGACGACCGTCAACCCGATGATAAGGGCCACGACCGTCGTCCCGATGTAGATGGCAATGGTCTTGCCGCCGATCCGAGACAGGCGTTTGAGGTCGGAGAGCGAGGCCACCCCGGTGATGAGCGAGGCGAGAATGAGCGGGACGGCGATCAACTTGAGCAGGTTGATGAAGATATCGCCGAAAGGGGCCACCCAGTTCGTCACGAACCGGCTCCAGCCGGAAGCCGCGGCAACGATGCCGAACACCAGGCCCAGAACGAGCCCGATGATGATCTGCCAGTGAAGCTTTCTGTACCAGGGCATTACGTCGCAGGTCTCGTGGTACGGATACAGCGGATGGCAGGAAAGAACCTGATTAGCCGGCAGGAAAGCAAGCCATGGCGAGGGAAGCCCCGACAAACGTGTTCAGCAGGTTGACCCGGTCATTGTCCAGCCAGCCCAGGCCATGGTGCAGGGACCTCCCCGCCCCGCGCGTCTCGCTGACCTCGCCGGTTCCGGGGTCAACGAATCGGGCCTGTAGCGTGGCTCCGAGCAGGCTGTCCGCCAGGGCAGCCAGGAAGCCCGAAAGGGTCAGGACGAATACCAGGAGCCCGCCGCCTTCGAAGAAAGGCCATGCGGCGAGCGAGACGGTCAGGCTCCCGGCTAGCGCGGCCAGCGTTCCGGTCAGCGTGACGGCGCCCGAGGTACCCGACGGCACCCGTCGCCAGGTCGTCAGCAGACGCGGTGGGCCGCCGCGCCGGGTGCCGATCTCCGTCGCCCACGTGTCGGCCGCCGCCGCCGCGAAGGCGCCCACATGACCGGCATACCAGAGGGGCCGGGGGTCGATAGTATAGAGCAGCAAGAGCAGCCAGGCCACGCCCCCGTTCGCGAAAACCTGCCTGGCATTGCGCCCGCCCTTTTCAAGGCACACACCCTCCGGTCCTTCCATCCAGGAAAGGAGACTCGACGTGAGGAAGAACACCCCTCCGGGCACGACCCAGGCCAAGCCCCCGAACGCCAGGATCGACGCGGCAAGCACCCCTCCGGCCACAGCTCCGCTTCGATCCAGAAACCGGAAGCGAACCGTCGCCCCGGCAAAGAGCAGCCCCGCAGCGGACCCGGCGAGGCTTCTCATCAGCCCGATACCGCCGAGGAAGGCCACACCGACCAGCCCGGCCACCACCAGACCGAGGAGCCCCCCACGCCCCCATCCCGATGACGTCCTTGCGATTACCGCCTCGAGGACCAGGGCAACCAGAGCGAGGCCGGCCATGACGACGGACCCATGCCCGATACCGTCCATCGCGTTCAAAAGCCGTAGCGAACCACCGCCACCGGCCGGGCCGAACCGTCCGGCACGTACCGGAACCCGAAACTCGTGTCGAGCCGGAGGTTGTGCAGCCGGGCCGAGACGGCTGCATCCACACCGGCCAGCAGGTGATTCACGAGGAACAACACCGAGAGGCGGGACGCCCGACGCAACAGATCGTTCGCGTGCGCATGATCGCGTGCATAACGAAAAAACGTCTCCGACACGTTGGGCTTGCTCCCGTCCGAGCCAGTCATCTCGGGGTCGATGGCGGGCGTGTAGGCCTCGCCCTCCTTCCAGGCCGGATAATCGTACCAGCCGGGGGCAAACTGGAAATACTTTCCGATCAACTCGTAGTACTGCTGCTCGCCGAAGTTTGGCAGCTGGTGCGAGAAGGCCGCCCCCGTCTCCGGATGGAACACGCGCCGTTCGGCGCTACGGATCTGGGAGAAGAAATCATTGACGATCTGCCTGTCTGCCGCCGACCAGGCTTCCGGATGCGTGAAGTCGATCTGCGCCGGCATCTGGATCTGAACCGGATCGATGCCCGCGTTGAGCACCTCGTTCAGATACATCTGGTAGTCGTTGAGCCAGGCCGCATAGCGGGTAGGATCCCAGAACTGATGGGCGAAAGCCTGATAGGCCCGTTCGGCGTCGAGGCCCTGGCGGCGCCAGACCACATAGCCGGTAATGAGGGCCGCCTCCAACCCGGCCGCCACGAAGGCCTTGATCCACTGCCGGTTGTAGGCCTGCCCCAGCCCGGGCACCGCAGCCGACAGACCGAAGGCGAGCGGCACGCTCCGGGTCGCCGGCCGGGAAGAGGCCGACCACCCCGTCCCCCTCGGCGAAGCGCCGTAGAGCAAGGCCGCACGCACGCCGGCATGGGTCGTGATGGGTGGACCTTGTTCCGCCGGATCATCGCCCCCGCGCGCCGTTCCGGCACCCAGCAAGCTGCTCACAACCACCACGAGCACACCGGCATACCTGGTTCGCGTCATGATTACCCCCATCGTGTGAGCCGGGACCCTCGGTCTACGGCACGATTCGTCCACTTACAGATACGGCGCGACCGCTTCCCGGAAAAAGTCATAATTCCGCGCACCGAGCAGGTAGCGCCGAACAATCCCGTTCCGGTCGATCACGTACGTGGCCGGCCGCACATCGAAGCCATTCCGGAACACACGGGGTACGACGTCCGGAGACGCTACGTAGCCACTCACCGTACGCAATTCGAGCGTCTCGTCGAAAGCCTGCAGTACCTGCGGATCCTCGTCCGAGATCGAGAGGACGACCAGGCCCCGTTCCCGGTAGTCTTCGTAGAGCCGGTTCAGTTCGGGAATCTCCTGAAGACAGGGCGGGCACCAGGTGGCCCAGATGTTCAGCAGAACGACCTGCCCCCGATACTGCTCGAGATGCTGTTCGGCATCATCGCGGACGAGGTGGAACGCGAAATCCTCCGCCGGCACCTCCAGCGGTACGTCCTCGAACGCCACCCGGTCGTTGAAGTTGATTTCGGTGCGAACGACCGGCTCCATCCGCAGGGCCAGCACGAGCAACAGCCCGGCACAGGCGATCAGCAGCACGGAGAGGGTGCTGCCCATCCACTCCACCGCCGTCCGGGGACGCCGGGGTCGGTTCCGGCCGATGAGCAGGTAAAGGAAGCCCAGGCCGGTAACGATCATGACCGCACCCGTGATATAGACAAGGGTCAGATTCATCGAAGAAACGTGGTTCGGGCGCACCGGCCCGTCAGAGTTGGTCGAAGGCGAACAGGATCCCGAAGTGCCACTGCACTTCGTGGCCGTAGGTTATGAACGAGCGCCCGTCCGGTGTGACGAAGCCTTCGTCCAGGCGCAGATCGAACCGGTCGAGCCCGTAGGTGGCGCTCAGGAAGACGGCGGTCGGGAGCAGGTAGAACGACCCCAGCCCGAGGCGGAGTTCCGCCCCGACGTCCCGGCGCACCGCGTCGAGGCCGGGCCAGGCGCCCTGCCAGGCCATGGCCGCATCGGCATACACGCGGGCGTAGAGTTTGTCGACGTAGAGGAAGCCCACCTGGCGGCGCAGACGCGGCAGCAGCGGCAGATGATAGGCCACCTGCGCCAGCAGCGTCTCGTTCCCTCCCAGCGCGTAGAACGGATACCCGCGCGCTCCCGTCAGCCCGCCTACGTAATCGTCGAAGAAGTCGTCCACGGGCGGACCGATCAGGGTGCTGCCCCGTAGGCGCACCTCCAGCCCGTGTGCCCCGCCATCCGCCAGGCGTGCCAGGCGCCTGCCGTAGCGCAGTTCGAGCGTCACCCGGTGGTTGTGAAAACGCTGGTAGACGGGCCGAAGAAATCCGTCCCGCACGTCGAAACGCTCCAGCAGACGGCTCGGCTCATATTCGTAGCGGATCGAGGCCCGCAGGCCCACCGGCACCACATCGGCATCCCGGTAAGGATACAGGGCCTCGTACGTAGCCCCCAGGCGCACGGCCTGACCGATGAAATACCGCGAGGAGGAGGCATCGATGGTCTGATTGAACTCCTTCGAGAAAAACCGCTCCGTCGTAACCCGGTAGGGGCTGATCCGATAGCCCGCCTCCAGCAGGAGGGACCGGCTGACCTTGCTCCGAGCCGCCACGTCGAGCTCCCAGAGGTTATAGGACAAATCGGCCAGGGTCGTGTCCGGATAGCAGGACGTGCAGGGAAATTCTTCGATAGCCAGCCCGTTTTCGACATTGCGCCGGATGTTGAACAGGGAGACGGCGAGCTGGGGGGACCAGCGCCCCGGAAGCAGACCCAACCCCTTCCGGTAATCGAACTGCACGAAGAGGTCGCGTTCGAGGCGCAGTAGGTTCGACGGCGCAAGGATGTCGCCGGCGGACGTGCCTTCGAGCGAGCCGGGACCGATGAGCAGGCCGCCGAAGAATGAGAGGCCGTCGAGCACCTCCCGCGAGTGGAGATATACCCCCAGTTTGGTGTTGCGCCAGAGCGTCTCGCCCCGGGTCCGGTCGCGCAGGCGCACTTCCGCCCGCGTCCTGCGGCGCGACACGTACTGATCGAGCCGCAGGACCGGGTAGAAGCCAAAGGAGGTGAACGTGTTGCCATAGGGCACGACCGCGAGCGTATCCGTCTCCCTCGCCGCTGCCTTCCCTGCCGCCGGCAACGGGTAGCGCCCCTCGATCCGTATCGTTTCGATGGCCTGACCGGAGAGGGGACCGAGATCGGTATCATCATAGTCCCCCAGCCCGCCCCAGGCTTCCTCGAAGCCGCCTCGAACCACGGCCTTCCCGGTAATGGCCGGGGGCGTGTAGATGGCCCGGGCGGCGGGTCCATCCAGCGGGACCGGGTCGTCGAGCAGAGCGATCCGATACCCACCGGCATCGTACCGGGCAAAGGCCAACCGTCCATCCGGGGCTACCTCGGGCATGAACGCCCCGCCCAGGACATTGGTCAGCCGCACCGCCTCGCCTCCGTCGGCCGGCATCCGGTAGAGGTTGAAGATGCCGTTATCGTCGGCAGCAAAGTATAGGTAGCGACCGGTGGCATCCAGGGCGGGCGTGCGCTCGTCGGCTTCCGTGGCCCGGACGGCCGCCATCCCCGTACCGTCCGGCCGGATCCGGTAGAGGTCCCGGCCATGGCGCGTCGAACGGGCGAAATAGATCCAGGCCCCAGACGGATGCCAGCGCGGGTCGGTCACCTGCGTGCCATCGTCGAAGTGCGTGAGGGCGGTCAGGTGCCCGGTGTCGAGCGCCAGGACGTACAGGTTGGTGGTGCCGTCCCGCTGCACGACCAGGGCCAGGTGTTTTCCATCGGGGGCATAATCCGGCGCGGCCGCCCGCTGGTCGACGGTCAGCCGCCGTTCCCGGCCCGTGGCCAGGTCGCGCTCGTACAGGTCGGCATAGCGGTAGCCCTCCCGCGTGTCCCGGATACGGGCAAAGACGAGGGCTCCGCCGTCCGGGCGCCAGGCAAACGCACCGCTCGTCCCGGACGTGATCCGGTGACCGAACGCACAGGTATGCACCTGCTGGAGCCCACCGGCCACCCCGTCGATACGGAGCGCGGCGGTCTCTTTGCCGTCGAGTTCGCGCACGTAGAGGCTCATCCGGCTGAAGTCCTCGCCCTTGTTCGACAGGTAGGCCAGGCGCCGCCCATCCGGTGAGAAGCGCGGGTACGCATTGTTGAACCCTTCCGCTTCCAGCAGGCGGCCCTCTACGAGGTGGCCCCGGATCGCCTCCGTATGCCGCCGGTATTCAGACCGGAGGCTATCCATCCAGGTTCGATAGAGCTCATCCCCCGGCACCCCGAGGGCGTCTTTCGCGGCCCGCTCGAAGTTCCAATTCGTCCACCGGCTCAGCCCCTCGCTCACGCTCCGGAGGGCCTCTTCACCGTACGTAGCGGCCAGGTAGCGCGTGAAGGCATACCCCTGGTTGTAGACCCCTTCCCGCATCAGGCTCGTGTGGGAATAGAAGCCGCCCATGTCCGCCAGGGAGAGTTCGCGGCCGGCCAGCACGCGCGTACGGAGGAGCATGTCGCGGTGCGTATCCCAGCGATCGTAGTGCAGAAATGCCCGCTGGTACTGCGCCGTCCCCTCGGCCAGCCAGGCCGGGTTGTTCAGCACCGGGATCGGGTAGGTAACGACGACGTTCGGATAGCCATAGAGCACATCGGGGCGACGGACGTCCTCGTAGTCCAGGAGCTGGACGTACAGGAACGGCACCCGCCGGTCCATCTTCATCGTCTTCTGGACCTGCACGATGTGCGTGAACTCGTGCGTGATGACATT
>CAZKFR010000012.1:0-22263 GCA_964552015.1 uncultured Rhodothermaceae bacterium | reverse complement strand
CGACGCTTGCTCGCCATCGTCGGCCAGCGCCGTCACGCGGGCAAAATAGAGACCGCTCGGAACCCGGTCGGTCTGCCAGGCCACTTCGGAAGGTACACCGCCGATCACGTCCTCCACCTCCATCTCGTCGATACGGCGCCCCGCCATATCCACGATGGTGATCCGCACGCGGCAGGGTCGGGTGGGCAGGAACCGGATGAAGGTCTGTCCATCCCGGATCGGGTTGGGCCAGTTATACGTCTCCGCTGCGACGAGCAGGCCCTCCGGAGCGAGGTCGGGCGGTCCCTGCGGAAGGGCCACGAAGCGCCCGTTGCGGTCGTCCGCGCCGGCCTGATGCCATCCTCCGCCGGGCGGGTCCACCCTCCATACGCTCAGCGTCCCTTCTGCTGTCACCACCGCGATGTGGTCTCCCCAGAACGGTGTGGCGGCCACCGACCGGCCCACCGCGAGCGGAAAGCCATCGGCAGGCCGCCCCCGGCCACCGGGAGGCAGCGCGTAGAGGTATCCATCTGTGGCCGCGGCGACCAGCACCAGACCCTCCTCCCGGGCCACGACGAGCGGCTCCGCCACGACCCCGGCCGGCAGCTCGAGCGGGAACCCGGCAGCCAGGGCCCCTCCGCGCGTGAACGCCAGCACCTGTCGCCCCATCACCGCGACCGCCTCGAGATGCCGGTCACCGTCCACGTCGGCCAGCGCCAGGGCCTGCCCCGGCCGGACGCTGCCGGCATCGTCCGCCCCCACGTACGGCGCCAGGGTCGTCTCGCGGACCTGCCCGTCCGGAAGGAGCCAGAACCATACATCCCCGGCCGGCACCACCCCGATCTCCCCCGTGGCATCTCGCCCGAAGGCGCCTGTGCCGGGCACGTTGCCGCCCGTGTGGAAGCGCCAGCGCACGACCCCCGAGGCATCCACCACCCCGTCCCCCACGACGAACACCCCCTCGGCACCGTCCCAGGCCATCGACCGGGCCCGTCCGATGCCGGTGATCGCACGCAGTTCGAGCGGGCCGACCGGTGGAATGCGGACGAGCACGCCCCCGTCCGGGGCCGGCAGGAGGACGTAGACCACCACCCCGCCCGTTCCGGCCGCCACCGGCGCGGGGATGCCGCCGCGTTCGACCGGCTCCGGCAGCGGGACGAGGCGTTCCGACGGCGTACCGTCCGAACCCCACCGGCGCTCGATGTAAGCCATACCGCCCCCTTCGCCGGGACCGAGGTAGCCATAGGCGTTCCCCGGGAGAACGACCGGCGGGGCAGAGGCCTGCACCGCCGTCGCTGCGACCACGTCACCGTCGGCTCCGACCTGCACGGTAAGCAACCAGCCCCCTTCGTCCGGGGTGTAGAGGAGCCATTGGGTTACCCCGTCGAGGCCTGCCACCCCTTCAAACCGAAATCCTTTGACCAGACTTCCTTCCGGAAAAGACAGTCCCGGCGCCACGTCGGTCAGCGGGAAGCCCGTCAGCACCGGCTCCAGGCCGGACGCCCCGTCACGACGGTAGGTGAAGCTCATCTCCGCCCCCGGCGTCGAGAAGTCCTCCAGGGTGATGAAACTCGGACCGCCCCCGTTGGAGCGGCTGTCCGGATGCGTGTCCGGGCCGAAGCGGTTCTGGTAAAGCCGTACCTCCGCGCCGGTCTGCGTCACCACCGTCACCGGGTTGTTCCGATAGAAGAAGTCGAAGGGCGTCCCCAGGTCGAAGGCAGGGCCGAAGGGGTTGGGATTCGGGAAACCGATGTCCTGGGCCCCGTCGGCTTCCTCCAGGTCCACGGCGCGCGTTTCAGCCCCCACATTGACGCGGTTCGAGGCCACCCCTTCGAGCAGTCGCCGCTCGTCGATGTGCCAGACGAGGATTCCCCCCAGGAACGGGTTGCCATCCTCGTCGACCCCGCCGGGCAACGCAGCGTCATAATCGTCCACCCCGACGACCACGCCCCCCTCGAAGCCCGAGGTGTTGAACCGGTTGAACCCTTCGTCCCCGTCCGCCACGCGCACCTCACGGATGGCGCCCTCACGCCATACCTGCATCACCAGGCCATCGCCCTCCGGGTCGCGAAATCGGTTCTCCACGAGGAAATACTCCGCCGGGGAGATCCACGCGCGCGCCACGTCCGAGCGGCTGGCGTCCGAGACGTGGCGCAGCGTCACGGCCTGCGGTCCCGCCCCCATGAGGTCGAGCGGCTCGGTCCAACCCAGGAACACCTTTGTCCAGGCCGAGGGCTCGGGAGGGAAAAGGCCGTTGAAGGCAAAAATGCCCAGCGGGTCCATCAACCCGAACGGCCCGATGGCGCTCTGTCCCGTCTCCGTGTCGAAGAGGTCCGGCACACCCAGGTAGTTGAAAAAGCTCGCCGCCAGCAGGCCATTGATCGAGAATTCGGCCAGAAAAGGCCGGTCCTCGATGAAATCGGTACCGCGACGCGTCTCGGTGCGCGGCAGGATGAGCGAATGCGTGACGGGCAGGCCATGGAACGTCAGATCTACCTCGCCGAGCAGCCGGTTCAGCGTCGCCGTGTCGAAGTAGAGCGAAGGGAGATCCTCTGGCGTCTTGTCGAGCGTGGTGCCGATGAGTTCGACGTCCCGGCCGACCCCGGCATGGAAGATCACGAACGCCGTCGTGGCCGGATCGAAGCCCCGCAGATCCATGAACAGTTCCCGGTCGGCGGTAGACCAGGCCTCCTCCACCAGACGCGCCAGTTTGACCAGTTCCTGGTCCGTGTCGAAATCGGGTCCGGTGGGGCTGTAGCGACCCATCGGCTGGCTGAGGCGGACCACGCCCGGCGCCAGATGCGTCGAGACCGTCGTCCGCCCGTCCGACACGCGGGCCACATAATCTTCGAGGAAGGCCAGGTGTGCCTCGAAATAGGCCGCATCGTGCGGGAGCGGATCGATGGCCGGCGTGAGCCCATCGCCATAGAGCGGCCCATCGAACGTGCCGTCACCGGTGGTGAAGCGGGAGGTATCCGGCTGGAACTCGACGCGCAGCGCGATGACATCGTAATGCGCCGCCGCCGGGCGCCGGAGAACCGCCGGCCGGTCCGCCCGAAGCGCCGCGCGGAGCCGGAGCGTCTCGGCCGCAAGCCGGGGCTGCGCCATCGCTTCCCCCGCCAGCGCCACCCAGACCAGCAGGCCGCACACGACGCGCACGATCCGAGAGGCATCAACGTGTGGGAGCACCTCCCCGGTCTGCGATCGCGTCATGTGCGGCCTTGCTTGTGGATGATTCAGGAGGCGCTACGGCTTACTTCTTGCCCAGGTTGAGCAGGAGCGAGAACCGCATCGTGTTGGCCAGCGGCGAGCTTTCCTCCAGGGCATAAATGTACGAGAAGTCCACTCCGATGATGTTGTACCGGATGCCGGCCCCCAGCGTCATGAACTTGCGGTTGCCGTTGAGAGGGTTCTCGTAGAAATAGCCCGTCCGGATGGCAAACAGGTTGTTGTACCAGTACTCCAGCCCCGTGCCGATCGTGAGCTGATCCATAACGCCCAGGGACTCCAGTTTGCTCGGGTCGTCCCGGCAATCCTGCACGGTGCTGGGACACACCTCGATCGACTGCCAGGCCGTAAAGATGGCCTTGTACCAGGGGTCAACGTCGTTGCCGAGCGAGTCCACACGCACCCGGATCAGGTCCTTGTTGAAGTCCTGCACCAGGTTGATCTTGTTGAACTCGTCGAACTCGAACGTGAAGGCATACCCGAAGCGAATGTTGGTCGGGATCGGGTCGGCCTGCGCGTTGTCCGAGTACTGGATCGTCGGCCCCATGTTGGCCAGGTTGAAGCCGGCCGAGAAGGTCGTCCCGATGCTGCCCAGCGCAAACTTGGGCGAGCGGTAGAGGGCGGCCACGTCGAAGGCCGCCGACACGCCGGCTTTCGTTTCCTGGGACCCCACGACCTGCCCCGGCGCCAGGCTGGAATAGATGAACCGCAGGCTGGTCCCGAGCGCCAGGCGCTCGCTCACTTTAAACCCGTACGAACCGCCCACCGAGAGGTCGAAGGAGCGGAAGGTACCCGTCGGGTTGTTCTGTGCGTCCCGGCCTTCATGTTCGCCAAGGAACAGGTAGGTCACGTGCCCCCCGAACGTACCCCAGCCGGGAATATGGTGCTTGGCCACGAAGTATTCGTAGAACAGGCCGGCATTGAACTCGGGCAACCAGTTCGAGTGGGTGATACCCAGTTCGGTCCCTTCCTGGAACGCCAGCCCCGCCGGGTTCCAGAAGAGCGCCGAGGCGTTGTCGGCCAGCGCCACGCCGGCGTTCCCCATGCCCGCAGCGCGGCTGTCCGGCTCGATTTTCAGGAAAACGACGGCGGCCCCACCGACCTGGGCAAAGGCCGAGGGCAACGAGGTACTCGCCGCGATGAAGAGCATCAGCAGGCCCGTCAGACCCACCGGTTTTAAACGTGCGCGCATGGTTTTTACCAGGGTTTTGAAGATAAAGGTACTGAATGTAAAGGTCGTTTCGTTCATCCGGATACGTGGCCCCGGGTGAGCGTAATGCAGGGGATGCAGGCTCATGGTAGTCTCCTTCACGCCGGCCTTCATCGGATGACGGCCAGCTTTTCGATGCGTTCTACAACGTTGCGTTCGCCGTCCGGGTTTTCCACTTCCACCCGCACTTTGTAGAGATAGATGCCGGAAGCGACCCGGTCGAAGTCCTGATCGAGGCCATCCCAGGGTATCTGAACGGGGCCACCGGGCAGAATACCCCCCGGCAGCGCTTCGTCCCCTTCGAGGGTACGGATGGGTCGCCCGTTGAGGGTGTAGATGCGAACCTGGACACGGGCCGGTGTACCCGGCGGCTGGTTGTGCTCGAAGACGAACCGGGTAAACCGGTTCATCGGGTTCGGGTAGTTGAAGACGTTGCGGAGCGTGAGCGACGCCTCCTCGGTGACGATGAAGGCCAACTCGGCCGTACTGGCGTTGTTGAGCACGTCCCAGGCCCGCACCTGCAGCTGATGCGGGCCGGGTTCCAGCCCCGACAGCGGCCAGCGTACCTCGCCGCGCTGGTACGAGTTCTCCTCGGCCTTGAACGCGCGGGCGATGTCCTCGGCCCGGTCCTCCTGGCCGTCGATGACGAGCAACATCTCATGCCCGACCCCGGCCCCGACGGTGTTGATGCCGCTCTCGTCGAAGAGGCGGACGATGAGTTCCGGCTCGCGGGTCGTCAGCCCTCCGGAAACGAAGGTGGTATCGTTCAGGAACAGGGCGATCTCGGGCCCGAGCGCATCATCGGGCAGGTCGGCTGCGGTCCCACCCACGATGAAGTTCTCGGTGTACCCCATCGCCTGATCGGTGGCCGAGCGGGCATACACCGAAATGCGGCCGGGCTCGTTGCTGTAGGAGATGTCTTTGGGAACGACGAACGTCGCCGTAAAACGGCCCGCTCGCGCCCGCACCTGCCCACGCCAGATCAGATCCTCACGTACGCGGTAGTACGGACGCGGCATGTAGCGCCGCTGCTTGACCGGCACCTGCCGTTCCGCGTCGAAGACGGTCACATCCACCGTGCCGTCGAATCCGCTGTCCACGCCACCATCCGGCGTCAGGACCGCGCCGGTGAGCGTCATCCGTTCGAGCGCCCGCATCTGCCCCGTCTGCGCTTCCAGCGGCGTCCCATTGAGCGCCTCGATCCGCGCCGACCGCTCGGGCAGCCCCAGCCGCATGGACGGATCGCCCAGGAGGTTGAACTTGCGGCTGTTGCCCTGCAACCCGACCGTGGTGTTTTTGGTGAGGCGCATCACATCCCCCAGGCGCAGGGGACGCCCCTCTTCGTCTCGCATGAACAGGATCTCGTTGAGGGCCCGGTTCAGGCCGGCATTGAGCGTGTTCGTGTCGGACGAGGTGTACACGATGCGGACGGTCGTCATCAGCGCCACGGAACCACCGTTGGGGTTCAGCAGCAACGCCTCGGCGCCGCTCTGTACATCCTCGAAGTCCCACCAGCCAAACGAACAGGTGGCGGTGATGAAGATGGCAAGCCGATCCCGGTTCGTGAGCGCCAGAGCATCCTCTTTGGTGAACAGTTCCTCCTGAGCCAGCCCGTCCGGCCCCCCGTGGCCGCTATAGTTGAACAGGAGCGTGCCCTCGTTCAGCGCAGCGATGATCTCCTCCTTGGCCTCGGGAATGCGGAACCCGTTCAGAAAGACGCGGGGGAAGGACTCCGCATAGATCTTCTTCAGGTTGATGGCCGGGAACACCCCGTCCTCGAGCAGATCCGCCACCTGGTCGATGTTCTGAACATGGAGGTCGAAGTCATTCTGTGTCCCCGCCAGACCGGTCGGTCCGTCATCGGCCACGAGCGTGTACAGGGTACGCCAGGGACCGTACGAGTCCGGCTTCTCGTAGCGCCGGATCTTGTCCACGACCATACGGGCCTCGTCGAGCGTCTGTACGGGAAACCGCCCGACCCCGATGTCCATCCGCTCGTTGCTGACCGAGGTCCGGCTGATATACCGCCATGCGCCCTCATCGTCGTCGAGCAAACCGAAATAGTCGTCGCTGGTATAGGAGGCGTCGGGATCGAAGGACTCTTCCGTCTCGAAGGGGAAGATCCAGTTGGTGAGCGCCCCCTCGCCGGCCGTGATGCCGCGGAAGTCGTAGTGACCATCTCCGAAGAGGAGGGCATAGCGGAGCAGGTTCGTTTCGTCCGTGGCGCGGTCGTAATGGAACTTGAGGAAGTCGCGCACGGCCCGCATGTCGGGCAGCCCCCCGGAGAACTCGTTATAGATCTCCTCGACCACGGCCACGAGCACCCGGAGCCCCTGCTGCCGGCGGTACTCGGCCAGTTCGCCGGCTGCTTCGAGGAAGGCCCGGGGGGTGATGATGACCAGTTCGGGAAAAGCCTGCTCGCCGTGGAGGTTCTGGTTCGGGACCACCGTGGCCGCATCGGCATCGAGCCCGCGTACGGCCGACTCGACGAACGCGATCAGCTCCCGGGGCCGGCCCGGATCGTCGACGCGCACGCGGACCCGGTACGTGTTCCCGCTCGGCTGCACGCCCAGGCGCTCGATCGTCACCGGATCGGTCACATCCCACACCTGGGGCGCCTCACTGAACCCTTCGAGTACGAATTCAAACCAGCCACTCTCGCCTCCCGGCGTGGCAAAACGGAGGAGGCCGTCCGAGGCCCGGAGCCGCTGCGGGTAGAAGACGCGCACCCAGTCCAGCGCGGCCTGCGGCTCATTGATCTGCTGGCGCAGGCGCATCGTGAAACTCATCGGCTGTCCGGCCGCCACCGACTGGGTGTACGTGGCGCGGGCCGGCACGGCCGCGGGGTCCGTGGGACCGAAGCCGATGATCCGCGGCGCTCGCAGGGTGCCGATCACCGCGCCGTTGGCCTCGAACTCCAGCGTGGCCGCCGGATTCGACGCGATGGCGGCACGGATGTCGTACGTCACCGTCCCGGCTTCGAGACCGGGCAACGTCACCCCGGCGAACACCTCCCGCGCCCCGCCGCTGCGAATCTGTGTGCTCACCCAGGTGTGGCCGGACCCGTGTTCTTTGCTCCACACCGTCTCGTCGAGGTCGACGACGTACCGGCCCGTCACCTGCGAGCGCACCTGCACCCCGGAGACATCCGGAAAGGACGCATCACCCACCCTCAATCCGGGACCCGTTCCCACCTTGAGAAAGTAGTAGTTGGCGTTCGAGAACGGATGGACGTAGTGCTCCCACGCGCCGGCGGCTTCGTCATACCGCCAGCCACGTGGCGCCGCGCCGTAAAAGAGCAGCACATCCCCCTCATCGAACGACCCATCCCCCCCACCGCGCACGAACACGGGATTCTCCGCCAGATCCGGGATGCGCGGTTCGGCGTTAGGCGCTGGCAGGGGCGCTCCCCCGTTGCCGAAAACCTGCAGGTTGTTGGGTTCGATGTTCGACGGCGTCAGGCCGACACTCGCGAGCAGCGCATTCAGGTAGGATCGGTCGATCCGGTAGATGCCTTCTTCCGTAATGGGGATCTTGAAGACCACGCCGTCGGCCAGCACGCTGCGCTCGACGGCCAGATGCGGGTTCATTCCCTGCCGTACGGCTTTGGCTGCGGCCCCCGGCTGCGGCTCCACGGCGATCTGCATCCGTCGGAAGCGACGCAGCACGCCCCGCGCCGCGTCGTAGGCAAAGAGGCGCATCGTCAGTGAGACGACGGGTTGCTTACGCATGAGCCCGAGCCCATCGGCCGTCACCGGATCGGCGGACAGGAGATCCTGGAGCACCTCATTCAACGCCCCGGCCGGCACATTCACTTCGTCATAGTCCGAACCCACCACCACCACCCGGGGTGAAGCGAGCGACGGCAACTCGAGCGTCTCGGTGAGGGAGAGCATCCCGCGCGAGATCTGCATCAGCGCCCCATCGTCGAGCCGGTCGACCCCGGCCGAGTCCAGCGCCGCCTGCAGCCCCGTTGGCCAGTCCACCGCCACCTCCACGGCATAGCGGCCCGACCCGAGCGCAGCCACCTGCACGCGGGCCGGTTGTGCCAGCACGGACCCGCCCCCGAACAGGGCCAGGCCGAGCATACAGAGCCACCAACGCATGAAACGCACCATAGGGAAACGGCTGCACACCGGAACGTGCTCGGGGTCAGGATGAACGGACAGCGCCGCTCTTTCCCGGCTCATGCAACGACAACGTGAAGTACTCGTGGATCAAGAAGACCAGCAGGTCCAACCCTTCGATCGGGGTCCTGGGTAACTGTGGTAACCGTTCCCTGCGATAGGCAAAGTGTGAGATGTATCGCGTCCGATGTGTGCGTGACGTCGAAGAAGATACCGTTCTACGCCGTTGGGTTCAAGGGAATTTTCGGCGGTATCCACCGGCCCCTTAAGCCCCATCCGGCCCTTTCGAGCGTGCGATGTGATTCCGTAACTCGAGGAGCCGGTCCAGCAACTGGTTCAGGTGCTGCGCGGCGGCCTCGAGATCCTCGAGGGGCCCGATGAACTCGTTTTCCACCTTCGTCATGGACGCCAGGTGCCGTAAAAACTCGATGTTGCCGGCAATGACCGACAAGGGGGTGCTGGCATCATGATACAGGCGGGAGAGACTCGTTCGGATGGTCTCGAGAAGCATCTGAACTTCTTTCTCCGTGTAGCGCTGCACGGAGATCGTAGCGTGGCCATCCGACGAGAGCGTCGTCGAAACGTCCGAGGATTGCTGCATAGGTAAACAGGCCCGATGATTACAAAACGTCCGCTGATCGTCGTCAACCGGACGAAAGTATGAAACCGTGATACCGGGTGGCAAGGTTCCCCTTTTTGCCGTTACACCCGCCCGGGGCCGTGGGGATCGGTCTTTCCACATGGGACGGATCGTTCGGTCACCATTCATCGAGCGAGCGGGCTTCCGTGGCAGCGACGCCCTTCGGCGTACGCTCCAGCGAGGCGACCGCCACCTCGGGGTCATGCTCGAAAAACAGGTCCCAACCTCCGGTAACGGCTTCTTCCAGCAGGCGCTGCTTCTCTTCCACCGTGACGAGCGGCCGGACGTCGTACGCCATGACCCAGGGGAGCCCAAGGTGGGCCGTGGTAGGCACAAGGTCGGCTGCAAAAAGCAACGTACGCTCCCGATCCGAGATGCGGACCAGTTGCTGCGCCTCCGTGTGCCCGTGGACGGTCAGGAGCTGCACGCCGGGAAACAATTCTACGTCCCCATCGACGAGTTCGAGCTGACCGGAGGCGGCCAGGGGCTCCAGGTTCTCTTTCAGGAAGGACCCCCGTTCGCGCGGGTTGGGGTGCAGCGCCCAGTCCCAGTGCCGGCGTTGTACGTGGTAACGCGCATGCGGAAAGGCGACCTCGAGCCGGTCACCCGTGCGCTGCGTCGCCCCGCCGGCGTGATCGAAGTGCAGGTGCGTAAGGATGACATCGGTCACCTCCGAGACCTCGAAGCCGGCCTGGCGAAGGGAAGCCTCCAGCGTACAGGTTGCGTGGTCGACGGCATAGATGTCCCGAAACTTTTCGTCGTACTTGTGACCGAGGCCCGTGTCGATGAGGATCAGCCGCCCCTCCCCTTCGAGCAGGAGGCAGCGCATGTGGAGGGGAATCCGATTGCGCTCGTCCGGGGCGATGCGTCGCTCCCAGAGCGGCTTGGGGATGATCCCGAACATGGCCCCTCCGTCCAGGGCAAACCGTCCGGTTTCGATCGTGTAGAGTGTATATGGCCCGATGCGTGGCATGCGTCGTGAGGCTGGCTTCAAGGGTTGACGTCTCTCAATCCGGATCCCCTGCCCGCGGGATGTCCCGGATGTGCCCATTCGAACCGATGCGCCGTCGTACTTCTTCGACCTGTTCGACCCGCGGCAGCAGGTCGCCGAGGTGCTGCACGAGGTAGGTGATCCGTTCGCTCTCGGTGGGCAGGCGCAATACTTCGAGCTTCTGCGCGAGGGTCAGCGCAGCGTTGTGAGCGATGAAAAAGGAAAGTCGGCGCTTCCCCTGGTAGATGGTGGGCCGGACGGCGCGCCCGGCCAGTTCGAGCAACTTGAGGTGCTGGGTGATCAGCCGCTCCCGTAGCGCATGATCGATGTCCCCCTCCCGGTCTTCGATCAACTCCACTTCGGCGGTCAGATAGGCGTGTTCCTGGCTGATGCTACGGATACGGAACCGTTGCTCCCCTTCGACCTGGATGTCCATGCGACCGTCCTCGTAGCGATGCAGGACCTGACGAATGCGGGCCGTACAACCGACGTCGGCCAGTTCGCCCCCTTTCGTGAGCACGATCCCGAACGGTCGCTGATGTTCGAGGCAATATCGTACCATCTCCCGATAGCGTAGCTCGAAGATGTGCAGGGGTAGCACCTCTTCTGGAAAGAGGACCACTTCGAGCGGGAACAGCGGCAGATCAGGAAGCACGGCCATGGTCGGAAGGAGTATCTGGATTGTCCGGGCCTTTATCAAAGGGGGAGACACGCCGAGCCCGCTCACCGGTCCATGGTGGGATGGGCACCGAAGCCTTTCGTTTCCTCTCCTATGTGCGGTCCGGTCCAGTGTTTCATCCGGTGGCCTGAGATCCGTTCGCGGAGGCGGGCCGCGCCAGCCGGCGGAGGGCCATCCCCCCGGCCAGCGCCAGGAGCGCCATGGCCAGAGCCACATCCCAGCGGAGCAGCAGTGCCCCCCCTGCGCCGAAGAGCAGCCCGAAGAGCAGCACCAACGCCGCGCCCGAGCGGAGCAGATCGTGCCGAAGGGACTGCGCCGGCGGCAGGCCCGTCGCCGCCCGCTGGCGCCGCCACCCCGGTCCGCCCGGTCGCACTTTCCGGTAAAACGCGGCCAGCGTCTCCGGGGCTTCGGGGGGCGTCAGGTACATGACCGTGATCCAGATCGCCGACGTGATGACCGTGATCACGAACAGGCGCAGACCGAAATCCTCGATCGTCAGCACCGGGACGACCGTCGTGAAGAGCCCCGTGACGAAGCCCGCGAGCATGGCCGCCAGTTCGGCCCAGGCATTGATCCGCCACCAGAACCACCGGAGGATGAGCACCATACCCGGCCCGGTTCCGATGGCGATGACGAGCCGGAAGACGGCAGCCACATCCTGCGCGAAGAATGCCGCCACGGCACCCAGGAGGGTAACGAGCACCGACGCCACCCGACCGGCCGCAACGAGTTCGCGCTGGGTGGCCCCCGGTCGCAGGAAGCGCTGGTAGAGATCGTGCGTCAGGTAGGAGGCCCCCCAGTTGATGCTGGTCGAGACGGTACTCATAAAGGCCGCCACGAGCGAGGCCACCACCAGGCCCAGCATGCCGGCGGGCAAGAAGTCGAGCATCAGGCGGGGATACCCCAGCTCGCGGTCCTCCAGGTCCGGGTAGATCACCAGCGCCGCCAGGGCCACGATGACCCAGGGCCAGGTCCGCACGACGTAGTGCATCAGGTTGAAGAACCAGGCCGCCTTCTCCGCCTCGGCCTCATCCTTGGCCGCCACTAGCCGCTGAATGAATTCGCCCCCGCCATCGGAGCGGCGGAACGTCCACCACTGGAGCAGCACGTAAGCCATGAACGTCGAGGCCGAGATCCCGGCAAAGGCGCTCCAGCCGACGCCCAGCCAGTTGCCTCCTTCGCCCAGCGTGAACGGAATGAAGGCCAGCACATCGAACGACGTCACCTGCGGCACCTTTTCCACCAGGCCGGCCAGCCCCCCCACCTCGGGGCTCCGCACGGCATAGACGGCCACGACGATGGCGCCGGCAAGGCCGAGAAAGAACTGGAAGAAATCGGTGGTTACCACCCCCCAGAGCCCCGAGAAGCCGGCATAGACGAGCACGAGCACCGAGACGCCGATGACGGTCAGCAGTTTGGGGTCCATCCCCAGAACCTGTTCACCCGGAGCGAACCCCAGGTACGTCCAGATACCCAGCACTCCGATGACCTTGACGGCCGCCAGCATCACGTACCCGATCCCGATACAATTGATCGGGACGGCGAAGAGAAAAGCTTTGACACCCCGCAGGATCGCCGCCGGCCGCCCACCGTACCGCACCTCGAGCAGCGCCGCATCGGTGACCACCTCGCTCCGGCGCCACAACCGCGCAAACACGTAAATGAGCACGACGTGGCTCATGGCGAAAGCCCACCACTCCCAGTTCCCGGCGATGCCCCGGTTCCCCACCACCCCGGCAATATAAAGGGGCGTGTCGATGGAAAACGTGGTGGCCGCCATCGACGTGCCGGCCAGCCACCAGGGCAAGGATCGCCCCGAGATGAAAAAGTCTTCCAGCGACGCGGACGCCCGGCGGGAGAGATAGATGCCCACCCCGAGGGAGGCGATCAGATAGGAAAGCACGATGAGCCAGTCTACTACCTGCATGAAAGACGGAGGTCCTGGCGTGCGTACGGTTGCGAGCGAAATGGTATATTGCCCGGCGCAGCGGGCGTCTGCGGGGCCCGCAACATACTCAACGATCCGGTTTCCGTACAACCCCTCCGGCCCATGCCTTCTGCCCGGTGTGCTTACCCGTTCGTGGGGCTTCTCCTCGTGCTCATCACCTCGCCGGCCTCGGGACAGCTACCCGCATTCGGTTCGTACGATGATCCCCGCGAGCAACGCAACCGGTTCTGGTGGGAACGCGAACAGGTCCTCGACCTCATGGGTGGCTTTTCGCTCATCGGTGCACAGTGGCGGACCGCGGCCGGCCTGACCTTCACCCTGGATACACCGGTCCTCACGGCACGTCTGAGCGGGACGCTCCGTGCCGGTATCTACGGCACCTACCGCCCGGACCTGGACGAGCCCTACGACCTGCTGCGCCTCCTCGAATACGCCCGTTACCGGCCCACCCCCGCTGCTCGTCTTTACGCCCGGCTGGGTCCGCTACAGCGTCTCCGCCTCGGCACCGGGCACCTCGTCGATTTCCTCGCCACGGACACGGCCTGGGACGAACGCACCGTCGGCATCGAGGCGAGGTGGTGGAGCCCAGCCCTCGATGTGGCTGCTTTCACGGGCGACGTACGCTTCGATGGCCTCATCGGCGGACGCGTGGGCATGCATCCCCTCGTATGGACCAGCGCCCCCCGCACGCGCTCCCTGTACCTCGGCCTCTCGTACGTCACCGATCGTGCCCCGTCCGTCGCCGGCCTGCGTCGCCTCGAAGCCTTCGCCCTCGATGCCAGCCTGGACGTGATGCACGCCGGCGCCTTCACCCTGACCCCTTTTGCCAGCTATGCCCGCTATCTCGGCTTCGGAGAAGGACTTCAGTTCGGCGCCCGTCTCTTCTCCGACAACTTCATCGACCTGGGCCGCCTGCACGCACGCCTGACGTTCTTCCTGAATGGCACCGGGTTCATTCCCGGCTATGTGAACGCCTTTTACCCGGTCAACAACCTGCATGCGCGGATCCTCCGTGCCGACGATCCCCCCCCGAACGAAGACGCCGACCCCTTCGCCGGTATCCGCCTCGATCAGTCCGCTGGTGGCGACGCGCTCATGTCGGAGGTGCGCCTTCTGCTCTTCAGCGGGTTCGAATTCTATTATGCCTTTCGCCGACACTACGGTTCGCAGGCTCTGAGCACACTGCACCTCCGCCTGTACCTGCGTGCCCGGCGCTTTAGCTTCTACCTGGGTCAGGACCGCGGCGGGCTACGGGGCTTTCTCACCCTGTTCAACGACCTGGGCGACCTCTCGGCCCTCGACTTTCAGACCGACTACCGTTTCGCCGGCGACTTCCGCGTCTACGTCCGTGCCCGGTACACCTACGAACGGCTGGAGGACGGTCCGGACGGCACCGCCCGGTTCCTGGTCCAGCGTCGCTTCGAGCCGTTCGTGGGGCTCCGTACCACCTTCTGAGCCTCCTTGCGCCCGGTCCACGAGTTGGCCGCTCCATCTTTACATTCGCCGGCTAAAGCATTACCTTGCTGCAGGCAACGTAGTCCATGCTGAGTGCTTCCGTTTAGACCTGCCTCTTCAGGTGCTGACAGTGCGGCCGGAACTCGCCTCCCGATACGCGAGCAAGAGATGAGTTTCATCTCCCTTCTGCCTTTCGTCTCTTCTTTTTCAGCCCTGCGCTAAAGCCTCTTCTCAGCCTCAGGGCCAAGTACACCCCGGCGTAGTTTTTCCCCGGCTCTGACAGACGGTGTATTCCTGTACCGTCGTACAGGTATCTGTCGTGTGCTTTGCCCCGCCTTTCGATTTCTAATCACCAAAGGACGGGACGTGCCATGCTTACACCAACCTATCCCGGCGTCTACATCGAGGAGGTCCCGAGTGGCGTGCGGACGATCACCGGCGTGGCCACGTCGGTCACGGCCTTCGTGGGACGCGCCCTGCGGGGCCCCGTGAACGCGGCGACGCGGGTCCAGAGCTTTGCCGACTACGAACGTGCCTTCGGTGGGCTGTGGACCGAGAGCACGATGAGTTATGCCGTGCAGCACTTCTTCCAGCATGGCGGCGCGGAAGCCCTCATCGTACGTGTGTTCAACCCCGGCACCTCGACCCTGGCTGCTCTGACAGCGGCCATCGATCTCGAAGACGAGGCATCTCCCCCGGGCACCGCGCTTACCCTCGAAGCCGCGAGTCCCGGCGTGTGGGGCAACGCGCTCCGCGCTTCGGTCGACCACGACACGCGGGACGCCTCCGATACCTCACTCTTCAATCTGACCGTCGAAGAACTCGACGCGCCGGGCAGCACGAATGTGGTTGCCGCCGAGGTTTTCCTGAACGTCTCCACCAACCCGGCGAGCAGTCGGTACGTCGTCGATGTGCTGGCCGAAAGCTCCGGGCTTGTCCGTGTGCGCGATGGCGTGGTGGACGCGCGTCCGGCCGCAGTGACCCATGCCGTAGCGGACGGCAACGGCGGCGACGGCAACGATATCGAGGACGGGGATATAACGGGCAGTGCAGCCAACCGGGAGGGCATTTACGCGCTCGAAGAGGCCGACCTGTTCAACCTCCTCTGCCTCCCCCCGCTCACCCGAACGACCGACGTGGACCCGGCTACCCTCGCCACGGCCGCCGCGTACTGCAAGGATCGCCGCGCCATGCTCATCGCCGACCCGGAAGCGGACTGGGACGACATGCCCGCCGCCGAGACCGGCGTCAACGACCTCCGCACGGCCGTCGGCACGGACGACGCCACGAACGTCATCGCGTACTTCCCGCGCCTGATGATGGCCGACCCGCTCAACGAGAACCGCACGACCGAGTTCGTCCCGTGCGGCGCGGTGGCGGGCATCATCGCGCGGACGGATGCCCAGCGGGGCGTGTGGAAAGCGCCCGCCGGCCTCGACGCCTCCTTCTCGGGCGTGCGCGGCTTCTCGTACCGCCTCACGGACGCCCAGAACGGCACGCTCAACCCGCTCGGGCTCAACTGCCTCCGCACCTTCCCGGTCACCGGCAACGTGGTGTGGGGCGCGCGCACCCTCGCCGGGGCCGACCGCCTAGCCTCCGAATGGAAGTACGTGCCGGTCCGGCGGCTGGCCCTCTTCATCGAGGAGAGCCTGTACCGGGGCACGCAGTGGGTGGTCTTCGAGCCGAACGACGAACCGCTCTGGGCGCAGATCCGGCTCAACGTCGGGGCCTTCATGCAGAACCTCTTCCGGCAAGGCGCCTTCCAGGGCAGCTCGCCCCGCGAGGCCTTCTTCGTGAAGTGCGACGCCGAGACGACGACCCAGAACGACATCGATCAGGGCATCGTGAACATCCTCGTCGGCTTCGCGCCGCTCAAGCCCGCCGAGTTCGTCATCATCAAGATCCAGCAGATCGCGGGCGACCTCGGGACCTGATCCCGGCAGGGCGTCCCCCGGCATGATCCGTCTGTCGATTGACCATCGAATCTGAGGAAGAACCATGGCTCAATTCAGTGTAAACGCACAGCGTTTCGACCCCTACAAGAACTTCAAATTCCGCATCAAGTGGGACGGTCGGTACGTGGCCGGGGTGAGCAAGATCGGCCCGCTCAAGCGCACCACCGAGCCGATCACCCACCGCGTCGGGGGCGACCCGAGCACGGAGCGAAAGTCGCCCGGCCAGACGAAGTACGAGGCGATCACCCTCGAACGCGGCGTCACGCACGACGTGGAGTTCGAGCAGTGGGCGAACAAGGTGTGGAACTTCGGCAGCGGCCTCGGCAGCGAGGTCTCGCTCGCCGACTTCCGGAAGGACCTCATCATCGAGGTCTACAACGAGGCCGGGCAGGTGGTGAAGGCCTACAAGGTCTACCGGTGCTGGGTGTCCGAATACCAGGCGCTGCCCGAGCTCGACGCGAGCGCCAACGCCATCGCCATCGAGACGATCAAGCTCGAAAACGAGGGCTGGGAGCGGGATTACGACGTCACCGAGCCGACCGAGCCTTCCTTCACCGAGCCGTAACCCCTGATCCGCCATGCGCATGCCCTCGGGAACGGAACTGCTGAACGTCTGGGAACGCGCGCGACCCTTCCCTCCGGAGGCTCGCGCCGTCGCGCTGTTGTCCGCCGTGCTCCCGGATGCGCCGCCGGAGACGCTCGCGGATCTGCCGCTCGGACGCCGGGACGCGCTTTTGCTCACGCTCCGCACACGGCTCCTCGGCGAGCGGATGGAAGCCGTCGCAGCCTGCCCGGCGTGCGGCGAACGGGCCGAGTTCAGCTTCACCACGGCGGACGTCCGCGTGCCGCCGCCGGAGGCTGACCCCGGCCATCCCACCGTGCGCGCCGAGGGGTACGAAGTTGCCTTCCGCCTGCCCGCAAGTGCCGACCTCGCCGCCCTCCGCCACGCCCCGGACGTCGCCTCCTCCCGGCGCATGCTCCTCGCCCGATGCGTCGTCGAGGCCCGGCATGGGGAAGACGAAGCCGGACCGGATGAACTGCCCGAGGCGGTCGTCGCGGCAGTGGCGGCGGAGATGAGCCGCCTCGACCCGCAGGCGGACGTGCGTCTCGCGACGGCCTGCCCCGCCTGCGCGCACACGTGGGAGGCACGCTTCGACATTGCCGCCTTCCTGTGGACCGAGATCGACGCGTGGGCACGGCGCACGCTCCGCGAAGTGCACCTCCTGGCGACGGCGTACGGCTGGTCCGAGCGGGACATCCTCTCGCTCACGCCGTGGCGACGGCAGGTTTACCTCAACATGACGGGACGATGAGCGACTTCCTCACACATATCGCGGCACGAACGATGGAGGCCGCCGGAGCGGTGCGCCCGAGGACGCGTGCTCGCTTCGAGCCGCCCCCCGATGCCCTCGCGCCCGAGCCTTTCGTCGCGTCGGCCCCCGTCGGCGAAGCGCCCGACGCGACGCCGTACGAGCACCCGACGCCCTCCGATGCCGCCGTCGCTCCTCCGCCCTTGCACGCGGGACCCCACGCACCGTCGCCGATCCCGGTCGAGACGTCTTCGAGGACCTCCGCCCCCCCGTCGCGGGTGGGCTCGACGCCTTCGGCTCAGGACGCTCCGGACGGGGTGTCACCACCTGCCTTCGCGCCTCCCTCCCGCTTTCCCGGGAGCGCCGCATCTGACGCTTCGCCTGCCTTCGACGTGCGCTCCGAACCGTCGCCCGAACAGGGGTCGCATGAGATCGTTTCCGAGCGTGGACATGCTCCCGCATCGCCCTTTGAAGGGTCGATTTCAGACCTGTTCCCACCCGATCCGAATCGAAGGCCGCCCCTTTCGAATCACGCACCCGCTCCCTCCCGGATCGGATCGCCTCCATCACGAGAACCCCGCCGGCAGGCGCGCTCCGAAGAGGCGCCGTCCACCATGCGCCCCGAGATCCCGGGCGATTTCGCCTCCGACGAAGCCCGGCCCGGGGTGGTCCCACGAACGCCGTCGCCGGAAGTCTCCACGCCGTCGCCGATGCTCGCACCGCCCCTCGCCGTCCCGCCGCCCGCGCCCACCGCACTCCCGGCAGAGGCCGCGCCCGCGATCCACGTCTCCATCGGGCGCGTGGTGGTGCGCGCCGTGACGCCGCCCGCCCCGCCGCGCCGGAAAGAAGCCGCGCCTTCGAACGTCATGACCCTCGACGACTACCTCAGCCGTCGGAAGAAGCGAGGGCGCGCATGAGCAATTTCCTCGCCATAGCCACGGCCACGGCCACGCTTCAGCAGCTCTTGCTCGAGAGCCTGGGCGTGGACGTTCCCGGCGCCGACGCGACGACGCTCCGCCCCGACAATGCGCGACTGACCACGCCGGGCAATTACGGCGTCAACATCTATCTGTACCAGACGGCCCCGAACACGGCGTGGCGCAACAGCGACCTGCCCACGCGCGACGCTTCCGGGCGGCTGAGACAACGCCCGAAGATCGCCCTCGACCTCCACTATCTCCTCACCTTCTACGGAGATGAGGAGAGCCTCCAGCCCCAGCGTATCCTCGGCAGCGTCGCCCGCACGCTCCATGCGCGCCCCGTCCTCACCGGCGCCATGATCCAGGCCGCCGTCGACACCGCCGTCTCCCTCGATCCCGACCATTTCCTCGCCGACTCGGACCTCGCCGACGCCATCGAGCGCGTCAAGTTCACCCCCGTGCCGCTCTCGCTCGAAGAGCTCTCGAAGCTCTGGTCGGTGTTCTTCCAGACGCCGTACACACTGTCGATGGCCTACCTCGGCACGGTGGTGATGATCGAGGCCGAGGAGACGCCTTCGCTCGCCCTGCCCGTACGGACGCCGGCCTTCGACGTTGCGCCCGAACTGCCGGGGCCGCCCGTCACGCCGGACCAGTTGCCCGACCTCCAACTCTGGCTCCGCTCGGACCTCGGGGTCACGTACGATGCCGACGGCGTCTCGGCATGGGCCGACCAGAGTGGCGAAGCACACCACGCGGTTCAGTCCGCCGCCGCCCGTCGTCCGGCCTTCGTCGCACACGGCATCGGGACGCGGCCCGTGCTCCGCTTCGACGGGACGGACGACTACCTCGCCATCGAAAACTTCTCGTACGACACCGCCGGGCAGCTTTCCGGCGTCACCGTGTGCGCCCTCGTTCGGTCCTCGTCACCCGACCGGCAGATCATTATCTCTTTCGATGCGAGCGAGTACTGGCGGCTCGCGCTCAAGGACGGCGTGAGCGTGAACGCCGGCTGGGACACCACGGACGAGACCGGCTCCACGCAAAACCTCCGCACCGACGAAGCCTACGATGACGGCCGGTGGCACCTCTTCTGCGGGTGGTACGAGGCCGGCGCCGCCTCGCCGAACAAGCATCTGTACGTGGACGGCGTGAGCGTCGCCTCGGTGCGGGCGCACGGCGGTAACAACCTCGGATCGGGGGTGACGCGGTTCGGGTTCATCGGCGTGGGCTCCGAAGCCGACGTCTTTGACGGAAGCCGAGGGCCTTCGTGGTATTTCAACGGCGACGTGGCCGAGGTCCTTGTTTACCACCGCGCCCTCACGGACGAGGAGCGGCTGCAAGTGGAGCAGTATTTCCGGGATCGATACAACAGCCCATCGACGGCATGAACGTGGAGCTCACATCGAACTGGGTCGAGGAGAACCAGCGGGCGCTCACGCGGACGCTCGGCGAGGTGAAAGCGCTCCTCCGTGCGTTCGCCGCCCGTCGCGACGGCGAGGAAGCCGCTGCCCCGTCCGAGCCGATGCCTCCGCCCGAGCCGGCGTCGTCCTCCGCCCTCGACGCGCTGTGCCGCACGTTCGGGCTCTCCCCGTTCGAGCGCGCCGTCGTCGCGCTCTGCGCGGGCATGGAGCTCGACGCCTCCTTCGCCGGGCTGTGCGCCGCCTGCCACGACGCCCCGCACCCCACGTTCGGCCTCGCCCTCGCCGTTTTCCCCGACGCCCACTGGAGCGCGCTCGCCCCCGACGCCCCCCTCCGGCACTGGCGTATGATCGAGCTTTCGGACGCGACATCGCTCACCCGATCCCCACTCCACCTCGACGAGCGCATCCTCCACTATCTGACCGGCCTCCGCTCCTTCGACGAGCAGTTGTCGGGGTTCGTCCACCCGCTCCCGGCCCCGAAGGACGACCTCGTCCCGTCGCACCGCGCGATCGTCGAGGAAGCGGCACGGGTGTGGGCGGAGGGTGAACCGGGCGCGCTGCCGGTCCTCCAGCTTTGCGGCGACGCTTCGGCGGCCGGCCGCGACGTGGCGGCGGCGATCTGCACCCGCCTCGGTCTGACTCCGGCGGTCATGGCGGCGCACACCCTGCCGCAGACGCCCCATGAGTTCGACGTGCTCCTTCGCCTCTGGGAGCGGGAGGCCATCCTCGGCGGTCGCGCCCTCGCCCTCGACGGCGACACCCTCGGCGGCGAGCCCGGCGCGCTCCCGGCCTACGTCGACGCCCTGATCGAGCGCCTCCAGACGCCCCTTCTCGTGCTCTCGCGACGGCGCAGGCGTACCCGTCATCGTGCGATGGTGACGTTCATGATCGAGAAGCCGGAGGCGGGGGAACAACGCGCTATCTGGGCCGAAGCGCTCGGAGCGGCCGCGCCCTCGCTCAACGGTCATCTCGACCGCCTCGCCGCCCAGTTCAACCTGGGCACCCCCTCGATACACGCGGCGTGCGCCCACGCCCGGGCTTCCGGGGAGGGCTCCGGCATCGGCGAGCGCCTGTGGGACGCCTGCCGTCTCCAGGCCCGTCCCCACCTCGACGACCTCGCCCTGCGCATCCCCCTCACCGCCTCGTGGGACGACCTCGTCCTGCCCGAACGGCAACTCCAGACCCTCCGCACCATCGCGCTTCATGTGCGCCACCGGATGCGGGTCTACGAGATGTGGGGCTTTGCCGGGAAGTCGACACGGGGGCTCGGCATCAGCGCGCTCTTCACAGGGCAGAGCGGCACGGGGAAAACCATGGCCGCCGAGGTCCTCGCCAGCGAGCTTCGCCTCGACCTCTACCGCATCGACCTGAGCAGCGTGGTGAGCAAATACATCGGGGAGACCGAGAAGAACCTACGGCGCGTGTTCGATGCGGCCGAAGAAGGCGGCGCGATCCTCCTCTTCGACGAGGCCGACGCGCTCTTCGGCAAACGCTCCGAGATCAAGGACAGCCACGACCGCTATGCGAATATCGAGGTGAGCTATCTCCTCCAGCGCATGGAAGCCTATCGCGGCCTCGCCATCCTGACGACCAACCTCAAGGACGCCCTCGACGACGCTTTCCAGCGGCGCATCCGGTTCATCGTCTCGTTCCCCTTCCCCGACGCCGCCCTCCGCGCCCGCATCTGGCAGCGCATCTTCCCCGAAGCGACGCCCACGCAGGGGCTCGACGAAGCCAAGCTCGCCCGCCTGACCGTCACCGGGGGCCACATCCGCAACATCGCGATGAACGCGGCTTTCTTCGCCGCCGAGACCGACGAACCGGTGCGCATGAGCCACGTCCTCCGGGCCGCCATGCAGGAATACGCCAAGCTCGACAAACCCCTCACCGACGCGGAGACCCGAGGATGGACCTGAACCGAACCCTGACCTTGCACATCGAGGAGCTCGTCCTCGACGGCTTCGGCCCGATGGACCGGACGGCCCTCGCGGACGCCGTCCGCGCCGAGCTTTCGCGCCTGATCGCCGAGCGTGGGCTGCCGCCTTTGCTCGGATCCGCCGCTCGCCTCGACGCCGGGACGTTCACCGCCACTCCGGACGCCGACGCCCACACGCTCGGGACGGACGTCGCCCGTGCCATCTATGGAGGCATGAACCGATGACGTTTTCCACCCTCCATAAACACGTTTCGAAACCCGCGCCGATTCGCACCGACGTACTCCAGCGCAAGTGCGCCTGCGGGGGAGCAAAGAGCCCGTCAGGGGAATGCTCCGATTGTCGTCACAAGAAGAAGCTCGGCCTCCAGTCGAAGCTCCGGGTAAACCGCCCCGGCGACCAATATGAACGGGAGGCCGACCGCGTCGCCGAGCGGGTGATGGCCGCCTCCGCCACGGCATCGCCC
>CAZKFR010000011.1:67112-72551 GCA_964552015.1 uncultured Rhodothermaceae bacterium | reverse complement strand
TCCATTCCGGGGCGGCGCTGCGTCGCGCCGGCGGCGGGCCAGGGCTTCCGGCGTCCACGCATCGCTCGCGCGCTCCTCCCGCTTCAGAAACAGATAGACCGGCACCAGCAGAATAGCCGCCAGCGCCACGAAGCCAACGAACGTCAGCAGGATAATGAGGAGGTAGTTGTAGTCATCCATGGAGGGTGGCGTGCTAAAGCGTCCGGACATCACCGTGTCGGTACGAACGCACGAGCCCCGGTCGGGTTTATCGAACACCGGTTCCTCGCCCGTAGCCGCCCCGGCCATTCGACTCCACCCCAACCGCATTCTTTTAACATAGTTGCACGTACAACCACAGCCTCGCCGGCTTCGGAAAAACAAAAAGATTCGTATATTTTCCGCATCTACCCCCTGCCCTCACCGCGAGCCATGTCTAGCCCAACCGTGCGTCCATCCTCGACCCGGAGCTTGCCGCTGGGGTCGCGTGCCAAATGGCTGCTCCTGACGCTCATGATGCTGGTCATCGTGGTGCCCAGCACCTGGCTGACGGTGCTGGACCTGCGCACGACGGAACGCCTGCTCGACGAGGTGGAACGCAGCATGCAGCAGGATGCGATGCTCTTTGCCGAGCGTCTGCTCGAATACACGGAGCAGATCCTCAACGCCCGGCAGGAGGCCCCCCGTACCGACGCGCCACCGGGCGTCTCGCCGGCCCTGTTGCGCCAAACCGTGATTCCCGCGGCCTTCTCCCGCCTGGCCGAACGCGTCCGTGCCGAGCGAGGCCCGGATATGTTTCCCGGTGGGATCATCAGCATCGAAGTCATCACCCCCGACACGACGCTCGTGCTGAGCCGTATCACGCACCACCTCGCCCCGCGCCATCAGGAAGCCATCGATACCTTCACCCGCTCGTTCGACCTGGGCGGCCTCTACAAGGACTGGCAGATCCGGGTCGCCTGCTTCAACGAGATGAAGGCGACCCGATGGCGGCGTTACCTGGCCACGCTCATCCCCCTGATCATCCTGATCGGGGGTGTCGTCTTCACGACCCGCATGGCCATCCAGGAGATCGAACTGAGCCGGGCCAAAACCACCTTCGTCTCGAACGTCTCCCACGAGCTCAAAACCCCGCTGGCCAAGATCCAGTTTTTCAACGAATTGCTCCGCAACCTGCCCACGCAGGACCGCGAGAAGCAGCTCCGCTACCACGGCGTCATCGACCAGGAATGTGAGCGCCTGGCCATCCTGGTCGACAACGTGCTGGACTTCAACCGCATCGAGCGCGGGCAGATGACCTACAGTTTCGCCCGCGTGCCCCTGCAGGACGTACTGCACGACGTGGTCGACACGTTCAACGTCCTCTACCGGGACCGGGGCTATGCCATCGATCTTCAGCTGGAAGACATCCTGCCGGCCGTATGGATGGACCCCGGCACCATCCGCCAGGCCCTGATCAACCTGCTGGACAACGCTGTCAAGTACAGCGACCCGCACACGCTGGAAGTGCGCGCCGTTTATTCCCTGCTGCGCGGTCAACCGGCCGTCTCCATTTCGGTCAAAGATCGTGGCATCGGCATTCCGGAAGACCAGCTCGACCTGATCTTCAGCGAGTTCTACCGGGTCGAGAGCGGCTCCACGCAGCGCGCCTCCGGCAGCGGGCTCGGCCTCTCGCTCGTACGGCACATCGTAGAGGCCCACGGCGGGCGCGTCGACGTCGAGAGCCGCCTGGGCGAAGGCTCCACGTTCACGATCGTGCTCCCTGTGAACCCCGGGCACACGGCACCCCGCGCCTGAGCCATCAACCTGCATTCATTCACCATCCGATCGGAACGCATGAGTCATTTTCAAGGGCGACGTATGCTCATTGTAGAGGACGATCCGGAGATGGGGATGGGGCTGGAAGATTTCTTCACCATGCGCGGCTTTCAGGTTACCCGGGCCGCCGACGGGGAAACGGCGCTGCGGCTGATCCAGACCCTGCCTGCCTTCGACATCGTGCTGTTGGACATGATGCTGCCGTGCCGGGACGGGTTCGAAGTGCTGCGGGAGGCACGCCGAAACGGCATCAACGCCCCGGTCGTGATGCTGACGGCCCGCGACCGGGAAGCCGACAAGCTCAGGGGCTTCGACCTGGGCGCCGATGACTACGTGACCAAGCCGTTCAGCGCCGAGGAGCTGGCGGCCCGGGTGCGCGCCGTGCTCAAACGCGCCCACATGCCCGCCGAGCCCCCGATGGAGACCTACCGCTTCGGCGACATCGAGGTCAACTTCAGCAACCACACGGCCCACCGCAACGGCAAACCCATCCGCTTTACCGCTCTCGAATACGAAGTGCTGCACTATTTCATCCAGCACCGGGGCCACACCATCACCCGGAAACAACTCCTGGAAGACGTGTGGAAGATCAGCGGAGACGTCACGACGCGCACGGTGGACCGGCACATCGCCTCGATTCGTAAGAAGATCGAGCCGGACCCGAACGCCCCGACGTACATCCAGACCGTCTACGGCATCGGGTACAAGTTCGACGTCTGAGGCCGGCACGTGCCTTCAGGCCGTCGGATCGGGGGCGGGAGGCGGCCCCGCGGCCGGCCGGTCGGATCGGGGCCGGAAGCCTTTGTCCTCGAGCAGGCGGCGCACCCGTTCCGAAGAGCGTGTCCCTGCGGGGTCGCCCTGCGCGCTGCCCTCGCTCCCGAAGCGGCTCCGGTAGCTCTGCAGCAACTTCCACCGGATGGCCACCGCCTCGTCGCACAGCCGGTCCGCCGCCCTGATGGCGTCGCGAAAGGCCGCCTCGTCGCTCAGGTCGGCCGCACGCAGGTGTTCCACCCGTTCCTCGATCGATGCCAGGCGCTGGCGCAAGGTCAACTCGGACGCAGCCATATCCCTTCCCGTCGGTTTCCTGCTTTCCTTCGCTCCGGTATCGTCCACCGCCTCGCCGGCATTAACCCGGGTGCCGGTCTTTTTACCGGTTCGGGCCTTCAGGATGCTTTCAGCGCCGCCAGCTTCCGCCGGGCCTCGACGAACTGCTCCAGCGCGTATCCCAGGTAGGCGTTCACCTCGTCGACGTACCCGTCGGCCGAGGCCGACCAGACCCGGTTGAGGTAGCGCTCGCCGCCGGCGAAGTGGGCCATCACGTCGGCATAGGCCTGCAGGCCGTAGACGTGGCTGATGGTCTCGCGGGCCTCCACGAAGTCGTTCAGGTCGTCCAGCAACTGCTCGTCGATCAGCGGGCCGACGTCGTACGGGTTGAGCCGCTCCTTCTCGGCGTTGAGGGCCTCCAGCTTCGTCACGAGGTTGTCGAGGCTCTGTTCGATCTGCGCGATGTTTTCGGCCACGCGCTGGTGGTCCTGGGCCAGCTTGCGGGCATCGATCCGCACCAGGGCCACCCCGGCGAACCCGGCCACGAGGGCCACGCCCCAGTAGCCCCAGGCCACCGTCTCGGTGTCCAGCACGGCCAGGTAGGCGCCGGCCAGAAAGCCCAGGGTGATCAGCGTCAGTCCGGCTGTCTTCATACTCTTCTCCGGTTTCGTGTTCGCTTGCAGAGACGGCCTAGCCGCCGAAGACCTGCAGGAGGGCATAGCCGACGCCGACGAGGGCCTCGCCCACGATCAGCCCGGCCGCCACGGGGATGCCCACGTCTTCGCTGAAGCGGTGCCCTTTCGTGCGGTCCACGAGCAGGCGGGTGAAGGTGCCCAGGCTGTACGTCAGCACGATGTTGAAGGGCAGGTAGAAGCCCAGGCCCACCAGGATGCCGAGTCCCCCGATGCCGCTGGCGCTGAGCAGGGCCCCCAGCCCGGCGCCCGCCAGGTACTTCTGCAGCGGGACGTCGCCCCCCAGGATGCCCTGGATGACGCTGGCCAGCGCCGTCCCCTGCGGCGCGGGCAGCTCAGCGCTGCCGATGCCCTTGGCCTGGTCGAGCACCACGATGAGGGCCATCACGATGATAGGCCCGAGCCAGCTACCCAGGAACTGGCCGATCTGCTGCTTGCGCGGCGTGGCCCCCACCAGGTAGCCCGTCTTCAGGTCGAGCATCAGGTCGGTGGCCTGGGCCATGGCCACACAGGCGGCCGCCCCCACCACCACCGACGCGATGATCGCCGCGCTGTTGCTCAGCCCGCTGGCGATGAAGATGAGGATGGTGATGGCGATGAGCGTCATCCCGCTCAGCGGCGACCAGTTCGTCCGCCCGATGCACTCCGAGAGGATCACCCCCGCCATCCAGATCCAGAGCGTCCCCAGCAGGGCCATCACCAGGCCCCGGCCGAGGCCCATCTCCTCGGTCGACATCACCGCGATGACGAACAGCAGCACCGCCGCCCCCCCGATGGCGCCGTAGAGAAACTTAATGGGCATCTCGTCCTTCGAGAGCGCCGTCTGCGTCCGGGCCGCGTCCTGCATGCTGCGCACCGCCCCCACGATCAGCGGCAGCGCCAGCACGATCCCCGCGATGGCCCCCCCGATGAGCATCCCGATGCCGACGGGCCGGAAGAGCAGGCCGCGCAGCTGGTCCGGGTCGGTGATGGGCGTACCCGCCGCGTCGACGGGCAGCAAGCCCTGGGCCGCCAGCAGCGGCGCCAGGATCCAGTAGCAGACGAACCCGCCGATGATGAAGAAAAAGCCGCCTTTCCCGGCGATATAGGCCACCCCGAACGTGAGCAGCGAGACGTACCAGATGCCGTTCATGTACTCGGGCAGGCCCAGCTGCGCGCCCAGGTCCCAGTTGGTGAACCCCGTCGAGAGCGAGACCGCGTGCACGAGGCCGCTGACCGCCAGCCCCCCGAGCATCAGCACCGCCTTGCGCATCCCGGCGCCGGGCGACTTCAGGATCGCCGCCACCGCCACCCCGCCCGGGTAGGTCAGCCGCTCGAAGTCGATGAATTGCTTGCGCAACGGAATGATGAAGGCGATCCCCAGGATGGCCCCGGAAATACACCCCAGCACCATCAGCACGTAGCTGAATTCGGTCTCGCCCAGGATGAACAGCGCCGGCACGGAGAACATCATCCCCGCCGAGGCCCCGTTGACCGCGCTGGCGACCGTCTGGTTGATGTTGTTCTCCACGATGCTGTTGCGGCGCATCACCCCGCGCAGGATCCCGAAGCCCAGGATGGCCGCCAGTTCCGAGCCCTCGATCGAGAAACCCAGGATCAGGCTCGCGTAGCCGATGCTCACGGCGATGACGGCCCCGAGAAAATACCCGACCAGCACCGCCGGCCACGACAACTCGGGATACGGACCATGGCGGATGATGCGTTTTCCGGAAGCGACAGGGGTACGCACGGTACGACCTCCGTGTCTGGTGGCAGGAATCGAGACGATGCCGGGGAATTTCCTGTTTTTTGAAGTCGATGTCCAATCCTCGCCCGGGGAATGTTTGAGGGGATGGGTGCGGTCTGGGTGGATGGCTGGGTGTGTCGGTGGGTGGGTGTGTCGGTGGGTGGGTGTGTCGGTGGGTGG
>CAZKFR010000011.1:62590-67012 GCA_964552015.1 uncultured Rhodothermaceae bacterium | reverse complement strand
GGTGGGTGGATGGGTGAGGAAATGACCGCGAGCCGATAGGCGAGCCTCATGACACGCCGAAGGGGCAGAGGACAACGACCGAAGGAAGCCCTGCACCCGATCCCCTCCGGTCCGTCCGTCGCCCTGCAAGCCCCCTTGCTCCACGATGCGATGACATGTACTTTTAAGCCCCCTGTCTCCCCCGCCGGAGACGCCGTACCCTCCACCCGTATCGTGCTCCCGCCATGGCTATCGTTCCCCGCGTTCGCGTCCTGTTCTTCGGTCTTCTGTTCCTGCTGACCCTGCCCGTCCTCGCCCCGGCCCAGCAACTCGACACGACGAAGCTGGCGGGTCTGAAAGCCCGCGCCATCGGGCCGGCCGGCATGAGCGGCCGCGTCACGGCCATCGACGCCGTGCACAGCGATCCGGACATCATCTACGTCGGCGGGGCCGCCAGCGGCCTGTGGCGCTCCACCAACGGCGGCATCGACTGGGAACCCCTCTTCGACGACCAGCCCGTCACCTCCATCGGCGCCATCGCTGTCTACCAGAAGAACCCGTCCATCCTCTACGTGGGCACCGGGGAAGGCAACCCGCGCAACAGCCAGACCAGCGGCAACGGCGTCTACAAGTCCATCGACGGTGGCCGCACCTGGACCCACCTCGGCCTCGACGAGACGCGCAACATCCACCGCATCCTCGTGCATCCGGACAACCCGGACGTCGTCTTCGTCGGCGCGCAGGGGCCGGCCTGGGGCGAAACGGAGATGCGCGGCGTCTTCAAGTCCACCGACGGCGGCAAGACCTGGCGGAAGGTCCTCTACGTGAACGAGCGTACCGGCATCGCCGACCTGGTCATGGACCCGGCGAACCCGAACAAGCTCATCGCCGCCATGTGGGAGTTCCGGCGCTGGCCGTGGTTCTTCAAGTCCGGCGGCCCCGGCTCCGGCCTCTTCGTCTCCTTCGACGGCGGCGAGACGTGGACGCGGCGCACCCACGAGGACGGCCTGCCCGAGGGCGAGCTCGGCCGCATCGGCCTGGCCATCGCCCGCAGCAACCCGGACGTCGTCTATGCCCTGGTCGAAGCCAAAAAGAACGCACTCTACCGCTCGGACGACGGCGGCTTCACCTTCCGGCTCGTCAACGACAAAGACGAGGTGAGCAACCGCCCGTTCTATTACAACGACATCTTCGTCGACCCGGCCAACGAGAACCGGGTCTACCACGTGGCCTCGCCCGTCAACCTGAGCGAGGATGGGGGCAAAAGCTTCAAGACCTACCTGCCCTTCTCGCGGGTGCACGTCGACCACCACGCCTGGTGGATCCATCCGGAGGATCCCAACCTCATCTACGACGGCAACGACGGCGGCATGTACATCTCGCGCGACCGGGGCAAGACCTGGCGCTTCGTCGAGAACCTGCCGTTCGCGCAGTTCTACCACATCAACGTGGACATGGAACTGCCCTACAACGTCCTCGGCGGGTTGCAGGACAACGGCTCCTGGCGTGGGCCAGCGTACGTGTGGCGCCAGGGCGGCATCCGCAACGCCTACTGGGAGGAGGTCGCCTTCGGCGATGGCTTCGACGTCACCCCGGACCCCTCGAACCCGCGCTACGGCTACGCCATGAGCCAGGGCGGTAACCTGGTGCGGTACGACCTCGAGACCGGGCATCAGAAGTACATCAAGCCCGTCCACCCCGAGGGCCTCCCGCTGCGGTTCAACTGGAACGCGGGCTTCGCCGTGGACCCGTTCGATCCCGCGACGATCTACTACGGCAGCCAGTTCGTCCACAAGAGCACGGACCGGGGCGACACGTGGGAGATCATCTCGCCCGACCTGACGACGAACGACCCGGAGAAGCAGCGCCAGCTCGAGAGCGGCGGGCTGACGTACGACGTGACGCAGGCGGAAAACTTCACCACCATCCTGACGATCGCTCCGAGCCCCGTCGAGCGCGGCGTCCTCTGGGTGGGCACCGACGACGGCAACGTGCAGCTCACGCGCGACGGCGGCCGGACGTGGACGAACGTGGTGACCAACATCCGCGGCGTGCCCGAAGGCACCTGGGTGCCTCACATCGAGGCCTCGAAGCACAACCCGGCCGAGGCCTTCGTCGTCTTCGACGACCACCGCCGCAACAACTGGACGCCCTACGTCTTCCGCACTCGCGACTACGGCCGCTCGTGGGAACGCCTGGTGGACGAGAACGACGTCTGGGGCTATGCGCTCGTCGTCGAGCAGGACCCGGTGGCGCCCAACCTGCTCTTCCTCGGCACCGAGTTCGGCCTGTACGTCTCCATCGACGGCGGGAGCACGTGGACGAAGTGGACGCACGGCGTCCCGACCGCCTCGGTGATGGACCTGGTCATCCACCCGCGCGAGCACGACCTGGTCATCGGCACCTTCGGCCGCTCGGTCTTCATCCTGGACGACATCCGCCCGCTGCGAGCGCTGGCGCGGGAAGGCGCGGCCCTCCTCGACGCACCGCTCCACGTCTTCGACCCGCCCGAGGCCTACCTGGCCGAGTACAAGGAGGCCGCCGGCACCCGCTTCATCGCCGAGGGCATGTTCGCCGGGGAGAACCGGCCGTACGGCGCCATGATCACGTACGTCGTCAACCCGCCCGCCGCGGCCGCCGACGCCGACACCGCGAAGGCCGAAGGCCGCAAGAAGAAGGACCGGGTGACCGTGGAGATCCTCGACGCCGACGGCACGGTCATCCGCACGCTCCGGGGGCCGGCCGAG
The DNA here is from genome assembly GCA_964552015.1 of uncultured Rhodothermaceae bacterium. Classification (GTDB taxonomy): domain Bacteria; phylum Bacteroidota; class Rhodothermia; order Rhodothermales; family ISCAR-4553; genus Rhodocaloribacter. The sequence continues at coordinate 64,286 of CAZKFR010000011.1, read as the reverse complement.
CCGGGGCTGAACCGCATCCACTGGGAGCTCGACCGCCGGGGCGTCCGCTTCCCCGGGCAGCCGAAGCCGAAGCCGGACGCCGCCGAGCCGGGCGGGCCGCGCGTCCTGCCGGGCACCTACACCGTCCGCCTCCGCCACGGCGACCACCGCGACAGCACCACCGTCACGGTCCACCCGGACCCGCGGATCGACTACGACCCGGCGGCCCTCGCCGCCCGCGACGCCCTCATCCGGCGGTGGATGGACCGCGTCGCGCTGGCCACCGAGGCCGCCGACCGGCTGCGCGAGGCGAAAGAGGCGGTCGAGGTGGTGAACCAACAACTCGGCGACCGGGACGACGAGACGGCGAAAGACCTCAAGCAGCAGGGCAAGGCCGTGCTCGACTCCCTCAAGGCCATCGAAGAGCAGATCCGGGGCAAGGAGGTACAGGGCATCCGTCGCGACCCCGAGGTGCTGACGGCGCGCCTGCAGACGGCCTCCCGGTACCTGCAGAGCGCCTACGACGCACCCGGCCAGGCCGACCGGGTCGCCCTCGACGCGGCCGAGACCAAACTCCGCGAGGTGCTCGACGCCACGAACGCCTTCTTCGCGGGGCCGTGGGCCGCCTACCGGCAGGCCGTCGAGGCCGCGGGCGTCTCGCCGTTCAAGACCTACGAGCCGCTACGGCTGGGCGACTGACGCCCGCCCTCAGTCCAGGTTGAGTTCGGCCCGGAGCGCCTCGTCAACGCGGCGGTTGTGCTGCCAGTAGGCCAGCATCATCGACCGGTCGCGCGTGGCGCGGGTCGTCAGCCGCCGGGCGCGGTCCCCGAAGCCGCTGCGGTAGGTCTCCTCCCAGCCGGTGATGGCGTACGGAAACGCCGGCTCGAACCGGATCGTCAGCGTCCGGTCGTCGTCGGGGTAGGTGAGCGTGTAGGCGCGCTCCCCGGTCTCGAGCGTCGTCAGCGTGGCCCGGGCCGTCGTCACGGCCAGGGGCCGGTGGGCCAGGCGCTGGTACATCGTCCCGGGAATGATGCGCACGTCCCCCGTCGGCAGGGCGTCGGGGTTCAGGCGGATGCGCGTCCAGATCTCATCCTCCAGCCAGACCCGCTCCAGCGTCAGGTCCTGGTCGCCCTCCGACTCGAAGTAGGAGCGCAACTCGACCCGGTAGGCCCCGTCCCGCAGGTTGAACTGGGTGAAGGTGTGGCCGCACCACTCCTGCGAGGTCGTCGTCACCTTCAGCGTGTGCGGCGCCTCGCGCGCGTATACCGGAGTGAAGACGGAGGTCATCATCGAATACGGGTAGATGCCCGTATTGAACTTTTTCGTGAGGTTCAGCTTGAGCACCTTCACCCGGTCGTCGCCGGCCTGCTCCGGGCGGTCGAGCTTGACCTGCTTCGTCCGGGAGAAGTCTTCGGTGACGAAGATCAGGACGGCCTTGCCCGGATGGATCTCGCCGTAGCGGGCCTGTTCGAGCGTGTAACTGGTCAGTTCGGCCTCGCCGCGATACCAGTAGGCGGCGAACAGGGAGTCGTCGGGCGAGACGGCCGGCGAGGGGTGTTCGAGCGAAGCCTTCCGGACCGGCGCCTCGGGCGACGGGGGGGCCTCCGAGCAGGCCGCCAGCAGGCAGATTGGAAGCAACAGGAACAGGGCTTTCATGGGAGTCTCCGGGATGGTGGCACCTGAGACTGTGTATGCCGCCGTTGCGCCTGCGTTTCAT
>CAZKFR010000011.1:9322-62490 GCA_964552015.1 uncultured Rhodothermaceae bacterium | reverse complement strand
CTCCGGGATGGTGGCACCTGAGACTGTGTATGCCGCCGTTGCGCCTGCGTTTCATCCGCGAGCACGACATCACACGGGGTGCGCATCCCGTGCGCGGCGATGACCTCTCGTTGCACAGCCCGCGCGGCCTGTCGGCTGCCCACGCGACTCGAAATGAAGGTGTTTCGCCTATAATGGCATTTATTCACCCTCCCAGATCCTTCGGGCACGGGTCTTGACATGCAGGACGCTGAACCCCTTCCAACCCCTCTCACCTACCCAACGAGGTCTGCCATGAAACGCCCCATCCATCGAACCACCTCCCTGCTCGTCGTGCTCGTGCTGTTCGCCGGCTCCGGCTGCACCGAACGTCTGACCGGTCCCGACCAGCCTGCCGCAACCGATCATCTCGACGCGTTCGTCGTCACCGAGGCGGCGGGGAATGCCGCGCTGACACCGGTTCCGGCTGCCCTGGACCGGGTACGCCTGGAAGGCGAACTCTCCGCCACCAGCACCGACCCGCTAGCCTCGGGTAAAGCCAAGTACGAAGCCCGCACCGATCGCAACCGCTCTCGCTTCAGCACCGAAGTCGAGGACGTCTCCGTCGATGGGGAGGGCGAGGTCGTCGTCTCCCGCGATGGCACCGAACTGATGCGTGCCACGATCTCGATCGTGAACGGCTTCGGCGACCTGAACATGAGTTCGCGGCGCGACGACATCCCCGAGATGCTCTCCGGCGATCTCGTCGAGGTGTACAACGCCGACGGCGTGCTCATCCTGAGCGGCACCCTGGCGACCAAGTAACCTGGATCATAGGCTTACCCGACGGCATCCTGCCCTCCTGCTTTGACCGGTGGCGGCAGGGTGCCGTCGGTGTGTTGCCCGCCGCCTCATGTCAGTGTTCCTCGCCGTGCTCGTCGTCGGAGGCCGGTGGTGGGGACGCGGCGGTCGGCTCGTCCCGGATCTCGGGGTGCCGGATCTGACCGCCGAGGTTGTTGGCCCGGGCCATGAGGACGAAGACACCGAGCGCGAGCACGGTGAGCACCCCGGCCGCCCAGCGCGGGAAGTCCTGCCGGAAGGCCAGCAGCCCCCCCAGCGACAGCACACCCAGCACGATGGCGCTCAGAAACGCATAGTAGGCGGCATCCTCGTGGGCCTCGATGGCATCGTGCGAGACACCGGCCAGGTGCTCGACGATCTCCTCGGCCTCCTCCCCCGAAAAGTAGGCAGCCGTGGCCCCGAGCCCGGCCACCACAAGAAAGATCAGCGCCAGACGCACCAGACCGTCCCGGCCTCGCCACCAGCCGAAGGCCAGCAAGGGCAGCCCGAAGAGAATACCGAAGAGCGGCAGGTGGTTGACGAGCAGGTGGAGATGAGCAGCGTTCATGACGATGTTCCTCGTTGGTTCGTTATGCGGCCGTCACGACGGTACGGCCGGTCGCATAGTCCGCATCCCCCGGCCATCCGGATGAGCAACGCAGAGTCCCTCGTGCGGTTTATTCTACCGGAAAGATCAGGTCGCGCTCAAGATATCGTTCCAGTTCGATCACGTCCAGGTAGTAGTCGCGCAGCGCCTGGTAGAAGCGGAGCTGGCTGTCGAGGTAGGTGCGCTGCGTGTCGAGCAGGGTAAGCAGGTCGATCTCGCCGAGGCGGTAGCCTTCGCGGGTGAGGGCCAGCAGCGTGGCGGCGCGTTCCTGCACGGTCTGGTTGAAGCGTTCGATGACCTGCCGGCTGGCGTCGTAGCGGTGCCAGGCCTGCTCGATGGCCCGCTTGAGGTCGAGGCGGACGGCTTCGGCCTCCCACTGGCGCTGGCGGTGCTCGGCGCGGGCCTGCTGGATGCGCCCGCGGCCGTCGAGCCAGCCCCAGAGCGGCACGGAGAGCCCCACCTCGAAGGCGTGGAAGTCGTATCCCGTGCCGAAGTCCTGCGGCCAGTAGCTGAGGTGCACGCGGGGCAGCAGGCTGCTTCGGGCGGCGCGCACCCCATAGCCGGCCGCCTCGACGCGGGTCAGGGCCTCCCGCACCTCGGGCTGCCCGTCCAGCCGCGCCAGCGCCGCCTCCTGATCGATCACGACCGGCACGTAGGCCAGCGTGTCGGGGAAGACGATCTCGTAGCGCTGGGCGTCCGGGTCGAGGCCGATGGCGCGGAAGAGGTCGTAGCGGGCGTTGAGGAAGTCGCGGTGGGCCGCGTCGAGGTTGTCCTGGGCCTGCGCCCGTTGCAGGTCGGCCTTCATGCGGTCGATGGGGCTGGCCTCGCCCACTTCGAGGCGCGCCGTGACGGCGTCGATGAGGGCATGGGCCAGCGCCAGCTCCTCCTGCCGCAGGTGCTCGATCTCGCGGGCGTAGAGCACCCGGGTGTAGGCCTGCTTGACGCGGGCTTTCGTCTGGCGGCGCAGCACGTCGAGCCGGCGTTCGAGGGCGTCCGCCTCACGGCCGGCCTGGCGAAAGCGGTAGATCCCCGTCGTCGGAAAGTCGAACGCCTGCGAGACGACCACCCGCTGTTCGTTGAACCCACCGGCCCCGATGCCTTCTCGGGCGTAGGCCACCGTGGGCGCGTCGAGGCCGAGCGTCGTCAGCCGGGCGGCGCGGGCGGCCTCGACGGCGGCCCGCAGCCGGTTCAACTCGGGGCTGTTCGCCTCGGCCAGGCGGACGGCCTCGGCCACACCCAGCCGCTCCGGCGCCGGCTGCGCCCGCAGCGGCCTCCCCGCTCCCAGCATCGTCAGCAGCAGCATCAGCGCCCCGAACAGACGCCTCCCGTTCGTACGTCTCCACCCATCGCGCATGACTCACCCCGCCGGAACGGTTTTCAACGTGAAGCGAACGCCGATCCAGTCCTTCGTTTTGATCCCGAGCAGCGAAGGCAACTTCATGTCGAACTCGGTGACCGTCACATCGAAGGCCCCTTCGAGCAGGAGCCCCCCGGAGGCCGCCTCGATCCGCACGGGAACCGCTACGGGCCGGGTGACCCCGTGCAGCGACAGCCGCCCGTAGACGACCGCCGAGTCCGGCGCCGCCTCGTAGCGGACGCTGTCCGCCTCGAAGCGGACGTCGGGATACAGGTAAAACTCGACCACCTCGGCCATGTGCGAGTCCCGGTTCTCGTTGCCGCTGTCGAAGGACAGCACCGGCGCCTGCACCGTCCCGCCAACGACCCGCCCGGCGTCATCGACGAGGATCGTTCCCGAAACCTTGCGGCTCGTGCCGGTCCAGTCGTGCATCGGGTGGGACATGGCATAGGTGATCTCGCTCGCGGCCGGGTCGATCTTCAGGGTACGCGTGCCGCCGTCCTGGGCCCGCGCCGTGCCGGTCCCCACAAGAACCAGCAGCAGCACCACCAGCCCCCCTTTCATCGTCTGTCTCATGATCATCGTTCTTTATCTTCAACGGAACAGCGTCACCACCAGCATCGCGGTCGAAAACGTGGCGAAGGTGGCATACCCCAGCGTGCGGTGCAGGGATCGGTTGCCCTCGCCGTCATCGGGCGCGAGCATGGGGGTGAGGATCATGCCGGCCACATGCAGGACCGCCAGCCAGCGGTGCACCTTGACCGTGTCCCACCCGCCGCCGCGCGAGAGCAACTTCGGCGGGGAAAGCAGGGCGAGGGCGGCCGTCGCGCCGTACATGCCTGTCGTGATGGGGATGAGCGCTTTGTGCAACCCGCTGCCGTTGCCGTTGTAGGCGATCTGCCCGGCTACCACGGTGGCCCCCATCACGCCGACCGTCGCCAGCCCCAGCACCTGGTGCAGCGAGAGCATCCGGCGGCGCACCTGCACCACCTGCCGCAGATCGTTGACCGGCCGGTCGGCATCGAGCGGAAACAGCCCCGTGCGGCGCATCAGCCCGCCCCGGCTCCAGAAGATCCGTTCCCAGGGCGACATGCGGAGCGTATCGATCGGCGACCAGGTCGTGTCCCGCACCAGACCGGCCCCCGCCATCGGCCGCAACGCCATCCCGGGCGTACCGGCGTGCGGCCCGGTGACCAGGCCCACCCGCGCCTCCGCCGGCCACGCGGTTGCCTGCGCCCGGGCGACTCCGTGCGCACCGAGCCCGATCAGGAGCATCATCAACAGCATGGATCGTGTCATGACACAGCACCCCGTTTAGCGTATCGTGATTTTGAGCAGGTTTCCCTCCTGCGTGAGCGGGTAGCGGGTCGTGCCGCGTTTGGCCTTGCCGGTCGGCTGCCCGTCCAGGTCGAACGTCCAGTCGTGCGAGGGACAGCGCAGCCGGTACGTGCCGTTGGCCTGCTCGTAGATGCGGATGTTGTTTTGCTCGTGCGGGCAGACCGAGTCGAAGGCCCGGTACTCGCCCGAGGGCGTGTGCACGACGATCACGTCCACGTCGGAGATCCAGAGGAACCCGCCGGTCTTCGTCAGATCCGGGAACGCCGTGGTATCGACGGTGAGGACGGTGCCATCGAAGGAAAGGCCCTGCTGGTTCGTCGTGAGCCCGTCGGGGCCGGCGGTGTCGCACCCGGCCAGCGTCGTGACGAGGCCGCCGCCGGTCAGGCCCATGATGGCTGCCAGCGCGCAGCTCTGCTTCAGAAACACCCGGCGCGGCACCGGCCCGCCGGTCCCTGTCGTCGAGGACATGGCATCGCGTTTCATAACACACCTCCAGGATTGGTTTGTGAACGAACGGTTTATGCAGATCGGACCTCCGCTCCGGCCACGGCGTCGGCCGGTTCGGGAGCGACGCCGTCGCCGGAGAAGGGGTCCGGGCCGCCGGGGATGCGGTCGTCGCGTTCGAGCCAGTTGTAGACGGTCGGCAGCACGCGCAGCGTCAGCAGCGTGGCCGTGATGAGGCCGCCGATGACGACGGTGGCCAGGGGCCGCTGCACCTCCGAGCCGGGGCCCGTGTTGAAGGCCATCGGGACGAAGCCCAGGCTGGCCACGAGCGCCGTCATCAGCACCGGCCGCAGGCGGTCCGTGGCCCCCTGGATCGTGGCCTCGCGCACGCCGAGCCCGCGGCGGCGCAGGTTGTTCAGGTGCGCCACCATCACCACGCCGTTGAGCACCGCCACGCCGAAGAGCGCCACGAACCCGACGCTGGCCGAGACGGAGAGGTAGAGGCCGCGCAGCCACAGCAGGAAGATGCCGCCGGTGAGCGCGAAGGGCAGCGAGAGGAAGATCATCCAGGCGTAGCGCATCTGCCCGAACATCAGGTAGAGCAGGCCCAGGATGATGAACAGCGCCAGCGGGACGACCACGAGCAGGTGCCGCATGGCCCGCTGCTGGTCCTCGAACGACCCGCCGTAGGTGATGAACGTGCCCGGCGGGATCGTCACCTGTTCCTCGATGGCCCGCTGCAGGTTGGCCACGTACGTGCCGATGTCGATGCCGGCCAGGTTGATACCCACCACGGTGCGGCGCCAGCCGTTCTCACGGGCGATCTCGCGCGGGCCTTCCTCGGCGGTGATGCGGGCCAGGCGGGCCAGCGGCACCGTGCCCCCGTCGGGGAGCTGCACCGGCACGTCCATCAGGTCGCGGAACGTGTCGCGGAGCTCCTCGGGGAAGCGCACCACGATGTCGAAGCGGCGCTGCCCCTCGAAGACCTGGCTGACGGGCACCCCGCCGATGCCGGCCTCGATGATCTGCTGCACGTCCGCCACGTTGAGCCCGAAGGCGGCCACCGCCTCGCGGTCGATCTCGATGTTCAGATAGGGCTGGCCGGCGGTCTGCTCCACGTAGAAGTTGTCCGTGCCGGGCAGCGACGGCAGCAGCCGGGCAATGTCCTCGGCCACGCGCTGCATCACGGCCAGGTCCTCGCCGAAGAGCTTGACGGCCACGTCGCTCTTGACGCCGCTCGTCAGCTCGTCCACGCGCATGGCGATGGGCTGCGTGAAGTTGTAGGCCAGCCCCGGCTCCGTCTCCAGGTAGGGCCGGATCTGCTCGATGATGCGCTCCTTCGTCATGCCCGGCCGCCAGGCGTCGCGCGGCTTGAGGACGACCCACACGTCCGTCTGGTGCACCCCCATCCAGTCGTTGGCCAGGTCCGAGCGGCCCGTCTTGGGCACGACCGTCTCGATCTCGGGGATGTGCGCCTTGAGCTGCCCGGCCAGCCAGTTGGCGTTCTCGACGGACTCCTCCAGCGTCACGCTCGGCATGCGCACCTGTTCGATCAGGATGGAACCCTCGTCCAGCTCCGGCAGGAACTCGGTGCCGAGGAAGGGCAGCAGCGCCAGCGCCCCGGCCAGGAACGCCCCGGCGATCAGGAACGTGCGGCCCTTCCGCTCCAGGTTCTTCTCCAGGAAGCGGCGGTAACGCGGCTGCATCCATTCCATGACGACGTTGCGGCGCACCTTCACGCCCCGCCGGAACGCCAGCGCCGCCACGGCGGGCACGTAGACGAGCGCCAGGATCAGCGACCCCAGCACGGCCGTGGCGACGGTGATCGCCATCGGGCGGAACAGGATGCCTTCCATCCCCCGGAATGTGGCAATCGGGACGTAGACCATCAGGATGATGAGCACGCCGAAGAAGATGGGGCGGGCCACCTCGTGCCCGGCCTGCCGGAGCACCTGCACCACCGGCCGCCGCCCGCGGTCCTCCTGCAGCCGGTGCACCATGTTCTCGATCATCACCACCGAGCCGTCCACCACCATCCCGAAGTCGATGGCGCCCAGACTCATCAGGTTGGCCGCCAGCCCAAACTCGCGCATGCCGATGAAGGCGAAGAGCATCGAAAGCGGGATGACCGAGGCCACGATGAGCGCCCCGGTGATCTCGCCCAGCATCAGCAGCAGCACGGCGATGACCAGGAAGCCGCCCTCGATCAGGTTCGTCCGCAGCGTGTGCGTCGTCCGCTCGATCAGGTCGCTCTGGTCGTAGAACTTCTCGATGCGCACGCCCTCGGGCAGGCCACGCTCGACCTCGGCGATCTTGTCCTCGATGGCGGCGATGACCTCGCGCCCGTTGCCGCCGCGAAGCATCATCACGATGCCGGTGACGACCTCGCCCTGCCCGTCCTGCGTGACGGCGCCCTGGCGGAGCTGCCGCCCGGGCCGCACCTCGGCCACGTCACGCACGTAGATGGGGCGGTTGCCGAGCTTCGTCACCACCACGTTCTCGATGTCGGACAGGTTGCGGATCAGCCCGAAGCCGCGGATGATGTACTGCTCGCGGTTGTGCTCCAGGTAGTTGCCGCCCGAGACGCTGTTGTTCTGCGCGATGGCGTCCATCACCTGGCCTAGGCTCAGCCCGTAGGCCCGCAGCCGCCCCGGCGCCACCACCACGTCGTACTGCTTGACGAAGCCGCCGAACGAGTTGATCTCCGTCACGCCCGGGACGGTCTTGAGCTGCGGGGCGATGAGCCAGTCCTGGATCTCGCGCAGCTGCGTCAGCGAGTAGCCCTCGCCGCGCACCACGTACTGGTAGATCTCGCCGAGGGCGGTGGAGATGGGCCCGAGCTGCGGCGGGTCGACGCCCTCGGGCAGGTCGCCCGTCACGCTCTGCAGGCGCTGGCTGACCATCTGCCGGGCGAAGTAGATGTCCGTCCCCTCCTCGAACTCGACCGTCACGGCCGAGAGGCCGAACTGCGAGATGGAACGCACCTCCTTCACGTCGGGCAGGCCGTTCATGGCCGTCTCGATGGGGAAGCTGACGAGGCGCTCGACGTCGTAGGGCGAGTAGCGCCCGGCCTTCGTGATGACGAGCACCTGCACCGGCGTCACGTCCGGCAGCGAGTTGATGGGCAGGCGCAGCAGGGCGAACACGCCGCCGACGGCCATGAGCAGCACCAGCGAGAGGGCGACGAACTTCTGTCGCAGGCTGAAGTCGATGAGGCGGTTGAGCATGGCGGTCGGGGCCGGGGTTATTCTTCCGCGTACTGTTCGAAGCGACTGAGGGCCTTGAGGCTGAAGACCTGGGAGACGGCCACCTCCTCGCCGTCGGCCAGGCCGGCGGTGACGACGGCCTCCTCGGGGCCGATGCGCTCGAGGGTGATGGGCCGCTTCTCGAACGTGGCGGGCGCGGTGCGGACGAAGACGACGGGCTGCTCGCCGTCGTACGTCACGGCGGCCAGCGGCACGGCGATGACCGGACGCGGCGTGCCGGTGCGGATGCGGAGGTTGACGGTCTGCCCCGGCCGGGGCCAGCCCTCCCGCGTCGGCATCAGGGCGTTGACCACGACGGCGCGGTTGGCCTCGTCGAGGGCCGGGTTGATCGTGGCGATGCGGCCGGTGAGCGGATGGGCCGACGCCGAACGCAGCCCGACCTCGACCGTGTCGCCCACCTGCACGAAGGCGGCCTCCTCGGGCGGGACGAACCCGCGCACCAGCACCCGGGCCGGGTCGATGAGGGTGAGCATCTCGTCGTAGGCCGTGACGGAGCGCCCCAGGTCCACCCGGTGCTGGTCGATAACGCCGCCGATGGGCGCGGTGACGGGCAGCAGGGGCCGCTCCCGGTCGGTGCTGCTCCAGCCCTCGATGGTGGCATCGCTCAGGCCCAGGGCCTTCAGCCGGGCGTAGGCGGCGCCGACGCCGGCGCGGGCGCGGGCCAGGTCCGCCTCGGCCTTATCCAGCGTGCTGCGCGGGCTGATCTGCTTCTCGACGAGGGTGCGCAGGCGGGCCACCCGCTCCTCCAGGTAGGTCGCATCGGCCCGTGCCTGCAGGTAGTCCGCCGCCAGGTTGGCGAATTCGAGGCTCTCGAGCTCGAGGAGCACCTGCCCCGGCCGGACGGCCTCGCCCTCGTGCGCGTAGATGCGGGCCACCCGGCCGCTGATGGGCGCACTCACGACGGCATAGTGGTCGGGCGCGGGCAGCACCTCGCCCGGCAGGCTCAGCGTGTAGGGCGCCAGCGCCGCCCGGACGCGGGCCGTCCGCACGGACAGCTCGGCGGCCTGCCGCTCGTCCAGGCGCACCACCTGCACCGGCGGCCCGGCGTCCTCGCGCAGCGACGGCGGCACGCCCACCTCGGGGGGCGGTGTCTGCCGGCCCCCGTCGCCGCCGCAACCGGCGAGCAACAGCACCAGCAACAGGCCGGGCGCCCGGCGAAGAGGCCTGCGGAGACAGGGAGGAAACAGGGTCGGTCGCATGGGAGACGGTCGTTGTCCATGAAGGCAGGGTCAGGATACGTCATCGCCCGGCCCGGTACATGAGAGGACGATGAGAGGGCGGTGAGAAGACCATGAGAACGCGGCAGGAGCCGGCAACCGCCCGGATCCCCGGCCTCACGGGCCTCGTAGAGGTACCGTCCACGTCATGCCGGAAGACGTCCGCTCGTGCCCATGCCTGCGCCCCGCCTGCTTCTCATAGAAGACGAACCCCGCATGGCGGCCTTCCTGCTGGCCGGGCTCGAGGAGGAAGGCTATCGTGTTCGCTGGGTGGACCGGGGCCTGCCCGCCCTCGAGGCCGTGAGCCGGGAACCCTTCGACGCGGTGCTGCTGGACGTCCGCCTGCCCGACCTGGACGGTGTCGAGGTGTGCCGCCGCCTGCGCCTGCACCACCCGGCCCTCCCCATCCTGATGCTGACGGCCCTGGACGCCGTCGAGGACCGCGTGCGCGGCCTGCGCTCGGGCGCCGACGACTACCTGCCCAAACCGTTTGCCTTCGAGGAACTGCTGGCGCGCGTGGAGGCCCTGCTCCGCCGAGCCCGCACCGCCACCCCGGCCCCCGTACCGACCGACGGGCCCCTCCGGCTCGACCTGACCGCACGCACCTGCACCGTTGGCGGCCGGCCGCTCGACCTGACCCCGCGCGAATTCGACCTGCTGGCCTATTTCCTCGCTCGCCCCGGGCAGGTGCTCTCACGCGACCAGATCCACCGGGACGTGTGGGGCTACGACTTTGACCGCGGCACCAACCTGATCGACGTCTACGTCGGTTACGTCCGCCGCAAATTGCACGAGGCCGGCTGCCCGGACCGCCTCCAGACGGTCCGCGGCCTCGGCTACCGGTACGTCCCCGCTTCCGCCTCACCCCATGACGACACCCCCTGATTCCACCCCGCGCCGCTCCTTCCAGCAGCGCCTCCTCCTGACGGTCGGCTCGGTGCTGGCCGTGACGTTCGTCGTGCTGGGCGTGCTCGCCTGGTTCGCGGCCTCGGCCTGGCTCAACCGCTATCACCGCGACCTGCTCCTGCGCGAGGCCCGCGAGATCGCCTCCCACATCCTCACCCCGGAGGACAGCCTGGACGTGAGCCGTTACGCCTGGTACGAACCCCACCATCGCTTTGCCGACGCCCGCATCGACCCGTTCTTCGTCCAGATCTTCTCCCCGGACGGTACGTTGCGCTACGCCACAGCCAACCTGGACGATTTCGAAAACGCCATCTATCCCGCAGACCTGTTGCCCCTTCCTCCCCGCGAGACGCCCTCGTTCGCCCCGTTGCACCGGCTCACCCTCGGCCCCCATCGCCTTTACTTCGAAGTCGTTCCCCTGCGCGACAGCCGGGGCCGGCTGCGGGCCTACCTGCAGATGGGACGCTACGACCCGGGCCTCGACGACCTGCTTCGCGACCTGGCGCTGGGGCTGACGCTGGGGCTGGGCGCGCTGTGGCTGGTGCTCGCCCTGCTGCTCCGAGCTTCCGCCCGGCGCGTGCTGCGCCCCCTGGCGGCCATCACCACCGCCACCGCCGACCTCAGCGCCGCCGACCTGAGCCGCCGCATCCCGGTGCCGGAGGACGCCGACCGCGAGACGGCCCGGCTCGCCCAGACGCTGAACGTCCTCCTGGACCGCCTCGAGGCCGCCTTCGCGGAAATGCGGCGCTTCACGGCCCATGCGGCGCACGAACTGCAGACCCCGCTGGCCATCCTGCAGGGTAACATCGACGTGGCCCTGCGCCGCGAACGCTCGCCCGAGGCGTACCGGCAGACCCTGATCACGCTCCGCCATGAACTGACCCATCTGACGGCGCTCGTGCGCAACCTCCTCACGATGGCCCGCCTCGACCGCGAACACCAGGTCCTGCCCCGGCAACCGGTGGACCTGGGCGCCCTGGCGGCCCGCGTCGCCGCCACGTTCGAGCCGGTCCTCAACGCGAAGGGCATCGCGCTGGAGCTCACCCTCGACGACGCCGTCACCGTGTACGGGCAGCCCGACCTGCTCGAACGGGTCGTACACAACCTGATGGACAATGCCGCCAAGTACACCGAGGCCGGCCAGGTGAGCGTATCGGTGCGGCGGCAGGGGGACCGGGCTCTCCTGTGCGTCGCAGACACCGGCCCCGGCATTCCGGAGACGGCCCTGCCCGACGTGATGCGCCCGTTCTTCCGTGCCGCCCCGCCGGACACACCCGGCAGCGGTCTCGGCCTCCCCCTGGCGGAACGGGTCGTCCGTCTGCACGGCGGCTGCCTCACCGTGGCCCCTCGTCCCGGCGGAGGCACCCGCGCCTGCGTCACCTTCCCGCTCCATACCGACCGCCCCGCGCCGGCTGGCAACACGGGCGTGCCATCCACATCGGCCTGACGCCTCCCCACATCCACCCGGGCCGCCTTCCTTTGCTTCTCTCTGGCGCGTTGGGTAATATCACGGAAGCCGTTTACCGGCCTGTTTCCCCCGCATCGATCCAGGCATCCCATCATGCGCCAGACGCTCCGCCTGCTCGCGGGTCTGCTCGGCACGACCCTCCTCGGCCTTTTCTTCCTGCCCGCCACGCACGCGCAGGACTACGACGAAGCCCTCTACCGGTCGCTCGAATACCGGAGCCTCGGCCCCTACCGGGGCGGGCGCAGCGCGGCCGTGGCCGGCGTACCCGGCCAGCCCTTCACCTACTACTTCGGCGGCACCGGCGGCGGCGTCTGGAAGACGACCGACGGCGGCCAGTCCTGGGAAAACATCTCGGACGGCTTCTTCGGTGGCTCCATCGGGGCCGTGGCCGTGAGCGAGTGGGACCCGAACGTGATCTATGTCGGCGGCGGTGAGAAGACCGTGCGCGGCAACGTCTCCCACGGCTACGGGATGTGGAAGTCGGTCGATGCCGGCAAGACGTGGACGTTCATCGGCCTGGAGGATACGCGCCACATCCCGCGCATCCGCATCCACCCGCGCAACCCCGACCTGGTCTACGTGGCCGCCCTCGGGCACCTCTTCGGCCCGAACGAGCAGCGCGGCGTCTTCCGCTCGAAGGACGGCGGCCGGACCTGGGAGAAGATCCTCTACGTGAACGAACACGCCGGCGCGGTGGACCTCATCCTGGACCCCTCGAACCCGCGCATCCTCTACGCCACCACCTGGCGCGTCCGGCGCACGCCCTACAGCCTGGAGAGCGGCGGCGAAGGCTCGGCCCTGTGGAAGTCCACCGACGGCGGCGACACCTGGACCGAGCTGACGGGCAAGAAGAACGGCCTGCCCGAAGGCACGCTCGGCATCATCGGCGTGACCGTCTCGCCCGCCAACCCGAACCGCGTCTGGGCCATCGTCGAGGCCCGGGAGGGCGGCGTCTTCCGCTCCGACGACGGCGGCGAGACCTGGACCCGCATCAACGACGACCGTAACCTGCGCCAGCGGGCCTGGTACTACACCCGCATCTACGCCGACCCGAAGAACGCCGACCAGGTCTACGTCCTCAACGTGCAGTTCTGGCGCTCGAAGGACGGCGGCAAAACGTACGAGAGCATCCGCACCCCCCACGGCGACCACCACGACCTCTGGATCAACCCGGACCAGCCGGACTACATGATCATCGGCGACGACGGCGGCGCCCAGGTCACCTTCGACGGCGGCCGGACGTGGTCCACCTACTACAACCAGCCTACCGCCCAGTTCTACCGCGTCACGACCGACAACCACTTCCCCTACCGCATCTACGGGGCCCAGCAGGACAACTCCACCGTCCGCATCCTGCACACCTCCGACGGCCGCAACGAACGCGACTGGGAGCCCACCGCCGGCGGCGAGAGCGGCTGGCTCGCCCCCAACCCCGAGGACCCCGACATCGTCTTCGGCGGCTCCTACGGCGGCTACCTCGAGCGCGTCAACCACCGCACCGACGAGCGGCGCATCGTCACCGTGTGGCCGGACAACCCCATGGGCCACGGCGCCGAAGGCATGAAGTACCGCTTCCAGTGGAACTTCCCCATCCTCTACTCGAAGCACCATCCCAACACCGTCTTTGCCGCGGGCAACCACCTCTTCAAAACCACCAACGACGGGCAGTCCTGGGAGATGATCAGCCCCGACCTGACGCGGGCGGACTCCTCGAAGCTCGGCCCCTCGGGCGGCCCCATCACGAAGGACAACACCGGCGTCGAGTACTATGCCACCATCTTCACCGTGGCCGAGAGCAACTTCGACCCGAACGTCATCTGGACCGGCTCGGACGACGGGCTGATCCACATCACCCGCGACGGCGGGCAGACGTGGACGAACGTCACGCCGCCGGCCCGGATCATGCCCGAGTGGATCCAGATCAACGACATCGTCGCCCACCCGTTCGAGCCCGGCGGCCTCTACGTGGCCGCCACTATGTACAAGTCGGACGACTTCCGCCCCTACCTCTACAAGACCACCGACTACGGCCAGACGTGGACGAAGATCGTCGACGGCATCGACCCGCAGCACTTCACGCGGGCCATCCAGCCCGACCCGAAGCGGCGCGGCCTCCTCTACGCCGGCACCGAGAGCGGCATGTACATCTCCTTCGACGACGGCGCCCACTGGAAACCGTTCCAGCTCAACCTGCCCGTCGTCCCGATCACGGACCTGGACTGGAAGGATGACGACCTGATCGTGGCCACGCAGGGCCGCTCCTTCTGGATCATCGACGACGTGACGCCGCTGCACCAGCTCAGCGATGAGGTGGCGGGCAGCGCCTTCTGGCTCTTCACACCCCGTCCCACCTACCGCCTCGGCGGTCGCAGTGCGGTCACCTTCCGCTACTACTTCAAAGACGCGCCGGACAGCAACGCCGTCCGCCTGAAGATCCTGGAGGAAGACGGCAACCTGATCCGCACCTTCACGCCGAAGGACCGGGGCGCCCGGCTGGCCGTGGCCGAGGGCGCCAACGCCTTCTCGTGGGACATGCGGTATGAGGATGCCGAGTCGTTCCCGGGGCTGATCATGTGGGCCGGCAGCGTACGCGGCCCCCGCGCCGCGCCCGGCCGCTATCAGGCCCGCCTCATCGTCGGCAGCGACTCGATGACCGTGCCCTTCGAGATCAAGAAGGACCCCCGCTCCTCGTCCACGCTGGAGGACCTGCAGGCCCAGTTCGCCTTCCTGATCGAGATCCGCGACAAGCTCAGCGAGACGCACCGCGCCATCAAACGCATCCGGGACGTGCGCGAGCAGACGCAGGCCATCACGCGCCGCCTGGGCGAGCGGGAAGGGTCCGACGAGATCAAGCAGGCCGCCAGGGCCCTCAACGAGAAGCTCACCGCCATCGAGGAAGCCCTGTACCAGACGAAGAACCAGAGCCGGCAGGACCCGCTCAACTTCCCCATCCGGCTCAACAACAAGCTGGCTGCGCTGGCCTCGACCGTGGCCGCCGGCGACTACCGGCCCACCGACCAGGCCTACGCCGTCAAGGCCGAGCTGACGGCGCAGATCGACGCCGAACTGGCCCGGCTGGACACGGTGCTGACGACCGACGTGCCGGCCTTCAACGAGCTGGTGCGTGCGAAGGCCATCCCGGCCGTCATCGTCGAGACGGAACGCGCCGCCGCGGCCCCGGGGACACGCTGACCGGGGCCGCGGACCGTCAGCGGGCGCGCACGTGGTTGACGGCCACGAGCCGGTCCGTGTTCAGGGTGAGGTCGCGGTAGTAGACGAACGTGCTGTAGAGGTTCTCCAGGCGGGGCGCGGCGCCCGTCGTGGCGGGCCGGACACGACGGCCCTGGGCCACGAGGTAGCGGTACTCGTACTGCCCCTGCTTCAGGAGCACGGCGCCCTCGTACCGCCGCCGCTCCGGGACCCACTCCAGCCGGTCGGCGGGCGTGGTGCGCCACCCGTTGAAGCTGCCCGAAAGGAACACGTCGCCGGAGACGGGTAGCTCGTCGGGCGGCACGTAGGCGAAGTGCGTCTCCACGTACTCGGCCTGTACCGCCGGCGCCGCCACACCGCGCACAACCGCCTCCACGACGATCTGCCCGTTGAGCAGCGGGTCGAGGCCCGTCCCGCCGAAGCGGGCATAGTCGGGCTCGAGGTAGGCGCGGTAGGGCGAGGTGGTCCGGTCAATCCGCTCGATCCGCCCCCCCACACGAAGCGCCCCCAGGTCGACGAAGTGGTCCACCACCTCGGTTTCGAAAGCCGCCTCCGGGGGCAGGTAGAACTGCAGCGCCGGTTGCTCGGCCAGCATGGGCCGGTCCGTACACCGGGCCGCCTCGAACCGGCCGTTACGCACGAAACAGGCCGTGTAGTTGAAGGCGTTGCCCTGGAGCACCGGAGGCGGCGTGAACCGGATCACCGGCTGCACGGCGGAATAGCCCTGCCCCGAGAGCAACACGTTCTCGAGCCCGACATCGAGCGGCGCCACCTGTTCACTGACGAAGAAGGTTCGTTCGAACAGCACATCCTCCTCCATCCCCTGCTCGGTCACACGCACGATGTAGTTGCCGCTGACGCGAAAGTCGATGGTGCGGTTGGGAAACTGGTACTGGTAATGCACATAGGGCACATCGGTCCCCTGCGAGGGCTGGTAATCGAGGAGGTCATCCCGCTGGAAGGAATCCAGGTACTCGGCCGGCGAGAGGTCGCGCCGCCAGGTTCGGTCGGCATGGTAGAAGTAGACGGACAGGGGCCGCCCCGCCGTTTCGAGCAGGTCGAAGGCCAGCGTGATCGTCTCGTTGGTGCCCAGCGTAACGACGGGCAGGTTGCGCTCGTCGCCGGTGAGGTAGACCTGGATGGTACGCACGTCCGGTGCGGGGGGCACGAGGTCGAAGCCGGCACGCTGGCGGGCCTGCCGGTCGGGGTCGGGGCCGGCTTCCGGGGCGTTGGTCTTCTCGGTATGGGCACAGGCGGCAACCAGTACGGCGAGGAGCAGGGGCAGCCAGCGCCGGCACGGACGTTGTCTCATGATCATCTCAGGGTGGTGATACGGCGGGAGTGCGGCGCAGGCGCCAGTCCAGCAGGTCGGCCCGGTCCTCCAGGTGGGCGGCGGCATTCAGGTCGCCGGCCTCCCGGAACGCCCGCGCCGCGCGGAGGGCCGCCGCGCGGGCGGTGAGGAGGTCGCCGGCACGATAGGCGAAGCGCGCCATCCACACGGGATGCTGCCGCGCCAGGGTGGCCTGCCGGTCCGCCGTGGCGGCCGGGACCGCGGCGGCAGGCGTTGTACGCAGCAGCGCCAGCGCCTGTTCGACCTGCCCGGCCTCGGCCCGGCGGAGGGCTTCCATCAGGGCGGCGGCCGGCGACCGGTCGCGCCACGCGGCCAGCCGGTCGGCCTGCCCGGCGGGCGCCACGCCGGAGGTCAAGATGCGAACGATCCCGGGGTAGGGCGCAAGGGCATTCCGAAGGACCACCAGCGCCCGCGCCTCGTGCGCGTAGAGCGGCAGCCACCGCCAGGCGGCCTCGTACCGGTCACGGGCCTGCTCCGTCTGCCCCAGCATGGCGTATGCATCCCCCAGCCGGAGCGCCAGGACCGGCGCCCGGGCCAGCGTGTCGAGCCGGGCCACGACGTCGGCCGGGACGCCCTGCGCCAGCCGGAGCACGGCCCACAGGTCGAGCGAGGGCGCGTAGTCCGGCCGGCGCGCCAGGGCGGCGTCGAGGTGCGCGAGCGCCCCGACGGTGTCCGCCCGGGCCAGCGCCGCCCGTGCCGCCCGGTCGTGGCGCCGGTATGCGGGCACGTGGTGCGGGCACGGCTTCTCGAAGAGCGACGGCACGGCGAACCGGCGCGTGGCCAGATGGGCCGAGGCCCTCGCCACGACGGGCACCGCGAGCAGGTGAGCCTGCCACCCCGCGGCGAGGCGCTCCACAGGCTGCCCGTAGACCCGCTCGAAGTCCGCCCACGCATAGACCTGCCGGAACGCCGCCACCCCGTACGTATCGATCAGATACCGCACGAACGAGCCCATCGTGGTGTACGACACCGCCCCCCGCCCGGTCCAGAACCCCTGCGGCGAGAGCCGGGCCGCCACGTCCTCCGCCAGCGTGATCTTCGACGGATCCCCGCCGGCGTGCTTCAGGGCGACGGCCAGCACCTGCTCGTGCGGCGTGGGACGCCCGTCCGGCGGCTCCAGCGCCACGGCCAGCCCCTCCACCAGCCCGACCGACACCGACGCCCGGAGCACCGGCAACCCGAACGTCCGGGAGAAGACGTGCACCAGCTCGTGCCCGAAGACGTCGTCGAAGTCCTCCAGCAGCACGTGCACCTGTGGCCGGGCCAGCCATACCGGCGCCACGTTCGTCGCCCGCGCCCCCGTCAGGCGGGCCTTCGTGTCCGCATCGGGATAGAGATAGCTCGCGATGCGCTCCGGCACCGTCACGCCGAGGCGCTCCGCCAGCCAGGCGTACCGGTACTCGTGGGCATCGACGAGCCGGAGCAGATCGGACTCCGCGATCGATTCCGGGTCGAAGTACAGGTCGAAGTGCGGCGTACGCAGATGCCCGCCGAGCGATCGCTGCAGGTAGGCCTCCGGCGTGTTGATACCGAGCGGCCCGGAAAAGAGGTAGGCCGTCCCCAGGCCCAGCGCCAGGAGCCCCCCGCACACGGCTTCGCGCCGCCCCTGCGCTCCCTGCCGCCGCAGGCGGAGCCACCTCCCTGCAACCCCCAGCCAACCCGCCCACCCGAGCGTCATCGCCCGGAAGACGAACAGGCCCGGCCGGATCGCCAGTTCCTCGTCGTAGATCGGCCCGAGCACCCCGCCGAAGACGTGGTTGTATACATAGAACTGCGGATGCAGGCCCAGGTCGTAGAGCGGCCCCAGCACGGCCACGGCCAGCCCGATCAGTACGAACGCCCGGCCGGGACGACGCACCGGCGCGGCCGTGAGCGCATACGCCAGCGCCACGGCCAGCACCACGCTGACGACGGGAAAGAGAGCGAAGAAGAGCAACCCGATCCCATACCCGCAATTGGGGACCCAGGGCAGCGTCACGGTCAGCATCGCCAGGGGCACGCCCAGGGCAGCTTCCTGCGCCGCCAGCACCCGGCCCACCGGCACCGGCACGGCACGAAACCAGCCCACCGAGGACAGTCCCGCCGCAAAAAAGGCCACCAGCGCCACCACGGCCGCCGACTCGACGTGCAGCACGTTCAGCACCGGCACGAACCACAGGCTCGCGCCCAGCACCGCGTACGCCGCCAGCACCGGCTTCAGACGGCTCCGGACGTCATCCCATACCCGCATCGCATCGAACCGCGGACCAGGCCCTGATAGCCTTCGCGCACCCGGGAAGGGCCCCGCAGGCGCCTCAGAGCAGGACGTAGGCGATCCCGACCGACAGCACTTCTTTGATCTGGAAACGATCGCTCAGATCCTTGTCCAGCAGTGCCACGAACTCGAAGTTGACCTGCAACCAGGAATTCACCTTCATGTTGATCAGGTTTTCCCAGAGCAGGTCGGGCGTCTCCGGCTTGTTGAAGGAGGTGAACAGCCCGAGCGTGGACGTGTACCGCACGTTTTTGAACACCTCCTTGTCGAAGTCCGTCACCGCCTCGACGCCGAGCTCGAACCGGACCGCATCGGCCGGGTCGACCCCGTAGAGCACCCGCAGCCGCTCGATGAGCACCACCGTCTCCTTGGCCGCCACACCGAAGCGCTGCGTGAACCACTTGTTCGGGTTGTAGGTCATACCCAGCGACTGCTGCAGAATGGCCGGGCTGAAGAAATCCGACACCTTCACGGGCGGCGTGCGCGGCACCCCCACCTGCTCTTTTTCAAAGATCGGATCCTTGTCGAAGTTGAACCCTTCGGTGAACTGGGTGCGGATGGACATGGCCAGGGTAGGGCTGAAGTGACTGAAAAAACCGTCCTCGCCCTGATACTGGAGGTTCGAGGCCAGGCGAATGACGTCCTCCGCCTTCCGGAAGTCGAGCGTGTCCTGCTTGACGACGCCGATCGCCATACGGAGGGTGTATTTCTGGGCCCATCCCCCGGCCGTACGGGCCGCCTCCCCGTTGAGCCCCGTGCTCAGGGCCAGCGAGTTGACGCCGCCGCCCTGCCAGTTGTTGAACCCCGCCTGGGTAGCCGACAGGTTCGCCACCAGCCGCGTCTGCCAGGACTGTGTCGTATCGGCGGGGGTCTGAGCCCGGGCCGTAGCGGCCAGCACAAGCACCCCCAGCATCCCCATCCACGTCCCTGCCGTTCGTCCTTTCATCGTTGCCATCGCTCCTGCCTTCGGTTCCACAAGGGCACAAAAAAGGCCGTGCGGTGAAGGCACGGCCTTTCCTGTACCGCTGCGGTGGGTGTCAGGCGTTCTTCTTCTCCTGAATGTCGACGCGGATGTCCTGGGCCATCTGCTTCAGTTCCTGCATGGCCTTGCGGACGCGCGTACCGGCGGCCTTGTTGCCCTTCTCGTAGAATTTCTTGAAGTCGGCCTCAAGGCTCGCCACGAAGTCGCGCAGTTGCTCGAATTTGCCCATGTGTATATCCTCCTGGGGTTTGAAGGTGGTAACTGGCACTGAACGTGAGGGTGCAAAAAAGCCGGAGCTTTATGCAAAAGCGGGGGAAACTTACAGCACAGCGCGGCGGGTGTCAAGAAAAGGGTGCGTTTTTCAGCCCGGAATCGCATTTTTTCCCGGCTGTGCGGTCAGGCGTGTCCCCTGGAGCCCCCCGGTATGGACCAGGCCGAACGGGCTCGTGATCCAGATTTCCCCCACGTCGCCGAGGAGGGTGCGTGCCACGGCCGGGTCGTGGAGGAGGTCGTCGAGCGAGACGGCCTCCAGCGGCGCCGAACTCCGGAGGGTCCCGTTTTCGACGAGGCCGGGGCGGCCCGTTCGTGAGAACAGCACCACCCGCGCCGGCGGTGTCGACGCCCGGGCCAGCGCGGCCACCACCTCGGCGGTCTCGCCCACGGTGTCCGCGTCGAGCAGCGTGGATACGACCGGCACCGCACGCCGCCGGGCCAGGTCGAGGAGGCCGGCCGCGCCCGGCGCCGTCAGCCGTCCGTCGCCCTGACGCTGGAGCAGCCCCCGATCGCCTCCGTGGAAGCCCACGGCCGGCACCCCGGCGTCGGTGAGCCACCCTACGATCCGGTGCGTCTCCATGCGCAGCACCCGCTCGACCGTCCCGGGCGGCAGGGCCTCGTCCGGCAGCAGCCCCCGGGCCTCGCGCAACCGCTCGATCCGGTCGCCGGCGCCGTGCACCACCAGGCACGGGGGATGTTCGCCGCCCAGCGCGCGGCCGAGCACCTGCCAGAAGCGGGGATCGGCCTGGTGGACGGCATCGACGTACAGCAGATGGAGGGGCGTCATCGTTCGAGGCAGAGGGTCCGTGGAGCCGCTGGTACGCCTCCCGGCGCCACGGGTTGCCCCGCACCGCCTTCCGGTACCGCCTCAGGCCGGATCCGACCGGTGTGCTTTCGGATCGCTATCGCGATGGAGGGTGGGGTCCACGGCCGGGCGGTCGGTCCGGGCCAGGTACGCCATCATCGCCCGGCGAACCGCTTCGAACCGATGGCGGGCCGTCTCGAGCATTGCCTGCAGCCGTGCCTCCGGGGCGTCTGCCGCCGCGTCCTCCAGGTGCGCGAAGGTGCGGGCCAGGTCCTCGGCGCCACAGGTGCGGCTGCTGGCCTTCAGCCCGTGCGCCACGGTTCGCAAGCGTTCGCGGTCCTGTTCCTCCAGCGCCGCCTGCATCGCAGCCAGCAGCCGGGGCGTCTCGTCCAGGTAGCTATGCAGCACGTCCCGGATGAAGGCTTCCTCGTCCCCGGCGGCCTCGCGCAACCGTTCCAGGTCAAACCCGTCCTCGGGAGCCCGATCCGGGGCGCGGCTCGATGTACGCTGTTCCGCCCGCTCGAGGGCCGCCCGCAGGGCCTCCGGCCGCACCGGCTTGCTGATGTAGTCGTCCATGCCGGCCTCCAGACACCGCTGCTGATCCTGACGGGTCGCGTTGGCCGTGATGGCCACGATGTAGGGCTGCCGATCCGGGTCGTAGCCCGCCCGGATGCGGCGTGTGGCCTCCAGCCCGTCCATCTCGGGCATCTGCACGTCCATCAGGACCACGTCGTACGCCACGTGCTTGAGGGCCTCGAGGACCTCCAGGCCGTTGGCCGCCGTGTCGCACCGATAGCCCATACGTTTGAGGAATTGCTGAATGACCTTCTGGTTGACCAGGTTGTCCTCAGCGAGCAGTATGCGCATGGGGGTCTTCATCGCACCGGTGGATCCAAAGGGGGTTTCTGCGGAACGAGACTGTTCAGCGGCTTCGGGCGCAAGCGCCCGGGCGAGCACCTCCTGCAGGCGGGCCTGCCGGACGGGTTTGGTGAGCCAGGCCACCAGATCGACATCCGGCGCCTCGGCCCGTTGTCCCATCGAGCTGAGGATGATGACCGGCAGATGACGTGTGGCCGGCCGACGGCGGAGCTCACGGGCCAGCATGAGGCCGTCCATGCCGGGCATCTGCATGTCCAGCACCGCCAGGTCGAACCGCTCCCCGGCCTCGACGAGCGCCAGCGCCGCCTCCGCCGAGGCCGCCTCCATCGACGGCATGTTCCAGCGGGCCAGTTGCAGGGTCAGCATCCGCCGGTTGACGGGATGATCGTCCACGATCAGCACGCGACGTCCGGCCAGCAGCGCCGCCCGCTCGGAGGCCTCCGCCCCGGGGCCCTCCACAGGCGCCGGGGCCACCTCGACGGTGACGTGGAACGTGGATCCAACCCCTTCCTCGCTCTCGACCCACATGGTTCCTCCCATGAGTTCGGCCAGGCGTTTGCTGATAGCCAGCCCCAGGCCCGTTCCGCCGTAACGCCGCGTGGTCGATGCATCCACCTGACTGAAGGCTTCAAAAAGGCGATGCATGCGGTCGGACGGAATACCGATGCCCGTATCCTGCACGGCGGTATGGATGCGGTACCGCCCCGACGGCAGCCGCTCGGCGTCCATCCGCACGCTCACCTCGCCTTCTTCGGTAAACTTGACCGCGTTCGAGAGCAGGTTGGTCAGGATCTGCCGCAGGCGCGTCATGTCCCCCCGCACCATCGGCGGCACCCCTTCCTCGATCAGGTACACCAGTTCGAGGTGTTTCTCGGCGGCCTTCATCGTCACCAGTTCCAGCGCCTCCTCGACGACCTGCTGGATTGAGAAATCCTGCTCCTCCAGGTCGATCTTGCCGGCTTCGATCTTGGAAAAATCGAGGATTTCGTTGATGATCGCGAGCAGGGCGTCCCCGCTGTTACGGATCACCTCGACGAACTCGCGCTGCTCGGGGGTCAGGTCGGTGTCGAGCAGCAGGCTGGTCATACCGATGACGCCGTTCATGGGGGTACGGATCTCGTGGCTCATGTTGGCCAGGAACGCACTCTTGGCCCGGGCCGCCTCGAGCGCCGCCTCCCGCGCCGCGACCAGTTCCTGCTCGAGTTGTTTGCGCTCGGTGATGTCCGTGTCGATGACCACGAGCCGGGTCACCTCACCCCGATCGTCCGTGATGGGGCTCAGGGTCGAGGATACCCAGATTTCGGTGCCGTCGGGCTTGTACAGCTTCGACTCGAAGACGCTGCTGGCCTTCTCCCGCACGGCGCGCTCCAGGGCCGCCTCCAGCGCGGGGTTCCGGTAGATGTCCCGCAGGTTGGACCCCACGTGTTGCCGCAGGGTCTCCAGCGTGTAGCCGGCCGCCCGCGTCAGCGCCTCGTTGATCCATATGATCTCCCCGTCCCGGTCCGCGATGATCACCACGTTGTCCGTCTCCCGCACGACGAGCGAGAGCAGGCGGAGCTTTTCGTTGGCCTCCTCTACCTTCTCTTTCTCCTGTAACAGTTCGTGGGTTCGGGTTTCGACCATCGCTTCGAGCCGCTCCCGGCTCCGGCGCAGGTTGTGCTCCCGGCGCCTCATGACGGCATAGACCGCCCCGAAGCACAGCAAGGCCCCGAACAGGTAGAACCAGGGCGTCCGCCAGAACGGCGGGGTGATGACGAAGTGGAACGCAGCCGGTGTCTCGCTCCAGACGCCGCTCCCGTTGACGGCGCGTACGAGGAACGTGTACTCACCCGGCGGCAGGTTGGCGTAGGTGGCCGACGTCTCCCGCGTCACAGGAGTCCAGGCCTCATCCGCCCCTTCGAGCCGGTACTGATAGGCCACTTCCCGGGGCTGGGTCAGGTTGATCCCCACGAAGTCGAACGTCACCGAGTTCTTGTTATAGGGCAGGCGCAATCCGGCCGGTAGGGCCGTCCCCGGCTGGATACCCTCGGCATAGGGCGTCCAGTCTTCCTGCCCGAAGAAGAGACGCACGGACGTGATCAGCACCCGGGGGGGATACGGGTTGTCCAGACGCTGCCCGGGCGTATAGCGCATGACGCCCCGGACCGTGCCGAACCAGAGGTGTCCGGCCCGGTCCCGGAAGGCCGCCCCGACGTTGCACTCGCGCCCGACAAACCCCTCGGCCACGCCGAAATGCTCCAGGACGGCCTCGCCCGCACCCACCCACTGCGCCAGGTCCACCCGGCTCAGGCCCTGGTTGGTACAGAACCAGATGTCGCCCCCGGGGCCGGTGAGGATGCTCATGATGTGGTCGTCCGGCAGGCCGTCTTCGAGGCCGAGCGTGGAGAACGAGGGGCCACCGGGGCGATGAGGCGGAACGAACCGGGCGATCCCGCCCCCATACGTACCCACCCAGAGCGCCCCGTACGCGTCCTCGCGGAGGGCCGACACGTCGTTGTGCGGCAGGCCGTCCTCGGTCGTGAAGGTCGCAAACAGGCCGTCTCGGAAGGCCACCAGCCCCTTCCGTGTCCCCACCCACAGGGTGCTGTCCCGGGTCACCAGCAGCACGTTGATGGCCATGTCGGGCAGACCGTTCGCCGCCGTAAACCGTTCGACGACCTTTCCGTGGTAGCGATACAGCCCCTGCCCACCGGTTCCTACCCACAGGGCCCCGCTTCGAGGATCGCGGGCCAGGGCCCACACCGACACCGCGATCTCCGGGATCGGGTGAAAACGGGCTCCGTCGTAGCGGGCCAGCCCTTCCTCGGTCCCCACCCAGATCGTGCCATCCGGGTCTTCGAACAGGGCATAGACCGTATTGCCGGGCAACCCATCGCCGGTCGTGAAGGTCTCGAAGGCCTGCCCGTCGAAGCGGGAGAGCCCGTTGCCCGTACCCAACCAGATCCGCCCCTGACGGTCTTCCAGGATCGACCAGGCGCCGTCCTCCGCCAGCCCGTGCTCCGTCGTGAAGAGCAGGAAAGGCGACGGTGCGAAGCGCGCAAGCCCGGCTCCGTCGAGGCCGATCCAGAGGTTGCCCTCCTCGTCCTCGAACAGCGAGAGCACGGGGCGTATCAACCCGTTCTCCCGCGAATACCGGACCAGGTCATCGCCGTCGATGCGGATCAGTTCCTGATCCGTCCCCACCCAGATCCCTCCTTTCCGATCCGCTGCCAGGGCGCTGATGCGATGGCCCTCGAACACCTCCGGGTGCACCCGTTCGAAGCGGTCGCCGGCGTACCGAAAAAGACCTTTCCCCGTCCCGGCCCAGAGCGTGCCCTGCGCATCCCGAACGAGTTCACCCACATAGGTGTCCGGCAGGCCCTCGTCGCCCGAGAAACAATGCAATGCGCCTCCTTCGTACCGGCACACCCCGGCGGTCGTACCGATCCACAGGGCCTCGCCGTCGGGCAGGAGGGCCAGCACCTTCGGATCGGGCAGGCCGTCCGCGATCCGCGTCGTGTCGGAGGGCCCCAGGCGCACCAGGCCCGAGGCTTCGGTACCGAACCACACGTTCCCCTGCCCGTCGACCGCCGCGGACAATAACCTCTGGGGAGGCAGGCCCAGTTCAACGGGCTCAAACGTACGTCCGTCATAGCGGGCCGCCCCCTCGCCCGTCGCCACCCAGAGCACACCGCTGGCATCTTCGGCAAAGCCGTAGACAATGCCCGAAGGCAGACCGTCCCGCTTCCCAAAGTTGGTGAAGACCCGCCCGTCGAACCGGCTCACGCCCCCGCCCAGGGTGCCGATCCACAGATACCCGTTCCGGCTCTGGTAGATCGACAGCGGCTGCGATTGCGCCAGCCCCTCGTCGATGGAGTACACATCGAACGGATACCGCTGTGCCCACACCGCGTGGGGCAGCAACATCCCGAGCAGGATCAACCCGACCAGCGGGTTACGTCGTGATCCGGTATGCATGCGTTATAACGGCTTTCGTCGGCTCATGAACCGACACGGTGAGATCACCCCGCCCATGGAAAAAATGAGCGGCCCGGCGGAAAACTTGGCCTCGTCTCCCCCGCCATCGGCTCGTTTTCCGCCTTTTTCGGTCGCCCCCGCCCTGCAACAACAATCACGCCCACCCCGGCGGGGCAACATACACAAGATATCCACACCGGTGGACTTGTCGCCGGTATTTTTGGATTTTAGACTCCGGGCCTGACCGCCCCGCTTACCCGACCCTCCATCCGACTCGTTCCACGCCCTGCCCGTATGTGCGAATTCAGCCATCTCCACTGTCACACGCAGTACTCGTTGCTCGACGGAGCCGCCCGCATCAAAACGCTGCTGGGTAAGGCTGCCGCGCTGGAGATGCCGGCCGTCGCCATCACGGACCACGGCAACCTCTTCGGCGTGCCCGAATTTTACACGACCGCAAAGAAGATGGGCGTGCAGCCCATCATCGGGTGCGAGTTCTACATCACCCCCGCGGGCATGGCCGACAAGAGCGACCGCACCCGCTACCACCAGGTGCTGCTCGCCAAGAACCTGGAGGGCTACCGCAACCTGATCCGCCTCTCCTCGCTCTCCTACACCGAGGGCTACTACTACAAGCCCCGCATCGACAAGGCGACGCTGCGGCGGCACAGCGAAGGGCTCATCGCCACCACGTGCTGCCTCCAGGGCGAGGTGCTGCAAACGATCCTGCACCGGGGTGAGGAGGAGGCCCGCCGCGTCTTCGAAGAATACCTGGACATCTTCGGCGAGGACTACTACATCGAGATCCAGGACCACGGCATCGCCGATCAGAAGAAGTGCAACGCCGTGCTGCTGCGCTGGGCCCGGGAGTACGGCGTCAAGGTCGTCGCCACGAACGACGTGCACTACGTGGAGGAAGAAGACGCCGCCGCACAGGACGTGCTGCTGTGCCTGCAGACGGGCAAGGACCTCTACGACCCCAACCGGATGCGCTTCGAGGGCACCCAGTTCTACTTCAAGACGGCCGCCGAGATGGAAGCCGCGCTGGCCGACCTGGAGCCGGCGGTGCGCACCGAAGCCCTCGTCACCACGAACGAGATCGCCGACAAATGCAAGCTGGAGCTGCCGATGGGTCAGCTCCTGATGCCGCACTACCCCATCCCGCCCGCCTTCGGCAACGACATGAACGCGTACCTGCGGCACCTCGTCTTCGAGGGGGCCCGGAAGCGTTATCCCGAGATGCCGCAGACGGTCGTCGAACGGCTCAACCACGAGCTGGCGATCATCGAGAAGATGGGCTTCGCCGGCTACTTCCTCATCGTGCAGGACTTCACCACGGCCGCCCGGAAGCTGGGCGTCTCGGTGGGGCCGGGGCGCGGCTCGGCCGCCGGCAGCGCCGTGGCCTACTGCCTGGGCATCACCAACATCGACCCGCTCAAGTACGACCTCCTCTTCGAGCGCTTCCTGAACCCCGAGCGCGTCTCGATGCCCGACATCGACATCGACTTCGACGACCGCGGCCGCGGGCGGGTCATCGACTACGTGGTGCAGAAGTACGGGCGCGAGAACGTCTGCCAGATCATCACCTTCGGCACGATGGGCGCCCGTTCGGTCATCCGCGACGTGGCCCGGGTGCTGGGCATCCCCCTCGCCGAGGCCGACCGCATCGCCAAGCTCATCCCCGAGGGGCCCAAGGTGACGCTCGAGACGGCCCTGAACGAGGTGCCCGAGTTCCGCAACCTGCAGAACGACCCCAACCCGCAGATCCGCAAGCTGCTCCACTACGCGCGCGTGCTCGAAGGTTCGGCCCGCCACACGGGCGTGCACGCCGCCGGCGTCATCATCGCCCCCGGCAAGGTGAGTGAGTACGTGCCCGTGGCCGTGGCCAAAGGCAAGTCCGGCAACGAGGACGTCATCACCACCCAGTACGACGGCAAGTGGGTGGAGTCGTTCGGGCTGCTGAAGATGGACTTCCTCGGCCTCAAGACGCTCACCGTCCTGAACGACGCCCTGGCGCTCATCAAGGAGAACCACGGCGTCGAGATCGACCTGGACCGGATCCCGCTCGACGACCCCAAAACGTTCGCGCTCTTCCAGCGGGGCGACACGGTCGCCATCTTCCAGTTCGAATCCTCGGGCATGCGCGAGTGGCTGCGCAAGCTGCGGCCGACGAACATCGACGACCTGATCGCGATGAACGCCCTCTACCGGCCCGGCCCGATGGACCTGATCCCCAACTACATCGACCGCAAGCACGGCCGCGAGAAGGTGGAGTACCCCCACCCGATGCTCGAAGAGATCCTCAAGCCCACCTTCGGCATCCCGGTCTACCAGGAGCAGGTGATGCAGATGGCCCAGGTGATGGGTGGCTACACGCTGGGACAGGCCGATATCTTGCGGCGCTGCGTCACGGGTGATACGCTGGTCGTCGATGCCGACACCGGCGAGCGCGTCCGCGTCGATGCCGTCCGTCCCGGCATGCGGCTGCTTTCGCTGGATGACACTTACCGGCTCGTTCCCGTACCCGTGGCCAAGCGGTTCGACAACGGGGTGCAACCGGTCCTGCGGGTTCGCACCCGCAGTGGCCGTTGCCTGCATCTGACCGCCGAGCACCCGCTCCTGACGGTTCGCGGCTGGCGGCACCTCGCCGATCTCGCTGTCGGAGACGCCATTGCCGTCCCCGCTCGTCTTCCGGTCTCCGGCACGCTCGCCCCGTCCCCCGAGCGCATCAAGGTGCTGGCCTATCTCATCGGAGACGGATGCACCCGCCAGTCCAACGGCCTTCCACAGGCCTACTTTTACAATTCGGATCCCGAACTCCTCAACGACTTCTCGGAGGCCGTGCATGCGCTCGGCGGCCAGACGAAGCGCTACGTACACCCCACCACCGGCGTCGTGACGATCTGCTGCACGGGCACAGAAGGGCGCAACCCCGTGGTGGATATGGTCCGTGCCACCGGGCTGGCCCACCGGGCCGAGCACAAGCGCATCCCGGAGGAAGTCTTCGGCTATACGAACGACGCGCTACGGCTCTTCCTGGGCTGTCTGTGGAGCACGGACGGCTCCGTCGAAAGGAAGCGGCTGTCTTACAGCTCGTCCAGCCTCGCGCTGATCGACGATCTGGCGCACCTCCTGCTCCGGCTGGGCATCGTCACGATGCGCCGCAGCCGAACGACGTCCCACCGACCCAATCATGAGTTGCTCATCACGGATCAGCGGGATGTACGGCGGTTCGCCGAGGTGCTGGGGCCGTTCCTGTGCACGTCGAAGCGCCGGCGTCTCGAAGGGCTCCTGGCACGGGTGCATACCCGCTCCCGCAACCAGTCGATCTACAACGTCCCGGCCGAGGTGGGCTTTCTCGTCAAGACGGCCAAGCAAGCCAGCGGGCGGAGCTGGCGTGAGGCCGGCGAGGCCATTGGCGTCGAAGGCCATTGCCTGTCGAGCGGCCTCAACCTCCGTACCCCTCGGCGGGCCCTGAGCCGCCACCGCGTACGGACGCTCGGCGAAGCCTTCGAGGCCCCGGCGCTACGCCATCTGGCCGACAACGACGTGCTGTGGGACCCCATCGTCGAGATCACCCCGGTGGGTGAACGACGGGTCTACGACCTGGCCGTCCCGCCCTTCGCCAACTTCGTGGCCGCCGACGTGGTGATCCACAACTCGATGGGCAAGAAAAAGAAGGAGGAGATGGACAAGCAGCGCGTCGTCTTCGTCAACGGCGCGAAGGAGCGAGGGGTGGACGAAGCCAAGGCGAACGAGGTCTTCGACATGATGGCCAAGTTCGCGGGTTATGGTTTCAACCGCTCACATGCGGCCGCCTATTCCATCGTCGCCTACCAGACGGCCTACCTGAAGGCGCATTACCCGGCCGAGTTCATGGCGGCGGCGATGACGAACGAGATGGGGGACACGAAGAAGCTGGCGGTGGTGCTGGAGGAGGCCCGGCACCTGGGCCTGGAGATGCTGCCCCCTTCGATCAACCACAGCGAGGCCCACTTCACCGTCGAGCAGGGTAAGATCCGCTTCGGGCTGGGGGCCATCAAAGGCGTGGGGCTGGGCGCCATCGAGGCCATCCTGAAGGTCCGCCGGAAATACGGCCCCTTCACGACGATCTTCGGGCTGGTCAAGCACCTGGACCTGCGGGCCGTGAACAAGAAGGCGCTCGAGAGCCTGGCCCGCGCCGGCGCCCTGGACGACCTCGAAGGCCATCGCGCCCAGCTCGTCGAGGCCATCGACGCGGCCGTGCAGTATGCCCAGAAAGTGCAGGCCGACCGGGCCGCCGGGCAGAGCTCCCTCTTCGGCGCCACCAGCGGCGACGGCCTGGCCCTCGAACCCAACCTGCCCATCGTCGCCCCCTGGCCCCGGGCCCGGCTCCTGAAGGAAGAGCGCGAACTCATCGGCTTCTACGTCTCGGGCCATCCGCTCGAAGCCTATGCCGCCGAGGCCCGCGCCTTCGCCACAGCGGAGATCGGACGCCTGGCCTCGGCTGAGGAGGAGCCCCCCGCCTCCGACGAACGCACCAACGGGCATCGCGGTCGCAACGGGTACGACGCCCGCCCCCGCCACAGCTTCTGCGGCATCATCACCGATGTGCAACAACGCACCACCAAAAACGGCAAACCCATCGTCTTTGCCCAGTTCGAGGACTTCACCGGGCAGGCCGAACTGCTCTGCTTCGCCTCCCAGTTCGACCGCCTCCGCCCCTACCTGCAGGTGGACGAGGTGGTCCTCGTGCGCGGCAGCGTCGAGACCCGCGGCGGCAGTGTCAAGATCATCCTCGACGACGTGATGCCCATGTGGAAGGTCCGCGAACAGCTCGTCAAGGCCATCGTGCTGCGCCTGGACCTGGACCAGACCCCCCCCGAGACCCTGGACCGGCTCCACACCCTCTGTGAGGAATATCGGGGGGGCTCGTGCAAGCTGTACTTCGAAGTCACAGCCGACGACCTGCCCACCCCCCAGCGCCTGCGTAGCCGGAAGTACGTCCTGGACCCGGCGCAGGAGCTGTTCCAGGGTCTCCATCGTCTGTTCGGCCGCGATGGCCTCGTCCTCGAGGGCGAGGCGTGAGCCCCCGAGCGCCACGTCCCGGATGGAACCCCTCTCCCGGGCGGGACGTTTTTTCGCTGCGATTGTCCTGCACTCTGATGTAAGCCTGTTGAACCAGCCGAGGGGCTGCCCCCTCACCGGCCTTGGACCCCGATCATCCTCCTCTATCTGTCGTAGGTTTTCTCCTCCAGCAAACGCAGGCTTCCGTGCCGGGCACGCCGGGTGCCCTCGTCGTCGCCCTCCTCCTGTTCCTGCTGCTTTTGCTCGCGTCGGCCGTCTTTTCCGGGTCGGAGGTGGCGCTGTTCTCCCTCACGCCCGCCGATCGCGATGCGCTCGCGCACCGGAACGACCGGGCCAGCCGGCGGGTCCTCCTGTTGCTCGAACGCCCCCGTTCGTTGCTGATCACGATCCTGATCCTGAACACGCTGGTGAACGTGGCGGCTGCCATCCTGGCGGCGCTGATGACGCATGATGTTGCTCGCCGCTATGGCTGGTCGCCCGAGTGGACCGTCTTCTTCGAGGTCATCGCCCTGACGTTCGTGCTGCTGGTCGTGAGCGAGATCACCCCGAAGCTGCTGGCCACGCGGCACGCCCCGTCGTTCAGCCGGATCATCTCCGGACCGTTGCTGGTCCTGCATCGCCTGCTGGCCCCGCTCTCCATGTCGCTCGCCCGCGTCATGCGCACCCTGCAGGAGCGCCTCAAGCCGGCCGTAGCCCCCCTCTCGGGCGAGGACCTCAAGACGCTGGCCGAAATCGGAGAAGCCCACGGCTCCCTGGCCGAAGACGAAAAGGCCCTCATCCACTCGATCATCGAGTTCGGCGAAACGACCGTGCGCGAGATCATGGTCAGCCGCCTGGACATCGTGGCGCTACCCGTGACGGCCACCCTCTCCGAAGCGCTGGAGACGATCCGCACCAGCGGCCACTCCCGCCTGCCGCTCTACGTCGAGCACCTCGACAACATCATCGGCATTATCTACGCCAAGGACCTCCTGCCCTATACCAACGCCAGCAACGGCACCCAACGCATCGACTGGACGCGCCTGGCGCGCCCTCCCATGTTCGTCCCGCTCGGAAAAAAACTCGACGACCTGCTCAAAGACTTCCAGCGCAATAAGACCCACATGGCTATCGTCGTGGACGAGTACGGCGGTACGGCCGGCCTCGTCACCCTCGAAAACGTCCTCGAGGAGATCGTCGGAGACATCCGCGACGAGCACGACGACGACGAGACCGCCCTCTACGAACAGATCGACGAGCACACGTACCGGTGCGATGCCCGGATCGACCTGGACGACCTCAACGAACTCCTGGGCACGAACCTCGACACCGAGAACTTCGACTTCGAAACCCTGGGCGGCCTCATCTACCACCTGCTCGGCGCCATTCCCACCGAGGGCGCCGAGGTCACCTACGAAAACCTCCACATGCGGGTCGAGCGGATCGAGAACCATCGGATCCGCACGGTGCTGGTGCGCTACGAGCCGCCCTCCGAGGAAGAAGAAGTTACCGACAACGGCTCCTCGCAAGCGTCCTGACCCCATCATGCTCCGTCTCTCCGGCCTGCTCTTGCTCCTGTTGCTCGGATCGCCGGCCGGCCTGTCCAGCGGGCAGTCGTTCGCCCCGGGCGCCGTCTCCTGTACGCCGCGCGGCGGGGCGGATCACCGGCCGTTCCCCGGGTTCGCCGGACCATCGCCCTCCGGCTCCCTCCCTGGCTGTAACCGGGCCTCTGCGGGCACCCCTTCCGGCGAAACTCTCTCCTTCCCCGGGGCATTGAAGCCTCCTGCCCCCGACCGCTGGCTGGCCTTCGATAAGGCGCAGCACCTGACCTTCAGTTTCCTGGGCACCCTGAGCAGCCAGTATGTGC
This sequence comes from uncultured Rhodothermaceae bacterium, assembly GCA_964552015.1. Classification (GTDB taxonomy): domain Bacteria; phylum Bacteroidota; class Rhodothermia; order Rhodothermales; family ISCAR-4553; genus Rhodocaloribacter. Next base: position 30,465 of record CAZKFR010000011.1, on the reverse strand, counting down.
TCGTGAACAAGGCCGGATGGGCGGAGCGGGACGCCCTGCCAGCCTCGATCAGCATGACAGCCGCGCTCGGCCTGGGCAAAGAGCTCTACGACTGGCGCTTCGGCACCCGGCGCCAATTCAGCTACCGGGACCTGGTGGCCGATGCGCTGGGCATCGCCCTGGCGGCCGGCCTGATCGTCCTCTGACGTTCCGAAACGCTGCCTTACGCGACCCTCCCAATTTCCCAGATCTTCATGCGACGGATCAAAGAGTACTGCGGCATCTTTGGCATCTACAACGCCGACAGCGCGGCCCGGCATATCTACTTCGGCCTGCATGCCCTGCAACATCGCGGGCAGGAATCGGCCGGCATCGTCACGTCGACGTACGACGAGCATCGCCAGCGCCCGGTGATGCCGTTCCACCGGGGCCCGGGCCTCGTTCTGGACGTGTTCAAGGACCCCTCCATCTTCGAGACCAAGCTCCTCGGACGGGCCGGCATCGGCCATAACCGCTACTCCACCAGCGGCGCCTCGGACAACCCCGCCAACATTCAGCCGTTCGTCGTCCATTACCGCGACGGCAACCTGGCGCTGGCTCACAACGGCAACCTCTCCAACGCCCGCGAACTGCGCCGCAGCTTCAGCCAGCGAGGTACGCTCTTTCAGACCACCAGCGACAGCGAACTCATCCTCCACCTGATCGCGCAGAGCCCGCGCCGCAAGCAGATCGACCAGATCCTCGACGCCCTGACCCAGGTCGAAGGCGCCTTTTCGCTCGTCATCCTTACCGACGACAGCCTCATCGCCGTGCGCGACCCGAACGGCTTCCGCCCCCTGGCCCTGGGCCGCCTCGGCCCCCTCGACCAGCCCGGCGGCCCCGCCTATTGCGTTGCCAGCGAGACGTGCGCCTTCGACCTCATCGGCGCCGACTATATCCGCGATATCGAGCCCGGCGAAGTGCTGGTCATCAACCAGAAGGGCTGTGCAACCGGTCAGTTCGAGAGCTACCGCCTGGCCCAGCACCACGGCGTCAGTTCGTGCGTCTTCGAATACGTCTACTTCTCCCGGCCGGACTCGCGCGTCTTCGGAGAGATGGTGGACAAGGTCCGCCGCAAGATCGGCAAGCAACTGGCCCACGACGCGCCCGTCCCCCGGGTACCGGACGACGAGAAACAGCCCATCGTCATCTCGGTGCCGGACTCCTCGAACACGGCCGCCCTCGGTTATGTGAGCGAGTGCCAGAAGCTGGGCTACCGGTGCCGTTTCGAGATCGGCCTGATCCGCAACCACTACGTCGGGCGGACCTTCATCTCGCCGGGGCAGAACCGCCGCGAAACCAAGGTCCGCAGCAAGTTCAACACCGTCGACGGGGTGCTCCGGGACCGTATCGTCGTCATGGTGGACGACTCCATCGTACGGGGGACCACCGCCAAATTCCTCGTCCGCATGGTCCGCGAAGCCGGCGCCCGGGAAGTGCACTTCCGCGTGGCCTCGCCGCCGGTCATCAGCCCCTGCTACTACGGCATGGACTTCCCGAGCCACGAGGAACTCTTCGCCAACCAGTTCGACCGGGACCTCGAGGCCATGCGCCAGTGGCTCGGGGTCGATTCGCTGGCCTATCTCTCCGTGGAAGGCCTGATGGAAGCCGTAAAAACGGCCAACCCCTCCGCCTGTGGCTACTGCAACGCCTGCTTCACAGCCAACTACCCCGTTCCCGTCGAGATGGGCGTGACCAAAGAGGAAAACGAGTGGTAGGAACGCCGGACGACCCGCAGCCACATACATCAAGATTTTGTGAATAAATCCAGAATACACACATGTGTGTCCCACCGGGCTTGCATCTCCCGGTCGTGGGGTTACCTTTCGAACCCCCTGACGCTTCTGCGCCTTTTCCCCACCTTAGTACCCCCTGATGTCATGCGTAACCGTATCGACCTGGCGATCCGGGCGATGACGGTCGGTGCCGGCGTGGTCGGCCTGATTGTGTTTGTCGTCTTCCGCCTCCTCTGACCGGCATCGTTCGATCCGGTCCCGGAACCCCTTCCGAAGAACGCACAGCCTGCCCCGGACGGCTGTGCGTTTGTGTTTTCGTCGAGATGGGATCACGAGGGCCACGAACCATGAGCGGCCCTACCGGTTATAAGCGGGCTGACGGCCGGCGCACCCACGCGCATGACGCGGTCGGCCCGAGCGCTTTTCGTACCAAAGCATGGAGATCCGATGCGCGAGTTGATCCTGGTGGGGGACCGGGTCCTGATTGCCCCGGATGACGGTGAACGCCAGACGAAAGCCGGGCTCTATCTGCCCGCGACGGTGGCCGAGCAGGAGCGGGTGCAGAGCGGGCGCGTGGTCCGCGTGGGGCCCGGCTACCTGATGCCCAACCCGGATTATGACGAGAACGAGGCCTGGGCACCCCGCAGCGCCGTGCGTTATCTGCCCCTACAGGCCCGCGTGGGTGACTATGCCTTTTTTCTCCGTAAAGAAGCCATCACGCTCACCTACGAGGATCGGACCTACCTGATCGTCCCCCACGGTGCCATCCTGGCGCTGGTCCGCGAGCATGAGGAAGACGTGCTGGACCGGCTCGACACGTCCGACCTGGACGACCTGCTCTCCTGAGTCCTGCCTCACGCCCGCCACCAGGGTTCGTGCTCCCCGGGTGAGGTGGGCACCGGTGACGTTCCGGAAGGGTGCTCGCGTCGCGGAGCATGCACGGGCACCGGGCGTGCCGACACCCCGTCCGGCAACGCCCTGAAGCCCAGCAGGTGGAGCACATACGCCCCGGCACCGAATCGTGGCAGGGCGGCAAGGCGTTTTTCAGCGTGCTCCCGCTCGGCCTGTTGCAGCGCCCGCTTCTCGAGGAGACGGCCCAGTTCGGCATCGATGGACTCCATCCTGTGCTCCAGGTACCGTTCGATCCGCCGCACTTCGGCCGGCGCCAGTTCGCCGGGGAGTTCCGGAGCATACGTCGCCTCCAGGCGTTCTCGCCACTGCATCACGCGGGCGCGGCTCGCGTCGCTCAGGCCCGTCACGCGCTGCATCCGCTCGGGCGTGAGGTGAACCGCCGTACGCAGGCCCGCCGCCTTGAGCCGGACGACCACCTTGTGGCTGAGTCCCTCGTCACGGCACAGTTCGTCGAGGAAGTGGTGCTTGAGGCGGTCGTGCAGGGCCCGTGTCCGCAGTTCCCGGAGACGCTCGTCCAGCAGGGCCTCACGCCGCCCGAGCACCTGCCTTCGCTCGGTGCGTCGCGCTTCGGCCTGCCGCTCGATCCGTGCCAGCAGCCGATCGATATAGGCGATCTCCTGCCGCAGACGACGACGGCGGCGCACCCACGGCAGCCGGACGTAGCGCCTGTGCACCCAGGTGCTCAGCCCCGCCCCGACGAGGGCGAGGGCCCCCAGGCCGGCGCCCACGCCCGCGAGCCCGCCGACGAGGACACTCCCGGCGAGGCCTCCGGCGGTCATGCCCAGGAACACCCGTCCTTCCCGGCGCCCCCGGCGGACGACCCGGCGGCGCCGAGGGCGCCCCACCTCCCGGCCTCCTCGAAGGGCCGCCAGCGGCGGCAACGCATCCATTTCCACCAGGCAGGCTTTCCGGAGCGTCTCCGCCAGCGACGCCACCTCCGGGATGCCCGCCAGTTCGGCCAGCAGCGGCGACCCCGCCGGGTCGTAAAAATCCGCTGCCTGAAAGAGCAGGTTCTCTCCCGTGTCGTAGCGTTCCCAGAGGGCGGGGCGAACCTGCAAAGCCCGCAGGGCTACATGGACGACCAGACCGGGAAAACGGTCCAGGTACGGCCCGAAATGCTCTTGACTGCGGTCGGGATGCTGGTAGTTGCGATGGCCGATCTCTGGACTTTTGCGCCCGCGCAGCGCGGGGACGTACATCGTGTCGTAGTCGACCAGCCTCAGCCGCAGCGTACTTTCCTCCTCGACCACGAGCACGTTGCCGTGCTGAAGGTCCCCGTGGGCCACGCCGGCCCGCTCCATATCGTCGAGGAGTGCGCACCAGGCGGCATCGAGGCGTGCGAGCACCTCGGGCGCATCCAGGTGCCGGGCCACGAACGTGTTCAGCGGGATGCCCTCTGCCCACTCCATCTTGAGCACGGGAAACACCCCGTCGCCGACGCGAATACCTTCCGGCTGGTAGTCGAACAGGACGGCCCAGGCGGGTCCGGTTTCCTGCAGATGGCGGGCCAGGGCCCGGTACCGACGCGCCTGATCCGGCACCTCGGTCAGGAAACACCGGACGGCCAGGCGCCGCGTGCGCCCGCGCACAGGAAACACGGCCGCAAAGGCGCCGGTGATGATCCGGGGCAGCCCCCATACCTGCTCTTCGGGATGGGCCTGCTGCAGCTCGGGGTCGAAAAAGGCCGTTTCGGGATGCTGAATAGCCTCCTGATAGGCTCCGGGCGTGGGGTACGTAGGCATAAGCGTGCAGCACTCAGGGCCGGGCGAGGGAGGCCCCGGGGTCGGGGTCCAGGTCGATCACGACCAGGGTAACGTCGTCGTTGCGGAGACCGCGAGTCCGGTCGTGCGCGATGCGGTCGGCAAAGTTCTCCTCCGTCCAGTGGGCCTCGGCACGACTCGTCATGAGCCAGGCCGCCAGCGCATCCGTGGCCAGCACGAAGCGATCGCCGGGATGCCAGATGCCCGTGCGTTCTTCCACCGCGAGCTTCGGTCCGGAGCGGCTGTGCACGAGCGCCGGGCGGTGCCCGAAGCCGGAGGGGTCCGCCACGGGCCAGCGTAGATGCACCTGCCCGCCGCGCACGTGAAAGAGGCAGCAATCCCCCACGGCCAGGGCCTGCCACGTGCCCTGTTCGTGGAGCGTCAGCCCGAGCAGCGCGGCTGCGGCCCCTTCCCGCACCTTATCGGCCAGGTACCACGGCCCCGCCGGGAGCACATCCGCCACGGCGGCCTGCCAGGCGGCACGCCGTCCCTCGACCATGGCGGCCAGCGCGGCGGGGCTGCCGGCTTCTCCGGCCACGTACCCCTCGACGAGCGCCCGTGCCCACCATGCTGCGAAGGCCGTCTCCGTCGCTCCGTCCGCCACCGCGGCCCGGTACGGCCATCCGCCGGGCGACGGCACCGCGAAGGCGTCCTCGTAGTCCGCGTCGGCGTGCCCGGCCCGGGGTAGCCAGGCCACCCGGGGGCGCACACGTACACGGACCTGCTTCATGACGACCTCGGTATCCATGCGTACGATACGGTCAACGCAGGGTGCTCGGGCGCGTGCCCACCTCGAGAAAACGTATCAGCGCCACCGGATCCGCGTTGAAGACGAACCCCCGGGCATCCATGCTCACCGTGTAGCCTTCCTGCTCGGCCGCGGCCCGCATCGTGAACGGCAGCACGCTCGACATCTGAAACAGGAGTTCGGCGAAGGCATCGGGCAGGCCGTCGGGCTGGTCGGGCAGTTCGACCGGCAGCGCCTTGTTGCTGGAGAGATGCACGTTGAAGAGAAGCACCTCCCCGTCGTCCGTCCCGAACGAACAGAGGGTGCGGGCATACCGGAGCGGATCGCCATCGGTCGCCTCCCCGTCGGTGATGTTCATCACGATGGGAGGGAAGCCGTGGGGGTGCAGGTCGATCCAGCGGCGCACCATCTGCGTGGCCAGGTCCAGGGCCTGGCACATCGGCGTACCGTTCTTCGCCTCGGGATCGAACCACACGGGGAACCGGACGCGCTGCTCGACGAGCCCGCCGGCTCCATCCGGGACCTTCTTGAGCCGTTCTTCGAGGCGCAACGGGCGCTCGGCCAGGTGGCTGATCGGGATCAGGTCGAGCGCTGCGCCGTCGGCAGGGCGCACGAGCGGCTGCACCCGCGCCCCGTAGCCGATCACACCGACGTGGAAGTAGTCGCGCACGCCGTCCTCCTTGGCGCACCGCAACACCAGGTTCTGCAGGAGGCGGTTGATCACGTCGGCCAGGACGACGGCCTTGCTCGGGGCGGCATCCCCTTTCGCCTCAGCCCCCCCGAAGGGTTCCTGCATGGAGGCGGACTGGTCGAGCAGAAAGAGGAAGGCGGCCGGGGTGGTCCGGCTGATCTCGGCGGCGTACGGCATAGGGCAAGCGGTCGGTTCGCGTCGGGGCGGCGTGTGCGCCGGGCAGCGATATGCCCCGCAGGCATCCAGGTTCCAGGTTCAGGAAGCCCCTCCGGACGCGTTGCCCCCGCGCCCCCGTCCGCGCCGCCGTCCGCGCCGGGAGGTGTTCCGCGTCCGCTTGCGGCGCGGTGCTTCCCCGCCGTCCTCGAGCATCGCCTTCACCTCGGCCAGCGGCCGGTCCTCCCAGCTTCCGTCTTCATACTGAAGCCAGACGATCTCTTTGAAGATGTCGACTTTCTGGACGGTGGCCGGCCCCTGCGGCGTCAGGACGACCGTATCGACCGGCGGGAAGTCCTTCAGGGCCTGCATGTACTGCTCCAGTTCGTAATTGAGGCAGCACTTGAGGCGGCCACACTGCCCGCTCAGACGCACGGGGTTGAGCGGCAGGTTCTGCACACGGGCGGACTGCGTCGTCACCGGCTTGAACGATTGCAGCCAGGTGGAGCAACAGAGCTCACGCCCGCACGAGCCGATGCCCCCGATGCGGGCGGCCTCGTCCCGGGCCCCGATCTGCCGGAGCTCGACGCGCGTGCGGAAGCGCTTGGCGAGTTCGCGCACCAGCGCCCGGAAATCCACGCGGTGCTCGGCCGTGAAGTAGAACGTGACCTTCTTGTGGTCGAACTGCCACTCCACGTCGACGAGCTTCATGGGCAGGTTCATCCGGTCGATGGCGCGGCGCCCCACCAGGAACGTCTCGGCCTCGCGCTCCTTGTTGGCTTCCCACTGCTCGATGTCGTGCAGGTTGGCCAGGCGCACCACGTTGGGAAAGTCGTCGTCCTCGTCGAGCGCCTTCGACTTGAGCCGGAGCCGGACGAGTTCACCCACCATGTGGACGATCCCGAAGTCGACGCCCCGGTCGGCCTCCACGATCACGTAGTCGCCCGTGTGGAGGTCGAGGTTATGCACGTTGCGAAAAAACCCTTTGCGGTTGCCCTTGAAGGCGACCTCCACGATCTCATAGACGACGGGGGAGCCCCCTACGCCCAGGTCGGGCAGCCAGTCATAGACGTGCAGGGCCGGGCAGGCCGCGGTCCCGCAGGCACCGCCCTGGCCACATCCGCCAGCGCAGCCTCCGCCGCAGCCGCCTCCGCCGCATCCGCCGGAACCACAGGCCATGATCTATCGACACAATTCACTTTCGAAGCCAGGCAGCCAGGTACGGCTCGCACCCGCTGCGACGAACTTATAAGCGCCCCGCGCTCACAAGTTCGCCCCGGGCCGGGGCGGTCTCGGCAAGCGGCCGATAGAGGCGTTCCTCAGGCATGCCGTGCATGGCCCGCCCCAGCGCCAGCGCCAGCGTCGTGGCCACGAGCGTCAGGTGCACGTTGCGTTCCACCAGGTCGATGGCTTCTTCGACGAGCCCGATCATCGCCTCCAGATCGGCACCGGGGACGTTCGTGCAGAACCGCGCAATGGCGTCCTGCTGGTCCACATTGACCAGCGGCGCCTCCGGACCCAGCGTCCGATAGAGCACCAGGTCCCGTATCCATCCAAGCATCAGCGCCAGAACCCCCTTGAAGCGTTCCCGGCTCATGCGAGCGGCCTGCTCCACCAGGTCGGCCAGCGGGTCGATGCGCCGCGTGTAGGCATGACGGAAAAAGGCCAGCACGAAGGCCCGATCCTCGAGCAAGACCTCGTTCTCGGCCAGATCGAGTGCGCGGGTAAAGGAGCCGCCGGCCATGCGAGCCAGCAGCTGGGCCTCCCCGCCCTCCCGGCCCGCCCGCTCGGCCAGGGCCTGCGCGATGGCCTCGGGCTCCAGTACGTCGAAACGGAGACGCTGGCACCGAGAGACGATGGTCGGCAGCAACAGGTCGGGGCGGCCCGTGGTCAGGACGAACACCGTCTGCGGCCCGGGTTCTTCGAGCAGCTTCAGGAAGGCGTTGGCCGCCTCGACCCGCATGCGCTCCACGTCCGTGAGGATGGCCACCTTGTACCGCCCCTCGACCGGCTTGAAGCTCATGGCCCGGCGCAGATCTTCGTTGATCCGGGCCACGGTATAGAGGGCCTGCTTGTTCGAGGTCTTCGTCGGATCGTCGAGGGCGGGGCGCCGCACGAAGTCGACGGCCGCATACGGATTCTCGGCGAGGCGAGCCAGACGAGCCGCCACGTCGTCGGTATCGGCATCGCCGGGCTGGGGGAAGAGCACGTGCACGTCCGGATGGATGAGGCGACGCACCTTTTCACAGGGCCCACACTGCCCACAGGGACGCGCCCCCTCCCGCTCACACTGGAGCGCCTGCGCGAAAGCCAGGGCCACCGCCCGCTTTCCGACCCCGTCGGGGCCGTGGAACAGGTAGGCATGAGCCACCCGCCCCTCGTCGACGGCCCGCTGCAGCGCCGTCACCACCCGCTCCTGGCCGATCACATGATCCCACAGCCGCATGATCGTCTGCTCGCTGGTTCGTGAGGAAAGGATGTTAGCGCCGGACGACCGTTCAGGCAAGCACCCCCCGCGTTTCACCGGGCACCCGCACGTGAAGAAACAAAAGAAACCGTCTGGCGAAAAAATGAGGGCATTGCCTGCGGACCGGTCCTGTCGTAGTTTTCGGGCTCCCTGAGCGGCGCGGTAGCTCAGCAGGTTAGAGCGACGGATTCATAACCCGTAGGTCGGCGGTTCAAGTCCGCCCCGCGCCACACCCTCCCACCCGCCCTTCCGGCGGGTTTTTTCGTTTCAGGCCCCCACCCGTTCCGACTCATCCCTCTACCGCCACGTGCTGCGCTTCGAGCCGGCGACGCACGGTGGCGGCGCGTTCCCGCAGGGCCGGGCTGCATTCGACCGGATAGGGCGGCGCGGCTTCGTCGAGACTGAGCAGGCGGGCAGGCAGGCGAGCCAGTTCACGCTCGGCGTGCCGGCGGGCCTCGTCGAGGGTGCGCCGGCCGGCTTCGGTCCGCCGCCCGCCCCGCATGACGCACACGAGCAGGGGCGTCCCTTCGTGCGCTTCCTCCGCGGTGGCGATGACGTCCCGCACGGCCGTGTCCCCGTCGAACAGGCGGTAGACCTGCTTGCGCCCCGGCAGGTTGGCCTTGTCGGTGGAGAGCTTCATGCGGGGCTTCCCGGCATAGGCAGCGAGCTTGTAGGCGCTGTCCAGGTAGGGCTGGTCGGCCATGGTGCCCATGCGGGTGCCGACGCCGAAGCCGTCGATGGGGGCACCGGCCGCCACCAGGTCCGCGATGGCGTACTCGTCCAGGCTGCCGCTGGCGAAGATCTGCACGTGGTGCAGGCCGGCCTCGTCGAGGAGGCGGCGTGCGGCGCGGCTCAGGGCGGCCAGGTCGCCCGAGTCGAGGCGGATGGCCTTCACGCGGAACGCCTCGCCCTGCTCGCGGGCCAGCCGGACGACGCGCCGCACGCCTTCGAGCGTGTCGTACGTGTCCACCAGCAGCGTGGTGCCGGGATACAGGCCGCTGAAGGCCCGGAAGGCGTCGTCCTCGCTCTCGTGCGCTTCGATGTAGCTGTGCGCCATCGTGCCGGTGACGCGCAGGCCGTAGGCGTGCCCGGCCAGCACGTTCGAGGTGGCCTGCACACCGGCGATGTGGTAGGCCCGTGCCGCCTTCAGGGCCGCATCCGCGCCGTGCATGCGCCGCATCCCGAAGTCGACCACGGTGCGGCCAGCCGCCGCCCGTACCACCCGGAGCGCCTTCGACGCGACGCCCGTCTGGAAGGTGATCTGGTTGAGCAGGAACGTCTCGATGAGCTGCGCCTGCCCGATCGGCGCAACGACCTCCAGGAGGGGTTCGTCGGCAAAGACGGGCGTGCCCTCGGGCACGGCGTACACGTCGCCCGTGAAGCGGAAGTCGGCCAGGTAAGCCAGGAAGTCATCGCCGAACAGGCCGAGCGAGGCCAGGTAGTCGAGTGCCTCCGGCGTGAAACGGAGCGTCTCCAGGTAATGAAGCACCGTATCGAGCCCGCAGGCCAGCAACACGTTGCGGTGCCGGAGCCGTCGCACGAACAGGTCGAAGACGGCCTCCTCGTCCAGGCCCTCCCGGAAGTAGGCCTGGAGCATGGTGAGCTGGTAGAGGTCGGTAAAGAGGGCCGCGCCGGCGTCGTCGACCCAGTGGCCGTTCGTCATGGAATCATGCATGGGAGACGGATGCTTTTCCGAACGTGGCGGGGAAGCCCGGCCAGGTGTCCAGCGGATCGGTGGAACGGACGAGGTGCATCCCGGCCTCGGCGAACCGGGCAAAGGCCGCGTCGGCGGCCTCGGTGAAGTCGGCGCCGGGCGCCACGATGGGCGAGGTGCAGTCCTCGAGCAGGTACACCCGGCGTGCCAGCGACGGGTCGTGCGCCCGGAGGTCGTCGAGCAGGTCCTGTACCGTCCAGGCGACGCAGTGGCTCTTGGCCTGCCCGGCGATGACGACCGCGTCGAACGTGCGCACCATCTCGAAGAGCGCATCGTTGGGCTCGACGAGCCGGCGGCCGTCGGGGTCCGTGTTCACCTCGGGTCGCAGGGCGGAATAGTGCTCCGTCAGCGGATGGGTACCCTTGACGAGCAGCTCCGGCGGGCTGTGCCGGGCGACGGTGTGGAAGAAGACGGCCTCCTCCACGGCCGGCACCAGGGCATGCCCGATGCCGCCGAGCATGGCATGGTACGGCCAGACCGTCAGCGCGTACTTGCCCCGCTCGGCCAGGGTGCGGACGTAATGCTCGAGGTGGCGCTGTCCGGCTTCGGGCGTCAGGCCGAGCCGTTCGGCCAGCGCCGCGTTGAACCGCCACCGCCCCGCAGCCACGTCCTCGACGGTCACCACCGTGAACGGCGCCGGATGCCGCCCTTCGGCATCGACCAGAAACAGCGGGTGGAAGATCTGGGCGGCCCGGTGGGTGTCCAGCGTGGCCAGGACGGCGGTGATGCGGTGGAGGTTGCGATAGATGAACGCGCACAGTCGGCGGTTGTCCTCCACGGCGGCCTGGCCCGTGGCACCGCCCACATAGAGCTCGAAGCCGGGCACGCAGAAGGTGTTCTGCACGTCGATCAGGACCAGCCCCAGGCGGAAGGCGTCCTCCCGGGCCGGACGGATGCCGTGCTTCGCAGCCCAGATCCGTGCCTCCTCGGCCCGCTCCTGGTAGGGCACCCGGTACACCGTCCCGACGGACTCCGGGTCGTAAAACGGCGGTAGGGGCAGGGATTCGATAGCCATGGCACGAAGGACGTTTTGTCGTGAGTCCGGGGTGCTGGGGGGAAATCCCCCGTTGTGCACCATGCACTACGCACGAGGCCATGCAGACGATCCGCCCGCCGCCCGCCTGGATACGCCAAACCGGTGACATTCCGGGGACCCGCCTCTCAGTTCATGCGCGGGTCATCAGGAAAGTTGGCCAGGATGGCATACTCCCCCCCCATGCTCCGCAGCACCGAACGCCACAGGCGGTCCGGCGTCTCGGTAAACACCGCCCGGGACGTACCGTGCTCCAGGAACCACCCCCCCTGCTCGATCTCCTCGTCGAGTTGTCCGGGCGACCATCCGGCATAGCCCAGGAAAAAGCGGATATCCCCGGCCGTCGGTCGTTCGTCGGCGAGCAGTTGCCGGATCGTTTCGAAATCGCCGCCCCAGTAGACCCCGTCAACCAGGTGGATGGCACCGGGCACACGCTCCCCGAACCGATGCAAGAAGTGCAGGGTGTTGGGCTGTACGGGCCCCCCGAGAAAAAGCGGCGCCTCATAGTCGGGCACCATGTCCATGACGTCGTGCAGGCGCAGCACCAGCGGGCGGTTCAGCACCAGCCCGAACGCCCCTTCCGCGTCGTACTCACAGAGCAACACCACCGTACGCCGGAAGTTCGGGTCTTCCAGCAGAGGCGGTGCAATCAGCAACACACCGGCGGCGGGAGACAGGCGCTCCTGCTTCATAGGTGCCCTCCCCGGCGCTCGACGCAAGCTTTCGTGGCGCCCCGACGTTCGCCGCAGGGCCTCGCCGGCCGGCCTGCCGCCGGTGGACTTAATAATCGTTCAAAAGGGTCGATGTTCAGGCTGTACATGCTTTCCGCGGCCTGTCCGGCACCACGCCGGACACGATTTTTTTCTGAGCAACGAAACAGAGCGGCGCCGGAGGCAGCAGCACCGGTCCGCCAAAGATCAGATAGAATGAGGCAGAACAGCAAGTCCGCTTCCCGGGACTGGATCGTCCACCGGGCCGTCGACCGGCCGGCCCGCACAACCGTCGTGCACGAGGTGTCCCTGTTGACCCTCGAAGAGTACGCGCTCATCGTCGCGGCCGGACCCGAGGCCATGGCCCGTGCCCTGTTCCGCTATGTGCGTCCTCCGTCGTCCGTGCCCGCCGAGGTCGATGCCCCGGAGGCCCCGCACGTCCACGACGAGGTGCCCGGCGTCATCGACACCCCGCCTCCACCTCCCGAACAGGTGGACCTCGCCCCCTCCCCGTTTGCTCCGACCTCGACCGCAGAGGCCGAACCGGAAGCATCGGCCGAAAACGCCCCGACCGTGACTACGGAAACGACCGAGGCACCCGTCGCGAGCCGCTCGGACTGGGTACGGCGCGGCGCCCTCGTCTCGCTGGCCTTCCTGCTGACTCTGGCCAGCGCCTACCTCATCCTGACCCTCCTTGGCTACGATCTGTCCTTCTAGGCCGTCGTACGCTTCTGGCGCACCAGCGCGCGGTAGGCACCACACCACCAGTCCGCATCCCGCGTGATCGTTGTGACGGTCACCTGCTGGAAGTGCGGCACGAGCGCCAGGAGCGCTGCAGGAACAGCCTCCCAGGCTTCGTCGAGGAGGAGTCGCTCCAGTTCATCGGCGACGGTACGGCACCACCGCCATTTCTCGCGCAGCGCCTCGGCCTTCTTCCAGTAGTTGCGTTCGTCCCAGGCATGGGCGCTCTCGTCGATGATCCGGTAAATATCGCGGAGGTTGAAGACGAGGAAGGCCGCCATGTCCCGGGCTTCTTCGTCGAAGTGGGAACGCTGGGCCAGCAGGCGCAGCACCTCGGCGCAGGAGCGCATATGGGCGTGGCGTCGCTTGGCCGGTGTATCGCCGGTTCGAATCAGACGGCTCATGCGGTCGGAGGCGGGTTGACGTCAGGACCGGCCCAAGTTAGGCGCTCGGGACGGGCGACGCAACCGCCTCATCGGAGCAGCATCATCGTGCGGGTGAGGGTCCGGGTCGGCGTCTGCAGCCGGTAGAAATACAGTCCACTCGGCAGTCCACGGGCCTCGAAGACGACCTCGTGGCGTCCGGCCGGTTGCAGCCCTTCGGCCAGCACCGTCACCTCGCGGCCGAGCACGTCGTACACCGCCAGCCGCACCTCCGCGGGACGATCGAGCTGGTACGCCAGCGTCGTCACCGGGTTGAAGGGGTTGGGGTGATTCGGCTCGAGCACCACGCGCTCGGGCAGCGCGATCTCGTCCTCGACCGGCGTGGCCGTATCCACCAGAAACTCCGCCCGGATCGGGATCGACGCGTTCCGAAGGCTGGCCCCGTTGGAGAGCCCCAGCGACCAGAGTTCGGCCCAGTTTCCGGCACTGAGCCGCACCCAGGAGACACTCCCGGACGGATGACGCGACGGCACGATGACCATGTAGTTCACGTCGGTGCCCGTCTCCTTGTACCCGACCCAGATGACGTCCGGCAGGTTGCTCAACGGGTCCTGGTAGGCCGAGAGATCGACCGACCAGAAGTTCGAGATGGGACACGGCGCCGTCGACGTATCCGACGTGAGGGCACAGGGCGTCTGGAGATTGATGGCGAAGTAGCCATTGCCCAGGTTCTGCACGAGCGAAAACAGTTCGGTGCCGGGGCGGCCGTTGTCGTCCGCCCAGACGGTCACCGCCACGTCCCGCGGGGCATCGGACGGTACCGACGAGCCGCCGAACTGGTTTTCGAAAAACGGTGCGATGAGGACGCGGTCGAGCGCGACCGTCCCGGACGGCACCTCGACCCGGTTGGCCACGGCGCCCTGCGCTCCGGCGCCGGTGGTGAAGATCCAGCCGTTGCCGTTGTCATCGTTGACGTGCACGTTGCCGTCGTCCTGCACGACCGCCACGGTCGTCAGGCCCGCTCCCGAAGCCGTCCAGGAGGCTTCGTACTGGAACGAGGCCGGCAGTGCACTGCCCCCCAGTTCGACGTGAGGCACCACGAGGGTCAACGCCGCCAGCGGCCCGGCAAAGACCTGCGCCTCGGCCGGCAACGTCACCGGCACCACCTCGACCGTCCCGTCGGTGTGCTCCAGGATCACACGGGGCCGGAGCCACGTGCGTACCGTCTCCACGCCGATGGGCGGCGTCGTCAGCGGCAGCGCATCGAGCGTCAGGATGAAGTCGCCCACGTCTTCCCAGCGGATGTACCGCACGCCGCCTTTGGTCAGCATGAACGTGGTCGCGGGCGTCTCGAAGACGGCCCGCCCGTCGATGACCTCGGCCGGCACGGCCCGAACGCTTTTCAGGTTGTCGCGGCTATACCCGTACCGCGGGTCGACCCCGACGTCGTTCAACAAGTTGGCCGTGTGGAAGTCGGCCAGCAGGGTACGCATCGCCTCCGCACCGAGGACGTTGTTGTAGCCGTCGATGCCGGTGCCCGGATCCCGCGTGATGGCCCCGGCCGTGAGCGCGCCCACCTGTTCGGCCACGTAGTTGGTGAAGAGGCTCCCACGCTGGCGGTCGATCAGCCCATTCTCCCGGTAGGTCAGGAACGACGTGTTGTGCTCGGCGACGTCGTTCAGGTACGTGATGAAGCGTCCCTGGTAGCCGTTCATGTACTCGGCCCACTCGGACTGGGCCTCGTTGACGAACGTGATCTCGTTCAGGTCGTAGTTGGCGTGGATGAGGTGCTGGTACTCATGGGCCGCGGTGATCCGCACCAGTTCGGGTCCCCGCCCGAAGCGTCCGGGCTCGGTCATCTGCGGGTTGGTGTCCAGGTAGAGTACGTCGGCCTGGTTGCCCTGCCCGGGCCCGGCGTTGGGGTTGATGTCGGTGGGCGAGAAAAAGCCGAGCACGAAGACGCCCTCATCCGCGTCGGGGCCCTCCGTGACGTCGTAAAGCAGGACATCGACCACCCCGTCGCCGTCGAAGTTGGGAGGACTGCCGAAGACGGCCTCGTCGTTGGCGATGATGCCCTGGTCCGGGTCAAAGGAGCCGGCCGGGGTGCTCGAGAGCAACGCCGTCTCCAGCGCTTCGAGGTCCGCCTGGCTGACGACGCCCAGCTGGCTCGTCTCGACCCACACACTCGCCAGGTTGTTCGAGGCCTTGCACTCGAACGTCTTGGGCACCCAGCCGATAGAGGACGAAACCACGTCTTTGAGCACGTTGAACGTCCGGGTCTGCCCGATGGTGCAGGGGGCTGCACCGGCCTTGCGCTGTGGCAGGCGGCCCGCCGCCTTCGCCGCGTGGAAGGCCCGCAGGGCGGCCTGTCCCTCGGGCGATGCCACCAGTCGGTCGGTCACGTGCACGGCCCGGGCCGGCGCCGCGTCCACCGCTTCGGGCGACGCGGCCGGGACGCGCAGCTTGGGGGTTTGAAGCGGCACCTGCGCCCGGACGGGTAGCATCCACAGCATGAACAAGAACAGGGGGAGCAATCGTCTCATCACGTCACGAGGGTTGAGCCTAAAAAATGCGACCGGTGGGGTGCAGAGGAAAACATCCATGCGCATCGCCCGTTCCCTCTACACAGGCCTTTTCTACCGGAGACGGCATGCCTCAGCGGTTTCATGGCGTCGCCGCACCCTTTTTTTCGCGGCGACACGGCCGTCTACGCGGATCTGCGTTCCATCACCCCGGAACGTTCGCGGCCCATGGGGGCTATACAACGCTCACGCCGCGGCCTGCCGCACACACGTCCGTTCGTCTAACTTCCGCTGTCCATGTTTCGCGTCTGCGCCCTCCTGTTGCTGTTGCTGGCCGGTTGTGCTTCCAGCGCCCCGCTCTCGCCCGACCTGATCACGGTGGAAGGGGAGGTACATCGCCGGGGCAACGAGCCGTTCAGCCGGCTGGTGCTGGAAACGCCTGCTCACAACCTCTACGTCCTCACGTTCGAGGAACGGCCGGCGCCGGAATTTTCCCCCTCGTACCGGTACCGGATCACGGGCCACGTCTATGCCGGCACCTGGAACGACCGCCCGTTTGCCCACCTCCGTGTCGTACGGGTGGAGCGCCTGCCCTGACCGGTCTCAGGCACCGCGCCGGGATCCGGGCAGGAGGCGGCGTACCATCGCCGGCGAGACGATCCTCAGCGCCGGCAGACCCGCCACGAAGACCGCCAGCAGCAGCGCCTCGGCCCACCATCGCTGCAGCGCCGGCACGGCCTGCCATGCGAAGAACAGCGTGGCGGCCAGCGCACCCATGCCCAGCACCGGCCGCCAGGCATACGGCACGGGGTAAAAACGCCGTACCAGCGCGTGGAGCAACAGCGCCATCAGGGCATAGGCGAGCGTCGTGGCCCAGGCGGCGGCCAGCATCCCGTAGCGTGGCACCAGCGCCGCGTTCAGCACCAGCGCCAGCGCGCTCCCGGCCAGCGTACACGTGATGAAGTGCTTCGTCTGCTTCTCGATGTAGGCCCCCGCCGAGAAGTTGTAGTACCATCCCTGGAACAGGTAGCCCAGCAGGGCCGGTGGGACGATGAACAGGCCGGGCCAGTAGCTCTCCGCCACCAGATGCCGCCCCCCCGGCAAGGGCAACGCCACGATCTCCTGCGCGAAGAACGAGACGGCCAGCACCACGAACAGCCCGACGGCCGTGAACAGCGTGAAGACCCGCGCGAAAAGCGGGCGGGCATCGTCATCACGGGCATGCTGGAGGAAGAACGGCTGCCAGGCATAGCGAAACATCTGGGTGACGAGCATCATGAAGATGGCCAGCTTGAGGCACCCGCTGAAGACCCCCACCACGAAGTCGCTGTAGGCCGAGGCCGGGCCGGCTTCGAGCGCCGCCCGCGCCGCCGGCGTCATCGCCTCCCCGTACAGATCCAGCACCCGCTCGGGCGTCATGCGGCTCAGAAAGAAAATATTGATCCGCTCGGTGACGGCATAGCCCAACCCACCCGGTACGAACGGCAGCGCGAAGGCCAGCATCTCCCGCCACCGCGCCCGGTCAAACGTCCAGCGCAGGGACACCGCAAACGTGGGCGCCAGCAGCACGAGCACCACCGCCGAGGAGACCACGTTCGCCACGAACACGGCCTCGACGCCCATCCCCACCACGAACAGCAGCACCACGTTCATCCCCACATTGACCACGGCGGCCGTCAGGCGGATGGCGGCAAAACGACCGGGACGGTTCTGTAGCCGCAACTCGGCCATCGGCACGACGGCCAGCGTGTCCAGCAGGAGGATCAGCGCGGCGTAATGAAGCAGGTGATGCCAGCCCGACCCCAGGCCGATGAGCGCCGCCACCGGCTCCCGCGCCAGCACCATCAGCACCGAGAGCCCCAACGACGTTACCAGCAGCGAGCCGACCGCCGTACTGAAGGTCGCCCGCCGCTCCGCCACGTCTGCGCTGTCCGTGGCAAACTTCAGGTAGGCCGACTCCATCCCGTACTGGTAGACCACGTTCAGGAAGATGAACGCCGTGTAGACGAGCGAGACGACCCCGTACTGATCGGGCAGGAAGACGTGTGAGTAGATCGGGAAGAGCAGGTACCCGATCATCCGCCCCACGATGGAGGCCAGGCCGTAGACCGCCGTCTCGGAGGCGAGTTGCTTGATCCGGTCGAAAAAGCCCATCGCGCCCGACCGCACCTCCTAGCGAGCCACGCGCCGGCGGCGCCGGAACCGGATGACCAGCCCGTCCATGAACAGGTGGCTGAAGTACCCGACGACGGCCGCCCCGTAGAACGGCAGCCCCGAGAGCGGGCGCTCCGGGAAAAACACGTACGGCAGCAACAAGAGCGGCGATGGGATCAGCAGCATCGCCCACCACGTGTGCGTCCACCCCCGGTGCTTGCCCAGCACGGGCAGGATGGCAAAGAGCCCCAGGTAGGCCGCCTCCTCGAAGTGCTTCGTGGCGATGAGCACCACATCGGCCAGGAAGAAGATGGTATAGAAGAGGTTCTGACCGACCGAGTTGGTGTCCACGTCCGGCCAGAGACCGAACATCAGGCACAACCCGAAGAGGGCCAGCGGGTAGGCCACCAGTTCGACGGTCGTGAAGCGCAGGTAGGCCGCGTCGATGGTGAACAGGAACACGAGCACGGCCAGGTACAGGCCGTAGAAGAACGATGCCCCCGCAATATGTCCGCGATAGGTGGCCACGTCGGCAAGGCCAGGTGGTTCAGGCCGGTTCGTTCCAGGGACGGGCGTGCTCGACGAAATAGCGCACGGCCAGGTGGTAGCCGGCCGGGCCGAGGCCGCTGATCTGCCCGGCACACACCGGCGCCAGCAGCGAGCGACGGCGGAACGGCTCCCGCGCATGGATGTTCGACAGGTGCACCTCCAGGACCGGCACGTCGATGGCCGCCACCGCATCCCGGAGCGCGACGGACGTGTGCGTGTACCCTCCCGGGTTGAACACGATCCCGTCGAGACGCTCCTCGTGCGCGGCATGGAGCCGGTCGATCAGGTCCCCCTCGTGGTTGCTCTGAAAGAAGGCGAGCGTCACGTCCGGGAACGCCCGGCGGAGTCCCGCCGCCAGATCGTCGAGCGTGGCGGCCCCATACGTTGCGGGCTCGCGCGTGCCCAGCAGGTTCAGGTTCGGCCCGTTGAGGATCAGGATCTTCATGAAGACCAGGCTGGAGCGTGGGGGGGACGACCCGGCGGCTCAGGGCATCGGCCCGCCGGCGACGTCGAAAGATAAGCCATCGTAGCCGAGGTTGACACCCTCGGGCAGGCGAGCATCTTCTTCGGCGTGCAGGATGCTGTGGGTCATGTGGATGAAATAGGTCTGCCGCGCCCCGATGCGGCGGGCCATCGCCACGGCCTCCTCGATGGTGAAGTGGGTGCGGTGCGGCTCGTGGCGAAGCGCATCGAGCACCAGCACGTCCAGGCCCCGGAGCCGGGCCAGGCTGGCCTCGGGGATGCGGTTGGTGTCGGTCAGGTAAGCAAACCGGCCGATGCGGTAGCCGAACATGGGCAAGGCCCCGTGGAAGACGTCGATGGGCTCCACCCGTACCGCCGTGCCCGTGCCGTAGCGGCTGCGCACCACGAACGGCCCATCGACCGGGTGCAGTTCCAGGCGCGGCACGCCGGGGTAGGTCCCGTCGCAGAAGATGTACTGGAACATGGTGCGGAGCACGTCCGCCGTGTTGGCCCGCGCATAACACGGGATGGGGGCGGCATTGTCGAAGAAGAAGGGCCGCAGGTCGTCCAGCCCTACGACGTGGTCGAAGTGGTGGTGGGTAAAGAGCACGGCATCGACCCGGCGCAGGTCTTCACGGAGGGCCTGCCGCCGGAAGTCCGGGCCGGTGTCGATGACCAGATGGAGATCGCCACAGGTGACCAGGCACGCACAGCGGGTCCGTTCGTCGCGCGGGTCGTCGGAGCGGCAGACGCGGCAGCGGCACCCGATGACGGGCACGCCGGTGGAGGTACCTGTGCCCAGCAGCGTTACTTTTAGCGGGGGGGCTTCAGGCATCCTCGTCCTCCTCCAGCACCACGTCGGCGCGGCGGGCCCAGGCCGCCTCGAGCGCCGCCCGCACCGCCGGCCGCAGGAACACCGTCTCGACGGGCAGCTCGCGCAGCGCATCGGCCAGAACGGCCAGGTGCGCCTCGGGCGGATGGCGCTTGTTGAGCACGACGACTTCCTCGTCACCCACCTTGCAGTAGCCGCCCCGGAAATTGCCCTGCTCGAAGCGCACCCGTACGCCCATCCGGCGCACGGCGTCCTCCAGTTCTCTGACGATCTGCGATACCTTCATGGCTGCCTTCGTGCGCGTTACCCCGTCGCCAACCCCGAAGGCCGCACCCAGGTTTCAGCGGCCGGTGTGCCGGCTCACCAGTTGACACCGAGGCGAAACGAGCGCTGTTCGCCCCTGTAGTCGAAGAAGTCGCCGGCGAGGAAGCCCGACCCGCCGCCGTTCCAGGTCTGCAGCCGGTACCCCACCCCGGCCGACAGCCCGAGCCGGCCGGCGACGCGGGCGACGTGCACCTGCACGTCGGCCTCAACGAAGGTCGACAGGCCCGTGCCCTCGCCGAAGGAACGCAGCGCCAGCCCGACGGCCGGCGTGGCCCGTGCCTCGATGCCGACCCGTGCGCCGGCGTACCGAAAACCGCCTCCCGTGCCGAGCCCGAGCACACTGAACTCGAAGGCCTCGAGCAGATCGTCGTCGGCGCCGGGACGCGACACCCGGCGGTAGCCGCTGTGCAGCACCACCGGCACGAAGAAACGAGCCCGGCTCTGTGTGGCCAACGCAAAGGGCTGCCATTCCCCCCACAGCATCAGGTTGACGTCGAGCAGCCGCCGGTCCGCGCCGTCCTGCGTGTGCGCCCCGTAGGCCAGTGCGGCAACAAAGCCGGGCCGTGCAAAACGAACGCCCACCACCGGCCCTTCGAACTCGAACGTCGGCTCGGGGCGGGCGTCGCCGTTGTACGTGAAGTCCACCCCCACGTAGCCGATCGTGAAGGCCTGGGCCGGCCCGTCCGCCTCACCGAAAAGAGACTGTGCGACCGCAGGTGGTACAGCCAGCAGGAGTGCCCCCAGGAGCAGGCCCGCCCCCCACCGGGGCAGGCCCTCTGCACACAGCCGCATCACACGACCTCCTTGCCCGTCTCGGCGTCGAAGAGGCGGAAATGGAGCGGGTCGATGGCCGGGTCCGTCTCCAGGCGCACACGGACGTGATGCTTCATGCGCCAGCGCCCCACATGGTTGATCAGGCCGCGCCGCAGGTAGGCCTCCGTGAACGGATGGACCCGCAGCCGCAGCGGACCCCGCTGTCCGGTCTCTTTATAGGACTCGATCCCCTGCTCGATCGCTTCGATCAGGGCTTCGGGGGCCGTCACGGCATGCCCGTTGCGCTCGGGTGCCGGCGCGGCCCTGACCGGCGCGGCCCTGACCGGCGCGGGTTGGGCCGGCGCAGGCTCGGGCTCCTCCGTCTCGTCGGTCGCCGCCGCCTTCCCGTTCGGCCCGCTGAACGTCGTCGTGATGCTGGGCCGCAGGCGCTGCCGCGTGATCTGGATCAGCCCGAAATCAC
>CAZKFR010000011.1:0-9222 GCA_964552015.1 uncultured Rhodothermaceae bacterium | reverse complement strand
GTCGTGATGCTGGGCCGCAGGCGCTGCCGCGTGATCTGGATCAGCCCGAAATCACTCATCGGCAGAATCTTCGTCACCGCCCGGTCCTTGCGGAATTCCTGTTTCATCGCCTCGTAGACCTTGCGGCGGTTGCGCTCGTCGCGCATGTCGATGAAGTCGACGACGATGATGCCGCCCAGGTCACGCAGGCGGATCTGCCGTGCGATGACGCGGGCGGCCTCCAGGTTCACCCGGAGCGAGTTCTGCTCCTGCGTCAGCCCCTTGCCGGCCCGCCCCGAGTTGACGTCGATGACGTGCATCGCCTCGGTCTGCTCGATGAACAGGTAGCCGCCCGAGGGCAGGTTGACCCGGCTCTCGAACGCCTCGGCCACGTCACGGGCGATCTTGGTCGCTTCGAAGATGGGCTGCTTGCCCTTGTAGAGTTGCACGGCCGGCGCCATCTGCGGCGCCACCGCCTGCACGTACCCCTTGATGTTGCGGTAGACGCGCGGGTTGTCGATCAGGATACGGTCGTAATCCTCCGAGAACAGGTCTCGGATGACGGACGAGACCATGTTCACGTCTTCGTGCACGACCAGGGGCGGCTTGGGTTTGCCCGCCAGTTTCTGCTCGATCTTGCGCCATTTCTCCAGGAGCAGGCGCAGGTCCGTATCGAGGTCTTTGGCGCTGCGCCCCTCGGCCACCGTCCGCACGATGACGCCAAAGCCGTCGGGCACGAGGCTCTTGGCCAGCGCCCGCAGACGCCGGCGCTCTTTGTACGAATAGATCTTCTTCGAGACGGCGACGTAGTCGGCCAGGGGCACCAGCACGAGAAACCGTCCGGCCAGCGAGATGTCCGTCGTGACGCGACTCCCCTTCGAGGAGATCGGCTCCTTACTGATCTTGACGAGGATACGCTGGTCCCGGCGCAGGTAGGACTCGAGCGGGCGATGCGAGGCTTCGGAGCGCTCTTTCTTTGCGGGCGTTCCGCCCTGCGACGACGGGCTCTCGGTCTTCGGGTCGTCCTCCGTCGACGGCGGCGCAGCTCCCCGGCCGCGGCGTCCCCTTCCGCGCCGCTGCGCCGAACGCCGCTTGCCGCGCGTACGGGCGTCGGCCACCGCGTGATGAGCCTTCTGCTCCTCGGCCGTCGCCCCGGCGTGTGCGGCCTCGTCGGCTTCCACGTCCTCGTCGCTCTCGTAGTCGTCCGCCGACGCCTTGTGGGGCCGACGGCTGCCCTGCGGCCGTCGCCGGTGAGCCAGCCCCCGGTGCGGCTCCGCCGGGAGACTCATCCCGGCCACGGACGGGTTCTCCTGTTCGACGAATTCGAGCCAGAGCGGCAGGTTGTCGGCCAGGTCGGAGAAGTGGAGGAAAGCATCCTGTTTCTGCCCGATGTCGACAAACGCGGCCTGGATGTTCGGCATGATGCGCCGGACACGTCCCAGAAAAATGTTGCCGATCGTGCGTTCGTTTTCAGGATTTTCCATGAACAGCTCCACCAGTTCGCCGTTCTCGAGGATGGCGATCCGGGTCTGTTCTTTCTCGGCGTTGATGATGATTTCTTTGCCCATAGAGAAAGCGTTGGTGCTTCCTCCCCGGGCTGGCCTTCGCGCGGAGAACACGGCCCGTACCGGACCCACATCCGAGGCAAAACGGCCCCGCTCGGCTCCGGGCGCAGCCGCCTCCCGGAAGCCGGGGGACCGGACCCCGCCGCCGGCGCGAACGAGGGGCCGGGCTGTTGACGTGTGAAGCCGGCCGGCGCGGCCTGTCCTACCACCACGCCGGAAAAAACCGTAAAAGGCCAGCCCCAAGGGAGCCTGAAGCACACCTTGAGAAACTGAAAGAGACGTAAAGAAAGGAAAAGCGTCGCTTGCACGAAGCGCTCTATCAGCAGATCGTTAGGCAACGTCCACCCCAGGATAACAGGCGGGTCATCGGCGTGCCGCCATGACGGGCAGGGCGGCGGCGTGACGGCTCCCGTTCGGCCGGAGAAAACATAGATTCGCGTCCGATCACCCCCGGTACAGACCAGGCGGCGAACCCCGGAGGCCACACGCTACACCGAAAAGATAGCGATTGTCTTATAAATCGACGACCCGGCCGAAATGATCCCGTCGCGTGCATTCGCCCCGTGCTCCTGCACACCGCCGTCCCTTGGGCCGTTTCCACGCCCCCGGGGTCCCCGAGGCCCGGGGAACGGTCCCGTGGCTACCATCGCGTTCGGACGTATCCCGAGAAAATTCGCCGCCCCATGCCGGGTTTTCCTTTACCTTGTACCGGCTTTCCTCCCCGGGCGGCCAACCGACACGCTCCCTTCACCAGTTCTCGCACTACGATGACCAACCAGCCGCTCATCCAGGCCCGGGGCCTTGAAGGTGTCGTGGCCCTGGATTCCGAACTGTGCTTCATCGACGGGCAGCAAGGCGAACTCATCTACCGGGGTTACGATATCTTCGACCTGGCCCGGCACGCCACATTCGAAGAAGTGGCCTACCTGCTCTGGAACGGCCGCCTGCCCAACCGGGCGGAACGCGACGACCTGCTGGCGCGCCTGCAGGCCGAGCGCACGCTCCCGCCGATGGTTTCCGACGTGCTCGGCATGACCCCCGAAGACGCCGCTCCGATGGCCGTGCTCCGGACGGCCGTCTCGGCGCTGGCCCTCTTCGATGGCGAGGCCGAGGACGCCTCCCCCGAGGCCAACTACCGCAAAGCCCTCCGCCTGACGGCCCGCATCCCGGTCATCATCGCCGCGTTCGACCGGCGACGCAAGGGCCTCGAACCGGTCCCGCCCCGCCGCCAGGGCTCCACGGCCTACGACTTTCTCTACATGCTCACCGGCGAGGAGCCCGGACCGGCCGCCGAGCGCACCTTCGACACCTGCCTGGTCCTGCACGCCGAGCACGGGCTCAATGCCTCCACCTTCACCGCCCGCGTCATCGGCGCCACGCTCTCGGACATGTACTCGGCCGTCACCGGCGCCATCGGGGCGCTCAAAGGGCCGCTCCACGGCGGGGCCAACATCGAGGTCATGCGGATGCTCCTCGAGATCGACCGCACCGGCCGCGACCCGGTCGACTACGTCCGGGAACGCCTTGCTCGGAAAGAGCGCATCATGGGCTTCGGACACCGGGTTTACAAGACGCTCGACCCCCGGGCTGCTATCCTCCGCGAGATGGTCGAAGCCCTGAGCGAGGAACGTGGCCAGCGTAGGTGGTATGACTACAGCGTGAAGATCATGGAGACGATGGAGCGCGAAAAAGGGCTCTACCCCAACGTCGACTTCTTCAGCGCCTCGGTCTACTACATGCTCGGCATCGACCCGGACCTCTACACGCCGATCTTTGCCATGAGCCGCATCACCGGATGGACGGCGCACCTCCTCGAGCAGTGGAAGGACAACCGGCTCATCCGCCCGCGGGCAGCCTACGTCGGCCCCCGCGGCCTGACCGTCCGGCCCCTCGACGAACGTTAAGCCCCGGGACCTCCTGCGTACCCTCATGCGCATCCCTTTCTTCCTCGACCTGTTCCGGTACACGTCCTGGGCCAACGGCCGGATGCTCGAAGCGCTACAGAGGCTGGCCGGGCGCCCCGAACACGCGGTGGCCCTCGCCGAGGCCTGCCGCCTGTTCGGGCACATGCACCGGGCCGAGCACGTCTGGCTCGGACGGGTCCTCGGTACCGGGGCGGCCCGCCGGCCCTTCTGGGCCGACGACGACCTGGCGGGCTGCACCGCCCTGGCGGCGGAGACCCCCTGGCTCGATCACCTCGCCACGCTCTCCGACGCCGACCTCGACCGTCCCGTCGCCTACACCAACTCGAAGGGGGAGCCCTTCACCAGCACCGTCGCCGAGATCGCCACGCATCTGGTGAACCACCACACACATCACCGGGCGCAGATCGCCCGTATCCTCCACACGGCCGGCGTCCCGCCGCCTCCCACGGATTACATCTTCTACACACGCACCCGTTAGGGGAACCGCCCGTCTCCCGTGCGTTCTACCCCTCGCCCGTTTCATCCAACCCCCGAGCCCGTGTCCACCCCGGACGCCGCCCTGCGCTACCTCGACCCCGTCGTCATCTCGCAACTCAAGAACATGGAGCTGCGGGCCCGGCTCATCGTCGAGGGATTCATCACCGGGCTGCACAAGAGCCCCTACCACGGCTTCTCCGTCGAGTTCGCCGAGCACCGGCCCTACAACCCCGGCGACGAGCTGCGGCACGTGGACTGGAAGGTCTATGCCAAGACCGACCGGCACTACGTGAAGCAGTATGAGGAGGAGACGAACCTGCGGCACTACGTCGTGCTGGACACCTCCCCGTCGATGCGCTACCGGCATGCGGCGCCCGTGACGAAGCTCGAGTACGGCGCGTACCTGGCCGCCGCCCTGCACTTCCTGATGATCAAGCAGCGGGACGCCTCCGGGCTGATGGCCTTCGACGAGCGGGTCCACACGCTGCGCCCGCCGAAGAGCACGCCGGGCTACCTGCGCCAGCTCCTGGCCACGCTCCAGCACCTGGCCGACGCGCCCCCGGCCGGGCAGCGCACCAGCGCCGCCGCCGTCCTCAACGAGGTCGCCGAACGCATCGCCCGCCGCTCGCTGGTGGTCGTCATCACGGACCTGTTCGAAAACATCGCCGCGCACGACGACCTGCTCAAGGCCCTGCGGCACCTGCGCTACCGCGGCCACGAGGTGCTCGTCTTCCACGTCCTCGAAAGTGAGACCGAGCGGCGCTTCCGCTTCCCCGACGTGCCCATGCGCTTCCGCGACATGGAAACCGGCGAGGAGCTCACGCTGCAGCCGGCCCAGCTCCGCGAGAACTACGCCGAGGCCGTGCGCCTCTTCAGCGAGCGCTTCCGCCGCCGCTGCCGCGAGTTCAACGTGGACTTCCTCGAGCTCGACACGGCCGAACCCTACAACACGGCCCTGCTCGCCTACCTGAACAAACGCCGGACCCTGCTCTGCCCCCCCTCCGCAGGCTCCCGGTGAAACCTGACGCCGAAACCGGCGAACAAGGCTACGACACGTTCCACCGCATCGACCCAACCCTTCCACGAACCCTGATTCACGATGCACACCCGAATCCTGGCCGCCGGCAGCCTGTGGGCGGCCCTGCTGATGCTGATCACCGGCACGGCCTGCGCCCAGGCCGCCGACGACACACCCCTGGCGACCACCACCCGTCAGACGCCAACCGTCTTCGAGGCGCCGGAGCTCGTCCAGCGCTATCAGGCCACCATCACGCCGGAAGATCTGGCGGCCCACCTGTACCTGTTCGCCTCCGACTACTTCGAGGGACGGGAAACGACCACGCGCGGGCAGAAGCTGGCGGCACACTACCTGGCCGCGCAGTACCGCAAGATGGGCCTGGCCCCGAAAGGCACCGCCGCCACCGACGACCCGCTGGCGCCCGAGGCGTACCTGCAACCCTTCACCGTCCACGGACGCCGGCTGAAGAAGGCCGAACTGGCCGTGAAGGTCGGCGGCGCGACCGTGGCGACGAGCACCTTCGCCCCGCCCACCCATGACGCCGACGCCTTCCTGTCGTTCGGCGGCGCGCCCGAGGTCAGCGCCGGCGTCGTCTTCGCCGGCTACGGCATCGCCGACGACGGCCTCGGCTACAACGACTACGCCGCCCTCGAGGCGCAGGGCATCAACTACCAGGACCGCTGGCTCCTGATCCTCCGCGACGAGCCGCTCCGCGACGCCGAGACGAGCCGGCTGCCCACCGAAGACGGCAAGCCCTCGGCCTGGACGACCGGCGGCAGCACGAAGCTCCGCTACCTGTTCCGGGCCGGCCTGCCGAAAGGCATCCTCATCGTCGGCGACGTCGGCCCCCGCGCCGAGAAGAGCGTGGCCGAGCAGGCCGCCGAGGCCGCCGGACGCACCAGCGTCGGCAGCCTGTCGCTCGAACCCCAGGGCGGCGGCTTCCGCTTCCCGCCCGTCTACGTCATCTCCTCCGAGCTGGCCGACCGCTTGCTGGCCCCCACGGGCCGCACCGTGGCCGAGGTGAAGGCCGAGATCGACGCCCACCTCGCGCCCGTCGTCTTTGCCGTCGAGGACGTCACCGTCGAGAGCCGGATCGAGCACGAGGCCTTCCAGGCCCAGACGGAAAACGTGCTGGCCTTCATCGAAGGGACCGACCCGCTGCTCAAAGATGAGGTGGTGGTCCTCTCCTCGCACTACGACCACGTGGGCATGACCAGCGGCGAGGGCGACACCATCTACAACGGCGCCGACGACGACGGCTCGGGCACCGTCGCCATCCTGGAGATTGCCGAGGCCTTTGCCCGCGCCCGCGCCGACGGCTACGGCCCGCGCCGCTCGATCCTCTTCCTCAACGTCAGCGGCGAGGAGAAGGGACTGCTCGGTTCAGCCTACTATGCCGACGAGGAACCCGTCCTCCCGCTCGAAAAGACGGTGACCAACCTGAACATCGACATGATCGGTCGCCGCGACCCCACCTATCCCGGCAACCAGCCCGACAACTACGTCTACATCATCGGCTCGAACCTGATCTCGCAGGAACTGCACGATTTGAACGCGCGGGTCAACGAGGTCACCGGGCTGAAGCTGGACCTGCACGAGCGGTTCAACTCGAAGGACGACCCGAACCAGTTCTACCGCCGCTCGGACCACTGGAACTTCGGCAAGCACAACATCCCGTTCATCTTCTATTTCAACGGCACGCACGAGGACTACCACGGCCTCGACGACGAGCCGGACAAGATCGACTACCCGCAGCTGGCCCGGCGCGCGCAGTTGATCTTCGCCACGGCCTGGCAGGTGGCCAACCAGGACGCGCGGCCGGCCGTCTCGGGCAAAGGGTTCAACTGATCCCCTCGCCGGAATGAGCACGAAAACGGCGGGCGCGGTCGTATCTTGCCGCGCCCGCCGTTTCATTTACCATCCCCCCCTGCCATGCGTGACCGTATCCTTGCTCTGCAACTTTAGTACGCCATTGGCGTACCGATACCTCCGATGGTATTCATCGAGTCCAGCCGGTTCAGTGACCGACGAAGGCGTTATCTACGATGACGACGCCTTTCGGTCCTTGCAAAATCTCATCTTGATGCATCCCGAACAGGGTCGATTGATCCGTGGGGGGCGCGGCCTGCGCAAGATCCGCTTCGCTCCTTCTGGCCGGGGTAAGAGCGGTGCCTTCCGCGTGATTTACTACCTGGCCGTGGGTGAATCGATAATCTACCTGCTGGACCCCTATTCAAAAAGTGACAAAGACGACCTGACGCCCGATGAGATAAAAGCCCTGGCGGTTCTGATCAAACCATGACGAACTTCGAGAAAGAAACCCCCTTCGAGCGGTTGAAAGCTTCCATCGAGGAGATGAACGCGCACCGCGCCGGCCGGAGCGAACTGCCCCCGGAAAACATTCACTTTGCCGGTGAGCCTGACCCCCGTCAGATACGGGCTCAGATGCAGCTTTCGCAGGAGGACTTCGCGCACGTGCTGGGGATCAGCGTGCGCACGCTGCAGAACTGGGAGCAGGGACGACGGCGACCGACCGGTCCGGCCATGAAGCTCCTCCGGATCGCCGAGCGCCACCCCGAACTTCTGCTCGAAATGGCCTGATAAAGTGTAAAAAGAGCGGGCATCATGCCACGATGTAAGCCCGCAACCATCCTCCGGGCAGAGCGTTGATTTAACGACGTACACCCGGCAACTGGCAGGCAAAAACGTGACCGAAACGACCATTCTCCAGAAGCTCCGGGCGCTTCCGCCCGAGAAACGGCAGGAAGTAATCGACTTCATCGACTTTCTTCTCCAGCGTATCGCACCGCCCGCCTCACAGAGGACCACGTTCTACGGTCTCTGGGCCGACCTGAACGTCGACCTCTCCGCCGACGATCTCGACGCGGCCCGCCGCGACACGTGGAACGATTTCCCCCGTCCCGACCTGCCATGAGCCTCCTGCTCGATACCCACGCGGCGATCTGGTTTGAATGTTCCGCTGGTCACTCGAGATCACAAAATTCGGCTCTCGGACCTTGAAACGATCTGGTAGGCTGTCAACCGACCTGTTTTTCCCATCCCCCCTGCCATGCGTGACCGTATTCGAGCCCTGGCCGACGAGGTGTTCCCCGAGGTCGTCCGGCTGCGGCGGGCGATCCACCGGAACCCGGAACTGGCCTTCGAGGAGCATGAGACGGCCCGCCTGGTGGCCCAGACGCTGGCACCGCTGCCGCTGGACGTGCAGACGGGCGTGGCCCGTACGGGCGTCGTCGCCACGCTGCGAGGCGGGCAGCCCGGCCCCACGCTGGCTCTCCGCGCCGACATCGACGCGCTGCCCATCCACGAGGAGAACACGTTCGACTTCGCCTCAAAAACCCCGGGCAGGATGCACGCCTGCGGGCACGAC
This sequence comes from uncultured Rhodothermaceae bacterium, assembly GCA_964552015.1. Lineage (GTDB taxonomy): Bacteria > Bacteroidota > Rhodothermia > Rhodothermales > ISCAR-4553 > Rhodocaloribacter. The sequence continues at coordinate 870 of CAZKFR010000011.1, read as the reverse complement.
GCGCACACGGCCTCGCTCCTGGGCACGGCCATGATCCTGGCCCGCCTGAAGGACGACTGGCCGGGCACGGTCCGCTTCCTCTTTCAGCCGAGCGAGGAGAAGCTGCCCGGTGGCGCGCCGGCGATGATCGAGGCCGGCGTGCTGGCAGCCGGTCCCGGCTACCCCGCCCCCGAAGCCGTCTACGGCCAGCACGTCCGCCCCGAGTTGCGGGCCGGGCAGATCGGCGTCCGCGCCGGCTGGTTCATGGCCTCCGCCGATGAGCTGTACCTGACGGTGCGGGCCGCGGGCGGCCATGCCGCCGAGCCGCACCGCCTGCCGGGCGACGCCGTCCTCGTGGCCGCCCACCTGGTCGTGGCCCTGCAGAGCGTCATCAGCCGGCACCGCCCGCCCGGCGTGCCGAGTGTGCTGTCCATCGGCCGCCTCGTGGCCGACGGCGCCACCAACGTCCTCCCCGCCACCGCCCGCCTGGAGGGCACCTTCCGCGCGATGGACGAGGCCTGGCGCCTCCGGGCGCATGAGTTGATTCGCCGCGTGGCCGTCCACACCGCCGCCGCCCACGGCGCCGAGGTGGACGTGGACCTCGTCGTCGGCTACCCGGCCCTGTACAACGACCCCGCCGCCGCCGCCCGCGTCCGTGAGGCCGCCATCGACTACGCCGGCGCCGACAACGTGGTGGACGTGGAGCCCTGGTACGCCGCCGAGGACTTCGCCTACTACCTCCGCCAGGTGCCCGGCTGCTTTTACCTGCTCGGCGTGGGCAACCCGGAGGCCGGCATCACGCACGCGCTCCACACCTCCCGCTTCACCATCGACGAGGAAGCCCTGCGCCTGGGCCCGGGTTTCATGGCCTACCTCGCCTGGCGCCACGCC
>CAZKFR010000010.1:60769-74259 GCA_964552015.1 uncultured Rhodothermaceae bacterium | reverse complement strand
TTTTCATACATACTCCGGCGTCAACCTGGCACAAGACATTCTCTCCATTGAGGTTCAATTTCTTTTCCTGGGAACCATGACATCTCCGCCCTGACCACCAGATCAGGTTGGTGTTGAAGCTGGCCCCGGCTGCGACACCTCTTTCTGCTGCCTGAACACCCAGGCTCTCGCACCTCCCCCCAATGCTCCTAGAATGGCACCAACCACCGCATTCGTCACAATGCCAAGAGGACTTCGTGAAAACTCGAAGATCTGTTTGGCCAACGCTCTCTGTGCTTCTGGCATAGCAGCAAGTTGCTGTTCCAACACAGCCACTGGATCTGCAACAATCCCAACCCTGATAAGCACCAGACTTACCATTGGTACCACCAAGGCACACAATCCTCCAAGAAAAGCCCCCATTCCGGCCCCTTGCCGGAGCTCCGGTTGACTAGCTGTAAGACCTGAATACGCCCACACCGTTGCCCAGGCACCTATAACATAGGCAGCGCTACTGAGAAGCCCCCCCACTATTCCCGCCCCTGCATTGCCAAGTAGCTTGGCAACGATGGTCACAATCCCAAACGTTAATCCCCCCAGGAGAATCGAGAGCAGTTTGTTAGCCATGACTCCGTTTACAACGTTTGATTGCTTGCCAGAAGCTTCTGGCACCGCAAGCACTTACCAAAGTGCTTGTGTGGTTAATGCCAGCGCGAGCAACACGGTCTGAACGATCTTGCGCGGAAGTGTAGCGAAGATATTGTGCGAGAGGATACCCAACAGTAAGAGCATGACAACACTACCAACCCAGTACCACACACCCCATCCTACGACCAGTACCCCCCCGATAGCAACCAGCAAGGGAGGTAATCCCACCTGCCACATTAACGCTCGCCGCACCCGATATGCATAAGGAGCCAGCGCCCATCGATCCGGTTGATCATATTCTGGCAGAAAAGCATGCTGTAGCGGTGTCGTGGCCAGTACGTAGAGCAGCATCGCCACCAGACCCGCACGCCCAGGAACGTCTACAACCAGAAAGCATCCTAGAAGCAGTATCGTTCCGACCATCCCCCATACGGCTGGTGTCCGCTGGACGTAGCGCCAGGCAGCAATCCGACCCCATACCGGGGCAGGAGCTTTGGGTGGCGCTTCTGACTTCATGAGATCCTCGGTGTAGGCTCGTCCCGTGTGCTGTATCCAGGCAGGAAGAGCGGCTACCGTAAGTGCAAGAAACCCTAGCAGAGGCAATGGACCCGCAGCAAGTTTCACTATAACCCCGAACCCCATCGTTGCTAACAAAACCCCCCCCAAGGCAACGGCATAGCTTAGCCGAATGCCCCGTTCTCTTCCTAGCATCCGGGTAAGCATCAATACCCCCCAGAGCGCCAATTGCACGGCCCACCCGATTACTGCTATTCCCAGCAACAGCATCATGAGGCCGGTACCGGGTGCTAGACGGAAGGCCGCCATCACAAAAGGAAGAAAGAAAACGGACAAAGCACCACATGCCATCAACAGTACCGGCCCTACCCGGGCCCACACCACCAGGGCCGGGTGCACAGGTGCCAATAGCAGAAGCCGTACACGCTCAGGCTGATACAACAACCTGGCTGCTCCCCCCATACTCACCGATACGGCCAATCCAAGATTGAGTACAACGATACCCGTAAGCGCCTCCAGCGACGGCGGCTTACGCCCCGGTGGCAGAGGGATGAGCAAACTTCCTACCCATGCCGCCACTACGATCAGCGCAATCGTTCCCAGCACGATTCTGCGAATCCACAAATGCGGAATAAAGCTGCGTACCAGGCTTCTGGTCTCCATAACAAGCACCATTATCGCCTGCCTCATGCCGTAACCTCCACAGGGCCCAACCCATCTTGTACCCGGAGGAAAACTGCTACCATGCCGCCCTCTTGCCGCACTTTTGCAACGGGCTCATCGTAGGTCACGCGACCTTCATGAAGAATGGCGACCCGACTAGCGAACGCTTCTACCAGTTCGGGTACATGACTCGTAAAGACGATTCCGCATCCAGCTCTTGCTGTTTCCTCCAGTAATGTTCTTGCCCACAATCCAGCCTCAATATCCAAGCCCGTAAATGGTTCATCCATTAATAGAACATCGGGCGCATGGAGCAACGCAGCACACAAAGCCAGCTTTTGGCGCATCCCTCGCGAATAAGTACGCACCCAGTTGTGCCGCACCTCCCAAAGTCCGACTTCCCGCAGAAGGGTTTCGGTACGTGTGCGGATTTGTTCGGCCGGCACACCCCACAACACACCGAATAGGTTCAGATTTTCCAGTGCACTCAAATGAGGGTAGAGCAATGGTTCATCGGGCACGTAGGCACATCGTTGCTTGGCTGTGCGCGGATCGGTTTGCACATCCACACCCGCCACGTGGATGGTACCCGCATCCGGTCTGAGCAATGAGGCCAGGAGTCGAAATGTGGTCGTCTTGCCAGCACCATTGGCCCCTAGCAACCCCACAATCTCTCCCGGCCGAACCTGCAACGTGAGCCCACGCAGCACAGGTTTATCCGCTTGATATGAAAACCACACGTCTCGCACATTGATGGCAGTTCCTTGCATAACGGTCAATCACCGGGAGGCTGTGTATTAGGTAGTGTCTGAAAAATGGGATTGAAGATGCGCCGTATGCAGGCGAGTTTGACCATCGCCAGATAATGTCGCGCCAGCTTCTCATAGCGCGAAGCCAACCGACGGCACTCCTTCAAGTGACCGATCAGGCGCTCGACGACGTTGCGGCGCCGGTAGCGCACCGGGCAGACCGGCTCTGGCTCTGGCACCGCCTTGCTCCGACGCTTCGGAATCACCGGCTCAATGCCCTGCCCGCTCAAGTACGAGCGGATCGCCGCGCTATCATAGCCTCGATCGGCCACGAGCACCTTCGGTCGCGCCGGCACCGTGACCGCTTCGAAGGTCGGGGCGAACTGCGGGCTGTCGTGGCATTGCCCCGCGCTCAGGTGCACCGACAACGGCGTGCCGCGCCCGTCGCAAACCAGGTGCACCTTCGTCGTAAAACCGCCCCGACTGCGCCCGAGGGCCTGCTCGGCGGCGTTGGTCCTGGCATCAGTGCCCGCCTTTTTTTTTCGCCCCGGCGGCGGCCCTCTGGGCGCGCACCGTGGTCGAATCAGCAAACCAGGTTTCCAAGTCCAGCGTGCCGTCGTCGAGCAGTTGCAGTTGAAGCAACTCCAGGACGCGGTCAATCGTGCCATCTCGGCTCCATCGCCGGTACCGGTCGTAGACGGTCTGCCAGGGGCCGAAGCGCTCAGGCAGATCGCGCCAGGCGGCGCCGGAGCAGAGCACCCAGAAGATGCCGTTTAGGAGCGTGCGGTCATCGCGCCGGGGCCGTCCTCGGCGGGTGGTCTTCGCGTGTGAAAGAACGTCTTTGATCAGCGCGAACTGCTGATCGCTTAACTCGTAGCGTCGGGCCATTGTCGTGCTGCTTGGTGATGGCCCAAACTACAAATCCCGATTTTTCAGACAAAGCCTAAAAAGAGGGACCTCCTCTCGCTTCATTTTTTTCTGTTATTTCTTCTGTGTTTTTTTCTGCGCCCCCGATACGTCATATGCAGGCGCCCGCATCGTCTTCCACGCCGGGGACGACGGCCCGGCCACGGCGCTGACGCTCTACCAGGCCGGGCGCGAGATCAAGGCCCCGCGCATCGAGTAGCCCCGGCACTCAGGCACCACCGTCCCACTGCGTCACCGTCATTTCGTAGACGGCCAGACGGTCCTCAGGGTCGAATCGGGGAAAGACGTTGCGTTCGGTGCCCAGCCAGCGAAAGCCGATCTTCTCCAGGACGCGGCACGAGGCCCGGTTGCGTGCCAGCGGCCGGGCGATGATACGGCGGAGGCCCAGCACGTCGAACCCGTACGCCAGGATCTGGCGGCAGCCCGCGGTGGCATAGCCGCGCCCCCAGTAGGGACGCCCCACCCAGTAGCCCAGCTCCGCCTGCCCTTCCTGCGGCCGTACATCCATGAAGCCCACCACGCCCACGAGCTCCTCGTCCGCGTTCACCATCGCGAAGGCGTACTCGACCCCGGCCCATCGTTTGGGCAAGAGGGAGCGAATCCAGAGCCGTGCCCCGTCGGGCGGGTAAGGCTCGGGCAGGTTGGTCGTCGCCGTCACGGCCGGGTCTTCCGCCAGGCGCTGGATGGCCGGGGCATGCTCGAGCTGCACCGGCACGAGCCGCACGGCGATGACGGGCGTTATGCTGTATTGCGTCTTCTCCATGGCAGAGCCGCGATCCGGCACCCGGAACCGATGTTCACGATACCGCGCGCCCGCCGGATCGTTCCTCCAACGCCCGTTCAGACCGGCTCGAACCGGTTCATGGCCCGGTTCTTCCGCACCTTCTCCGGCTCGAAGATGCGGCCGTTCATGGCAAGGTACACGCCCGGCGGCATGGCCTGCACGGTCGCCATGGCGAAGCCCACGTTGAACTCGGCGTCGGTGTGCTTGAAGCGGGCCGGGCTGAGCGAGCCCACCAGCACGATCGTCTTGTCGGGGATACCCCGAAGGGCCCGTGCCGTCTCCACCATCGTGTCCGTGCCGTGCGTGATGAGCACGTGCCGGGCCGGATCGTTCCGCACCCGGTCCACGATCACCGCCCGGTCCGCGTCGGTCAGTTCCAGGCTGTCCTTGCGGAAAAGGGTTTCCACCGCGTAATCGACCGTCACGTTGGCCTCACGCAGGATGTCGACGATCTGCGGCTCGCCTACTTCGTACTCGCTCTTGGCGTCGAAGTAGACCTTGTCGATCGTACCCCCCGTCGTAAAAATCTTGATAAACATACCGTTTTCGCCTCTCGCTGTCGTTCATGCGGAAAATACGAAGGCAACCCGTATAATGAGGGCCGACGTCTTCGTTTTTCTGTGAGGAGTGTCCGATGCGTCATCGGCTCACGGCGCTGCTGCAACCGCCCCGGTTCCTTCAGGAGGACCGCACCCACCGGGCGCACATCCTGTACCTGACCCTCCTGATCACGCTGGGGGGCGTGCTGGTGTTTGGTCTCCTGACGCTGACGGGGCTGGTTCCGCCGGACCGGCTGCGACTCGTCCTCATGGGGTTGATGATCCTCCTGTTGATCGGATTGGTGATCCGGGTGCGGCAGGGGCACGTCCTGTCTTCGGCCCGGCTCTTCATCGCGGGGATGGGCCTGCTGCTCGTGATGGGCAGTGCATATGGCGGCGGCCTCGACAGTCCACCGTTTTACGGGCTCCTGTTGCTGGTCATCATGGGCGGCCTGGTGCTCCGGCGCGGCGGCGCCATCAAGGTGGCGCTGCTGGCCATCCTGGCCGGCCTGATCCTGACCCTCCTCGAGGTCCAGGGCCTCCTGCCCGCGCCACGCCTCAGCGCCACCCCCTTCTCCCGCTGGATCACCATCTCGATCTTCTTCTTCACCACGGTGCTGTTGCTCGAACTCTCGGCCCGCGCCCTGCGCGACGCGCTGGACCGGGCCCGGATCAACGAAGACGCCCTCCGCGCCAACCAGCATCGCCTGCGCGCCCTGCTCGAAGCCGTGCCCGACATGATGTTCCGCCTGGACCGGGAGGGACGTTACCTCGAGTACATCCCGGCCCCGGGCATCGCCACGCTCGTCCCGCCCGAGGCTTTTCTGGGCCGGCGCCAGGAAGAAGTGCTGCCACCCGACCTGGCCCGGCAGACCCGGCAGGCCCTCGAGCGCGCCCTCGAAACCGGCACCGTGCAGGTGTTCGAGTACGAACTCCCGCTCGACGGCCAGCCCCGCTTTTTCGAGGCCCGGCTGGTACCCATCGCCGACGACGAGGTGCTGGGGTTGATCCGTGACATCACCGAGCGGCGCCTGGCCGAGCAGGCCCTGCGCGAGAGCGAGCGCAAATACCGGCAGCTCGTCGAACTGGCGCAGGAAGGCATCTGGGTGATCGACGCGGAAGGGTTCACCACGTTCGTCAACCCCAGCATGGCCCGTATGCTCGGCTACACGCCCGAGGAGATGGTGGGGCGCCCTCTGTTCGATTTCATGGATGAACAGGGCCAGGCCATCGCCACGAACAACCTGGAGCGGCGGCGCCAGGGCATCCGCGAGCTCCACCCGTTCGAACTGATGCACCGCGACGGCCGGCGCATCTACACCCTGATGGCGACGGCCCCGATCACGGACGAGGAGGGCCGCTATACCGGCGCCATCGCCGGGGTGGTGGACATCACCGAGCAGAAGCAGCAGGAAGAAGAGATCCGCCGCCTCAACGCCGAGCTCGAACAGCGCGTGGCCGAGCGAACCGCCGAACTCGAGCAAATGGTCGCCCGGCTCGAGGCCGAGATCGCCGAGCGCCGCCGCACCGAAGAAGCCCTCCGCCTGAGCGAGGCCCGCTACCGCGCCATCGTCGAGGATCAGACCGAACTCATCTGCCGGTTCACCCCGGAGGGCGTCACGACCTTCGCCAACGAGGCCTATGCCCGCTACTTCGGCATGACCGTGGACGAGGTCGTGGGGTCGACCTTCATCCCGGAGATCCCCCCGGAGGATCAGCACCTGCTGGCCCAGAACATGGATCATCTGGACTGCAGCAACCCGGTCCGAACGGTCGAACTGCGCGTCATCCTCCCCGGCGGCGACGTGCGCTGGCACCTGTGGACGCACCGCGCCTTCTGCGACGCGCAGGGCCGCATCGTCGAGTACCAGGCCGTCGGGCGCGACATCACCGAGCGCAAGCGGGCCGAGGAAGAGATCCGCCGCCTCAACGACGTCCTCCGCCGCCGCGCCGAGCGGCTGGAGGCCGCCAACCGCGAACTGCAGGCCTTCAGCTATTCCGTCTCGCACGACCTGCGGACCCCGCTGCGAGCCATCCGCAGCTTCGCCGACTTGCTGGCTCGCCAGGCCCTCGATGAGAACACGCGCCGTTACGTCGCCCGGATCGTCGAGGCCAGCCGCCAGATGGAGCACCTCATCGAGGACCTGCTGGGATACGCCCGGCTCGGCCGCACGGCCGTTACCCCGGAGCCCGTAGAGCCGCTCCCCCTGTTCGAGCAGATCCGGGCGATGCTGGCCCCCCGCCTCGACGAGACCGGCGGGCGGATCACCCTGCCCGAGCAGATGCCCCCGGTCTACGGCGACCCGACCCTGCTTCGCCAGGTGTTCATGAACCTGCTGGAAAATGCGCTCACGTACCGCCGGGAAGGCGTGCCCCCCGAGATCACCATCCGGTGCGAAACCACGCCGCGCCACCTCCACCTCCACGTCGAGGACAACGGCATCGGCATCGACCCGCAGTTTCACGACCAGATCTTCCAGGTCTTCTACCGGCTTCACCCCCGTGACGCCTACCCGGGCACGGGGATCGGGCTGGCCATCGTGAAGAAGGCGGTCGAGCTCATGCGTGGGCGCGTCCGGGTCACCTCCACGCCGGGTGCCGGCAGCACGTTCACGGTCACGCTGCCGCGTCCGCCAGCGGACGCCCCCGCAGGAACGTCTGCCGGGCGGCGTTCGGCCGGAAATGGTAGAGCCAGTGATTGACGTCGGGGGCGTCGAGCAGGACGAAGTCGGCGCGTTTGCCCGGTTCGAGCGACCCGACCTCGTGTTCGCGGCGAAGCGCCCGGGCGGCATAGCAGGTGGCCCCTTTGAGGGCTTCGGCCGGCGTGAGGCGGTTCATCGTGCAGGCCAGCGTCAGGGCCAGCGGCAGGTGGTAGCTGGGCGCACTGCCCGGGTTGAAGTCCGTCGCCACGGCCACGGGCACGCCCGCCTCGACGAAGCGGCGGGCGGCCATGGGGCGCTGCCCGAGGTAGAGGGTCGCCAGCGGCAGGGCCACGGCCACGACGCCGGCCTCCGCCAGCGCCCGGATGCCGTCGTCGCCCGTGTACTCGAGGTGGTCGGCGGAGACGGCCCCCACCTCGGCGGCCAGGCGGGCCCCGCCGTCGTCGCCGAGCTGGTCCACGTGGAGCTTGGCGGCCAGCCCGTGCCGCCGGGCGGCGGCCAGATAACGCCGCGCCTCCTCCGGCCGGAACGCGGTCTCCTCGACGAACACGTCCGCGAAGTCGGCCAGACGCTCGGCGGCCACACGGGGGATGAGGTCGTCGCACAGCAGCCGCAGGTACCCTTCCCGGTCGTCGGCGTACTCGGGCGGAACGACATGCGCCCCCAGCAGCGTGGCCACGATCCGAACCGGCCCGGCCTCGGCCAGGCGGCGGTACACCCGCAGCGTCTTCACCTCGTCCTCGACGGTCAGCCCGTAGCCGCTCTTGCCCTCGACGGTCGTCACACCCAGCCGCGCCATCTCGCGCAGGAACCCCCGGCACCGCTCGAAGAGGGCGTCCTCGGAGGCCGCGCGCGTGTGCCGCACCGTCGCGGCGATGCCGCCCCCGGCCCGGGCGAGGTCGCGGTACGTGGCCCCGAGGATGCGCTGCTCGAACTCGTCGGCCCGCCAGCCGCCGAAGGCCAGGTGGGTGTGGCAGTCGATCAGGCCCGGGATCACCATCGCCCCGCCGGCATCGACCGGCTCGGCGCCGGCGAACGCCGCCGGCAGCTCGGCCTCCGGCCCCACCCACAGGATCGTATCGCCCTCCCACACGAGGGTCCCGCGCGGGATCGGATGCACGGCCGCCTGCCCGCCGGGCGCGGCACACGTGTACACCAGGGCGACGTGCGTCAGTCGTTTCCGGGTCATGACCGATGCGGAAGGCTGGATGGGCATACCGTCGGCACCGTCGTCGGGTACGGGCGGAAGCTGCACGGCGGAACCGGCCGTGCGGCCGCGTCGTGGCACCCGCCCGCCTCGCGGCGACGGCCCTCGCGTGTGTATCTTAGGCACGGCGGAGGGCATCCACAACCCCGCCGTCCTTCTGCCTGACCCCGTACGCCATGCGCACCGAGCCTCTGGTCCATGTCTCGATCGAAAACCTGTATGCCGACCTCCGGCGCAGCCTGGCGGCGCTCCGCGAGGACGACACGGCCGTGCGGCGGTCGCGGGCCGTCGTAGAGCGCGCCCTGGCCGACGGGGGTACGTACTACGGCATCAACACGGGCTTCGGGAAGCTGGCCCAGGTGCGCATCCCGCCAGAGCAGCAGGCCCAGCTCCAGCGCAACCTGCTCCTGAGCCATGCCGTGGGCGTGGGCGACCCGATCCCACGCGAGGTCTCGCGGCTCATGCTCCACCTGAAGATCCACGCCCTTGGCCTGGGCTACTCGGGCATCTCGCCGGAGACGTTCCACCGGCTGCTGCTCTTTGCCGAGAAGGACTGGGTGCCGGTGGTGCCGAGCAAAGGGAGCGTCGGCGCCTCGGGCGACCTGGCGCCGCTGGCCCACCTGGCGCTGCCCCTGCTGGGGCTGGGCGCCTTCTGGCGGCCCGACGGCGACGGGACGGTGGCGGCCGCCGACGTGCTCGCAGCACACGGCCTGGCCCCCATCGACCTCCAGCCGAAGGACGGGCTGGCTCTGATCAACGGGACGCAGATGATGAGCGCCTACGGGGCCTACGTGCTGGAGAAGGGGAGCCGGCTCGCCCGCACGGCCGACCTGCTGGCGGCCATGAGCCTGGAGGCGCTGCAGGGCAGCATCAAGCCGTTCGACGCGCGCATCCAGGCCCTCCGCCCGCACCCCGGGCAGGCCCGCGTGGCCGAGAACGTCCGTCGCCTCCTCGAAGGCAGCGAGATCCTGGAGGCCCACCGCCACTGCGGCAAGGTGCAGGACCCCTACTGCCTGCGGTGCGTGCCCCAGGTGCACGGCGCCAGCCGCGACGCGCTCGCCTATGCCTGCCGCGTCGTCGAGACGGAGATCAACGCCGTCACGGACAACCCCCTCGTCTTCGAGGAGGGCGACATCCTCAGCGGCGGCAACTTCCACGGGCAGCCGCTGGCCCTGGCCCTCGACGTGGCCGCGATGGCGCTGGCCGAGCTGGCTTCCATCTCCGAGCGCCGCATCTACCTGCTCCTCGAAGGGCACGACGGCCTCCCGAAGCTGCTCATGCGCGAGACGGGCATCAACTCGGGCTTCATGATCCCCCAGTACACCGCCGCCGCCCTCGTCTCGGAGAACAAGGTGCTCTGCCACCCCGCCTCCATCGACTCCATCCCCACGAGCCTGGGGCAGGAGGACCACGTCAGCATGGGGTCGATCAGCGCCCTCAAGCTGGTGAACGTGCTGCGCAACCTGGAGCACGTGCTGGCCATCGAGCTGCTCACCGCCGCGCAGGCCCTCGACTACCGGCTGCCGCTGCGGCCCGGCCGGGGGGTGGAAACCGCCCACCGCTTCGTGCGCCGCCTCATCCCCCACCGGGAAGCAGACTACTTTTTCCAGGAAGACCTCGTACCCTGCCTGGACTTCATCCGCACCGACGCCCTCCTCGACGCCGTGGCCGAGGCCGGAACCGTCCTCGCCTAGGCGCGTCGTCCCGCCCCGCCCTTCGAACCGTACCGGACAGCACGATGCGTATCGTTTTCATGGGAACGCCCGACTTTGCGGTGCCCTCGCTCGAGCGGCTGGCCGCCCACGGCTACCTCCCCGTGGCCGTGGTCACCGGCCCGGACCGCCCCCGTGGGCGCGGCCAGAAACTGACGCCCACGCCCGTCAAGGAGGCCGCCCTGCGCCTGGGCATCGACACGATCCTCCAGCCCGAGTCGGTCAGGGACCCGGCCTTCGCCGAAGCGGTGGCGGCCCTCGAGCCGGACCTGATCGTGGTCGTGGCCTTCAAGATCCTGCCGCCGGCCGTCTACCAGACCGCCCGCCTGGGGGCCTTCAACCTGCACGGCTCGTTACTCCCCCGGTACCGGGGCGCCGCCCCCATCCACCGCGCCATCATGGCGGGCGAGACGGAAACGGGCGTGACCACCTTCTTCCTCCGTGAGAAGGTCGACACGGGCAACATCATCCTTCAGAAACGCATGTCCATCGGCCCGGACGAGACGGCCGGCGAGGTGCACGACCGGATGATGGAACTCGGCGCCGACGCCGTGCTCGAGACGGTCCGCCTGATCGAGGCCGGGCAGGCGCGGGCCGTGCCGCAGGACGACCGCCTGGCCACCCCCGCGCCGAAGCTCTCGCGCGAGGAGGCCCGCATCCCCTGGGACCGCCCGGCCCCCGTGGTACACAACCACATCCGCGGCCTCTCCCCCTTCCCCGGCGCCTGGACGACGCACGGCGACACGCTGCTCAAACTCTACCGGAGCCGCCTCACCGACGGCTCCGGAGAGCCGGGAACGATCCTCGAAGCCGGCGACCGGCTCGTGGTGGCCTGCGGGGAGGACGCCGTCGAGGTGGTGGAGTTGCAGCGGGAGGGCCACCGCCGCCTGCCCGCCGCCGACTTCCTCCGCGGCTACCCCCTCCGCGAAGGCGACCGCCTGGGCGTGCCCGAACCCGCGGGCACGGAACGCCCCGGCACCTCGCCCGTGTGAAGCCACCGTCCCATCCACGTACACCAACCCGTTGCGTCCCATGCCCGACCGTCCGCTCCGCCTGCTCGGCCTCGCCGGCAGCCTGCGTGCCCGTTCCTACAACCGTGCCCTCCTCGAAGCCGCCCGCGACCTCGTGCCCGAAGACGTACGCCTCGACCTCTTCGACCTGGCCCCCATCCCCCTCTACAACGCCGACCTGGACAACGACACGGACCGCCCCGAACCCGTGAACCGGCTGAAGGCCGCCATCCGCGAGGCCGACGGCGTGCTCATCGCCAGCCCGGAGTACAACTACGGCGTCCCCGGTGTGCTGAAGAACGCCCTCGACTGGGCCTCCCGCCCCGGCTTCCGCTCCCCCATGGCCCGCAAGCCGACCGGCCTCATGGGCGCCTCGCCCGGGGCCAGCGGCACCATGCGCGGGCAGGAACAGCTCAAACTCAACCTGCTCGGCATGATCGCCCTCGTCTTCCCCCACCCCGGCGTCGCCGTCACCCGCGCCGCCGACAAGTTCGACGACGACCTCCGCCTCACCGACGAGGCCACCCGCGACTTCCTGCGCACCTACCTGGCCGACTTCACGGCGTGGGTCCGCCGGCAGATCGCCGCCTGAACCGCGCATCTTGGCAATGTCGGGGGCGATGCCTACTTTCCCGGCGCTTCGTTCGCCTCCTCGTCCAGCCTGCCACGCCCATGCTCGACATCCAGAAGCGGCTCACGAACACGTTCTACGTGCTGCTCAGCCTGCCGGCCACGGCGATGGGCTTCGCCCTGTCCGTGCAGATCTCGGCGTTGAGCTGGATCCTGAGCACGAAGTACGGCCTGGCGATCGAAGAGGTGGGGCTGGTGTGGGCGGCCGGGCCGATCGCCGGCATCCTGGGGCAGGTCATCATCGGCGTCATCAGCGACAACGTCTGGTTCTGGGGCGGGCGCCGGCGGCCCTTCATCCTCATCGGCGGCGTGCTGGCGGCGCTGATGCTGCTGGCCCTGCCCAACATCGACGTGATCTCCGCCGCGATGGGGCTCGACGGCATCCTCGGCATCGCCATCGCCGTGGCCCTGACGCTGGACCTGGCCATCAACGTCAGCTTCAACCCGACGCGCTCGCTCATCGCCGACGTGACGCCCGAAGGCGTGCCCCGCACCAAGGGCTACACGTGGATGCAGACCATCTCCGGCTCCTTCGGCGTGATGGCCTATGCCATCGGCGCCACCTGGGACAACTACGTCCTCATCTACTTCGGCGCGGCGCTGGTGCTGCTCTTCTCGGTCATCCCGCCGTTCTTCATCGAAGAGCCGCGCACGCTACGCAACGAGCCGGACGACCCCGAGGTCGCGCGGGCGTCGTCGCCGGGGGAGGTCCTGCAGAGCATCCGCCCGCTCTGGGGGTTCCTGATCTATGCGATCTATGCGATGACGCTGCGCCTGGGCGAGATCGAAGTGGGTCACCACTACGTCGAGTATTTCTGCGCGGGGCTGACGGTGGTGCTGATCGTCGAGGCACTGCTGAAGTCGGAGCAAGGCAAGACGCGGGAGGAGGCGGGGCAGATCGGGTTCAAGAAGGTGCTCGCGGCCCACAGCTTCACCTGGATCGGCGTGCAGACGATGTTCGTCTACATGTTCGCCTACGTGCAGAACAAGCTGCCGGACCTGACCGACATCGAGATGGGCCGCGTGGTGTCGATGAGCTTCCTGGTGCTCAACGCCGTCGGTGCGATCCTGCCGGCCTTCGTCCTGGAGCCGATCACGGAGCGCATCGGGCGGGTGAAGACGCACGCCCTCTGCCTGGCCGTGATGACGCTCGGCTACGCGGGCTTCGCCTTCATCGACGTGACGCCGGCGGCCATCTACGTGCTGATGGGCGTCGTCGGAGTGGGCTGGGCGGCCACCGTCAGCCTGCCCTTCGCCATCATGTCGCAGAAAGTGGATCAGGCCCGGATGGGGCTCTACATGGGGCTGTTCAACCTGTCGGTCGTGCTGCCGCAGCTCGTGGCGAGCCTGGGCGTGGGCGAGGCCGTGGGAGGGGCGGAAGACAAGGGGCTCATCTTCCTCATCTGCGCCGCCACGCTGGCCGTCTCCACGCTGGCCTGGACGCTCGTCCGGGAGCACGGCGACGC
>CAZKFR010000010.1:13773-60669 GCA_964552015.1 uncultured Rhodothermaceae bacterium | reverse complement strand
CCACGCTGGCCGTCTCCACGCTGGCCTGGACGCTCGTCCGGGAGCACGGCGACGCGCACGCCAGCCCCCCGTCCGCCGCTCCCGGAGGACACTGATACTTGAGGATTGAAGATTAAAGATTGCAAATTGAAGATTGAAGGTTTGAATCGAGGAATCATATACCACGCATGAGCGCGGTTCGAGGACGGCCTTTTGGGCCACGAAGGCACGAAGACTCAAAGGGTGTAGCCAGGCTGTATCCCCGAGCGTACCCTGTTCCCATCTGAAATTTGAAATCTGAAATCTTCAATCCCTACCCCCCAGCCTCCATGCGCCTGCTCCTGACTTCGCTCGTTTTCCTGCTTCTGACCGCCTGTGAAGCGCCGCCGCCGGAAGCGCCGGACGAGCCGGGGCGCCCGGCCACGGTCGTCGACGCCGAGGGGGTGATCGTCCACCTGTTCGAGTGGCGCTGGGACGACGTGGCCGCCGAGTGCGAGACGTTCCTCGGGCCGGCGGGCTACCGGGCCGTGCAGGTGTCGCCCCCCACCGAGAACGCCGTCGTGGAGGACCCGCCGCGCCCCTGGTGGGAACGCTATCAGCCCGTCAGCTACCGCCTCGAGAACCGCAGCGGCGACCGCGCCGCCTTCGCCGACATGGTGGCCCGCTGCAAGGCCGCCGGCGT
Source organism: uncultured Rhodothermaceae bacterium (assembly GCA_964552015.1). Taxonomy (GTDB): domain Bacteria; phylum Bacteroidota; class Rhodothermia; order Rhodothermales; family ISCAR-4553; genus Rhodocaloribacter. Next base: position 60,008 of record CAZKFR010000010.1, on the reverse strand, counting down.
CGACATCTACGTGGACGCCGTGCTCAACCACATGACGGGCGTCTACCGCGGGCGTGGCACCGCCGGCTCCACCTTCTCCGAGTACGACTATCCGGGCCTCTACGACAACGACGACTTCCACCACTGCGGGCTGACCGAAAACGACGACATCCAGGACTTCGACGACCCGGAGCAGGTGCGCACCTGTGAGCTGGTCAACCTGGCCGACCTGGCCACCGAGAAGGAGGAGGTGCGCGACCGGCTGGCTGCTTACCTGAACGACCTCATCGGCCTGGGCGTGGCCGGTATCCGCGTCGACGCGGCCCGGCACATGGCCCCCGACGACCTCCGGGCCATCCTCGAACGGCTCGACGGGCCGCTCTACGTCTATCTCGAGGTGATCGACGGCGGGGACACGCCGGTGTGGGCCCCCGCCTACTACCCCCTCGGCGACGTGACCGAGTTCCGCTACGGGCTGCTGGTGAGCCAGGCCCTCCGCGCGGGCCGCGCGGACCGGCTCGCAGGGCCGTCGTCCTTCTGGAGCGAACGTACCATGATCCCCGACGAGCGGGCGCTGGTGTTCATCGACAACCACGACAACCAGCGCGGGCATGGAGCCGGCGGGCACGTCCTCACGCACCGGGACGGGCCGCTCTATGACCTGGCCGTGGCCTTCATGCTGGCCTACCCGTACGGCCGTCCCCGCGTCATGTCCAGCTACGCCTTCACGGGCGATGCCGACGGTCCGCCCCACGATGCGGCGTTCAACATCCTGCGGGTGCACCGGCCCGACGGCACCGTGGACTGCGGCGCCGGGCGGTGGGTGTGCGAGCACCGGCGTCCGGTCATCGCGGGGATGGTGGGCTTCCACAACGCCACGGCCGGCGTGCGCACCGTGGAGCACCTCTGGACGGGCACGCCCGGACAGATTGCCTTCTCCCGGGGGGATCGCGGCTTCTTCGCCCTCAACCTGGACGAGGCAACGCTGGAAGTCACGCTGCCCACCGGCCTGGCACCGGGCACCTACTGCAACGTGACCGCCGGCACGCTGCGCCCCGACGGCGCCGGCTGCACCGGCCCGGCGGTGCTCGTACGGGCCGACGGCACCGCCGACCTGTCGCTGCCGCCCCGCTCGGCGCTCGCCCTGCACGCCGGGGCCCGACTCGCCCGCTGACGCCATCCCGGGCCGCTCGCCCGAACGACGGGCCGGTGAAAAACGTATCGAAACGGATCGGGCCGGGCCGGCGTTGGCAAACCAAAGCACGCCGCGGGCGTTACCATGCCCGGTTTCCCGACACCGGCCTGGCCAGGACAGGGTCTACGCATGACCGACCTTCGGCTTCGACATACCACCGGATGGCCCGAACTGGGGCACTTCTGGACGATCCCCAACATGCTGAGCCTGTTGCGGCTGGTCCTCACGTTCCCCATTGCCTACCTGGTCATGATCGACGGGCCGCTGCTCTGGATCTTTGCCCTGTTCCTGCTGGCCGTGGCCACCGACTACTTCGACGGGCGCGTGGCGCGGTGGTCGCACACCGTCTCCGACTGGGGCAAGGTGCTCGATCCGCTGGCCGACAAGGTGGGCGGCGGGCTGGTGATGCTGGCCCTGGCGATCCGGGGCAGCCTGCCCGCCTGGTTCGTGGCCCTGATGCTGGCACGCGATGCCCTGCTCGTCCTCGGCGGCATCGTCATCGGCCGCCGGACGGGCTTCGTGGTGATGAGCATGTGGTGGGGCAAGGTGACCGTCACCCTGATTGCCCTGACGGCCCTGGCCGCCCTGCTCCGGGCCGACCCGCCCGTGCTGCGGTTCTGCATCGTGGCCTCGACCGGGATGATGATCTACTCCTTCTTCCGCTACGCCCTCCATTACGTGCGCCTGCTACGCATGCCCGAAGGCCAGCGAGCCCTCTATGCCAACATCGGACGCGCCGGGACCCTCTCGGCGCAGCCGGCTCCCGATGAACAGACCAGACCGGTCGGGTAGGCGTGCCACCCGGCCTTTTTTGTACCATGCCGTCACGGTCTCCGGAGCCTCCGGGGCCGCACACCAACCGTCTCTCAGGACCAGCACACAGGGTAACGCGCGATGCAACTGTACGAGTTCGAGTCCCGGCTGAACCGACCCGTGAAGATGAAGATCCCCGAGTTCGAGCGCAACGAGCGGCTCAAGCACGTCATCTTTGCCGACCAGTTCGACCGGGGGCTGCTCGACCACCTGGGCCGGGTGGCCACCATGATCAAAGAGATCGCCCGCTCCAAAGACGGCCACCGGTTCCTGCAGGGGCTCCTGCCGCACAAGGGGGCCATGCTCTACTTCACCCAGGCCTCCACCCGCACCTTCCTCTCGTTCATGCGGGCCTGCCAGATCCTCGGCATGAAGGTGGCCGAGATCCGCGACCCCAGCCTGTCCTCCGAGTACAAGGGCGAGTCGCCGCTGGATTCGCTCCGTATGTTCAGCAGCTACTTCGACCTGATCATCATGCGGAGCAAGGTGCCCAACCTGGCCGAGTGCTGCGCCTACCTGATGAACGACCTCGACCAGTTCAACCAGCGCAGCGTACCCGTCATCAACGGCGGCGCCGGCGCCGACGAACACCCCACCCAGGCCCTGCTCGACATCTACACCATCCAGCGCGTCTTCGAGTTCAAGTCACCCCGCGACTCCTCCGTCTGGAACCGGTTCGACGACCTGCGCAGGAAGTACCCGGACCTGAACGAGAAGGGGCGGGGCCCGGACCGCAAGGTCTACGGCTTCTGCGGCGACATCGGGCGCGGGCGCACCGTGCGCTCGCTGGCCAACCTGCTCACGCGCTACGAAGACGTGACGATGTACTTCATCGCGCCCGATCACCCCACACTGCGCCCCTCCCCCGAATTCCTGAACCAGCTCAAGAGCAAGGGCGTGCGCGTCTTCGAGAGCCACGACCTGGGCGAGGTCATCGGCGAGCTCGACCTGCTCTACATGACCCGCATTCAGAACGAACACAACTCGCCCGAGGAAGAAGCCTTCTTCAAACAGCTCGACTACTCGCGCTTCCAGCTCAGCGAGGAGATGCTCAAGAAGATGCGGGAATACACCGCCATCCTGCACCCCTTCCCCCGGAATCAGGAGATCCCCACCTTCGTCGACCAGGACCCGCGCGCGATGTACTTCCGGCAGGCGCGCAACGGTATGTGGGTCCGCGCCGCCCTCATCGCCTACCTGTTCGACATGGACGGGCGCATCGTGAGCTACCACACCAGCACCTTCTCGAGCTTCCACGACTACAACGAGCGCGTCCTGAAAGCCTGACCCCTTCCAGGCCCCACATCTTCAATTTTCAATCTGCAATCTTCAATCTGCCAATTCCAAGACGAAGCGATGGGCATTTTCGATCGGTTCAAGAAAGAAGAGACGACCACGCAGGATCAGGAGCGGCTGGAGGCCGGGCTGGAAAAGACCCGCACCGGCCTCTTCGGCAAGCTCAACCGGCTCGTGCGCGGCAAGGACACCATCGACGACGAGGTGCTCGACCGGCTGGAGGAGGTCCTCGTCACGAGCGACGTGGGCGTCAAGACGACGCTCGACATCATCGATGCGGTGCAGGCGCGGGTGCAGCGGGACAAGTACGTCTCCACGGGCGAGCTCAACGCGCTGATCCGGGACGAGATCGCCCGCCTGATGCTGGCCCACGCGCCCGAGCACCCGGCCGACTTCGAGGCGCCGCTGCCCCACAAGCCGCACGTCATCATGGTCGTGGGCGTCAACGGCGTGGGCAAGACGACGACCATCGGCAAGATGGCCTACCGCTACCGGCAGGCCGGCAAGTCGGTGCTGCTCGGCGCGGCCGACACGTTCCGCGCTGCCGCCACCGAACAGCTCGACGTCTGGGCCGAGCGGGCCGGTGTGCCGCTGATCAAGCAGGGCCACGGGGCCGACCCCGCCGCCGTTGCCTTCGACACGCTGGCCGCCGCCAAGAGCCGCGACGTGGACGTGGTCATCATCGACACGGCCGGCCGTCTGCACACCAAGGGCGGCCTCATGGACGAACTGGCCAAGATCCGGCGCGTCATGGACCGGCAGATCCCCGGCGCCCCGCACGAGGTGCTGCTCGTGCTCGACGCCTCCACCGGCCAGAACGCCCTCCGCCAGGCCGAAGAGTTCACCCGCAGCGTCGACGTCACCGGGCTGGTGCTCACCAAACTCGACGGAACCGCCAAAGGGGGCATCGTGATTGGTATTTCCAACGAGTTCAAGATCCCCGTAAAATATATCGGCGTCGGCGAGCGCATCGACGACCTGCAGGTGTTCGACCGGCAGCGCTTCGTCGATGCCCTGTTTCGCTGATCCGGCCAGGCCCCGTGCCCTTTCCGGGCACCGGCCTGCCGCTCGTCGCGCCTCCGGCACGGTTCGCCGGGGTTATTCGACCACCGAGGCGAAGGTCCCTGGAACGCGGACCCTTTTCCGGCGATATTATCTTCGTGAAAACGCGATGAACGCGGCCTGGCCGCGCCCACGCATGTTTCCCCGCCAGAAGGCCTATGACCAAGGGTTACGCAATGGAGGGCACGCATGGCATACGATGGCTGGGGCTCTGCCTGGGGCTCTGCCTGATCCTGGTGTCGGGTACGCGGGCCCAGGAAGCCGTCCCCGAGTTCGACGTGGATCTGGTCAGCCGGCGCGGCCCGGTGCTGGCCCACCAGACGCAGGTCGAGATCTACACCCGCATCCCCTACACGCGCCTCTCGTTCCTCAACACCGCCGATGGCTTCACCGCCCGCTATGAGGTCGTGGCCGAAGTGGCGGAGCTGGACGCCTCGGCACGCCGCCGCAACGTGGTCCTGACGCACCGCTGGGAAAGCAAGGTCGTCGTCCCCACGTACGCGGCCACCCGGCAGGAGGAGTTCTCGGACTTCACGATGCAGACGATCAGCATCGACCCGGGGCGCTACGTGCTCGAGATCCAGATCGAAGACCTGGCCTCCCGGCAGGTGTTCGTCCGGGAAGTGCCGCTCGTGGTCCGCGACCTGAACCGGCCCGTCGCCCTGAGCGACATCAGCCTGCTCGACGATTACGACGCCCGGAAACAGACCATGACCCCCCGCGTGACCAACCGCGTCGGCAGCGACGAGGCACGCTTCAAGGTCTTCTATGAGATCTACACCGGACAGCCGACCACGGTGCGCGTCACGCAGGAGGTGGTCCGCCTCGAGAAAGACAGCGGCCTGCCGGCCCTGACCGCCCTCTTTGCCGCCACCGACCACGAGGGCGGCGACATCGTGTACCAGAAGGACGAGGCCACCCGCCTGGAAGGCCGCACGAACCAGTTCATCGTCGACATCCCCATGGAGGAAGGCAAGGTGGGCACCTACCTCCTGCGCGTCCGAGTCGACGACGAACAGGGCCAACCGCTGGACGTGGCCGAACGGGTCTTCACGGTGCGCTGGACCGGCCTGCATGAACACATCCGCAACCTGGACGAGGCCATCGCCCAGCTCGAATACATTGCCAAGAAGAAGGAGCTGGACTACATCCGGGAGGCCCCCACCGAAGATGAGCGCTACCGTCGCTTCATGGCGTTCTGGGAGAAACGGGATCCCACGCCCGGCACCCGCCGCAACGAGCGCATGGAGGAATACTATTACCGCGTCGCCTATGCCAACGAGCGCTACCGCCACACGGTAGATGAGGGCTGGAAGACGGACCGCGGCTACGTCATGATCCGCTTCGGCGAGCCGGACGCCATCGACCGCCATCCCTTCAGCTTCAACGCCAAGCCGTACGAGATCTGGTACTACTACCGCATCGGCCGGCGCTTCATCTTCATCGACGAGACGGGCCTGGGCGACTACCGCCTCCTCGTGCCGGTCTGGGACGAGCGCACACGCATCCGCTGACGGGCACGCTCCTCGCTCCCCGCGTGCAACCGGCAACGGGAGGATGCTGTTCAAAAAGATGCCCGTGCCGTTCGCTCGTGCGACACAACCTGCCGTACGGGGCGGGCGTATGCAGACTACCGCCCGCCGGTGGCCGTTCCCCGTTCACCCCGCTCCTCCCCCACCGTGATCAAACACATCCTGATCGGTGCCGGTCTGCTGGTCGCCGTGGCGCTGCTGGCCTGGCCGAAGCTGCGCGGCGGCACGCCGGCGGCCGGCGCCACCCAGCCCGCGGCCGGTAACCAGGCCCCCCTTCGCGTCGAAGCCGTCGTCGTCGAGCCGCAGCCGTTGCAGGACCGGCTCGTGACCACGGGCACGATCCTGGCCAACGAGGAGGTCGAGTTGCGGAGTGAGGCCACGGGCCGGATCGTGCACCTGGCCATCGAGGAGGGCCGCCGCGTGCAGGCCGGCGAGCTGCTCCTGAAGGTGAACGACCAGGAGTTGCAGGCCCAGCTCCAGCAGGCCCGGCTCCGCCTCCGGCTGGCCGAGGACCGGGAGCAGCGGCAACGGCAACTGCTCGCGAAGCAGGGCATCAGCCAGGAGACGTACGACGCCACGGTGAACGAGCGGGACGTGCAGCGGGCCGCCGTCGCCCTGATCGAGGCCCAGATCGCCCGGACGGAGCTACGGGCCCCCTTCGACGGGCTCATCGGCCTGCGCTACGTGAGCGAGGGCAGCTACATCAGCCCGAGCACCCGGATCGCCACGTTGCAGGACATCGGCACGGTGAAGGTCGAGTTCTCCATCCCCGAGCGGCATGCCCACCGCGTCCGTGTCGGCAACCGGATCGCCTTCACCGTCGAGGGCGTCGAGGGCACGTTCGAGGGGCGTATCTATGCCTACGAGCCCCGCATCGACGCCGCCACGCGGACGCTGCGCCTGCGGGCCCGCGCCGCCAACCCGCAGGGCCGGCTGCTGCCCGGCGCCTTCGCCCGCGTCGAAGTCGTCTTCGAGGAGATCCCCGACGCGCTGACCGTGCCGGCCATCGCCGTCATTCCCGTGCTGGGCGGCAAGCAGGTCTTCGTCTACCGCGCCGGACGCGCCGTCGTGCAGCCGGTCGAGACGGGCCTGCGCCTGGAGGACCGGGTGCAGGTGGTGGCCGGGCTGGCCCCCGGCGACACCGTCATCACGTCCGGACTGTTGCAGCTCCGCTCCGGCCTGCCGGTCGAGCTGGCCGGGTTCGACCTGGCCGCCCCGGGCACCGAGTGAGCCGCGCCGCCCGCTTACCTCCAGCCCTCCCGCGCCATGAGCCTCTATGCGCTGAGCATCCGCCGCCCCGTCCTGGCCATCGTGATGTCCGTGGTCATCGTGCTCTTCGGCCTCATCGGCTTCACCTTCCTGGGCGTGCGCGAGTACCCGGCCGTGGACCCGCCGATCATCACCGTCAGCACCAGCTACCCGGGCGCCAACGCCGACGTCATCGAGTCGCAGATCACCGAACCGCTGGAGGAGTCCGTCAACGGCGTCGACGGCATCCGCACGCTGACGTCGGTCAGCCGCGAGGGCCGCAGCACGCTCACGGTGGAGTTCAACCTGGACGTGGACCTCGAACGGGCCGCCAACGACGTGCGCGACCGCGTCTCGCGGGCGATGAACAACCTGCCGCCCGATGCCGAGCCGCCCGTCGTCTCCAAGGCCGACGCGGACGCCCAGCCCATCGTCTTCCTCAACATCCGGAGCGACCGGCGCAACCTGCTCGAGCTCTCCCGCTTCGCCGACGAGGTCTTCAAGGAACGCCTGCAGACGATCCCCGGCGTCAGCGCCGTGCAGATCTGGGGCGAGAAGGAATACGCCATGCGGATCTGGCTGGACCCGCAGCGCCTGGCCGCCTACCGGCTCTCCCCGCTCGACGTGCGCAACGCCCTCCAGCGTGAGAACGTGGAGCTGCCCTCGGGCCGCATCGAGGGGGAACAGGTGGAGCTGACGATCCGCACCATGAGCCGCCTCGAAGACCCGGAGGCGTTCAACAACCTCATCCTGAAGGAAGACCAGGGCCAGATCGTCCGCCTGCGCGACGTGGGCCGGGCCGAGCTGGGCCCGCTCAACGAACGCACCGTCCTCAAGCGGGACGGCATCCCGATGGTCGGCGTGGTGCTGCAGCCCCAGCCCGGCGCCAACTACATCGCCATCGCCGACGAGTTCTACCGCCGCGTCGACCAGATCGCCCGGGACCTGCCGCCGGACATCGAGCTCGGCATCGGCTTCGACGTGACCGACTACATCCGCGACTCCGTCACCGAGGTGCAGCAGACGATCTTCCTGGCGCTGATCCTGGTGGTGCTCATCATCTTCCTGTTCCTGCGCGACGTGCGCACCACCCTCATCCCGGTGCTCGTCATCCCGGTCTCGCTCGTCGGCGCCTTCTTCATCATGTACGTGGCCGGCTTCTCGATCAACGTGCTGACGCTGCTGGGGCTCGTGCTGGCCATCGGGCTGGTGGTGGACGACGCCATCGTGGTGCTCGAGAACATCTATGCCAAGATCGAGGCGGGGAAGCCGCCGCTGGAGGCGGGCATCACGGGCACGCGCGAGATCTTCTTCGCCGTCATCGCCACGACGCTGGCGCTCGTGTCCGTCTTCCTGCCGATCCTGTTTCTGGGCGGGCTGACCGGGCGGCTCTTCCGCGAGTTCGGCGTGGTGCTCGGCGGGGCCGTCGTCATCTCGTCGTTCGTGGCGCTGACGCTGACGCCGATGCTGAGTACGCGCCTGCTCAAGCCGCACGCGCACCACTCGTGGTTCTACCGGAAGACGGAGCCGTTCTTCGTGCAGCTCAACCGCCGCTATACCCGCTCGCTCGACGCCTTCCTGCGGCGGCGGTGGCTGGCCCTGCCCGTCATCGCGGCGTGCTTCGCCCTGGTCTACCTGTTCTTCACCAGCCTGCCGCAGGAGCTGGCCCCGAAAGAGGACCGGGGCCGTATCCGGCTCTTCGCCACGGCCCCGGAGGGCGCCACGTACGAGTACATGGACGCCTACATGGACGACCTCATCCGGACGATCCAGGCGGAGGTGCCCGAAGCCGAGGCCATCATCTCGGTGACGTCGCCGGGCTTCGGCGCCGCCTCGTCGGTCAACTCGGGCTTTGCCTTCCTCATCCTGCCCCCGGCGGAGGAGCGGGCGCGGTCCCAGACGGCGATCGCCGAGGCGCTCACGGCCCGCGTCGCCCAGATGACGCGCGCCCGCACGTTCGTCTCCGAGCCGCAGAGCCTGGGCGACCGGCGCGGCGGGCTGCCGGTGCAGTACGTCCTGCTGGCCCCCAGCTTCGAGAAACTGCGCGAGACGCTGCCACGCTTCCTGGAGGCCGCCCGCCGGGAGCCGACCTTCACCTTCGTCGACGCCGACCTGAAGTTCAACAAGCCCGAGCTGCGCATCACCATCGACCGCGAGCGGGCGCGGGCGCTGGGCGTCTCGGCGCTCGACATCGCGCAGACGCTCCAGCTGGCCCTCAGCGCCCAGCGCGTCGGCTACTTCATCATGGACGGCAAGCAGTACCAGGTCATCGCCCAGGTGGACCGCGCCGACCGCAACGAGACGCTCGACCTGCGCACCCTCTTCGTCCGCAACGCCGCCGGCGAGCCCGTCCAGCTCGACAACCTGGTGCGCGTCTCCGAGGAGAGCAGCCCGCCCCAGCGCTACCGCTTCGACCGCTACGTCTCGGCCACCATCTCGGCCGGCCTGGCGCCGGGCAAGACCATCGGCGACGGCATCGCCGCCATGGACCGCCTGGCCGGGGAGGTGCTCGACGAGACGTTCGCCACGGCGCTGACCGGCCCCTCGCGCGACTTCGCCGAGAGTGCCTCCAGCCTGCTCTTCGTCTTCCTCCTGGCCCTGGTGCTGATCTACCTGGTGCTGGCCGCCCAGTTCGAGAGCTTCCGCGACCCGCTCATCATCATGCTCACGGTGCCCCTGGCCCTGGCCGGCGCCCTCTTCTCGCTGTGGTACTTCGGCCAGACGATCAACATCTTCAGCCAGATCGGGATGATCATGCTCATCGGCCTGGTGACGAAGAACGGCATCCTGATCGTCGAGTTCGCCAACCAGCGGAAGGCGACGGGGCTGCCGATCAGGGAGGCGATCCGGGAGGGGGCGGCGGCCCGGTTCCGCCCGGTGCTCATGACGAGCATCTCGACGATCCTGGGCATCGTGCCGATCGCGCTGGCGCTGGGCGCCGGCAGCGAGAGCCGCGCCCCGATGGGCATCGCCATCATCGGCGGGATGCTCTTCGGCACGTTCCTGACGCTCTACGTCATCCCGGCGGTCTACACCTACCTGACGCGCCGCGACGCCGCCCCGACGCTGGCCGCCACCACGGACGCCGAGGCGGTAGCGATGGGCTGAGGCCATCTCACGCCCCGAGCATCGGCAGGTCGACGCCGCGCGTGCGGGCCGTCTCGATAGCTTCCTCGTAGCCCGCGTCGGCGTGGCGCATCACGCCCGTGCCGGGGTCGGCCGTGAGCACCCGCTCCAGGCGTCGGTCGCCGCGCTCGGTGCCGTCGGCCACGCACACCATCCCGGCATGGATCGAGTAGCCGATGCCGACGCCGCCGCCGTGGTGGATCGACACCCACGAGGCCCCGCAGGCGGTGTTGAGCAGGGCATTGAGCAGGGGCCAGTCCGCAATGGCGTCGGAGCCGTCCTTCATCCCCTCCGTCTCGCGGTTGGGCGAGGCGACGGAGCCGCTGTCGAGGTGGTCGCGCCCGATGACGATCGGCGCCTCGACCTTGCCCGTGCGGACGAGCCAGTTGAACCTGAGCCCCATCTCGGCTCGCTCGCCATATTCGAGCCAGCAGATACGGGCCGGCAACCCCTGGAAGTGCACCTTCTCGCGGGCCTGGCGGATCCACCGGGCCAGCGCCTCTTTTTCAGGGAACGTCTCCAGCACGGCCTCGTCGGTGACGGCGATGTCGCGGGGGTTGCCGGAGAGGGCGGCCCAGCGGAACGGCCCGGCACCCCGGCAGAAGAGGGGGCGAATGAAGGCGGGCACGAAGCCGGGGATCTCGAAGGCCCGCGTCAGGCCCCGGTGGTCGGCCACCTGCCCGCGCAGGTTGTTGCCGTAGTCGAACGTGACGGCGCCGGCCTGCTGGAGCGCGAGCATGGCCTCCACGTGTACGACCATGCTGTCGAGCACGGCGTTCTCGTAGCCTTCGGGGTCCTTCTCCCGGAAGGCGGCCGCCGCCTCCAGGTCGTAGCCGCGGGGGATGTAGCCCACGCGGAGGTCATGCGCCGACGTCTGGTCCGTGAGCACGTCCGGCACGAGGCCGCGGCGGACCAGCTCGGGCAGCACGTCGGCGATGTTGCCCAGCAGGCCCACCGAGAGGGCCTCGCGGTTCTTTTTCGCCGTCAGCACCAGGTCGAGGGCCTCGTCCAGGTCGGTGGCCATGCGGTCGAGGTAGCCGGTTTCGAGGCGGCGCCGGATGCGGTGGGGGTCCACCTCGACGCCCAGGAAGGCGGCGCCGTTCATGGTGGCGGCCAGCGGCTGCGCCCCGCCCATGCCGCCGAGGCCGGCCGTCACGACGAGGCGGCCCTCCAGGCTGCCGCCGAAGTGCTGCCGGGCGCACTCGGCGAACGTCTCGTAGGTGCCCTGCAGGATGCCCTGCGTGCCGATGTAGATCCACGAGCCGGCGGTCATCTGGCCGTACATGGTCAGGCCCAGGACTTCGAGGCGGCGGAACTCGTCCCAGGTGGCCCAGCGCGGCACCAGGTGCGCGTTGGCGATGAGCACGCGGGGGGCCTCCTCGTGCGTGCGGAAGACGCCGACGGGCTTGCCGCTCTGCACCAGCAGCGTCTCGTCGTTGCCCAGCCGCCGGAGCGTCTCGACGATCCTGTGGTAGCAGGCCCAGTTGCGGGCGGCCTTGCCGCTGCCGCCGTAGACGATCAGCTCGTCCGGCTTCTCGGCCACGTCGGGGTCGAGGTTGTTCATCAGCATCCGCATCGCGGCTTCCTGGTGCCAGCCCCGGCAGTGGAGGGTCGTGCCCGTGGGGGCCTTGATCGGGGTGTGGGTCGTCGTGCTCATCATCGCTCCTTGCTCACAGACTTGGAAAAACGGGGGGGACGGCGCCAGAAGCGCTTCGAAGATCCGGGCGACCGCGGGGAATTCATCAGCAGACAGGGAAAGTCCTTATCCCTGATATTCTCTCCATACGGGCGCAGCCATCTTGAGATCACGGATGTTCTCCGCCTGTTTCTGAAGGATGTGGCCCAGGTTGGCCGGATTCTTACGGATGGCCTCAAAGTCCTCCCGATCTAGCAGAAAAATTGTCACCGACGAGTGCTTCATGATCTCGTCAGCGTAACGTCGAGCGTCGCGGGTGAACGGCGCGTTTGCCAGCACGAGTATGTGCGTTGCCCGCGTAAGAGGAATGAGCCCGACCTCTTTCGCCACATCCTCCAGGCGAACCTGTCCCGAAGGCGTGTTCTTACACTGCACCTGCCACATCGTAGGTACGGCCCCAAACAGCCCAGCCATCAGCACATCCACTTCGCTGAATCCGGTATCCGCTGCCCGACGTCGCCAGGCCACGAACCGGAGCCCGAGCAAGCGCATCACCATGACAGCAAATGCTTCCAGCGCCTGTCCCTTCTCGTGCTTGTCTTTTGAGCCAAGCGAAGCGTAAATATCAGCGGGACGGGCGCGGTAGTAAGCCGTCAGCGTCGGATCCAGGTCCTTCAGCGTTCCCTCCAGGAACGGCTCCAGCACCTCGGCTCGAAACGCCTTCGTCGTCTTCAACTCCGAGGTCTTCCCGCTTTTCCTACCGCCCGTGCGGTATTCAATCAGTCCGGCTGCTTTCAGAGGACGCAGCACCTCGTTGGGCAGAGAACCGCGACCGATCCGCACGCCTTCGGCGTCTTCAGCAAGGTCCCGTATCTCTGCTGCCGGCACCCAGTCTTCCGGGTCGCGGCGAACGAGAGCTTTCACAAAGGCGATCTGCTCGGGCGTCAGTGCCGCCAGCGCCGCAATCATGTCATCGTCCATCCCGACGAGTTGCTCCTTCACGTCTGGGTCCGGTCGCCACGCCCCGGCTCTGCGCCCGCTCTCCGGGAACAGCCCTGCCTTTGCCAGCCACATCCGCATTGTGTTGATGGCGGTATTGTGGACCGAGACGCGGAAGCCCTGATCCGAAAGGTACTGCGCGAGCGAGTCACCCGTAACCTTCCGTCTGTCAAGAAGCATTTCCTGTGCCGCCTCCACAACGCGGAGACCACCGAGGTTCATCAGGATGTGCCGGGCAAACGCTCGATACAGTTTCTCCTCACTTCCACTCAGACTAGCAAGCCGCCGCGCCAGGTCGGTAGCCTCGTAGGTTTTCGGCGTGAGCAGCCCATACTGTACCCCGGCTTCCATCGGATGTCGGCGCGTCCGCCGGGTCGTCCGCAGCTTTTTACCGATCCAGACAGGTGCGGCGTTAATGGCCTTTTCTAGCGCGTCTGGATCTCCGCTGTGCGAAACAACGGCACGAACATAATCCGGCAGACTTACGAGATCGGGACTGAAGCCCGTACCGACGGGAATCTGACTCTCCTTTCCAGCGGTCGCCACGCTAAACCACCCGCCCCGTTTCGTCCTTGGTATCTTCGGTGGCCGGCGGGCGTCCGCCCTTGCTCGGTTCGTACTGCACCACGTCTTCGCGCAGCACGAGGGTTCGGCCCGCCACCTCACAGGTGCGGAAGCGGCCCTTCTGTACGAGTTGATGGATCGCCTGCCGTGAGACGCCACGAAGATCCGCTGCCTCCGCCTGCGAGATCCAATCGTCAGGGTTGAAGTCTTTTTTTGAAAAACTACTTGACTTTGTCAAGGTTATTTTATACCATCAAGGTTGTTACCTTCAACAGACCGTTTGCTCACCCTTCACGAGTGGACGCTACCTTGGTGAATTTAGCACCCATCTCTTAACTTCGTCAAGTGCTTATCCCGGGCTAACTAATCCAGGAGACTCCGATGCCGCTTCCGACCCTCAGCAATGCTCAACCCTACTACACCACCAAAGCTGGTGCAGCATACCTTGGCGACAGCCTTGAACTCATGAAGCAGCTTGACGATGCGTCGGTGGACCTCATCTGTACGTCGCCCCCCTTTGCACTTCTCAGACAAAAAAGTTATGGCAACGTCGCATCTGAAGAGTACGTAGAATGGTTTCGTCCTTTTGCCGAGCAGTTCAAGCGCATCCTGAAGCCAGAAGGTTCGCTGGTCATTGATCTAGGCGGGACATGGATCAAGGGCCTGCCCTACCGGAGCCTCTATCATTATGAGTTTCTCCTTCGGCTTTGCAAACCAATCGAAGAAGGCGGCGAGTTTGGATTCTTCCTCGCCCAAGAACTTTACTGGTACAATCCTGCCAAACTCCCAACCCCCGCAGAGTGGGTAACGGTGCGTCGCATCCGCGTCAAGGATGCCGTCAATACGGTCTGGTGGCTTCGCCCCTCCCCGATTATCGATGAGAAGGACGGCAAAGTGTCCAACCGAAGAATTCTAAAACCCTACAGCGAAGCACAGCAAAACTTGATGAAAAATGGATACACGCCAAAACTTCGGCCCAGCGAGCACGACATTTCGGGCAAATTCGGCAAAAACAACGGAGGGGCTATCCCGCCGAATATCCTAGCTGATGATGCATTCGAGATGGAGATCGGCGCTCCCGTGCCTGTCAATGTCATAGCTGCCTCGAATACATCTAGTAATGACCGTTACCAGCGGCGGTGCCGTGAAACCCGGACAAAGCGACACCCTGCCCGCTTCCCCAAAGCACTTCCCGAGTTCATTATCGGCCTCACAACTGAAGAAGGAGATCTCGTGCTCGATCCCTTCGCTGGTAGCAATACAACCGGTGAAGTGGCCCAGGAAATGGGTCGCTATTACCTGGCTTTTGAACTTGAAGAAGAATATCTCAAAAGCTCACGTTTTCGCTTTCCCGAGCTCGATCCACCGCTTTTGGATGACAATACAGGAAAGGCGAACGCCTTACCCAAACAGGCAACGCTTTTCTGAAGCGGCAGCAGCGGCCGTTCAGGGCGTCGTCTCGCCGCGTTTGAACACCTGCCCGCCGCGCATGACGAAGCGCACGTCTTCGAGCACGCGCACGTCGTCCAGCGGATTGCCGGGCACGGCGATCAGGTCGGCCAGCAGGCCCGGCGCGATGCGGCCGCGGTCGTCGACGCCGAGCAGGTCGGCGGCGTGGATCGTGGCCGCCTGGATCGCCGCCAGCGGCGTCATGCCCAGCGCGACGAGCACGGCGAACTCCTTTGCGTTGTCGCCGTGGGGATAGACGGCCGCGTCAGTCCCGAAGGCGATCTTCACGCCCGCGGCGATGGCGCGGCGGAGGCTCTCGCGGGCCAGCGGCAGCACGTACTCGGCCTTGGCGCGGATATGGGGCGGCAGCGCGTCCAGGTCGATGGCGTCGGCCAGGTAGGTGGTCGGGACCAGGTAGGTGCCGCGGGCCTTCATCTCGGCGATGATCTCGTCGGTGAGCAGGGAGCCGTGCTCGATGGAGGCCACGCCGGCGCGTACGGCGGCCAGGATACCTTCACTGCCGTGGGCGTGGGCGGCCACCTTCATCCCGTGGCGGGCGGCCTCCTCCACCATCACGCGCAGCTCTTCGTCGCTGTATTGCTGGGCGCCCACCGGCCCCTCGTGCGAGAGCACCCCGGCTGTGGCGCACGTCTTGATGACCTTCGCCCCGTGTTTGATCTGGTAGCGGACGGCCTTGAGCACCTCGTCCGGGCCGTCGGCCACGCCCTGCTCCGGCCCGCCCTCCAGGATGCCGGGGGCGTAGCCCGTCACGTCGCAGTGACCGCCGGTGATGCCCAGGGCGTGCCCGGCGGGGAAGATCCACGGCCCGGCGACGTCGCCGCGCTCGACGGCGCGCATGAGCGCCACGTCCGCGAAGCCGGGGGCCCCCACGTCCCGCACGGTGGTGAAGCCGGCCAGGAGCGTCGTGCGGGCGTTCTTCGCCCCGCGCAGCGCCGCGTCGGCGGCCGTCTCGCGCACCGGGCGGTTCACCCAGTCGCCCGCGAGGTCGCCTGTCAGGTGCGTGTGCATGTCGATCAGGCCGGGCAGGAGCGTCACGTCGCCCAGGTCGAGCACCGCCGCCCCCTCGGGCAGCGCCGGCGGGTTGACGGCGCTGATGCGCGCGCCCTCGACGACGACCACCGCCGGGGCCACGATCCGCCCCGTCTCGACGTCGAGCATCCGGGCGGCCCGCAGCACCGTGGGCTGCGCCCCCACGGGCAGGACGGCCAGGAGCACCATCCCGGCCAACCCCGCCAGGCCCATGGCAAAACGTTTCATGAGGGTACCTCCGTGTCGTGTTCGTTCCGCCCGAAACATAGCCGGTGGCACGGAGTCAGTCAACGGCCCGCCGACTGGCATCGCCTGCCCGCCTCAGATGCCCGACGCGATGAGCAGCTCGATATCGCGGTAGGGCATCCCGAACATGTTCGCCAGGCTCTTCTTCGTCAGGTGACGGCGGTAGACGTAGGTGCCATTGCGCAGGCCCACGTCCTGCCAGAGCGCCTCGTTGATCGAACCGGCCTCGCCGATCTTGAGCAGGTACGGGACGAGCACGTTCGTGAGCGCATAGGTGGCCGTGCGGGCGGCGTTCGACGGCATGTTGGGGATGCAGTAATGGATGACGCCGTGCTTGACGAAGGTCGGCTCCGAGTGGGTCGTCGGGCGGCTCGTCTCGATGCAGCCGCCCTGGTCGATGACGGCATCGACGATGACCGAGCCGGGGCGCATCGAGGCCACCATGTCCTCGGTGACGACGACCGGGGCGCGCTGCCCGGCGGACATCATGGCGCCGATGACCACGTCGGCGCGGGCGACGGCCTGCCGCAGGTACTGCTCGGTGGCCATGGCCGTGGTGATGCGGCGGTCCAGGTAGTGTTCCATGACGCGCAGGGCGCTCAGGTCGTTGTCCAGCACGATGACGTGCGCCCCGAAGCCGAGCGCCGTGCGGGCGGCCCACTCGCCCACGACGCCGGCGCCGAGGATGACGACCGTCGAGGGGGGCACGCCGGAGATACCGCCGAGCATGACCCCCTTGCCGCCGCCGCCGCTCTCCAGGTAGTGCGCGGCGATCTGCACGGCCATCGACCCCATGATCTCGTGCATCATCCGCACGATGGGCAGCGTGCCGTCCGTCTCGCGGATAAACTCGAACCCGATGCCGGTGATGTTCAGCTCCATCAGGCGGTGCAGGAAGGCCGGGGAGGTTCCCCCCAGGTGGAGCGCCGAGATGAGGATCTGCTTCTCCTGCAGCAGGGCCAGCTCCTCCTCACACGGCGGCCCCACCTTCACGATCAACTCGCACTTGCTGTAGAGGTCGGCCGAGCTCTCGACCAGTTCGGCGCCGGCCTCGGCGTAGCGCTCGTCGCTGAAGTGGGCCTGCTCCCCCGCCCCCTTTTCCACGTAGACCTCGTGCCGGTTGGCCACCAGCGTCTGGATGCCGCCCGGCGCCAGCGCCACGCGCCGTTCCTCGTTCGAGATCTCGCGCGGAATGCCGATGCGCAGCGAGGTGTGCCGCTCCCCCACCCGCAGGGGCTTCTCCATCGTGAGCAGCCCGCCTTCGAGGGCAAAACTCTGTAGCGCAGGAACTTCCATACCGACGTGCCGACCGGAAGATGAACGAGAAAGGCCGATCCGGGAATATACGGCTTTTCCACCATCTCCGGCACCCCGCGCGGGAAGCGGCGGGATGAGACGGTGAGGCCACGCGACGGGCGGACGGACGGGGACGTGCCCGGCCACGACGCCTCCGGCGCACCCAGAAACCGGGGCGCTCCCCCGCAGCGAAGCGCCCCCCGCCTCTTTTTTTCACACCGGCCCGGCCCAGGCATAGAGGAGGATGCCGGCGGCCACGGCCACGTTGAGCGACTCGGCGCCGCGGCGGGCGGCGTGGCCGGGCACCGTCACGCGGGCGTCGAGGGCGGCGGCCACGGCGGGCGCGAGGCCGTGCGCCTCGCTGCCGAGGACGAGGGCCGAGGGGGTGGCCGGCTGCCAGGTGCGGGCGTCCTCGCCCGCGAGGTCGGCGCCGTAGAGGGCGAAGCCGGCGGCGCGCAGGCCCGCCAGCGCGGCGGGCAGGTCGCCGGTACGGGCCAGGCGCACGTCCCACAGCCCCCCCATGGCGGCGCGCACGGCCTTCGGGTTGAAGAAGTCGGCGGTGCCGGGCCCGGCGAGCACGGCCTCGACGCCGAACCAGGCCGCCGTGCGGAGGATCGTCCCCACGTTGCCGGGGTCCTGCAGGCCGTCGAGCACGAGGACGCGGTGGAGCGTGGTGAGCGTCGCCGGGGGCACCAGCACGGCACGGGCCACGGCGAGCACGCCCTGGCTGGCCTGCACGTCGGAGAGCCGGGCCACCACCGCATCCGGCACGACGTGCACCGGCACGCCGGCCCGCGCCAGCAGCGCCCGGACGCGCGCCTCCGCCCGCACCCCCTCGCCGACGACCAGCTCCAGCAGTGGCGCCCCCGCCGCCACGGCCGCCTCCACCGAACGCACCCCCTCCACGAGCACCTGCCCCAGCCGCTCCCGGTACTTGCGCCGCGCCAGCGACGCGATCTCCTTCCGGCGACGCTCCGTCAGTCCCACCGCACCCTCCAAAGATTCGACGTGTTTTCGCATCCGAATTTCGTCGTCTGTGCGTAGATTGGCAAAAACGTATCGGAAGCCCTTCCGATTTCGGCCCACCCTTCACCCGGATTCCCTTTACGTATTCCCGGCCCGGACGGAGCCAGCCCCGCCGACCTCCACCCCTGCATCGAGGCCGACGGCCTCCACGCTCTGCCTGACGCCGCTCACCCAACCCTTACCTGTTCACGCCATGCCGTTCAACCGCAACGTGTACGAGCGGGCCATCTACAAGGAACCCGCCCCCATCCGCGACCACGAGAACCCCTTCGAGGCCATGGTCAAGCGCTTCGACGTGGCCGCGCAGATCCTCGAACTCGACCCCGGCTTCTACGAGTACCTGACGACGCCCGCGCGCATCCACATCACCGCCGTCCCCGTGGTGATGGACGACGGCCGGATGAAGGTGTTCGAGGGCATCCGGGTGATCCACAACGAAGTGCTCGGCCCCGGCAAGGGCGGCATCCGCTACGCGCCGGACGTGACGCTGGACGAGGTGAAGGCCCTCGCCGCCTGGATGACGTGGAAATGTGCCGTCATCGGCGTGCCCTTCGGCGGAGCCAAGGGGGGCGTCGTGTGCAACCCGCGCGAGATGAGCCCGGGCGAGCTCGAACGCCTGACCCGCCGCTACACGGCCAACCTGCTCGACGTCTTCGGCCCGGACCGCGACATCCCCGCGCCGGACATGAACACGAACGAGCAGATCATGGCGTGGATCCTGGACACCTACTCGATGCACGCCCGTCGTACCGAGAATGCCGTCGTCACCGGCAAGCCCATCATCCTGGGCGGCTCGCTGGGGCGGCGTGAGGCCACCGGCCGCGGCGTCATGACGGTCACGCTCTCAGCCATGGAGCGCCTGGGCCTGCGCCCGGCCGAATGCACTGTCGCCGTGCAGGGCTTCGGCAACGTGGGCTCCGTCGCCGCCAAACTGCTGGCCGAGCAGGGCTGCAAGGTCGTCGCCGTCAGCGACGTCACCGGCGGCTACTACAACGAGAACGGCCTGGACATCCATGCGATGATCGACTACGCGGCCCGCAACAAAGGCCAGCTCGAGGGCTACCCCGAGGCCGAGCGCATCACGAACGACGAACTGCTTACGCTCGAGGTGGACGTGCTGGCCCCGTGCGCCAAGGAGGACCAGATCACCAAGCACAACGCGCCCCACATCCGGGCCAAGATCATCGCCGAAGGCGCCAACGGCCCCACCACCCCCGCCGCCGACGAGATCCTCAAGGAAAACGGTTCTCTCGTCATCCCGGACATCCTCGCCAATGCTGGCGGTGTCACGGTCTCGTACTTCGAATGGGTGCAGGACCGCCAGGGCTACTTCTGGACCATCGACCGCGTCAACCGGCGGCTCGACCGGATGATGCGAGCCGCCTTCGACAACGTCTATCAGGCTGCCGAGCAGTACGACGTCACGCTCCGCATCGGGGCCTACGTGCTGGCTATCGACAAGGTGGCCACGGCCCTGCGCCTGCGCGGCATCTACGCCTGAACGGCGCCGGCGCCCCGGCGTTGGACTTTCGACGGCGGATTTCGGATTTTGGGCCGCGTGCGGGCGGCCGGGACGCGCCTCGGGCCGCCCGGTCGCCCGTCGTTGTCGCCTTCCACGTTCCGGCCGCCCGATGTTGCTCCGACGCCTCTGCCTCTTTGCCTGCTGCCTGGCGCCGATGCTGAGCGCCCGCGCCCAGCCGACGAACCAGGCCCTGTACGAGGAGATGGCCCTCGCCTGCCTGGAGGCCGTGCCGGACACCGCCCGCGCCTTCCGCCTCGACGCGCCCGCGGCCATGCCCTACCTCCACACCGCCCTCGTGCAGCGCTGGCAGGCCCGCGGCTATGCCGTCTACACCCCCGACGCGCCGGCGTCGCCGCCCCGGCCCTGGCTCCGCTATGCCGTCGAGACGGCCCGGGTGGCCTATGCGAAGGCGGACGGCGGCCGCCTGCGGCGCACCGTCACGCTGGCCCTGCGCTACACCTTCGCCGCGCCGGACGGGCGCCTGCTCCGTGACGATCGCTGCGAGCAGACCCGCACCGACACGATCCCGCGCGACGCCCTCGCCCGGGTCGAATCGGAGGCCTACCCCGAGACGCAGGGCACGCCCCCCGGGCCGGGCTGGGTGCGCCGCTACCTGGAGCCGGCCGTCCTCACCGCCGCCACGGCCGTGGGCCTCTACCTGCTCTTCACGCTCCGCAGCGACCGCGCCGACGACGGAGGATGAGCCGATGCGCCACCACCCGACGACGCCCCTCCGGTTCGTCCTCCCCCTGCTGATGGCCCTGGCGGCCTGCGCCACGCCCCAGATGCCGCCGGGCGGACCGCCGGACCAGACGCCCCCCGCCCTCGAAGCCGCCGACCCGCCCGACGGCGCCCTCCGCGTCGCCACGGACCGGATCGAGCTGACGTTCTCTGAATACGTCGATGAGGGCTCCTTTGCCCGCGCCTTCTCCATCGTGCCCGACTTCGACCGGCCGCCCGCCTTCGACTGGCACGGGCGGCGCGTGGTCATCCGCCTGCCCGAACCGCTCCGCCCCGCCACCACGTACATCCTCACGCTCGACACCAACCTGCGCGACCTGCGCGGGGTGGCGCTGCGCCAGCCGATCACGCTGGCCTTCTCCACCGGCGACCGCCTCGACCGCGGCCGCCTCGCCGGCCGCGTCCTCGACGCCGTGCGCGGCACCGGCGTGCCGGGTCTCGACGTCTACGCCTATCCGGCCCCCGGCGGCGCCGCGCCGGACTCCCTCCCGCCCCGCCCCGCCTTCCGCACGCAGACGGACACCGAGGGCCGTTTCCACCTCGACTACCTGAGCGATGCGCCGTTCTTCGTCATCGCCCTCCGGGACCGCAACCGCAACCGCCGTCCGGACCCGCTCGAAGCCTTTGCGGCGCCCCCGGCCCCGGCGCTCGTGCCCGACACGCTCGACGCCTCCCTCGAACGGACGTGGGTCCTCACCACGCTCGACACCCTCCCGCCGGTGCTCCGGCAGGTGCAGCCCCGCTCGAACCGCCGCCTCGCCCTCCGCTTCTCCGACCCGGTGCGGCTCGCCTCCACCGACCCCGCCGGCTGGCTCGTCGTCGACTCCGTGGCCGGCGCCCCGCGGCCCGTCCGCGCCGTCTACCAGGTGCCGGAGGACCCGCTGCGCGTCTTCGTCCTGACCGACCCGCTCGCGCCGGTGCCGCACCGCCTCCACGTGCACGCCGTCGTCGACTCCAGCGGCAACGCCGTCCGCGAGGGCACGGCGCGGTTCGTACCGCCCGCGACGCCCGACACGCTCGCCCTGCGCTTCCGGGCCTTCGTGCCGGACTCGGCCGCCGCCGACCCCTACGTGCTCGCCCCGGGCGAGCGGCCCGGCGTGCGCTTCAACCAGCCCGTCGACAGCACCCGGATGGCCCGCCTCGTCGCCGTGCGCGACACCGCCGGGCAGGCCCTCGCGTACCGGACGACCACGCCGGACGGCGTCACCTACCGCCTCACGCTCGACCCCTGGCCCGGCGGTCCCTTCGAGGTCCGGGTCGATGCCCGCCCCCTGGGGGCCGACACCGTGTACGTACGCCGCTTCCGCCGGATGACCCCGGACGAGACGGGCGCGCTCGGCGGCTACGTCGCCGGCGACGACACGACCGGGACGCTCGTCGTCGAACTCTTCGAGGCCGGCGGCAAGACCCCCCTGCGCACCGCCGTTCCGGACACGTCCGGCCTGTTCCTCTTCCGCGACCTGCCGGGCGGACGGCGCTACCGCGTCCGCGCCTTCGCCGACCGGGACGGCAACGGCCGCTGGGACGGCGGCCGCCTCCGGCCCTACCGGCCCGCCGAACCCGCCACCTGGAGCGACGTCCTCCCCGCCGTCCGGCCCCGCTGGGAAACGATCGTCGACGACACGCTGCGGGTGAGGCATCCGGCGGCGCCCCTTCCGCGTTGAAGCCGTGCCGATCCCCTCCATCCGCCTGTATGCCATGATGCCCGACGTGCACCCCCTCCTCACGGCCGACGCCATGCGGGCGGCGGACCGTTACACGATCGAGACGTTCGGCCTGCCCGGCTTCACGCTCATGGAGACGGCCGGGCGCGGGGCGGCGGCCCTCATCGAAGAGCGGTTCGGCCCGCTCCGGGGCCGCCGCGTCGTGATCTGCTGTGGCAAGGGCAACAACGGCGGCGACGGGCTGGTGGTGGCGCGGGTCCTCTCCGAGCGCGGCGCCCGCGTCGACGTCCTCACCCCGGCCGCGGCTGACGACCTCAGCGCCGACGCCGCCCACAACCTGCGCCTGCTGCAATGCCTGGCCGACCACGCCCCCAGGGGCTCCCTGCACCTGCACCTCCGGCACACCCCCGATGCGCTCGGTGCCTTCGAGGGGGCCGACCTCTATGTGGATGCCCTGCTCGGCACGGGCCTCACGAGCGCCCTGCGCCCGCCCCTGATCGACTACGTGCGCTGGCTCAACGAGCGCCCGGCCCCCGTCGTGGCGCTGGACCTGCCCACGGGGCTGCACAGCGACACGGGCGTCGTCCTCGGGGAGGCCGTCCGGGCCACGCTGACGGTCACGATGGGCGCCCTGAAGGCCGGCCTGTTCCTGGGCGAGGGCCCCCTCCGCGCCGGGCACGTCGCCGTGGTGGACATCGGTCTGCCCGGCTTCGTCCTGGAGCGCCTCCGGCGTGAGCCGGGCTGCGGGCTCCGCGCCACGGACGAGGCCATCCGGGCGTGGCTGCCCGAACGCCCGCCCGACGCCCACAAGTACAGCGTCGGGCTGGCGCTCGTCGTCGGCGGCTCGCCCGACTTCACCGGGGCGCCCGTGATGGCGTCCGAGGCGGCGGCCCGCGCCGGCAGCGGCTACGTACTGTGTGCCTGCCCGGCCTCGGCCCGGGCGGCCATCGCCGCCCACCTGACCGAAGTCGCCACCGTCCCGTTGCCCGATGACGCCGACGGCCTCCGCGCCGAGGGGCACGCCGTGCTGGCCCGCTGGCTGGAGCGGGCCCGGGCCCTGCTCGTCGGGCCGGGGCTGGGACGCCGGCCCGGCACCGGCGCCTTCGTCCGCGACCTGCTCCGGGCCACGGACGTGCCCGTCGTCCTCGACGCCGACGGCCTGCAGGCCCTGGCCGGCCACACCGACCTGCTGAGCCGGCACGCCGCGGGCCGGTGGATCCTCACGCCCCACGCGGGCGAGTTCCGCCGCCTGGCCGGCGACGACGTGGACCTGACCGACCGCCTCCGCACGGCCCGCACCTTTGCCGAACGGTGGAACGTCGTCCTCCTGCTCAAGGGCATGCCCTCGGTCGTGGCCTGTCCGGATGGCACGGCCTACGTCGCCCCGGCGCACCCGGCGCTGGCCACGGCCGGCACGGGCGACGTGCTGGCGGGGCTGTGCGCAGGCCTCCTCGCCCAGGGCATGCCGCCGGAACACGCCGCCGTGGCCGCCCTCCACCTGGGCGCCGCCGCCGCCGAGCACTATGCCGCCCGGCACGATCCCCGCAGCCTCGTCGCCACCGACCTCATCCGGGCCCTGCCCGTCGTCCTCCACGAACGTTTCCGCTCATGACGCGCCCCGCGCCCCGCCGCCTGGCACTCGGCTGGACTCTCCTGATCGTGATCCTGCTCACGCTCCCCGGCGAAGCGCTGCCATCCACCACCCTGTTCGAATATGACAAACTCGGCCACGCCGTGCTGTTCGGCGTTCTGGGGTGGCTGTGGATGCACGCGCTGCCGCACTCCCTCCGCGTGCGGATCGCGGGCGTGCTGGCCGGCGGCGCGGTGTTCGCCGTGATGAGCGAGTTCTACCAGGGCCTGCTGCCCTGGCCCCGCACCCCCGACGCCCTCGACGTCGTGGCCGACGTGATCGGCCTGATCGTGGGCGTGAGCCTCTATGCGCTCCGCACACGCCGGTCCACGGCCATGGCCCCATGATCCGGGCCTCCGGCAGCAACTTTGCCCGCGTTCCCGTGTCTTCACGACACCGCGTTTCCCGACAGGAGCGGCCCCCATCCTTCCATCACCAAAGGGTTCAAACACACACGACTACCCCCGTAACACCTTCCTCGTATTCAGGAACCCATCCTCGAACCTTCCGGTATCACAAAACGCGAGCGCCGTTATTTCTTTTGCACGCTTCGTGCGTTATCTTGGGCGTTCGACCTGTTGACCCCGTAGCCAGAGACGAAGACCATGGCCTTACGCAAAACCGACAAAGCCGACCTGCGCAAGCGGTACCCGCTCTACATCGAGATCGGGCTGGTGCTGACGTTGCTGCTGCTCATCGTCGCCTTCCGCATCGACATGCGTGCGGAGCAGACGATGGAGTTCGTGGCCGAAGAGCAGGAAGTGGTGCAGATGGAGGAGATCCAGCAGACGCAGCAGATCGAGAAGCCGCCGCCGCCGCCCCGCCCGCCGGTGCCCGTCGAGGTGCCCGATGACGAGGTGCTCGAGGACGACGACCTGGACCTCGACGCCACGCTCGACATCGACGAGCCGCTGACGGACCTGCCGCCGCCCCCGCCGCCGGCCGAAGAAGAAGAGCCGGAGCCGGAAATCTTCGTCATCGTCGAGGAGATGCCGGAACTGATCGGCGGGCTGGCCTCGATCCAGAGCAAGATCCGCTACCCGGAGATCGCCAAGAAAGCCGGCGTCGAAGGGCGCGTCATCGTGCAGTTCGTCGTGGATGAGCAGGGCCGCGTCGTCGACCCGGTCGTGGTGCGTGGCATCGGTGCCGGGTGCGACGAGGAAGCCATCCGCGCCGTCAAACAGGCCAAGTTCAAGCCGGGCAAGCAGCGCGGCAAGCCGGTGAAGGTGAAGATGTCCCTGCCGATCACCTTCAAGCTGAAATAATCGCTTGTTCACGCCTCGAAAAAAGCCCCGTTGCCTGGTGCAGCGGGGCTTTTTTTTCATGATGCGGTGCCTCGTCAGCGGCTTCTTCCCGTCAGCGGTGGCCTTCGGCGGGAAGAAGCCGCCGTACGTCCCCGCCGGGCATGCCGACCAGCACTTCCGTCGCCATGCCGATGAAGAGGCCGTGGTCCAGCACGCCGGGTAGCGCGCGGAGCGCCCGGTCGCAGGCGGCCGGGTCGTCGAGGCCGCCGGGAAAGGTGGCGTCGATCACCCAGAGGCCCTGATCCGTGACGACGGGGCCGTCTTTCTGCTGGCCCATGCGCAGTTCGGCCCGGGCACCCATGCGTTCCAGCGCCCGTTGCACCGGGGCCGCCGCCATGGGCAGCACCTCCACCGGCACCGGCCGCTTCGTGCCGAGGCGATCGACGAGCTTGCTCTCATCCACGAGCACCACGAAGCGACGCGCGCACGAAGCCACCACCTTCTCCCGCGTATGGGCCGCCCCCCGCCCCTTGATCAGGTTGAGCGCCGGATCCACCTCGTCGGCCCCGTCGAAGGCCAGGTCGAGTTCGTCTACCTCGTCGAAGGTGAGCAGGCGGATGCCGTGGGCCCGGGCCATCCGCTCGGCAAAGAACGAAGTCGCCACCCCGGCCAGGCGCAATCCTTCTTCACGGATACGACGCCCCAGGGCCTCGATGGCCCGGGCCGCCGTCGATCCCGTCCCGAGGCCCAGGCACATGCCGTCCTCCACCATGGCGGCCACCCGTTCCCCGGCCACCCGTTTGGCGGCCTCCTGCCGGTCCTCCTGCATCCTGTCCTCCGTCTTCGTGGAACCCATCCGCCGCCCCTCCGACGGCCCGGCCCAAGATACGACGCCCGGGCTATTCGTACCGGAGTGACTCGATCGGATTGAGCCGTGCCGCCTTGAACGCCGGATACCCGCCAAAGACGAGCGCGATGCCCGTCACCATCACGACGGCCCCCACGGCCCAGCCTACCGGAAACGCCGCGGAGATGTCGAAATAGACGGCCACCAGGTTCCCCACGAGCGCCCCGAGCACGATCCCGAGCAAGCCCCCGATCTGGCACAGAAAGAACGCCTCCAGCAGAAACTGCCGCAGGATGTCCCGCCGCCGGGCCCCGACGGCCTTCCGGATGCCGATCTCGCGCGTGCGCTCGGTCACCGAGACGAGCATGATGTTCATGATGCCGATGCCGGCCGCCAGCAGCGCCACCAGCCCGATGATGGCCCCGCCCAGCGTGAGCGTCCCCGTGAAGGCGTTGAAGATCCCCTGCATCGAGTCGTTCGTCTCGATCTCGAAGTTGTTGTCCTCGCCCGGCGGCACCTTGCGGATGACCCGGAACCGCCCGATGACCTCGTCCATCGCCGCCTGGATCAGCCGCGGATCGTGCGCACGCACGCTGACCGTGGCGATGTTGCGGTCGGGCTGGCCGTAGAGGGACATCAGGCGGGTGATGGGCGCAAAGACCCGGTTGTCCTGATTGAACCCGAGAAAACTGCCTTTCTCTTTGAGGACGCCGATGACCTCGTACCGGTGCCCGCCGATGCGCACGGTCTTGCCCAGCGGCGACACGTTCGGGAACAGTTCTTCGGCCACGGCGCTGCCGAGCACGACCACCGGGCGGGCATACTGCACGTCCTGCTCCGAAAGGAAACGCCCCTGGTCGATCTCATAGCTGAAGTTACCCAGCATGTGCTCGTCGGTGCCGAGCAGCACCACGTTGGGTTCCGTCTCCTCGTTCTCGTAGCGCACCGCCCCGAGGTAAAAATCCTCGATCACGCTGACCGTGGCCGGGAGCGTCAGCGCCCGCGCCAGGCGCTCCACCTGATCGTACGTGATCGGCGGCCGGTTGCGGACGCTCCGGTCGAGCGGCCCCAGCTGAATGGAGGGGGTCCGGCGCACCGTGAACGTCGAGGCCCCGAGAAACTGGAGGCGCTCCTTGAAATAGACGTCGATGACGGAGACACCGGTGACCGAGACGATGATCGCGAAGACGCCGATCACCATGCCGAGCAGCGTCAGCGAAGACCGCAGCTTGTGGCTTCGCAGCGAATCCCAGGCCATCCGAAAAGCTTCCAGGAACGCCATGGAGGTTGAACGTGAATCGTGAACGAAAGCAAACGCGCCGGCGGGCGGCTCATTCGTAGCGCAGGGCCTCGATGGGATTGGCGCGGGCCGCGGTCCAGGCCGGCGCCAGGCCGAAGACCGTCCCGACCAGGGCACAGATGCCGAAGGCGATGGCGACGACCCCCAGATCGAGCGTGGCGGGAAGAGCCAGGCGGATCAGCAGCGTCAGCGGCAGGGAGAGCAGCACCCCCAGCAGCCCCCCCACGAGCGAGACGATGACGGCTTCGATGAGGAACTGCAACAGGATCGTGCGCCGCCGGGCTCCGACGGCCTTGCGGATGCCGATCTCGCGCGTGCGCTCCTTGACCGAGACGAACATGATGTTCATCACCCCGATGCCCCCCACGAGCAACGCCAGCGCCGTCAGCCCCAGCCCGATGCCGTAGATGGCCGTCTTGACCGGCGCGATCTGGGCCCGAAGCGCCTGCTGGTCGTTGATCTCGAAGTCGTTCTCCTCGCGGGCGTCGAGCCGGCGGGCCACGCGCAGAATGCCCGTCAGTTCGTCCTTGGCCAGGTCGATCAGGGCCGGGTCGCCGACCTTCACGCGCACGGACACGTCCCGGCGGGTCATGCCAAAATGGTTGCGGAAGGCGTTGAAGGGGATGATGACCTGGTGGTCGACCGAGCCGGGCCCTTCGGCGCCGCTCCCCTTGCGCTCCATGACGCCGACGACCTGATACCGGTGTCCGTCGATGCGGATCGTCTTGCCGAGCGGATCGCCGATGGGGATGAGCCGGTCGGCAATCTCGGCGCCGATGATGCAGACGGTACGGGCGCTGCGGTCGTCGAAGTCGCTGAAGAAGTAGCCGGCGGCCAGATCCACCGGATGCACCTGCGGGTAGGTGGCCCGCACGCCGAGCACCTCGACGTCGAAGACCGAGTTGCCCTGGTACGTTACGACGCGGCGGGTCGTAGCCACGGGCACCGTCGCCACGGCGTAGCGGGAGCGCTCGGCGATGATGTCGGCCAGGTCCGCCGTGATGGTGGGCCGGTTGATGTACTCCCACCACTTCATGCCGGGGCTCCCCACCCACGGCCACCGCTCGATGTAGAGCACGTCGGTGCCCAGCGTGGCCATGTCCTCATCGAAATCCTTCTCGATCCCGTTGACCACGGTGGCCATGGCCGTCACGGAGACGATGCCGATGATGATGCCGAGCGTCGTCAGCACCGCCCGCATCTTGTGGGTGGCGATGGCCCGGAAGGCGATCCGAAGGCCTTCCCAGAGTTCGAAAAAGAAGGTACGCACGGGGCAACGCAGGATGAGGAGCAACGACAGAACCCGAAAGCCGCCGGTTCGTACGCAATGAACCGGGACGGGTTGCATCCCGTCGCAGGGCGGCGTATCGTACCGCCGCGTTTCTCCTTGCCACGCTAGCGGATCGGTATGGGTAAGCTTCGCATCCTCGGTGAGTTCTGGCAGTTCCTGCGCGAGCGGAAGAAGTTCTGGCTGGCGCCCATCCTCGTCATCCTGTTGCTGCTGAGCCTGCTGATCGTGCTGACGCAGGGCTCGGCCCTGGCTCCCTTCATCTACGCGCTGTTCTGACGGAGCGACCTCAGAGCCGCTTTTCGAACCGGAGGCGATAGTCCCGGTAGGTGGGGTTGTAGTCGGCCCGCATCACGCGGAAGCCCTCCTTCAGCCCCAGAATGGTCATGCCGGGATGCATGTTCGGGAAGGTGTCGTAGGCGAAGCGTGTGTACCCGCGGGCGCGTACGCGGTCCATCATCTCGTGGAGGAGCAGCCGGGCGATGCCGCGCCGCCGGTAAGCCGGCAGCACCCCGCCTTTGGCGCTGTAGAACGTGAAGCGGTTCTCGCGATAGCCCACCTTGAAACCGACCGCATCCGCCCCCGCATAGGCCAGCAGGATCATCAGGTCGATGCGGTCGAACGTGTTGATGACCCGCTCTTCGCCGAAAATGACCCGGTTGAGGCGGACGAGTACCTCGCGCGCCTCGAGACCGGCTTCCACGATACGCACGGCCTCCGCACCGGGCATCTCCTGCGAGAGGGCGGGAGGATCGGACGGGATGGTCATGGCAGCGTACCGTCGGGGTCGAAGGGCGTGACGTACCTACAAGATACGACGAACGGGGCCGATTCGGACCACGCCCGCCCCGCTTTTGTCAGAACGGCAGGCCGTCGCCGGGTTCGTCCTCTGCGGCGGGCGGCGCCGGCAGCAGGGGCCGCGACGTCGCCTCTGACGCCGGCGGCGCCTCAAGGGCCGGCGGCGCCTCTTCGACGAGCGACCAGGGTTCGAGCAGGGGCTCGGGGACGTCGGCCACGAAGCGGCTAGGCTCGGCCAGGTACGACCCCTGCCAGCGGCTGTACTGCACCATCGGATAGGAGATGAACAGGTGGTTACGGGCCCGCGTCACAGCGACGTAGAGCAGCCGCAGTTCCTCGTCGAGCGCGTCGGGGTCGTCGAGCGCATAGCCCGAGGGCAGCACGCCGTCGAGGGCATGGATGATGAAGACGGCATCGAACTCGAGCCCTTTGGCCGAGTGGATCGTCGACAGGACGAGCGGGGGCTCGTCGTCGGCCAGCGCCTCGGCGTCGAGCGCCGAGAGTTCGACGGGGTCGAGGGCCAGCGCAGCCAGGAACGCCGCCCGGTCGGCAAAGCCCTCGACCAGCGCGGCAAGGTGCTCAAGGTCCTGCTCGCGCTTCGGATAGTCCTCGTAGTAGGTACGACGCAGGAGCGGTGCATAGTAGGCCAGCACCGCCTCCATCTGCCGAGCCAGCGACACCTCCGGCTGGCGGATGGCCCGGAGCATCTCGAACAGCGCCATCAGCCCGTCCACGTAGCGTTTGCCCCACGAGCGATCGGGCAGCACGAACGGGTCGTCGGTGCCGGAGGTGATCCATTCGATGAGGTCGGCGGCTGTCTTCGGCCCGATGCCGTCGATGAGCTGCAGGATGCGGTGCCAGGCAACGGCATCGTTCGGGTTTTCCACGACCCGCAGGTGCGCCAGCACGTCCTTCACGTGGGCCGCCTCGCTCAGTTTGAGGCCGCCGTACTTGACGTAGGGGATGTTGCGGCGGTTGAGTTCGACCTCCAGGTCGTACGTGTTGTGGCTGCTGCGGAACAGCACCGCCATCCGGTTGAGCGGGATGCCCTGCTCGCGCAGTTCGAGCACCATCTGGGCGACGAACCGGCTCTCGAACCGGTCGTCGGGCGCAGGGACCAGGGCGGGGCGCTCGCCCCCTTCCCGTTCGGTAAACAAGCGTTTGTCGTACTTGCGCCGGGCAAACCCCAGCAGGTGATTGGCCAGATCCAGGATGGGCTTCGTCGAGCGGTAGTTCTGTTCGAGCTTGAGCAGGCGCGTGCCGGGAAACTGCTCCGGGAAGGCAAAGATGTTTCGGAAGTCGGCGCCCCGGAAGCGATAGATGCTCTGCGCGTCGTCCCCCACCGCCATGACGTTGCCGTGCACCGAGGCAAACCGGCGCACGAGCGCGGCCTGTAGCCGGTTCGTGTCCTGGTATTCATCCACCAGGACGTGGCGGCAGCGGCCCGCCACCTGCCGCCGCACCCCGTCGTCCGTATCGAAGAGTTCGAGCGTGCGTAGCAGCAGGTCGTCGTAATCCATCAGCGCGTGGGCCTTCTTGTAGTCGACGTAGGCCGCACGGAGCGTCTCCAGGTCGTCCAGATAGTCCACAAACTGGGGATATGCTTCTTCGAGCAGGGCGGCCAGGGGCCGGTCGCGGTTGGCCGCGGCCGAAAAGAGGGCCTGGAGCGTCTTTTTCCGGGGAAACCGTTTGCCGGCGCGGTGGAAGCCGTGGGCGGTGCGGAGGACGTCGAGCACGTCGGCGGCATCGGCCGCATCGAGGATGGAGAACGTGCCGGGGAAGCCGATGCGGGGGGCATGGCGGCGCAGGATGGCGGCACAGAAGGCATGGAAGGTGCCCCCCTGCACGCGCTCACAGCGGCCGTCGAGCAGGGCCGCGGCCCGGGCCAGCATCTCGCGGGCGGCCCGCCGCGTGAACGTCAGCAGCACGATCTGCTCGGGTGGCGTCCCCGTCTCCACCAGGTAGGCCACGCGGTAGACGAGCGTGCGCGTCTTGCCCGTGCCCGCCCCGGCGATGACCAGCACCGGCCCGCCCGGCGCCGTCACCGCGGCATACTGCTGCGGGTTCAGCGCCCCGGCATAGTCGATCGTCAGCTTCCGCGTGACGGCCTCGACGTCGGTCTTGAGCACAAAGCGACGCGCCATAACGTGGTCGTTCCTTTCAGCGGCGGCCTCCCGGTCGGGCAGGGTAGATGTTGACCCCACGGGTTTGTTCCACGCTTCCGCATGCCGGAGCAGGCGCCGCCCGCCCGCATCGGAAATTTACCCGGATCTTACTGGCTTGGCCACCCGTTTCTTCCTACATTCCAAGGTCTGGAACGCCGCGTCGGAGCCTGCTGCCCGGCCAGCGCGCCGTGCCCTTTCACGATCCCGTCCTCCTCCCAACCGAAGCCCATACGATCGCATGGGAAAGGTTATTGCCGTAGCCAACCAGAAAGGCGGCGTCGGAAAGACCACGACGTCAGTAAACCTGGCGGCCTCCCTGGCGGCCACCGAGCACCCGACGCTGTTGCTCGACTTCGACCCCCAGGCCAACTGTACCTCCGGGATCGGCATCGACCCGCGCACCGTCACGGCCTCCACCTACGAGGTCCTCATCGGCGACACGACGCTCGAAGACGCCGTGCGCCCCACCGAGATGCCGTTCCTCGACATGGTGCCCAGCCATATCAACCTGGTCGGGGCCGAGATCGAGATGATCGACGTGCTTGAGCGCGAGCGGATCCTCAAGAACGCGCTGGTGCGGGCCCGTCGCAAGTACGATTTCATCGTCATCGACTGCCCGCCGTCGCTCGGGCTGCTGACCCTCAACGCGCTGACGGCCGCCAATTCGGTGCTGATCCCGGTGCAGGCCGAAT
The DNA here is from genome assembly GCA_964552015.1 of uncultured Rhodothermaceae bacterium. Lineage (GTDB taxonomy): Bacteria > Bacteroidota > Rhodothermia > Rhodothermales > ISCAR-4553 > Rhodocaloribacter. The sequence continues at coordinate 27,600 of CAZKFR010000010.1, read as the reverse complement.
ACTTCGCCCTCGAGGGGCTGGGCCAACTCCTCAACACGATCAAGATCGTGCGGCAGCACCTGAACCCGGACCTGGAACTCGAAGGGGTGCTGCTGACCATGTTCGACACCCGGCTCCGCCTCTCGAACCAGGTCGCCAGCGAGGTGCGCCGCTACTTTGGCGACAAGGTGTTCAAAACCATCGTGCAGCGCAACGTACGGCTCTCCGAGGCGCCCAGCTTCGGCAAGCCCGTGCTGCTCTACGACGCCACCTCCATCGGCGCCCGGAACTACATCGCCCTGGCCCGCGAAATCCTCAAGAACAACCAGCGTTTTCTGCACGACCACGAGGAAACCAAGGAAGAGGCTTCCGGCCCGACACCGAGCGGCAACGGCCGCCACGGCGCCTACTCGGCCTCGTCCACCCCGGCTAACGGGTTTGCCCTGTAACGGCGTACTTGCTCCGCCCCCTGTCAACACCTGAAACGACGATCCCATGGGTTCCAGAAAAGCTGCACTCGGTAGAGGCCTGAACGCCCTGCTCCCCTCGGTCCAGGAGGAAGACGTACAGGAACGGCCCGAAGGGGGCGACCTGCCCAAAAGCCGCCTCTACAACTTCGAGGACCGGTACCGGTACCTGGGCCGCGTGGCCGAGATCGAGATCGAGCACATCCGCCCGAACCCGTACCAGCCCCGCAAGGACTTCGACGAGACGGCCCTGAACGAACTGGCCGATTCGATCCGTCAGCTCGGGATCATTCAGCCGATCACGGTCCGCGCCATGGGCGGCGGCCGCTTCGAGGTCATCTCGGGCGAGCGACGCCTGCGCGCCGCCCGCCGCGCCGGCCTCAAGCGCATCCCCGCCTACGTGCGTGAGGCGGACACGGAGGCGATGCTCGAGATGGCCCTCGTCGAGAACGTGCAGCGCGAGGAACTCAACCCCATCGAAGTCGCCCTCGGCTACCAGCGCCTGATCGAAGAATGCAACCTGACGCAGGAACAGGTGGCGCAGAAGGTGTCGAAGAACCGGTCGACGGTGGCCAACTTCCTCCGCCTGTTGAAGCTGCCGCCGCCCGTGCAGGCGGCCCTCCGGGACAACTCGATCACGGTGGGCCATGCCCGCGCCCTGATCAACGTGGACGACGAAGCCGCCCAGCGACGGCTGCTCAAAGCCATCCTCGAAAACGGACTGTCGGTGCGCGAGGTGGAGGAGCAGGTCCGCGCCTGGCACCAGGCGCAGCAGCCCGACGCCGCGCCCGCCCCGGCGCCCCGCCCCTCCGAACCGGCCACGCCGGACCGCAACGACCTGCAACTCCAGGCCTTCACGGACCGGCTCCGCACCCGCTACAGCACCCGCGTCGAAATCAAACGCCAGGCCAAAGGCGGCGGACGAATCGAGATCGCCTTCTACTCGGACGAGGACCTGGAGCGCCTGCTCGAGTTGCTCCTGCCCTGACCCCTTCCCCGACCACCCTCCCGCGTGTCCGGCGTGCCGTACCGTTTCGCCCTTCGAGCGTGGTGTGGGGCCGGGTTGCTGCTCCTGTTCCTGAGCCTGGCGCCCCCCGCCGCATCGGCTCAGCCGGCCGACACCACCCGGACGGGCGGCTCTCACGACCCGCGCGGTGCCCTCTGGCGCGCCGCCGTCCTCCCCGGCTGGGGCCAGGTCTATAACCGCCAGTACCTCAAGGTCCCGATCGTCTACGCGGGCCTCGGGCTGCTCACGTGGAACGCCCTCCGTCTCCACGACGAGTATGTGCTCTACCGCCAGGCTTTCCAGTACAAAGCCTTCCAGGAGCTCGTCGACAGCGGGCAACTCGAAGAAAACCCCAGGGCTTCGTTCGAACCCGCCTACAACCGCATCGCGGCCCGCTTCGGCCCGATCGGCTCGGCCCCGCTACGCGCCCAGCGCGACAACCTACGCCGCAACCGTGACCTGACCATCCTGGGCATCGGCCTGGCCTACGGCCTGCAAATCCTCGACGCCTACGTCAGCGCCCACCTGCTCGACTTTGACGTGAGCGAAGACCTCTCCCTCCGCGTCATCCCCGTCCCGGGCCCCACCGGCCTCCACCCCGCCCTGCGCCTTTCGTTCTGAACGACCGGAGCGATCGTGAAAAATTGACCCATGCTCCCCGTACGGAACAACCTTTTTGTGTCCCGCATTTTAGGTCGCCTTATGCCACCACGCCTGCTCGCCATCCCCGGGCAGGCGTCGTTACGTCGGATTCTTTATGCCGGTACCCCGGATTTCCTCATTTACTGAGGCCAAAAACCGTCAGACCTTTATTCCGCCCCATCCATCGAGGCGAAATGGCTGTTTTTCCCTCCCTATTTATCCGGCTTCCACAATCCTTTTAAGGAGAAGCCGTATATTCAGCAGGTTATCCGCCCGGTACCCGGCCCCGGCGCCCGGCGGCGTTCCCGTTTCGTTCCCTTTCGTGAGGCAAGCCGATGATGCCTGAAGGCTATCGCAAGCCCGAAGCGGCGCCGGACACCGTCTCGGCTCCGGTCCGCACGGCCCCTTCGCTGTTTGACAAGTGCTATCAGTTTTTCGAGCCGACGGGACTCTATGCCCAGGTCAAGGCGGCGGACCTGTACCCGTATTTCCGCGCCATCGAGCGGAACGACGGGACGCGCGCCATCATCCACGGGCGCGAGGTCATCATGGCCGGCTCGAACAACTACCTGGGATTGCTCTCCGACCCGCGCGTCAAAGAAGCGGCCCAGCAAGCCATCGAGCAGTATGGGACCGGGTGTACGGGGAGCCGTTTCCTCAACGGCACGCTCGACCTGCACCTGCAGCTGGAGGAGCGCCTGGCCCGCTTCATGGGCCGGGAAGCCTGCGTCCTCTTCTCCACCGGCTACATGACCAACCAGGGCGTCATCCAGGCCCTGGCCGGCAAGGGCGACATCATTTTTTCCGACAAGGACAACCACGCCTGCATCGTCGCCGGCACGCAGGTGAGCATGGCCGAGACGTGGCGCTTCCGGCACAACGACCTCCGTCACCTGCGCCGGCTGCTGGAGAAAGCCCATACCCAGCGCCCCGAAGCCGGCAAGTTCATCGTCACCGACGGCGTCTTCTCGATGAGCGGAACGCTGGCGAAAGTGCCCGAACTGCTGGCGCTGGCCGAGGAGTTCGGCGCGGCGCTCATGCTCGACGACGCCCACGCCGTCGGCGTCGTTGGCCCCGGCGGCCGGGGTAGCGCCGCCCACTTCGGCCTCCACCAGGCCGTCCACCTGACGACCGGCACCTTCTCGAAGAGCTTCGCCTCCCTCGGCGGCTTCGTCGTCGGCGACCGCGAGGTCATCGAGTACATCCGGCACAACAGCTCTACGCACATCTTCAGCGCCTCGATGCCGCCGGCCAACGTGGCCACCGTGCTCAAATGCCTGGACATCCTCGAAACGGAAACCTGGCGCATCGAACGTCTCTGGCAGATCTCGGACTACATGCGCGAGGGCTTCCGCCGCCTCGGCTTCAACGTGTGGACCAGCCAGACCCCCATCATCCCCGTCGTGGTAGGGGACCTCAAGACGTGCTTCCAGTTCTGGAAGGACCTCCTTGAAGAGGGCGTCTTCGTCAACGCCGTGGTGCCGCCGGCCGTGCCGCAGGGCCAGTCGCTCATGCGTACCTCCTACATGGCCACCCATACGGACGAGGAACTCGACTTCATCCTCGAAGCCTTCAAGCGCGTCGGACGCAAGCACGGCGTCATCCCGGCCAACGGCACGCCCTGACCGCCCCGGAATCCGTCTGCCCGGAACCTGCTGCGTATGCCCGCTGCCTTCACCGTCCGCCCGATCCATACCCGGCGCGACCGCCGACGCTTCATCGACGTTCCCTACGCCTTCTACCGGGGTAACCGGTACTGGGTACCGCCGCTCCGGATGGACCAGGCCAAGACGCTCCATCCAAAGAAGAACCCGTTTTTCGAGCACGGGAAGATGCAGCTCTTTCTGGCCGAAGACGCCTCGGGGCAGATCCTCGGCCGCATCGCCGCCATCATCAACGGCATGCACCTGAAGAAGTACGACGACGGCAACGGCTTCTTCGGCTTCTTTGAGTGCGTGGAGCGCTACGAGGTGGCCGAGGCCCTCTTCGACGCCGCCGAAGCCTGGCTCCGGGAACAGGGGATGACCGGCGTGCGGGGTCCGGCCAACCCGTCGCTCAACGACACTGCCGGCCTGCTCGTGCGCGGCTTCGACCGCCGCCCGTCGATCCTGATGCCCTACAACCCGCCCTACTACGTCGACTTCCTCGAGCGCTATGGCTTCACGCGGGCCATGACCATGTGGGCCTACTACGCCCACCAGAAGTTCGTGCGTACCGAGAAACTGGAGCGCGGCGTGACCCTCGTCCGGCGCCGGAACCCCACCATCACGTTGCGCACGCTGGACATGAAACGCTTCGACGAGGATGCCCGCGCCGTGCTCGACATCTACAACGAAGCCTGGTCGGAGAACTGGGGCCACGTGCCCATGACCGAGCGCGAGTTCGCCAAGCTGGCCGGGGACCTGAAGCAGATCGTCGACCCGGAGCTGGTCTATATCCTGGAGGATGCCGGCACGCCCATCGCCTTCGCCGTGTCGCTGCCGAACCTGAACGAGGCGCTGGTCAACCTGCCCGACGGCCGCCTTTTTCCGACGGGCCTGCTCAAACTGCTGGCCTACGACTGGCTGCACGCCTTCAAGGAGATCCGGATGCCCCTCATGGGCGTGCGCAAGAAGTACCACGGCCGCGGCCTCGACGCCCTGCTGATCCACGAAACGGTCGTGCGCGGGCAGGAACGAGGGTTCGTGGCCTGCGAGATGAGCTGGGTGCTCGACGTCAACCGGGTGCTCATCAACGCCCTCGAAGCCCTCGGCGGCGTGGTGGACAAAGAGTACGCGATGTACGAGAAGGCACTCTGACGTAGTGCATAGTGCGTATTTCGTAGAACTCGATCTTTACGCACCACGCTCCACGCACTACGACGCACTACGCACTACGCCCCCCATGCCCGTCTGCTTCGTCTACTTCGACCTTGACGACACGCTGCTCGACCACCGTCGGGCCGAGCGGCAGGCGCTGGCGGACGTGTACGCGGCCCATCGGGAGCACTTCGCGCCGCACCCGCTCGCACACGTCCAGGACACATACCACGCCCATAACGTCGACCTCTGGCGCGACTATGCCGCCGGACGCCTCCGCCGGGAGGACGTCCAGCACCTGCGCTTCGCCCGCACGCTGGCCACGCTCGGCCTCAGCACCCTCGACCCGGACGCGCTGGGGGCCTTCTACCTGGCCCGCTACGCCGAGCACTGGTCGTTCCTCGACGGCGCCCGGGAGGCGTTCCACGCCATCGCCGACCGCTTTCCCGTGGGCCTCCTCACGAACGGCTTCGCCGAGATCCAGCACGCGAAGCTGAACCGGTTCCCCGACCTCCGCGAGCGCGCCCGCGCCGTCATCATCAGCGAGGAGGTCGGCTATCTCAAGCCGCACCCGAAGCTCTTCGACGTGGCCACGCGCCGGGCCGGCACCGTCCCGGAGGCCATCCTCTACGTGGGCGACTCGTACCATTCCGACGTGGAGGGCGCCCGCCGCGCCGGCTGGCAGGTCGCCTGGTACACCACCGACGACCGCCGCGACGAGCACGTCTTCCGCTTCCACGACTGGAGCGATCTGCTGGCCCACCTGGACACGTTCGGGGGCTAACGTGAACGTCACAGGCCGAACCTGTTGAGCAGGTAGTCCAGCCGGCTGCGCAGGCCCAGGCCGTAGCCGTACCGCCGGGCCGTTCCTCGCCCGAAGTGCGTCACGTAGTCCTCGATGGGGAAATCCACCAGCCGGTAGCCCCGCTCGGCGGCGGCGGCACAGTTCTTCAGCACGGGCAGGCCGTGGTGGATGAACGGCGGGAGTTGCAGGTACACGTCCCTCCGGAGCAGCATGTGTGCGCTGGCGAGCACCGGGATCGTCCCCTTCGGGTCGGCAAACCCGCGGCGGTTCACCCGCACCACCTTCCCGGCGCCGTAGTGCCTCGGGTCGGCTTCGAGCCGGGCCTGCATGGCTTCGAGGAAACCCGGGCGCTTCGTCTCGGTGTCGCTGTCGAAGAAGTAGACGTACGGCGTCGGGAGGTGCGTCAGCGCCCGGTGCATGGCCGGGCCGTGGTAGATGTTCTCCTCGAGCAGGAGCGGTGTGAGGACGGGCCCGAGTTCCTGCCCGAGCGCCTCGATGCGGGCCCGCGAATCGTCCTGCGAACCGTTGTCGATGACGAGGAGGGGGACGGTCGGATAGGCACGATGGAAGGAACGCACCGCCGTCTCCAGCAGGTCGGGCGTCTGGTAGTTGATGACGACGGCCGTGAGCGAAGCCGGGTGGTCCACGTCGTAGCCCGGAGCGATATGCATAACAAAAAAAGCCACCCGGTGCGGGCAGCTTGCCAGAAGTTTCCTCAACGCGACGGCCTCCCGGGGTTCGCACGGCGCACCGAAGTGCTCCGCGGGACCCGCGTGGGAGGCCCGTCTCTCCCGCCCGCTCTTTCGAGCGGACAGGGTGGCCTGTACGTCACCCCGGCCGGAGCCGGGAGGCGTATCCGCACCGCATGGGCATACGGCAACGGAAGCCACGGGATTCGCGGGTTTCGGTCCGCTCACGGTACGAGCAGGCACCACGCGGGAAAGCATCGCGGGGATTCCTTCCCCTGCCGTGTCTGCTGTCGATGCGCTCGACCCGAGGGGTGGCGTGCCGTCCCTGCTGCCGGAGCAGCGGGCGTCATGCCGCCTCGTGTGCGTCGCCGGCACCACGGCGTACGATCCCCGGGTCCAGAGGACCTTTGAGCGGGATACGCTCCGCGTGCCGGGTGCAGGCACACCGCCGACCCGTTTCCGCCACACCGAACGCGGAGTCCGGTGCCGGGGCGTAGCCGGGCGGGGTCGGGTTGGCCTCGGGCGGAGGGGACGAGGACGCCGAAGCGTTCCCGTTCCTGCCGCACCTGCACCCGAAAAGTGTCGGCGCAGGGCTGGCTCGAAAGCCATCCTGAACACCGGGCTTTTCGGGGCCTCGCATCGGCACCGCCGGGCCTTTCGACCCGCTGCGGACCGACCTCATGCAGCCCAGAGACTCAGTCGCGTCAAGGAACCGTGCCGTCAGGCACTGGCCTCAGTATATCGCGACGAGGGAGGCAAGTCAAGGCCCCGCGAGGGCGTATTCATCCACAAATGATGCACAGGGATATCCACATCGGAAGGCGCCGCCGGGAAGAGCCGGAAGAGACGGCACCGGAACAAAAAGCCCGGCCACCCATCGTGCCAGGCTTTTCGTTGCCCATGTTGTCAGACGGCGACTGCGCAGCCCCCGCGTGGGGGTCCGGGCCGCATGAGGTACCCGAAGATACGATGTCTTCCTGAATCACGCAAAAACAATAACGGCTCCCATGCCATCATCAGGGTAAAAAGTGCGTTAAGTTCCGGGTTCAATAACGGATCTTCCGGCCTCACAGGCCGAGCTGCCCCAGGAACGTCGGCAGGGCGCGGGGTTCGAGGAGGATCGTCAGCACCAGCCCGCCCAGCGCCCCGCCCAGATGCGCCTCGTGCGCCAGCCCGCCGGTGTCCCCGGCCTCCCGCCGCCCCATGGCCACGATCGAAACGACCACGAACCCGAGCGCGAAGGCCCAGGCCGGGATCCAGATGGCAAAAAACAGCCCGATCTGGCTGAACGGGTTGAACAGGCAGTAGGCAAACACGATACCGCTGATGGCGCCGGACGCCCCCACGGCCGCGTACTGCGGGTTGTCCCGGTGCATCCAGAGCGAGAGCCCGTGCGCGGCCAGCTCCGCACCGAAATAGATCAGCGCGAAACGTACCGACCCCAGCAGCACCTCCAGGTAGGGCCCGAAAAAATACAGGGTGAGCATGTTGAAGGCCAGGTGCCCCAGCCCCACATGCACGAAGCCGCCCGTAATCAGCCGGTAAAATTCCCGTCCTTCGAGAATGCGGCGAGGCCTGAAGGCCAGCCGGTCGATCAGGCGAGGATCGGCGAAGAGGGCATACCCGCTGACGAGCACGTTGGCCAGCAACAGCCAGAGGGTGACGGGGGCGGCGGAGAAGTTAAACATCGAGCCGAAGACGGATGAACGGACGAAACCGGAAAACGCTGCGCCTGTCTACGCCGGACCGCATCCCGGGATTCGCCGGCGTCAGGCTTCGGGCAGGCGACGAGGCAGCCACACCCGGAAGGTGCTCCCTTCCCCCCGCGTACTCTCGACTTCGATCCGTCCGCCGATCCGGTCGAGCAGCCGCTTCGTGAGCGTCAGCCCCAGCCCCGTCCCCTCGAAGCGGCGGGTGCGCCACGATTCCTCCTGCACGAACGGCGTGAACAGACGCTCCAGATGCGCCTCGCTCATCCCCACCCCGGTATCGCGGATGACGACCGTCACACCGTCCGCATCGCCTTCGGCCCGTACGTCGACGTGTCCGGAGTCCGTGAACTTGATGGCGTTGGCGAGCAGGTTACGCAGCGCCTGTTCGAGCCGGCGTGCGTCCGTCTCGATGGCCGGCAGGTCCGGCGCCACGTGCAGGTGCAGATCCAGCCCTTTTTCCCGCGCCCGTGCGGCCGCTTCCGTGACCAGACGCTGCAGGAGGGCCCCGATCGCCAGTTCGCTCCGCTCCAGCGTCACCTTCCCCAGGTCCAGGTTGGCGAGTTCGAACAGGTCGTTGACGAGGACCAGCAGGTGGGCCGTCCGTTCCCGGATCACCCCGACGAACTCGAAGACTTCCGGGGGCAACGCGACGCCCGCCTCCCGGAGTTCGAGTTCGAGCAGTTCGGCAAAACCGCTGACGGCGCCCAGGGGCGTCCGCACCTCGTGGCTCATCGTAGCGATGAAGGCGGTCTTGAGCCGGTTCGACGCCTCGGCTTCCTCTTTGGCCCGCAGCAACATCGCTTCGGCCTCTTTCTGATCGCTGACGTCGCTGAGGATGCCGCTGACGGTGACGTGGCCGGCCGCATCGGGCAGGGGCGTGCCCGCTTCGCGCAGCCACCGGATGCCCCCGTCCCGGTGCCGGATGCGGTAGGTGACCCGGCTCTCGCGGCCCTGCCGGAGGCGCTCCTCGTGCGCGGCCAGCGACGCCCGGTCGTCCGGGTGGACGAGGTCGTCCTCCCACCGCGGCACGTCCGGCCCACGAGCCAGCCACACGGACGGAGCATGGCCGGTGAGCGCCTCGACCTGCGGCGTAAGGAAGACGTACTGGCGCGCCCCTCCGGCATCGTAGGTGAACTGAAACAGGGCGTCGTCGATGGTGGCGAGGGTCAGGCGATAGCGGCTCTCGGTCTGCACCCAGGCCCAGAGGGTCTCGAACGCCTCGAGGAGGCGCTCGAGGCAACGCCGCTCGTCGTCGGACCACCGTTCTTCCGTACGATCGAGGCGCTCGACGACCACGAAGCCAGCATGCCGCCCCGCTTCGCGAAAGGGCAGCCAGCCGGCTTCGACGGCGCCGGTCAGCTCCAGCAGCTCCCGCGCCGGGCCGTCGTCGGCAGCATGTACCGGGCCGGCGTCCCGCCAGCGGGTCAGGACGGCGTTGTCGATCAGGAGGGGTTCGGGGTCGATCGGACCCTCCCCCCAGACTGCCCGGCTCACGTGACGCCCGTCGAGCGGGTGGTCGACCAGGACGTGGACGCGGTGGGCCCGTGCGGCGCGCCCCACGATGGCGGCAGCAGCCCGCAGGAACGGCAGTTCGTCGGGATGGGCCAGGGCCGCGGCCCGCAGGTCGGCCTCGGCACGGTCGTACCGCTCGTGGAGCGACAGCGCGGCCTGCTGCCGGCGCGCCTCCGTGACGTCCTCGACCATGACCACCGCGCCGGCCACCTGCCCCTCCGGGCTCTTGATCGGCGAGCCGTGCAGGACCAAGTGCCGGCGCTCCCCGTCGGCTCGACGCACGAACGACCACGGGATGCCGCGCACGACCTCCTCCCCGGCGAGCAAGCCGAGCAGACGCTGCCGGAGCCCTTCATCCAGACCGGGCACGTCCCGCACGTTGAGCCCGATCCAGGCATCGACGGCCTCCTCCCCGACGATCTGACGGAAGGCATGGTTTTCCATCGTAACCACCCCCTCCCGGTCCAGGTGGAGCACACCGAGCGGACTCTGTTCGAGAAAGGTTCGATACCGCAGTTCGCTCTGCAGCAGGGCCTCCTGCAGTTCCTCCCGCTCCGTCGCTGTCGCCGCCGGCTCCTGCGGGAACGCCACGAGGAGCCACCCCTCCGGCTGCCGCAGACCCACGACGGTGAGCGCCTCGCCCTCCTCCGACAACACGCCGGCGCCACCGGGCGGCAGGGCGTGCAATGCCTCCATCCACCCCGGCGGCACGTCGGCGCCCGGCCGCCAGCCCGGCAGGGGCAGCCCGTGCGCTCCGACCGTCTCGAAGCGACCCGCCTCGCTGACCAGCGCCAGCGCCAGGTTCACCTGTTCCGGCAGGTGCGGCAAGATTTGCGCTCCGAAGCCGGAAAGCATGGTCCACACGGGCATCGACATACCGAAAAAGCCGCTTTTCGTGGCGTGCTACGGATCGTTCCCCGTGCCATCAAATACGGGGCCAACCGGGGCGGGGTGCCCGGCTCCACGATCAGGCCTCGGCCCGCTCGCGGGGCGGCACCACCAGCAGCCAGGCCAGGCCGGAGGCCACCTGCAGGGCGGCAAAGACGAGGAAGCCGCCGCGCAGGCTGAACACGCCCGCCTCGAGCAGGAGGCTGGCCGCCAGGATGCTGACCGCGTCCGTCAGCATGATCAGCAGCCACTCCGTGGCGAAGACACGCCCCCGGTATCGGTCGGCCGACCGCTCCTGCAGGAGCACCGTCGAGAGCACCCAGTTGGCACCGCTCGTGGCGTGGGCCGCCACCACGAACACGGCCACGGCGAACGTCCACGGCATCCCGCCCACCACCCCATAGCACAGGCCGCTGAAGGCGATGCAGGCGCCGATGAGCACGGGCCAGCGCCGCCGATCCCGGAAGAAGGCGCGGGCCAGCACCGGCCCCACGCCCGTGCCGAACCCCCGCGCCGCGAACAGTACCCCGATGCCCACCGACGTGGCGCCGGGCGTGAGCGTCTCGCCCAGCAGCGTGAGCATGTAGACGAGCGCCCCGCCGCCCAGCGCCCACGTCGCCTTCGCCAGCGCGATCCGGGCCACGGGCGGATGGACGCGCAGATAGCGCCATCCCTCTGCGATCTTGCCAAAGGCCGCCCGCACGGGCAGCCCCGCGCCCCCCTCCGTGTCCTGCGGGATAACCGTCCGGTAGATGAAGAACGCCGAGACGAGGTAGGTCAGGCTATCCAGGACGAAGACGGCCTTGAGCCCCAGCCAGGCCGCCGCGAAGCCGCCCAGCGCCGCCCCCAGCGTCAGCAGGGCCGACCAGGTGGCCGCCATGAGGGCGTTGGCCGTCAGCAGCTCGCGCGGCGTGGTGATGTTGGGCAGGGAGGCGCTCTGCGCGGGCTGAAACACCGCCCCGATGACCACCTGCAGCGTCGTCAGCACGTAGACCAGGTACACCTCTCCCGGCGTGTCGACCACCAGGAAGCCCAGCACCACCACCGCCCGCAACAGGTCCGAGACGATCATCACCCGGCGGCGGCTGAACCGGTCCACGATGACGCCGGCCAGGGGCGAGGCCAGCGCTGCCGGCAGCATCTTGGTGATGAACACCGCCCCCAGCGCCAGCGGCGAGCCCGTCAGCTCGCTCACCAGCGTGTAGAGGGCGATGGTGTTGAACCAGTCGCCGAGCAGCGAGATGATGTTGCCAAACCAGAGCCGCCGGAAGTGGACGTTCCCCCGCACCAGTTCCACGTACCCTGCCGGCCCTTCCGGGAACGGCGTCGGGGGGGCCTCCGGGACGGGATCGCTCATGGTCGGGGGGAAGGGCCGGCGGCGGTCATTCCTCGGCGGCGTCCGTGCCGGCCCGCGTCTCGGCGGTGGCCGGCTGCTCGGGGCGCAGCAGGGGGAACAGGATGACGTCGCGGATGGAAGGCTGGTTGGTCATGATCATCGCCAGGCGGTCGATGCCCACGCCCAGGCCGGCCGTCGGCGGCATGCCGTACTCGAGGGCGCGGAGGAAGTCCTCGTCGATCTGCATGGCCTCCTCGTCGCCGCCGGCGCGCAGGCGGGCCTGCTCCATAAACCGCGCCCGCTGGTCCTCCGGGTCGTTCAGCTCGCTGAAGGCGTTGCAGATCTCCTTCGCGTTGCAGATGACCTCGAACCGCTCCACCAGCCCGGGCTTCGACCGGTGCCGCTTGGCCAGCGGGCTCAGCTCCACCGGGTAGTCGATGATGAAGGTAGGCTGGATCAGCTTCGGCTCCACGAACTCCCCGAAGATCTCGTCGATGATTTTACCGCTGCCCATCGTGTCGTCGATCTCCAGCCCCAGCCCCTCGGCGATGGCGGCCAGCTCGTCGCGGCCCTTGCCGTAGAGGTCGTGGCCCGTCTCCTTCTCGATGGCCTCCAGCAGCGGGATGCGCGGCCAGGGGCGGCGGAACGAGATCGTGTGCTCGCCCACGGTCACCTCGGGCGTGCCGTGGAGCGTCACGGCCACGTGCTCGAGCATCTCCTCCACCAGGTCCATCATCCAGTGGTAATCCTTGTAGGCCACGTAGAGCTCCATCATGGTGAACTCCGGGTTGTGGAACCGGCTGAGGCCCTCGTTCCGGAAGTCCTTGGCGATCTCGTAGACCCCTTCGAACCCGCCCACGATGAGCCGCTTCAGGTACAGCTCGTCGGCGATGCGGAGGTAGAGATCCATGTCGAGCGCGTTGTGGTGGGTAATGAAGGGCCGGGCCGAGGCGCCGCCGTAGACGGGCTGCAGCACGGGCGTCTCCACCTCCAGGTAGCCGCGCTCGTCGAGGAAGCGGCGGAGGGTGGTGATCATCTGCGCCCGCTTCCGGAAGACGTCGCGCACCTCCGGGTTGATGACCAGGTCCACGTAGCGCTGGCGGTACCGGAATTCCTTGTCCGTCACTTCGTTGTAGACCTTCCCCTCGGCCTCCTTCACCACGGGCAGCGGCCGCAGCGCCTTCGCCAGCAGCTCCAGCCGCCCGGCGTGCACCGACACCTCGCCCATCTTCGTGCGGAAGACGAACCCTTCCACCCCCACGATGTCGCCGATGTCGAGCAGCTTCTTGAAGACCTGGTTGTAGAAGCCCTCGGGCAGGTCGTCGCGGCGGACGTAGACCTGGATCTGCCCGGTGGCGTCCTGCAGGTGGAAGAAGGCCGCCTTGCCCATGACCCGCTTGGACATGATCCGGCCGGCGATGGAGACGCGGAACGGCTCGGGGGCGGTGCCGTCCTCGCCGGGCTGGTGACGGGCGTCGTCGAACTGCGCCAGGATGTCGGCGGCGCGAGCCGTCACGTCCCAGGCGTAAGGATACGGGTTGATGCCGCGCTCTTCGAGCATCGCGCGCTCTTCGCGGCGGCGGCGTTCCTGTTCGGAGAGCGGTCGGTCGGTCATGGGCTCCGGGGTCAGCGATGGACGACAAACGAAACGACACGGCCCGGACGTGCGAGCACCTGCACCGGGCCATGCGCCGGTAAGATAACGGCAAAGCAGCCTGCCGTGGGGAGCCGAGCCGGTTGTTTTTTCGCGAAACCGGCACGTTCCTGCGCCGCCCCACCGCACGACGTCCCTTGACAATGTCGGCGGTGCGCCTCATACTCGCTCTCCCCCCGTTCCACCATTCCCGGACTGCCGTGAACCTCCCCCGCTTTTTCCTCCCGGCCCTGGTGGCGCTGCTGCTGTCGGCCGGCTGCGACACCCCGGCGCCCGAGCAGGCACCCGCCGACCTCATCCTCCGCAATGGCCGCATCGTCACGATGGACCCGGCCCGGC
>CAZKFR010000010.1:12034-13673 GCA_964552015.1 uncultured Rhodothermaceae bacterium | reverse complement strand
CCCGCCGACCTCATCCTCCGCAATGGCCGCATCGTCACGATGGACCCGGCCCGGCCCGAGGCGCAGGCCCTGGCCGTCCGCGGCGACACCATCGTGGCTGTGGGCACCAACGAAGCAATCGACGCGCTGGCGGGCCCCTCCACCAAGGTACTCGACGTCGAAGGGCAGTTCGTGATGCCCGGCTTCATCGAAGGGCACGGCCACTATATGGGCCTGGGCCGCGCCAAGATGATCCTCGACCTGACGCAGGCGAAAAGCTGGGACGAGATCGTGGCGATGGTGGAAGAGGCCGCCCGCACGGCGGAACCCGGCGCCTGGATCCTGGGGCGCGGATGGCACCAGGAAAAGTGGGCAACCGCCCCCGAGAACACCGTGGAAGGCGTGCCGACGCACCACGGCCTGAGCGCCGTCTCCCCGCAGAACCCGGTACTGCTGACCCACGCCAGCGGCCATGCCGCCTTTGCCAACGCCGAGGCGCTGCGGCTGGGCGGCGTCAGCGCCGAGACGCCGGACCCGCCCGGCGGCGAGATCGTGCGTGACGCGCGGGGCGAGCCTACCGGTCTGCTGCGCGAGACGGCCCAGGGGCTCGTCAGCCGTGCCCTCGAACGCGCCCGCGCCGGCATGACGCCCGAAGAGCGCGAGGCCGAGATGCGCCGTATGGCCGCGCTAGCCGCCGAAGAGGCCCTGGCTCACGGCGTCACCTCGTTCCACGACGCCGGCGTCTCCTTCGAGACGGTCGACTTCTACAAGCGGCTGGCCGACGAGGGCAACCTGCCCGTGCGCCTCTATGTGATGATCCGCGCCGCCACCGACGAGCTGGCGGAGAAGATGGCCGACTACCGCCTCATCGACTACGGCAACGGCTACCTGACCGTCCGCGCCCTCAAGCGCTCGCTCGACGGCGCCCTGGGCTCGCATGGCGCCTGGCTCCTCGAACCCTATGCCGACATGCCCTCCAGCACGGGCCTGCAAACCGACGACCTGGACGACCTGGCCCGCCTGGCCGAGCTGGCCGTCGAGCACGGCTACCAGATGGCCATCCACGCCATCGGCGACCGCGCCAACCGCGAGGTGCTCGACCTCTACGAACGCACCTTCGCCGCCCACCCCGAGGCCACCGACCTGCGCTGGCGCATCGAGCACGCCCAGCACCTCCACCCGGACGACATCCCCCGCTTCGGGCAACTCGGCGTGATCGCTTCCATGCAGGGCATCCACTGCACCTCCGACGCCCCCTGGGTCCTCAAGCGCCTGGGCGAGCGGCGCGCCCGCGAAGGCGCCTACATGTGGCAGGCGCTCTGGCAGACAGGCGCCGTGGTGACCAACGGCACCGACGTCCCCGTCGAACCCATCGACCCCATCGCCAGCTTCTACGCCACCGTCACCCGTCGCCTGGCCGACGGCTCGGTCTTCTACCCCGAACAGCGGCTCACGCGCGAACAGGCGCTGCAGTCGTACACCTGGAACAACGCCTACGCCGCCTTCGAGGAAGACCGCAAGGGCCGGCTCGCCCCCGGCTACCTGGCCGACATCGTGGTGCTCTCCCAGGACCTGCTCACCGTCCCCGACGACGCCATCCCGGAGACGGAGGTGCGCTACACCATCGTGGGCGGCCAGGTGCGCTACCCCAAACCATGAC
>CAZKFR010000010.1:9770-11934 GCA_964552015.1 uncultured Rhodothermaceae bacterium | reverse complement strand
CCGATCGCTTCACCGGCACAACCCTCCTCACGCGATGTCCTGGCTCAAACACGTTCTCCTCGATCTGGCCGTCACGGTCGTCATCCTCCTCGCCGTCCTCACGGAGCAGGCGTGGGCACGGTGGGTCGTCTGGATCTACACACCGCTGATGCTCCTGCTGAAAGTCGTCGCCGTCTTCGGGGCGGGGCTGACGGCGCAGGTGAAACGGGCCGACGCCAAGGTGCCGGTGTGGTTCTACCACCTGCTCTATGCCATCAACGTGGGGGTGCTGCTGGGCTTCGGATGGTGGCTCGTCGGAGCGGGCTGGGCGCTCATCTGGGGCCTGTCGGTCCTGGCCGAGCGGCGGGCCCGCAAGCCGGTGGGAGCGACCCCGCGCCGCCGGTGATTTCCCCCACATGCTCACCAGCTATTTCACCCTGAACGCCCTCGTCCGCGCGTGGACGCCCGACCTCGTCGGGTGCGTCGTCGGGGATGCCTTCTCGCAGGTGCGGGACGAGCTGACGCTGGCGCTGGCCGCGCCCGAACGGGAGTGGATGCTCCGGGTTTCGGTGCGGGGGCCGTTCCAGTACCTGTTCCGTGCCGAAGGCTACAGCAAGGCCCGCCGCAACGTCGCCACCCTCTTCGAGGACGCCTTCGACCGGCGGGTGACGGCCCTGCGCCTGGCCGAACGCGACCGGATGCTGTACCTCGACCTGGAAGGCGGCCTCGCGTTCCAGGTGATGCTCTTCGGCCCGCGCGCCAACGTCTTCCTCGTCGAGGCCGGCGGGACCGTGCGCGAGGCATTCCAGGGGGATGCGGAATGGGCGGGGCGGCCCGCGCCGGCGCCGCGCCCGGCCCCCGTGGTGGACACCTTCGCGGCGTTCACGGCCCGCTGGCGCGCGGACCGGAAGACGACCGTGCAGGCCGTGGCCGCCGCCTTCCCGCTGCTCGACCGCACCCTGGCCGAGGAGGTGGTCTTCCGCGCCGGGGTAACCGCCGCCACGCCGGAAGCCTGCACCGACGCCGACCGCCGCGCCCTCTTCGACGCCGGGCGGCACCTCCTGGCCGCCCTCGAAGCGCCCGCGCCCCGGATCTACTGGCGCGGCCGCTCGCCCGAGGTGTTCGCCCTCCTCCCCCTCCACCACCTCGACGCCCGCGATGACCTCACCGCCGAGCCCTTCGACACCGTCGACGCGGCCGTGCGCGTGTACGTCCGCCGCCGCCTGGCCGACGTGCGCTTCCGGGCGGCCTACGCGCCGCTGGAGAAGGCCCTCGCGGCCGCCCGCGACCACCACCGGGCCGCCGCCGCCCGCATGCTCGACGAGCTCAGCCGCGAGAGCCGCGCCGACCGGTACGAGCGCTGGGGCCACCTGCTCATGGCCAACCCCGGCGCCGTCCCCCCGGGCGCCGAGACCGTCACCCTCCCTGACCTCTTCGCCGAAGGCGCTCCCGTGACCATTCCTCTGGACCCCACCCGCACCGCCGTCGAGAACGCGCAGCGGTACTACGAGAAGGCCCGGCGGACGCGGCAGGCCCGCGCCCACGCCGAAGAGCGCATGGCCGAGGCCGAGCGCCGCGCCGCCGAAGCCGAGGCCCTCCTGGCCGAGCTTCGCACCCTCCACACCCGTGCCGACGTCGAGCGCTTCCGCACGACCCACGCCGACCGGCTCGCCCCCTTCCTCGCCTCCGGCCAGCGCAGCGCAGACGCCTTCCCCTTCCGCCGCTTTCCGCTCGGGCAGGGCTACGAGGTGTGGGTGGGCAAGAGCGCCCGGCAGAACGACGAGCTGACGTTCCGCCACGCCCGCAAGTACGACCTGTGGCTGCACGCGCGGGGCGTGCCCGGCTCCCACGCCGTCCTCCGCCTCCCCCACCGGCAGGCCCGCCCGGGCCGCGACGTGCGCGAGCGGGCCGCCGCCATCGCCGCCTACTTCAGCAAGGCGCGGGGCAGCAGCCTGGTGCCCGTCATCGTCACCGAGCGCAAGTACGTGCGCAAGCCGAAGGGGGCCCCGCCCGGCGCCGTCGCCGTCGAGCGCGAGGAGGTGCTGCTCGTCGCACCGGGGCTGCCGGAGGGCGGTGAGGATTGATACGGTTTCCGGTGCGGGATCCCGGGGGTCGTGCGTAGTGCGTAGTGCGTGGTGCGTAAATGAAATACGAAACACGCAATACGAAACACGCAATACGAAAC
>CAZKFR010000010.1:0-9670 GCA_964552015.1 uncultured Rhodothermaceae bacterium | reverse complement strand
GCGTGGTGCGTAAATGAAATACGAAACACGCAATACGAAACACGCAATACGAAACACGCAATACGAAACCGCCGCGCGAATTCCCCGAAAAGCGTTTCGCTTCACGGCCCGGCATCGTACCTTGCGGCCGCTTCGTTTGGGACATGGATAAAACAGGTGAGGTTGCATGAACGGGTGGGAAGCGGCGCTGCTGGGGCTGGTGCAGGGCCTGACCGAGTTTCTCCCGATCTCGTCGTCGGGGCACCTGGTGCTGGGCAAGTACCTGCTGGGCATCGACACCGCCGGAGCGGATAACGTGACGTTCGAGGTGTTCGTCCACTTCGGCACCGTGCTGAGCATCCTGACGGTCTACCACCGCGAGGTGCGGGGGCTGCTGGGCAAGGCGCTGGCGGCCGTGGCGGCGCCGCACCGGATCGCCGAGCACTACCGGGCCGAGGAGGAGGTGCGCACGGTGGTCTACATCCTGCTCACCATGATCCCCACGGGGCTGGTGTATGTACTGTTCAAGGATTTTCTGGAGGCCCGCTTCGGCGACCCGCGCTTCGTGTGCGCGATGCTGATCGTGACCGGGGTGTTGCTCCTGCTGACGTTGCTCCGCAAGCACCCGGACGGCCCGCTGACGGCGTGGAAGGCGCTGCTGGTGGGGGTGGCCCAGTCGGCGGCGATGATCCCCGGCATCTCCCGCTCCGGCGCGACCATCTGCACGGCCCTCTACCTGAACGTGACGCCCCGCCGGGCGGCCGACTTCTCGTTCCTGATGCTGCTGCCGGTGGTGCTGGGGGCCACGCTGCTCAAGAGCCTCGAACTGGCCGAGACGGGCTTCACCATGGGCTGGGTGCCGCTGGCCGTCGGGACGCTGGTAGCCTACGTCTCGGGCGTGGCTGCCATCAAGTTCCTCCTCGACGTGATCCGGCGCGGCAACCTGTCGTATTTTGCCTACTACTGCTTCCTGGTGGGCGCGCTGGGCCTGCTCCTGATCTGAAGGCCACGCTCCTTTCCCTCGCTCCCCTTTGCCACGTGACGTGCAACGTATCCCGCGCAAGGCCGTCCTTTTGAGCCTGCTTGGCGTCCTCCTCCTGGCGGTTCTGCCGGGGCGGCCGCTGGGGGCCCAGCCGCTGAAAGGCGTGGTGTGGGCCGTCCCGCCGTCGGTGGAACAGGCCCAGGACGACCTGATCCGTATGCACCGGGCGGGTGTGGAGGCGGTACGCACGGGGCTCGTCACGGACGAGCGGCTGCTGGCGCTGGCCGACACGCTGGGCCTCCGGCTCTTTCAGGAGCTGCCGCTGGACTACCTGCCCGCCCGGCTGCTGGCCGACACGCTGGCCCACGCCCGCCGGCTGCTGGCCGAGGCCTGGGCGCGGAGCCGGAACCACCCCGCCGCCCGCCACTTCGGCCTCGCCCGCCGCAGCGACACCGCTGACCCCGCCGCCTGCGCCTTCTTCGAGGCCCTGGCGGCCCTGCTCCCCCGCGACGAAGGCGTGCAGGTCTATTACGTGAGCGCCTTCCCCCGGGCCGACCGCTGCCGGGACACCGTCGACTTCGTGCTCTACGACGGCCACGACGCCCTGTCGTCCGTCCCGCTCCCGCTTCCCTTCGGCCTGGCGACGCTGGGCGCCCCCGTCGACCCCGGCGCGGCCCCGGGGTTGCGCCGGCCGTACTCGCCCGAGGCCCAGGCCCGCTTCCTCGAAACGCACCTCACGGCCCTCCTCGATGCCGGCGCGGGCCCGGTGGCCGTCTTCGTGCACCGCTGGCGCGACGCCCCCGCGGCGTCCCCGGCCAACCCGGAGCCCCCGGACCCCTACGGCCGGCGCTACGGCCTCCACGACGCCACCGGCACCCCACGCCCCGCCTTTGCCGTGGTGGCGGGCCTCTACACCGGTCGCCAGCGCGTGTTTGCCTTCCCGGCCGGGCAGCTCCCCGCCCCGCCCGTGCCCTGGCTCCCGCTCACGGGATGGGGTCTGCTCGCCCTCCTCGCCCTGTACTACGCGCAGTCACCCCGCGCCCGCCTCATGGTCCCCCGCTATTTTCTCGCCCACACGTTCTACGGCGAGGCGCTCCGCGAGGGACGGGACGTGCTCCCGCTGGGCAGCACTCTGCTCCTGATGGCCGCCGCCACCGCCGTGGGGATGGTGACAGCCCTCGTCGCCGAGACCTACCGGACGTCGGCCGCGGCGCTGGCCCTGCTGCATACCCTCCCGCCCGGCCTGCGCGCGGTCGCTACCGGCCTGTTGCTCCACCCGTGGATGGCGCTCCTCCTGACCGGCAGCCTGTACGTGCTCGTCCTGAGCCTCTGGGCCTCCGTGATCGCGCTGACCACCCGCCGGCGGCGGCTCACCCCGGCCCAGGTCTTCATGCTCGTCGCCTGGCCCCGCTGGTCGTTCCTCCTGCTGATGCTCGCCGCCATGGTGACGGCCTCGCTCCCGGCCGAAGCCCGGCCCCTGCCCCTGCTCCTCGCGGTGACGCTCGCCCTCATGCTCGGCGCCCTGATCCGCACCGTGATCGACTACGCCCGGATCACGCGGCCGACGCCCCTCCTGCTCGCCACCGTCATCCTGACACATCCCCTCGTGCTGTCCCTTCCCCTGGCCGCCCTCGCCCTGAGCCTCTTCGGCCCCTGGCTCACCTTCCTCGGCCACCTGCTCGGCGCGCGCTGAGCACGCTAAACCCGCGCGGCGCTATCGGCCTGATGCGCCACGGCCGCCTCCCCCGAGATGAGACGCGCCCAGGTCCGCTCGGCGAACGCATAGAACGGACGCTTCTGGCGGATCCACCCGAAGTGCAGCGCGAAAGGCGTCACCTCCAGATAATCACCGCGACCGGGGATCCGCGTCCAGAGCGCCAGCAACAGATCCCGGACGGCGCGGTTCGGCATGAAACGCAGGCTGTGGACGAAGGGATCGCTGTAGTACCGGCAGACGACCCGCTCGAAGTCGGGATCGTAGTCCACGAAATCCTCCACGAAGTCGAGTTGCGGGCTGTTGTAGCCCTGCCGCCAGAAAAAGATGGGCAGGTGCAGGCGGCTCATGGCCATCGCCATGCTCCACTCACACGACTCCTCCGAGCGTCCTTCATTGAGGCGGCTTCGGAAATGGGTCTCGGCGCGACGCGCCAGGAAGTCACGGGCCGTGGCACAGACGCGTTCGGCCAGCGCCGCATCCTGGCTGTAGATCATGCCGGCCTGTACACGCGGGAGGTGGGTCAGGCCGAAACGCCGGAGCGTGCGGTCCCGCCGGTTGAGCAGGAAATCCACGACGACCCCCAGCCCCTTCGGTCCGCCGAAATAAAAATCGGCCCGAATCAGGCCGGTCGCGGTAAAGTCGAAGCCGGAGAGTTGCCGCCAGAGCGGATCGGGGTCCCGGCACCAGACCATGTCCGCATCCACGAAGAGGGACCGGTCGAAGGCCATGAACCGATCCACGTGGTGCTTGAAGCCCACGATGGAACGGTGCGCCTCGGGCAGATCCTCGATGTGGGCGAAGAGCGTGTCGAGGCCGTGGCGGGCGAGGACCTCCCGGTGTTCCGGCGTGCAGTAGAGCGCCACGGGCCGCCGGGTGTCATGACGACGCAGGGTGACGACCGAGGCCACGACGTGATGCAGGTACTTCTCGGGGCCGTATGCATGCAGAACGTATCCTTCCGTCGCCATGAACTAGCTTCCGCGGACGCATTATCTTTTTGTAAACCGTATCGGTACGCTACCCGCGGACCCAGGTTCTTTGAAAAAGGCGTTGACGGAAGGCCCGCTCAGCCGGCGCTCTCGGCCAGGGCTTTGGCCCGGCGTTCCCGCAGGCGCTCCATCAGCACCTCGAACCCTTTCTTGCGGATGAGGGCCTGAAAGGAGCGGGCATAGCCCTCGACCGTGCTCACGTCATCCAGGATGATGTCATAGACCCACCACTGCCCGTCGTGATAGCCGAGCACGTAGGCCACCTTCATCGCGACGTCGTCGTAGGTCGTCGTGGTGAGCACGTAGGCGCTGTCGCCCTCGACGGTGATGGTGTCGTAGACGACCTTGCTCCGGTAGGCATCCAGGTTGGAGAGCGAGTGCGCCCGGACGATGTCGCTGAAGACCTCCACGAACTCGGCGCGCTGCTGCGGGGTCAGCTCGTCCCAGTAGCGGCCGAGCGCCTGCCGGCCCATCGCCGCGAAGTCGATGCCGGCGTTGATGACGTCTTTGAGCCGTTCGCGCTGTTCGGGCGTGAAGGTCTCTTTGTCGCCCAGCAGGGCTTTGATCTCACGGTCGCGCTGTTCGAGCAGGGCCCGCACCTCGTCGGCGCGGTCCTGGGCGCGGGCCGGAAGGGCCAGGGGCGCCAGGAGCATCAGGGCAAGCAGGAGCCGGTGGAGGAGGTTGTTCAGGTTGTTCAGCATATCCTACAGCAGGCTTGGTTCGCATCGTCAGAAACGGGAGCCGGGGCCCGGTTGGGCCGGCCGGGCGGCAGAGAGTCAACAAGCGTGCCACATCAGGGCAGCGGCACGAGGGGGAGCCCGGCGGCGTGCCGGAGGCGCAGCACGGCGCGGTTGTACTGGCGGATGGCTTCGTAGACACCGGCCTGCAGTTCCAGGTTCGTCTGCACCGCCTTGATCAGGTTGTCCGTGTTCCCGATCTCGAGGTCGAAGTTGATCTGTTCGGTCCGCAGCCACTCTTTGCTCAGGCGCAGGGCCTCCTCACGGGCGACCAGGGCCTCGCGGGCGGTGAGCACGTTGCGGTAGGCCTGCTCCACCTCGAACAGGATCAGCTGGCGCCCGGCCTCGGCCTGAAACCGCACCTCGTCGTAGGCGGCGCGGGCCTGCTCGACGCGGGCGCGGGTCTGGGAGAAGTTGAGCTTCTGGCGGATGCCCAGCCCCGCCTGCACGCCCCGCGAGAGGAAGGGGTCGCTGACGTACGGGTTGCGCTGCCGGTAGCGCCCGCTGATGGCGGAATAGGTGAACGAGGCTCCGAGGAACAGCTTGGGGTAGTAGTCGGAGCGGGCCACGTCCACCAGGGCCTTACGGGCGGCCAGCCCGGCCTCGGCCTGCGCCATCTCGGGGCGGCGCGCCAGCGCCACGGCCTGGTAGGCGGCCAGCGAGTCGAGCGCGAAGGCGACGGGTTCGAGCGTGGCGTCGTCGGGCAGTACCACGGTGCCCTCGGGCAGGAAGAGCTGGCGGGCCAGCGCCGCCCGGGCCACGAGGCGCTGCTGGGCCACCTCCACGGCCCGCCGCTTCAGCTCCTGCTCGGTGATGAGCACCTGGAAGCGGTCGGCCTCGTCCACGTCCTCGGCCCCCTCGTCGAGCAGCCGTTCGATCTCGGCTTTGGCCTTCGCGACGGCTTCGCCGGCCTCGAGGGCCACGCGATGCAGCGCCTCGGCCAGCAGCAGGTCGTAGTACAGTTCCCCCGTACGCAGCGCCACCTCGGCCTCTTTGGCCCGCACCTGCGCCGCCTCCATCGCCACGCCATGACGTGCCGCCCGGAGGTTGCCGCCCAGCTCGCCCCACGTATAGAGGGGCTGCAGTAGCTCCACCTCCACGCGCGTGAAGGGCCGCAGCTTGCTCCAGTCGTTGCGTACGTCGGGGTTGAGGTAGAGCTGTCCGACCGGCGTGTCGCCCACGTTCTTCAGGCCGGGGCCGGGCGCATGGGCCGAGGTGAAGGTGAACTCGGTCAGGTAGCGGCTGGCGCGCGCCAGGCCGTACCGCGCCTCGGCATACTGCTGCCCGGCGGCTTCGATGGCCACCTCGGGGCTGACGGCCAGCGCCCGCGCCACGGCTCCGCGCAGATCCAGGCGCACCGTGTCGGCAGGCGAAGACTGCGCCTCGGCCGGCCGGGCCGAAGCGGTGCCGAGCGCCGTCACAACGAGCAGGCAGGACAGTACGATACGGCTCATGGCGTCAGGGGTCGGGCGGATAAGACAAAGCGGCGCCCCCTCGGGCCGCCGCACGGAGCGCCAAGGTAACGCCGCCGTATCCCGAAGGGTTGCCGCCATCCCCGGCCGCCCCTACCGATGCGCGAGAAGTTCGCGGACGTCGGCGTCGGCGCGGTGCCAGACGGCGTCCAGGTCGGCCAGAGCCGTGCGGGCCGCCTCGGCGTCGCCGGCGGCCTCAGCGGCGCGGGCCAGCCCCAGCAGCGACAGCGCCCGGCGGGGCGCCCGCTCCAGCGCCTCCTCGAACCGGGCACGGGCCTCGGCCGGCCGCCCCGCCGCCAGCAACAGCTCGCCGTAGAGCTCGTGCGACGGCTTGACGATGTCCGGCGGGCCGTACTCGTAGGGCAGCGCCGCCTCGCGTTCGGCCGCTTCAGCCAGCATGGCGAGGGCCGCCTCCGTCTGCCCCTCGGCGTGCCGGATCAGCGCCTCCAGCTCCAGACCCATGATGGCCGCCTTCTCCCGTCCCTGGCCAGCTGCGGGGCCGTCCTCCACCGCCCGGATGGCCTCGCGCGCGGCGCGGGCGGCGGCCAGGTCGCCCGTGGCGACGGCCCGCATCCCGTCGGCCAGGTGGTGCGCGGCGACGGTCGCGGGGTCGAGGCCGGTAAGGTCCACGGCGAGGGCCGCCGCGTCGCCGTCCCACCGGCGCGTCTCGACCAGGTGGGCGGCGCGCATCCGGGCCAGGTGGTAGCGGGTGCGGCGAGAGCCGCTGGCGGCGGCGTCCGCCTCCATCACGCCGAGGATACGCCGCGCCTCGGCATAGCGCCCCTGCTGCAGCAGCCCGTAGTGGAGCCACCAGAGGGCGTGGTAGTTCCGGTCGTCGAGGGGCAGCCCCTTGCGCTCCACCCGCTCGTAGGCGGCCTTCCACGACGCCTCGTTCATCGCCACGGCGTCGTCCCACATGCCCAGGGCGACGAAGATGTGAGAGGGCATGTGGAGCGCGTGCGCGGCCGCCGGCGCGATCTGCGCGTAGGCCCGGGCCGCCGGCAGCCCCAGCGGCGCGTGGATCGGGTCGTCGAAGGCGTGGATCAGGTAGTGGGCCGCGCCGGGATGGCGGGGGTTGGCCTCGAAGACGCGGTCGGCCACGGCGGCGGCCCGCATGTAGGTGCGGAAGTCGCGGCCGTCGTGGCTGGTGCCCAGGATCGCCAGGGCGTAGAAGGCGGCGGCTTCGAGGTCGTCCGGGTACGCCTCGTGGAGGCGGCGCATGACCTCGGCGTAGGCATGGTCGCGCGCGCGCTTGTCGCCCGCGCCGTAGAGGACCTCGACGGCGGCCAGGTAGGCTTGCTCCCGCGCCGTGGGGGCCTTCGCGGCGCGGGCCTCGGGCGTGGGACCGAGCCGGGCCAGCACGGCGCGCGCGGCGGCGGCGTCCTGCTGCGCCCACAGCGGGTGGTTGTACGTCATCGCCTCGCCCCAGTAGGCCAGCGCGAAGTCCGGGTCGAGGCGCTGGGCCTCGCGGAAAGCCTCGGCGGCGTCGTCGTACTCGAAGCTGTGCAGCAGGAGCACGCCGCGGATGAACGCCTCCTGCGCCTCGGGCGCCCCGCTGTTGGGGAAGTCGACGTGGCCGAGGGCGGCGGGCTGGGCCAGGGCGCCGCCGGCGACGAGGCCGGAGAGCGCGAGCAGCAGGGTCAGGCAGGGAAAGCGTCGCATGGGATCAGGGGATCAGAGTGAAGGAAAACGGGTCAGCCTTCCGGCGGGGCGTCGACGACGGCCCCCTCGGGGCGGGCGAAACGCTCGGGCGGCGGGGCCGGCCCCTCGAAGCGGACATTGTGGAAGGCGACCTCGGCGCGGGGCTCGCCGAGGCGGTCGCCCTCCCAGCGGTAATACGTGGCGTGCTGCGGCACCACCAGCCCCGCCACCTCCTGCCAGGCGTCGTACACCAGCGCGCCGTAACGGGGCGGGTCGCCCGGCTCCACCTCGCGGCCATACGTCACGGTGTAGAGCACCAGGTGGAGGCGCTTCGTCGCGGGGTCGAAGTAGGCCACATACTCGTCGTCGGGCGAGTCGCCCACGCCGGGCGCGTACGTCACCCGCACCACGTCGTACGCCTTGCCGTCGAGCGTGCGCTGCCCCAGGGCTTCGTGCCGCGTGCCGGGGTCGGCCAGCACGAACGGCAGCGCGAAGAAGTAGAAGTAGGTGCCGCTGTAGAAGCGGGGCGGCGCGCCGTAGTTGAGCGCCTCCCGGTCCGGCGTGATCCACACGTCCTGCCCGTCGAAGCCGATCGTGTAGGCCTCGCTGGTGATGAGCACGCGGCGGCTGTGCAGGTCGATGAGCTGGTGGTCGGTCCCGTCGCCCCGCTGGAGGTCGTATTCCAGCGTGCCGTAGCCGCGCCAGGCGTCGAGGCCGCCGTGGGCCTCCAGGTAGGGCGCCAGCACCGCCGGGGCGGCGGCCTCCGGGGCGGCCTCGGGCGGGGGCGCCTCGGGCCGGGGCTCGCACGCGGCCAGCACCAGGGTCAGCAGGAGGACGAAACGCATCATGGCAGGGGAAGGAGGGAACGGAACGGGGGGGTGCGTCAATATACGGCTTTGGGAGCGCATCCATACCCGTTGCCCGTGTCATCGCCGAAAGCCCCGTATCCCGTTGCCCTGAGGGTTGTATTTCCGTAGCTTGCCCGCATCGTTTATGCGGATCAAGGCAACCAACCTTCGAACGTCGGCGTCCAACGTCGTACGCTTATCATCGCAGCCACTAGGATTCCACGATCGATATGCCAGACTGGAGAGAACGCATCACCTTCAACCCGAAGCAGTGTGGTGGACGCCCCTGCATCCGTGGCATGCGCATCCGTGTGGTCGACGTGCTGGATCTGTTGGCGGCCGGATTGTCCACGCAAGAGATCCTCGCCGAGATGCCAGACCTGGAAGCAGAGGATATCGAGGCCGCGATCCGCTATGCTCGTAGCCGCGTGGACCATCCGGTGATTGCCGCGTGAAGCTCTGGATCGACGCGCAGCTTTCGCCGGCGCTCGCCCCCTGGATCAGCGAGCATTTTGATGGGATCGAAGCGACATCGGTTCGCCGGCTTGGCTTGCTCGATGCCGGAGATGAAGAGATCTTTGAAGCGGCCCGCCGGGCAAAGGCTGTCGTGATGAGCAAGGATAGCGACTTCGTGGCCCTGGTGCTGCGGCACGGGCCACCCCCGGCGTTGCTCTGGATCACCTGTGGCAATACGTCCAATGCAGAGATGCGGCGCATCCTCTCCGAGACGTTGGCGCATGCCGTAGCGCTGTTGCAACGCGGGGAGTGGATCGTAGAGATCAGCGGTGCTTGACCCCCCATCCCCATGGCGCTGCTCAAGACCCTCCTCCTGTTCGTCGTCACGGCGCTGGCCGAGATCATCGGCTGCTACCTGCCCTACCTGTGGCTGCGCGAGGGCCGTTCGGCGTGGCTGCTGGTGCCGGCGGCGGCCAGCCTGGCGCTCTTCGCCTGGCTGCTCACGCTCCACCCGCAGGCCGCCGGACGCATCTACGCGGCCTACGGCGGCGTCTACGTCAGCACCGCGCTGGTGTGGCTCTGGGCCGTCGAGGGCCTCCGCCCCACCCCCACCGACCTGGCCGGCGTGGCGCTGTGCCTGCTCGGCATGGCCCTCATCCTCTTCGGCCCCCGCCCGGGATGAGGCGTACGGCGCATGCGTCAGGGCCGGATCGCACGGGGAAAACGATAGTGGAGGTCATAGTAATTGGGGGCATGGCTGCCCCTGGCGAACGGCCCACGTGTAGCCGCGGGCTTTAGCGCGCTTCTCGAAACCGTCCACCACCCCTGGCGTTATGACGTTATGACGTT
>CAZKFR010000009.1:70318-75472 GCA_964552015.1 uncultured Rhodothermaceae bacterium | reverse complement strand
CGATCGCTGCTGGTGGTGCGCTGAGCGGCGCGCCCGGCCCGTGGGCGGATCCTGCCCTGCCGGCCTGCGTACTGGGGGTGGCCCTCGTGGAAGGGCACGTCGTCCCCATTCACCGACCCACCCAGACCGTGACGAAGCACGACATCATCGACCGGGTTGCTACCGGTACGGGCCTGACCAAGATCGAGACGGAAGCGGTCATCAACGGTTTTCTCGCCGTGCTCCGCTCGGCGCTGTGTGCCGGGGAGCGCGTCGACCTGCGGGGGTTTGGTTCGTTCCGCGTACAGCATCGTGCGGCGCGCCAGGCCCGTAACCCCCGGACGAACGAGAAGATCACGGTGCCGGCCCAGTACGTGCCCGTGTTCAAGGCCTCCCGGGAACTGCGGGAGGCGGTGAACGAGGCCCTCCCGGCCCGGGGGGCGCAGGCCGCGGAGAAGGGATGAACACCCCGGCATCAGCCCGGCGAATCGAATGCGTGAAATGATCTGTACTGGATGTGGCGCACGGCTCCGCGAAGGGGCCGTGCAGTGTGACCTGTGTGGGATGCCGGTCGCGGCGGGGCCCGAGGACGAGGCTCCGGAGCAGGACGAGGCCGGTCCGGCCGCGGAGGAGCCCGGGGCGGGAGAGGAAGCGGCTCCGGCAGGGGGGGCGCCGGCCGGCGTCTTCTGCAATGCCTGCGGCTGGTCGAACCCCGTAGGCGCGCGGTTCTGCAGCCAGTGCGGCGCGAAACTGGACGAGCGGGTGGCGGCCGTCCGCCCGGCGCGCCCGGCGTCGGTCCGGCCGACCGCGCCGCGGGTCATGCCGCCGCCGGCTCCGCCGCCCACCGTCCCGCCGTCCGAGCCGGTCGCCCCGGAGGCGACCTCGTCGGGGGCCATCGGGCGCCAGATCGCCATCGTGGTGGGGGCCGGGCTGCTGCTCGTCATCGGGCTGTACATGATCACGGCGCTGAGTGCCGGGATGAAGACCGCCGCGCCGGCCACGACGCCGGCGGCCGAGGTGCCCTCCGGCGGGGCGCTGCCCGAGGACGTGGCCGCCCGGGCCGAGGCGCTGCAGCAGGAGATCACCGCGAGCACGGGCGAGGCCGCTCTGGACAAGCGCCGCGAACTGGTGCGGCTCTATGCCGCCGCCGAACGCTTCGACCTGGCCGCCGCCGAGCAGAAACGCCTGGCCGAGCAGACCGGCACCGAGCAGGACTGGGTCCTGGCCGGCAACCTGTACTACGACTGGATGGAGCGCCAGCCGCCCGCCACCCGCGCGATCTTCGCCAAGCAGGCCATCGCCGCCTACCAGAAGGCGCTGGAGATCAACCCGGACAACCTGGACGTGCGCACGGACATGGCCATCGCGTACATGTACGATCCGGACAACCCGATGAAGGCCATCCAGGAGACGAATGCCGTCCTCGAGCGTGACCCGAACCACATCCAGGCCAACTTCAACCGGGGGATCATGCTGATGCAGATCAACCGGGTCGAACAGGCCATCGCGCAGTTCGAGAAAGTCAAAACCCTGATCGGCAACCCGGACGACCCGGTCTACCAGCGGGCCGAACAGGTCCTCGAGATGCTGCGGAGTGAACCGCGCGGTGCCGGCTCCTGAGCCGGGTCGCAGGCCCTTGACCTCTCATCCACCCACTGCCCTGCCATGCACGCGGACGGCTGGAACGCACGCTTCGCCACGCCCGGCTTTTTCTATGGCACGGCCCCCAACGCCTTTCTGGCCGAGGTGGCCGGGCACTACCTGCCGCCCGGCGCGGAGGTGGTCGAGCTCGGCAGCGGAGAGGGCCGCAACGCCGTCTGGCTGGCCCGTCAGGGCTATCGCGTGACGGCCGTGGACTACGCCGGGGCCGGGCTGGCGAAGACCGTCCGCCTGGCCGAGGAAGCCGGCGTGCCGGTCGAGGTCATCCGGGCCGACGTCGTCGGCTGGACACCGGAGCGCACATGGGATGCCGTCGTGATGACGTTTCTGCATCTACCGCCGGCACAGCGTCCGGCGCTCTACGCGCTGGTCCGGCGCATCCTGCGTCCGGGGGGCTACCTGCTGGCCGAGTGGTTCCGTCCCGCACAGCGCCTGGAAGGGTACACGAGCGGTGGTCCGCCCGACCCGGCCTGGATGGTCACCGCCGACGAACTCCGCCGCCATTTCGCACCGGAGGGCATCCGGCTGCTCGAAGACGCCACGCCCGAGCTGAACGAGGGACCCGGCCACCGCGGACCCGCCGCCACCGTGCGCCTGGTCTGGCAGCAGCCGGCGTCGTCGGGAGCGGTCGGCTGAGCCCGCCGCATCGTTTTCCGGCCGGGAGGGCACCGGTCGCGCCGGGACGTCGTATATTCCGTTCTCGATCGTTCAGCGAAGCGAAGCATGGAGAAGCTGTTTACCGAGGCCGACAGGGAGCGCATCCGCCAGGCCGTGGCCGAGGCGGAGGGGAAGACGTCGGGTGAGGTCGTGCCCGTGGTGATGCCGCAGAGCGGGCGCTACGAGGTGGCCGTCTGGCGCGGCGCATCGCTGGCGGCGCTGCTGGCACTCGCCCTCGAAGGGCTCGTCTACCAGGTCTATGCGGGCTGGGGGCTGGCCTGGCTCTACACCGGCTGGGGGACGGCCCTGCTGACGGTCGTCGCCGGTACGCTCGGCGCCCTGCTGGCCCACGTGGTGCCACCGCTCAAGCGCCTGCTGACCGGCCCCCGCCTGCTCGACGAGACGGTCCACCGCCGCGCCATGCAGGCCTTCGTCGAAGAAGAGGTCTTCAACACGCGCGACCGGACGGGCATCCTCCTGTTCATCTCGCTCTTCGAACGCCGCATCGAGGTCCTCGGAGATGCCGGCATCAACGCCCGCGTCTCGCCGGACGACTGGGTGGAGGTCGTCCTCACGATCCGGGAAGGGATCAAGGCCGGCCGGCCCGCCGACGGCCTCGTGCGCGCCATCGGCCTGTGCGGAAAGCTGCTCGAACGCAAGGGGGTGGAGCGCCGCGAGGACGACACGAACGAACTCTCCGACGCCCTCCGCCTGCGCCGGGACCCGTCCTGATCCCGGCACAGACGAGGTGACGAACGACCCGCGCCTCAGGCCTTGCAGAAGGCGATCTGGTCGATCAGGTTGTCCGGGACGCTGTCGCCGGTGGTGAGCAGGACCTGCACCGAGAGGGTGACGATATAGGCACAGGGTGCCAGCGCACCGACCGAGTCGGGCGGGGCCAGGGTCGCCGTGCCGAACTGGTTGGGCGGCGTGGCGCCGGCGTTCGGCGTGAGGGCCAGCGTGTACGGCCCGCCCGGTCCCGTCATGGTCAGGGTGATCGTGCCCAGGTTGGGATGGGCGGCCGTGTAGTTGACCGTGAGCGTGTCGCCGATGCCCGAGCAGCCATCGACGATCAGCTCCTCGACGTCCACCATCGCCACGGCGAGCGCGCTCGTCTTCAACTGGGCCATCCAGGCCGGGTGATGCAGGGTGCGGTAGCGGGTGTTCTCGACGGCCACGTTCTGGCACGTCCCGGCGACGGTGCCCGGGCCCGCGGTGCCGACCTCGCGGACCATCATCCGGATGGCGAAATGGCGGTTCTGCACGAGCGGTTGCCCGGTGGCCGTCGCGCTCTGTCCGGCCGCCAGCGGCCCCGGCGTCTCCAGGTCGACCGTCGCGAACGGGGCCAGCGACCCGGTGATGAGGCTGATCATGTTGCCGTTGGGCGTGAAGAAGCCCGTCGGGCCGAGCGGGTTGCTGCTTTCCTGCGGGACCTGGATCCAGTCCCCGTGGGCATCCGTGTGCGTGCTGGCCGCGAGCTCATCTGCGGCCGGCGTGCCGACGACGTAGTCGACCGCCTCGATGGGGTTGAGGCTGGTGCCGGGGAAGTCCGGGTTGGCCCGTTCCAGCTTGCCGATGTAGGTCTTGGCGATCTGGGCGAGCGTGACGGGCGTCCAGGGGCCCAGCGGGGTGCCCGAGGCGTCGAGTTCGCGCACCTCGAACCGGTATTCCATGGGCTGCCCGTTGAGGGTTTTCGGCAGGACGCCGTTGAGGCGGACGTTGCTGTAGAAGGCGCGCCCGGAGGTCTTGGTCAGGCCGTTCTGGCTGGGGAGGCTGTTGACGTCGTCCTCGTAGTTGTAGCCGCCCAGGTGCGTGAAGACCGGGAGGGCTTCGATCACCGGGGGAGGCGGTGCCTCGGTCAGGCACAGCTCGACGCAGAAGCACGGGCCGGCGTTCTGGCGGTCGGCGTCACGGCCCCGGGACGGCGGTTCGACGAGGAGCGGAGCCCCCAGCAGCGTTTCGACGCGGAAGTAGAGGTCCGGCCCGCCGAACAGTTCCACGTCGATGAAGACGCCGGGACGGAAGGCCGCCGCCGTGTAGTCGATGCGGAAGTGGCCGTTGGCGTCGGTGACGCCCTCGCCGAGGTGGTCGTCCTGCCACCAGTCGCGGTCGAAGGCCTGCACCCGCACGCCGGGGATGGGCCGCCGGGTCTTGCAGTCGAGCACGGTGCCGCAGATGACCCAGGCACCGAGGCGTTCGCGGATGTGGCACCAGAAGCGGGCCGAGAGGCAGTGCTCCCAGACGGCGACGAGGTGGTTGTCCCGCTGCCGCCACTGCGGCTGCAGCGTGGTTACGGTGAACTGCACGGGCTCGGCGGCTTCGGCCTGCCCCGGCGCACGGCTCAGGCGCACGTCGATCTCGAAGCTGCCGCCGTCGTACTTGTGTTTCTTTTCGTCCAGTTCGAAGGCGAAGCGGCCGGCCTCGTCGGCCGTCGTCTCGGCCAGCAGGTGTTTCTTCTTCCGGTCGATGGCCCTGGCGTCGAGCACGCGCTGGGTATGCTTGACCTCGGCCGTAGCCAGGTGGGTGACGGGCTGGTCGCGGCGCACGCGGTACAGGCGGATCGTGACGTTGGCCAGGTCTTCGTTGCAGTTCGCGCACAGGTAGGCACAGAGATGGCCCAGAAAGCGATAGGTCATGGCGGTTCCTCGGGTAGATGAGCAGGGCGTCGGGGCGTCCGACCCGGGAACGATACGGATGGGCGTGACTGCTGGGGCCGGTTCGCTGAGAAGCAAGGTAGGCGAAGCCCGGGGGCGAAGTATGGGTATTCAGGCACAATTGTGTGCCCGCAACGTCACGAAGTGCCGTAGGACGCCGTACCCGGGCGGTAGGAAGACGGACCCAGCCTCAGGCGTCTTCGCC
>CAZKFR010000009.1:67058-70218 GCA_964552015.1 uncultured Rhodothermaceae bacterium | reverse complement strand
CTCAGGCGTCTTCGCCGGGCTTGACGAGGCCCTGCTGCCAGGCCCAGGCGGCCAGTTCGGTGCGTGTCCGCACACCGATCTTCTGGTTCTTGATCTTGTCGATGTGGTTCTTGACGGTGTGCTTCGAGATGAAGAGGGCGTCGGCGATCTGCTGGTTGTCGTAGCCCAGGGCGACGAGGCGGAGGACCTCGCGTTCGCGCTCACTCAGGCCGGCCTGCGGCTCGGGCTTGCGGCGGATCTTGCGGCGGATGAGCTTCGAGGCCAGGCTGGGGCTGATCCACAGTTCGCCGTCGTTGTGGGCGATGCCGCGGATGGCCTCGACGATGAGGTGGGCTTCGGCTTCTTCCTTCATCAGGTAGCCGGACACGCCGCAGTCGAGCAGGCCGTAGACGTATTCCTCGTCGTCGTACGCGCTCAGGACGAGGACGCGCACGGGGGAGCCGGTGGCCTGGAGGCGCTCGGCCACCTCGACGCCGCTGAGGCGGGGCATCTCGACGTCGAGGATGAGCACGTCGGGGTGGCGGGTCTGGGTCAGCCGGAGGGCCTGCTCGCCGTCGGCGGCCTCGCCGATGACCTCGATGCCGTCGGCGGCGTCGAGGGCGGCGCGGAGGCCCTGGCGGGTGATCGGGTGATCGTCGGCCAGAATGACCCGGATGGGCGGCGTGTCGGACATGGCGGGAGAATCAGCTCGCAAGGGCGGTTTCGGGTTCGGCAACCTGACGGGGGGCGACGACCCGGACGGTCGTGCCTTCGCCGGGGGCCGAGAGCACCTCCAGGTGGCCGCCGATGGCCTCGGCCCGCTGAGCCAGCCCGGAGAGCCCCAGGTGGCCCTCCCGCTCCAGGTCCAGCCAGCGGCGCGGCGGGCGAAAGCCCTGCCCGTCGTCGTGGATGCTCAGCTGGACGGTCTCGCCGAGCCGGAGCACGATCTTGACGTGGTGCGCCCGGGCGTGCTTGGACACGTTGTTCAGGGCCTCCTGGCAGATGCGGAACAGGGCCAGACGTACCGGCATGGGGAGCGTCTTGTTTTCCACGTCCAGGTCGAGGGTCACCGTGATGTCGGGATGGCGCTCTTCGAAGAGGCGAACGTAGGAGCGGATGGCTTTGTCCAGCCCGAAGTGGACCAGCACGGGCGGGCGCAGCTCGGTACACAGGTTACGCAATTCGCCGGTCACATGCTGCAGGGCCTCCCGTGCTTCTTCGAGGGTG
The DNA here is from genome assembly GCA_964552015.1 of uncultured Rhodothermaceae bacterium. Classification (GTDB taxonomy): domain Bacteria; phylum Bacteroidota; class Rhodothermia; order Rhodothermales; family ISCAR-4553; genus Rhodocaloribacter. Next base: position 69,012 of record CAZKFR010000009.1, on the reverse strand, counting down.
CGGGCCGTCTCGGCGTCCGCTTCGGGGATCACGCGGGAAAGAGGCAGGAGGTAGGCCCGGAGGACTCGTTGCAGCTCCTGTACCGGGCCATCGTGCAGCTCGGCGGCCAGATGGGTGCGCTCGGCCTCGCGCGCCTCGATCATCCGCTGGCGGGAGGCGGCCAGTTCGTCGCGCTCCGCCCGGATCCGGTCGAACTTCCGGTACAGCAACAAGCCGGGCACGCCGACGATCAGCAGCAGGAGCACCCCGGCCACGGGCAGGAGGCTCCCCGACTGCTCCGTGCGAAACCAGAAGCGCATGTCTTTCCAGTCCAGGAACAGCTCGTCGGGCTCCGAGCGGCGGATGCCCGCCAGGGCCATGTAGTGCCGGGAGATGCGGTCCAGCGCATTGGCATCGCCGGGAAGTCGGACCGTCTCTTTGATCGGCCCCTTCTCGTAGGTGACTTCCACGAGGCTGTCGGCGATCATGAAGACGCGGTACCGGTAGCCGGTGGCCGGCGTCTCGAAGCGTACCTCACCGTGCAGAAGCCGCCTTTCGGCCGGTGGTGCGACGGGCTCCGGCGCCGGTGGTGGCGGCGGCCGCTCGCCGGCCGCCACGAGCTGGGCCACGATATCGTTCATCATGACCAGCGGGATGTCCAGCGTGCGGTGCGCTTCCCCCATACGGTATTCGAGGTGGAGCACCGAGTCGGGCACGACGCGCGCCGCGTAGATTTCCAGCGCCGCCGGCTGGCCCCGCACCGGCAGAGGAGCCAGCCACAGCACCAGTCCGAACAGGCCGAGATAGCGAAGACACCGCGACAGTAGAAGCATGATACGCCTGGATAGAGAGACCTTCTGGAACGGCAAGCAGGGAAGGAAGCGGACGTCCGGGCGGAATAGACCGTCAAAGTTCGATATATTGGCCACCGGTGCGGGGAAGGGAGATCGTCTTCCCAGTATAGCCCGGCGCCCGAACGTAAGGATAAGGCCCCGTTCTCATTTTTGCGTGGGAAATAGAACCTATAGCCCTGTGGAAAATGAGGTTGGGCGTTTCGAGTCGGCGTGGGCCCGGAAGATCAGGGCAAACGGGTCGGGAGGTGCTACCGGGGGCGGTGTCTTCCTTCTTTTCTTGAACCGATGCGCCGCCGGAAGAAGGGGTTTCGCTTTCCGGGGCGGTTTCTTCAACGCGAACCAGCCGGGGTATGACCTATGACGAGACGGTTTCTCCTTGCCACGATGGTGCTTGTGCTGGCCGGGTGCGGCGGGCAGAAGAAGCAGACGCCGGCCGCCGAAGAACCGGCGGCTGAAACGCCAGCGCTGCAACAGGCGCAGGGTCCGCAGCACGTCGAGTACGGGGGGCTCCAGCACACGGCGGTAGGGCCTGCCAGCCTCGCCGTGGTGGAGGGTCGGCTACAGGTCGACCGGACGGCCGAAGGCGCCACCTTCGGGGTGTCGGTGGCGCTCGGGTCGATCGACAGCGTGGACTTCTATTTCGAGCCGATGACGATCCCCAGCGGCGGGACCTTCATGGCGCGGTTCACCGGGCAGACGCCGGCAGGGCCGCAGCCGGTGGCCTCGTTCCGGCATACCGGGCAGGCCCGGGGCGCCCGTCTGGACATGATCCCGGGGGCGTTCGCACTGACGACGGACAGCATCACCGTCTCCTGCCTGCGCAACGGCCAGGTGGTGCGCTCGCTCCGCCGGGCCATCGACCCGCAGGCCGCCAACGCGCTGGCCCAGTACGAAGGCCCCGGCCGTTCCTGCCACTGGATCTGCGACTGTGACGGCGGCGGGTGTTCGAAACTCATCGACTGGGACCCCCAGATGCCCGGCCAGTTACGCTTCCCCGGCGACCCGCAGACGTACACCTGCGACTACCTGAAGGTCGAGTTCGACCTGGCCGGCGGCATGCAGTGTCCCGGCGCGGCCGAGTTTCTGGCCTCGGGCGTACCCGCGTTCGTGGAGACCGGCGT
>CAZKFR010000009.1:33313-66958 GCA_964552015.1 uncultured Rhodothermaceae bacterium | reverse complement strand
CCGGCGCGGCCGAGTTTCTGGCCTCGGGCGTACCCGCGTTCGTGGAGACCGGCGTGCAGTACTGACCGGAGCTGGCCCGCCTCATGCAAACGTTCGAGCACATCAACAGGAAGATGGCTGGGGGTATGCACAGGTCCATGGTGGCTTCACGCGAGGCCTGAAACGACGGAGGCCCCCGGAGGACGGGGCGTGAAAAGCCGCGCCGTACAATCGCGCGAGGCCGGAGAAGCTCCTGTGCGTGAGGCGGGTAGGATCAGCCCACCAGCACCCCGGCAATGGTGGCCGTCATCATGTTCGCCAGCGTGCCGGCCAGCACGGCCCGCAGGCCGAGCTGGGCCAGTTCGGCCTTGCGGGAGGGCGCCAGCGGGCCGATGCCGCCGAGCTGGATGGCGATCGAGGAGAAGTTGGCGAAGCCGCACAGGGCGAACGTCGCCATCGTGATCGTCTTGGCCGAGAGGGCGCCCTCCCCGATGAGACCGGCCAGCTGGGTATAGGCCACGAACTCGTTGGCGACGACCTTCGTGCCGATGAGCGCGCCCAGGTGCGTCGCGTCCGCCCAGGGCACGCCGATGAGCCAGGCCAGCGGCGAGAGGACCCACCCGAAGAGCATCTCCAGGGTGAGCGTGGCCCCGAAGAGGCCGCCCGCCCAGCCGAGGGCCCAGTTGATCATGGCGATCAGTGCCAGGAACGCGATCAGCATGGCCCCCACGTTCAGGGCCAGCTTGAGGCCGTCGCCCGCCCCGGCCGCCGCCGCGTCGATCACGTTCTTCGTTGGCTGCTCCACCTGAATCTTGACCGCCCCGCGCGTGACGGGCTCGTCCACCTCGGGCACCAGGATCTTCGAGAGCAGCAGCGCGGCCGGGGCGGCCATCAGGCTGGCCCCGAGCAGTTGCTCGGCAAAGAGGAGCTGGGCGGCTTCGAGCGGCAGCCCCTGCGCCTGCGCGAACGCATTGCCCAGGATGGAGATGTACGCCACCATCACCCCACCGGCGATGGTGGCCATGCCGCCGGTCATCACGGCCATCAACTCCGAATAGGTCATCTTCTCCAGGTACGGCTTGACGACCAGCGGGGCTTCCGTCTGCCCGACGAAGATGTTAGCCGTCACCGAGAGCGACTCGGCGCCGCTGGTGCCCAGCAGCTTCGTGACCAGCCGGGCCATGCCTTCCACCACGCGCTGCATGATGCCCAGATGGTAGAGCACGGCCATCAGCGAGCCGAAGAAGATGATCGTCGGGAGCACCTGGAAGGCGAAGAAGTTGCCCATGCTGCCTTCCATGCCGGGGCTGATGGCGAGCTTGCCGAAGACGAACTCGGCCCCGGCCGTGGTGAAGTTGAGCACGAGCACGAAGAACGAGCTGACCCACGAGAAGAACGCTTTCGGCCAGCCCAGCGGGGCAAAGACGGCGCCCATCTCGTCGCCCTTCAGGATGAAGATGGCCAGCACGAGCTGGAGGCCCAGTCCGGCCCCGACCGTGCGCCAGTTGACGTGCCGGCGGTTGTTCGAGAGCAGGAACGCGACGCCCAGGATGACAGCCAGCCCGAGCACACCACGTAACAGCGCGACGAAATCCATGGTCACTACGCGAAGGTGGAAGGAAGCACGCCGCGAAGCGACGTGGAAGAATCCGAACGAGGCGCTAATATACGGGATCCCGGCCATATGGAAAGGGATACCACGCGGGAACGGTCGCCGGAGCCGGTGTTCCGTACCGGCGCGGGGCGGCGTGCCGCGCTCGACCCTGACGTTAACCCGAGAGGTTCTTTTATGAACAAGGCCCTTCGAACCTTCCTGGCGGGACGGATCCGTACCGGCCTCGTGCTGGGGCTGCTGGTCATGCTGGCGGCCTGCGACGGTGCGGAGCCGGAGCCGCCGGAGACGGCTACCGGCCCGGGCAGCCTGATCGAGGCAACGCGGATCGAGACGGTGACGCGGGACGAGATCGACGACATGGGCTTTCCCGTGGTGGCCTCCTTCGACGTGGAGATCTATCGCGTCCGTTACCGGACGGTCGACCCGGCCGGGAACGAGACGGAGGCGTCCGGGGCGCTCATGCGGCCGCGCGGGGTCGTGCCGGCGCTGCCGCTGGTGAGTTACCAGCACGGCACCATCGTGCGCAAGGCGGATGTGGCCTCCATCCAGGGCACCGGGGCGGCGGAGGCCCTCGTCGGGGTGCTCTTCGCCACCACGGGGTACCTGGCCGTCATGCCGGACTACCTGGGCCTCGGGACGTCCGAGGGGTTGCACCCGTACGTCCACGCCGCCTCGCTGGCCACGGCCGTGGTGGACATGCTCCGGGCCGGACGCCACTTCGCCGAGCAGGAGGGCCTCCGCCTCGATGGGCGCGTGTTCCTGATCGGGTATTCGGAGGGCGGCTACGCCACGGCCGCCGCCCAGCGCCTGATCGAGGCCACGTATCCGGACGAGTTCGACCTGGCCGCCTCGGCCCCGATGGCGGGCAACTACGATATGTCCGGCACCATGGCCGAGCTGATGCTGCGGCCCGAACCGTATCCGGCTCCCTTCTTCCTGCCCTACACGCTGCTGGCCTACGACCTCGTCTACGATCTCTGGGACGACCCCTCGGAGGTGTTCGTGGCGCCGTATGACACGCGCCTGCCCGTCCTGTTCGACGGGACGCGGTCGAGCGCCGAGATCGACGCCGAACTGCCGGCGGTGCCGATCGAGATGCTTCAGCCCGCCTACGTCGAGGCGTTCCGGAACGACACGAGCCACCCGCTCTGGCAGGCCCTGCGGGACAACGACCTGCTCGACTGGACCCCGCAGGCGCCGACACGGCTCTATCATTGCACCGGGGATGATCTCGTCCCGTATGCCAACACGGAGGTGGCCGTGGCGCGCTTCCGGGCACGCGGCGCCACGAGCGTCGAAGCCGTGCCGCTCGACTTCGGGACGCACGCCGCCTGTGCCGCGCCGGCCCTGCTGCTGGCCAAGACCTGGTTCGATACGCTCCGCAGTGCCAAGCGTGCGCCGGCGGAGGATCGGGCGGCGTATGCCCTGCCTGCCACACAATGAGCAAGGGACCCATGGACCTGCGAGGAGCGCGCGCGACGTACGGGGCGTGGTGGATGGCGCTGGCGTGCTTCGTACTGGCCGGTGCCACGGGGGCACTGTTCCGGCTGGCACTGGTCTACGGCCTCGTGCCGGACCTGTCGCCGGTCAACCTCCGGCATGCCCATTCTCACCTGATGTATTTCGGCTGGGCCACGCCGGCCCTGATGGCGTTGCTGGCGGCGTCGATGCCGGCGGTGGCGGGGCGTCCCGGTATACCGGGGGTGCGGCGTGTGCTGGCGGTCGTCTTCGTGACGGCGTTGCTGGCCTATCCGCTGTTTCTGCTGTACGGGTACACGCCGGCGGTGCTGGGCGCGCGACGGCTTCCCCTGTCGGTCATAGCGGCCGGGTTGAACGTGCTGGGCTGGTACGCCTTCGTGGTCTGCTACGTGCGGGCTACGCGCGGCGTGCGGCGCGGGCGGGCGCTGCGCCTGTGGGACCTGGCGCTCGGCTTCATGGTGCTGGCGACGTGCGGGGCCTGGGGGCTGGCGCTGATGAAGCCGCTGGGGGTGGAGGACCCCGTGTGGGCCGCTGCGCTGACCCACCTGTTCCTCGACCTTTTTTCGGAAGGGTGGTTCGTCCTGGCCGTGCTGGGCCTGGCCTATGCCGCAGCCCGGGAGGAGGGTACGCGGCTGGGGGATGCAGGGCGCTGGCTCATCGCGGCCGGGCTGCCGCTGACGTTCGTTTTTGGGATGCCGCCCGACCGGGTGCCGGCGGCGCTGGTGACGCCGGCGCGGCTCGCAGCCGTCCTCGTGGCGGTCGGCTTGCTGGTGAACGTGGGGGTGCTGGGGCGGCGGCTCCGGGGGTGGTCGTGGCGGGTCCCGCTGGGCCTGCTGGGCCTGAAGGCGGCCGGTCAGTTGACCCTGGCGTTCGGGCCGGTCGGCTGGTGGGCGGCCTCGCACGGCCTCCGTATCCTCTACCTCCACACGATGCTGCTGGGCTTCGTCACGCTCGGCCTCGTGGCCGCGGCCCGGCACGTGTGGGGCGAGGAGGCCGTCCCCGCCCATCGTGGGCTGTACGCCGCGGTCCTTGCGTTGCTGGCCACGCTCCTCCCGCTGAGCCGGCTCTGGCCGGGGGCCTGGGCCGGGACGTGGGCGGCCCACGGGGCGGCCTGGGGGGCCCTGCTGCCGGTCGCGGCGGCCACGGCCATGCTGTGGGCGGTCCGGCGTCGCCGGCACCCGGCGGCCCGGCCCGTGCCCGAGTCATGACGCCGTCGCCCGCTCGGCGGAACCCGATGCCTGCCGAACCGACCTGACTCACACGCATGGACGCCCTTTTTACGGTGGAAACGGGAGCGGTGCGGCTGGTCTGGGGACGCAGCCGGGGCGCTCCCGTCGTGCCTATCCCGCCGGGTGAGGTAGAGATGCCGATGGTAGAGGCGCTGGTGCCGGGTCTGGAGCCACGGGTGACGGGCCGACCCGTGGCGCTCGTGGAGCAGACCGACTACCCCGTCCTCGTGCAGAGCCGGGCGGGGCATCCCGTGGCCGTCGTACATCGCGACCCGCTCATCACCGCCCGGCTGCTGGCCTCGGACGACGGGCAGGTGGTGCACGGCACGGTCAACTTCGGGGCGCAGGTGGGGCACAGCCGCTTCGTCGTGACCGTCGACGGGCGGCCGCACCTGGCCCTCACCGTGGAGGTCTATCCCACGAAGCTCGACTACCGGCAGGACTACGAGGCGCTGCGGGCCGAGGTGCAGGCGCTGGCGCAGGAACTGGCCTATGCCTACCTGCGCGCGACGTACCGCCCGACGGGATGGGGCGCGGACCGGCCCGGGCCCGTGGCCTGGTTGACGGCCCTCCGGGGGCTGCTCGGCGACCTCGACCGGGCCCTGGCCGAGGTGGTGCGCCATCCGCGGTGGGAGACGGTGCGGGACCGGGCGGACGTGCGGCCGGAGCGCCTGCGCCGCCCCGGGGCGGTCACCCACCGGATGCTGGCACGGGCCGGCGTGCAGACCCCGGGCGGGACGCGCCGGCTGCCGGACCTCCGGGCCACGCCCACCCTCGACACCCCCGAACACCGCTGGCTGGCGGGCCAGCTGCGGGATCTGCGGCGCCGTCTGGCCCGGCTCGTGCAGGAGCCATGGCAACGCCCGTCCACGCTGCGAAACAGGCGGACCGTGGAAGAGCTGACGGCCATGCAGGAACGGCTGACGCAGTGGCTGGCCATGCCGCCCTTCCGCGAGGCCGGCCCGTCGCCGTCCGAGCCCACGATCGCCCTGCTGACGGCGCCGGGATACCGTGAAGCCGTCCGGGTATGTCATGCCCTGCGGCAGGGCCTGGCTCTGCACGGCGGCCCGCTCGAACTCGGCCTGAAGGACCTCCACCTGCTCTACGAGTACTGGTGTTACCTGACGGTCGTGCGCCTGACGGCCGAGCTCACCGGGCAGCCGCTACCCGTCGAACGCCTCGTGCGTGTGCGGCGTGACGGTCTCCATCTCCGCCTGCAGCGGGGCCGGGCTCAGGCGGTCGCCTTCTCGCTGGCGGATGGACGGCAGGTGGAGCTGACCTACAACCCGCGCTTCAGCGGGCCCGGCTATCTGACCCCGCAACAGCCCGACATCGTGCTGACCGTACGTGCGCCCGGCGGCCGGCTTCTTCGCTTCGTGCTCGACGCCAAATACCGGCTCGATGCCTCGGCGGGCTACGTGCGGCGCTTCGGGGTGCCCGGCCCTCCGGTGGCGGCGCTCAACGCCCTGCACCGCTATCGTGACGCCATCCGCGAGGACGACGGCGGGGAGCGGAGCGTCGTGCAGGCGGTGGCGCTCTATCCGTACCGCCCGGAGGACCCTGCGCGCTACGCCCGCAGCCGGGCGGCGCGGGCGCTGGCCGAGGTGGGGGTCGGGGCGCTGCCGCTGCTGCCCGGCTACACGACGGCGCTCCGGGACTGGCTCGCGGGCTGCCTGGCGGTGCCCCCGGTCAGGGCAGGCGGATGATGTAGGCGCGGCCGGGCTGCTGCTCGGAAGCCTCTCCCACGAGCGCCGTCGGGCCCTCCAGATCGACGGCCGCCCCGAAGGCCCAGGCCCCCACGTCGAGCAGGCGTGTTTGCTGCCAGGTGCCGGTGCCGGGGTCGAAGGCGAAGACGAAGACGACCCGGTCCACGTTGAAGTCGAAGCTGAGCTGTTCGTCGTAGCCGACGACGAGGGCGCGGTCGCCCGAGAGGGCTACCCCGGCGCCGAAGGCCCCGTCGCGGTAGGGCTGGGCCGGGCGCAGCGTGGCCGTGCGCCGCCAGCGGCCCGTCGCGGCGTCGCGCTCGAAGACCGAGGCGCGGCCCTCGTCGTGGTCCCCGTACTTGCTCTCCCCGGCGAGGATACGGTCGCCGTCGAGGTCGACGGTGATGAAAAAGTCGTCCAGGCCGGTCAGGTGGGCCGTCTCGCGCCAGCGGCCCGTCGTGGCGTCGCGCTCGAAGACGTAGAGCGAGCCGGGCCGGTAGGCGAAGTAGGTGGAGGCGGCGACGACGAGGCGGTCGCCGTCGAGGGCGCCGTCGGTGCCGAAGATGCCCTCGTGCAGGGGGCCGCTGCCGGTGAGGCGGGCCGTCCGGACCCAGCGACCGTCGGGCCGGCGCTCGAAGACGTACGCCGCGCCGCCATACCGGCCGTCGGCCACGTCGCCGGATGTCGTCACCAGGAGACGGTCGCCGTCGAGCGCGACGGACGTGCCGAAGGCGCCTTCCTCGAGGCCCGCCTCGGCCGTGAGGCGGGCCATCTCGACCCATTCCCCGTTCAGGCTGTCCTGCTCGAAGACGTAGACGGCGTTCGACTGCGCCGTGCTGAAGAAGGGGCGGAAGGCGGCCACGGCGGCCCGTCGCCCGCTCAGCGCCACGGCGCGGCCGAAGAAGTGCCCGGCCTGGCAGTCGGACGGCGTGAGGCGGGCCTGCAGGTGCCATACGTCCTTTTTCGGGTTACGGGCGTAGATGTAGGCCGCGCCGGCGTTCTCGCCGCAGGTGTCCACGCCGCTCGCGCCCACGAGCGCCAGGTCGCCCGAGAGGCTGACCGCCCCGCCGAAGAAGTTGCCTGCCGTCGTGTCGGGCAGCGGCAGCTTGAAGATCTGGGCCGGCGCCGGCAACGGGCCGGCAATGCCGACGAGTAGCAGCAGGAGCAGGAGACGACGGAGCATGGGCATGCCGTGGATCAGGACGGGTTCTCCGGGCCGGGGCAAAGGCTGTGCCGCACGGGCGCTCACCGGGTGGACGCTGCGTGGCGGCGACGCAGCCGCTCGACGTCGCGCAGGGGTGGTGCGCCGAAGAGCCGCTTGTAGTCCCGGCTGAAGTGGGCGGCGTCGTTGTAGCCGACGCGGTAGCCGGCCGTCGTGGCGTCGAGGCCCTCCATGAGCATCAGCCGCCGGGCCTCCTGCAGCCGCAGCTGTTTCTGGAACTGGAGCGGGGTCATGCCGGTGGCGGCCTTGAAGTGCTGGTAGAACGCCGATTCGCTCATGCCCAGTTCCTCGGCCAGCGCCGGAATCTCCAGCGGCCGGTCGAAGCGCGCGCGGATCAGGTCGAGGGCGCGGGCCATGCGGTGGTACTGGCCGTTGAGCATCACCAGGTGGCGGAGCCGCCGGCCCTGCGCTCCCTGCAGCAGGCGAAAGATGATCTCGCGCGTGATGAGCGGCATCAGCACGGGCGCGTCCTCCGGCGTCTCCACCAGCCGCACCAGCCGGAGGACGGCCTCCAGCAGCGGCACCTCGAGCGGGCTCACGTCGAACGCCGACGCCCCGGCCCCCTCCTGCGCCGGCAGGTAACCGGCCTCGACCATGACCGCGCTGATCGTGCGCGGGTCGAGCGGCAGGCGCAGGCTCAGGTACGGCGCCTCGGCCGTGGCCTCGACGACGTGGCTGGCCGCCGGCAACTCCAGCGTGGCGATCAGATAGTGGTACGGGTCGTAACGGTAGCGGCGGGTGCCGACGAGCACCTCCTTCGCACCCTGCGCGATGACGCAGAAGGCCGGCTCCCAGAGGCTGTGATACAGCTCGGTGGGGGCGGAGGCACGGAACAGGTGCAGCCCCGGGAGGGCCTCCCGGCCGCCGTCCTGCGGGATGATATGGCCGATACGCTCGACCAGCTCCTGGCGGTAGGCCGAGGCCATGACCTCGGCCCGTGTGTCGTTCGAGGGCATGCGTGAAGACGGGTGAGGAGAAACGTTGAGGAGAGCATACGGATGACGGACCACAAAGGCACGCCGTCTGGACTATCGTACAATAAACGGCGAGAATCGTTGAAGGGAACGAAGGCAGGCTCGGGTACGTGGGCCTGGTGCTGGCAGGCTCGCATGGGCGAAAGAGGGTCCTTCGGCTTTCAAGCGGGGCGTGTCAACCTTCCCGCATCGCCACGGCCTCGGCGACGGCTTCCCACCTCGCGTAGAGCGCCTCCAGTTCGGCGGTGACGGCGTGGAGTGCCTCGGTGGTGGTCCGGGCGCGGTCGGCGTCGGTGTAGAGGGCCGGGTCGGCCAGGGCGGCCTCCAGCTCGGCTTTGCGTTCCTCTTTCTCCAGGATGGCGGCCTCGGTCTCCTCGTAGGCCCGGCGGAGCTGGTAGTCGTTCAGCAGCGTGTAGTCCACCTGCCCGTTGCGCTGGCTCGCCCCGGCGCGGCGGCGGCGTTCCTCGGCCTCGCGGCGTTTCTGCTCCTTCGTCTTCGGACCCGAACCGCTCGCGGCGGGAGGGGTGCCGGAGGACGTTGCCTCGGAAGGCGTCTCGAACCGACTGGCCGTGCCGTGGGTGATCTGCCACTGGTACTCCGAATAGGTGCCCAGGTAGGCGCGCACGGTACCGTCTTCCACCCGCCACACCTTGTTGATCACCTGGTCGAGGAAGTGGCGGTCGTGGCTGACGACGACGAACGTGCCGGTGTACTGGCGCAGGGCCTCGATGAGCACGTTGATCGACTGGATGTCGAGGTGGTTCGTCGGCTCGTCGAGGATGAGGAAGTTGGCGGGGGTGAGGAGGGTGCGGGCCAGCGCCACGCGGCTCTTCTCGCCGCCGGAGAGGACGCCCACGGGCTTGAAGACGTCGTCGCCGTGGAAGAGGAAGGCGCCCAGGAGGGTCCGTAGTTCCGTCTCGCTCTGCCCCCGGGCGTGCTCGCGGAGGGCGTCGAGCACGGTGTGGTTCGGGTTGAGCGTCTCGGCCTGGTGCTGGGCGAAGAACGTGAGGGTGACGTTGTGGCCGAGCGTGCGCGTGCCCTCGAACGGCTCGGTGCCGTTGAGGATGCGGGCCAGCGTCGACTTGCCCGCGCCGTTGCGGCCGATGAGGGCGATCTTGTCGCCCCGCTCGATGGTGAGCGGGCCGGCGTCGTCGAAGACGCGGAGGGGGCCGTCGGGCGTCGCGTACGTCTTCGAGAAGCGGGAGAGTTCGAGCACCACCCGCCCCGAGCGCGGCGGTTCGGGGAAGCGCAGGTGCATGGCGGCCTCGTCGCTCGGCGGCGGGGGCACGCGCTCCAGCTTCTCCAGCATCTTGATGCGGCTCTGCACCTGCCGCGCCTTCGTGGCCTTGTACCGGAACCGCTCGATGAACCGCTCCGTCTCGGCGATCATCTTCTGCTGGTTCTCGTAGGCGGCCCGCTGGCGCTCGCGCTCCTGCTCGCGGGCCTGCAGGTAGAACGTGTAGTTGCCCGCATACTCGGTGATGCGCCCGCGCGAGAGCTCGGCGATGGTGGTCACCATGCGGTCGAGGAAGTAGCGGTCGTGCGAGACGATGACGACCGTGCCGGGGTAGCTCTTGAGGTAGCCTTCGAGCCAGTCGATGCTGTCGATGTCGAGGTGGTTCGTCGGCTCGTCGAGCAGGAGGACGTCCGGGCGGCGGAGCAGGAGGCGGGCCAGGGCCACGCGCATGCGCCAGCCGCCGGAGAAGGTGGCCAGGGGGCGGTCGAGGTCGTCCGGGGCGAAGCCGAGGCCGGCCAGGACGGCTTCGGTGCGTGGGACGATCAGGTGGGCCTCCCGGGCCGTGAGCTCGGCGTGGACGCGGTCGAAGGCGTGGAGCAGCCGGGTGTAGGCCTCGCTCGTGGGGTCCGTCTCGGCCTCCATGGCCCGCATCAGCCGCTCCTCCTCGGCCTGCAGGGCCAGCACCTCGTCGAAGGCCGTCAGGGCCTCCTCGCGGACGGACCGCCCGCTGCCGCCCTCCTCGGCGTCCTGGGCCAGGTAGCCGATCGTCGTGCCGCCGGTCACGACCGTACCCTCGTCCGGTGCCTGCACCCCGGCGATGACGCGCAGCAGGGTGGACTTGCCCGCGCCGTTGGGGCCGATGAGGCCGATGCGCCGGTCGAGGCGGATCGTCCACGTCAGCCCGTCGAGCACGCGCTGCCCGCCGAACGAGAGGGAGACGTTGTGGAGCTGGATCATGGTGGTGTGGCGTGCGATGTCGGGGAGGACGTACTCGGAAACGCCGGCAGAGTTCGGCGGACCGGGGCGCAGGCGGCTACGCCGGCGACGCGCTGTTACGATGCGGCGGCTGGCTGCGGCTCGGTAGGTCGAAGGACCCCACGAAAGGAGGGCTGATGATGCGTATCGGATGGATGATTGTAGTGCTTGTGTTCCTGGCCTGCCCGGTCCGCGTCACGGCACAGGAGAAACGGCCCGCACCCACCGAGAGCCTGTACATCGAACTGCTCGGTAACATGGGCTCCTTCTCGTTCAACTTCGACGTGGCCTTTCCCCGTGGTTTCGGTTTTCGCCTGGGCTTTCTGGCCGCCGATGAGCTGAAGTTCAACGAAACGCTGGGTATGCATTATGCCGACCAGAAGGGCTTCTCGTTTCTCATCATGCTGAACGCGCTGCAGGGTCAGGGCCGGCACCGTCTGGAAACGGGGCTGGGCGTCATCGCCGGCGCGTGGGCGCCGCCCGCCACGCCTCCGGACCGCCGCTATCCGGTGCTGACGGCCACGGTGGGGTACCGGTATCAGCCACCGAAACAGGGGCTGGTGCTGCGGGCCGGGTTGACGCCGACGTGGGACGGGACGCGGGTGCATCCTCGGTTCGGCGTGAGCATCGGATATGCGCCGGGCAGGCTGTTCCGCTGAGCACAAACCCGATCCGGCCCTTGAGGGCTGCGCCGGGCGCGTACGTCCCTGGAAGATGACGGGATCCGGGAAGAACGCGCGAAGTGCAACGAGGACCCGGACCTCCCTGCCCACGATTTTTTTCGGCCCTGATCCATGCGTCTGTATGGTGTTTTTCTCCTCCTTCTTTCGGCCACGCTCCTGCCCGCCTGCGACAGCCTCGAGCCGAGGGTGCGCGGCGCGTCGAAAGACCTCGAAGGCACCACGTGGCAGCTCGTCGTGTTCCAGGACCCCGCGGGCTCGAAGCGTGCCTTCCGGGACAGCGAAGTCTATACCCTCTCCTTCGACGCCGACGCACGGTTCGGCGGCCGGGCCGACTGCAACCGCTACGGCGGGACGTACGAGGCCGGCGACGGCACGCTGAAGATCCTCGATCTCTTTACGACCGAAGCACTCTGTCCACCCGGCTCGCACGGGGAGGATTACTATGCGGCCCTGAGGAACGTAGCGGCCTGCGAGGTGAGGGACGGGCGGCTGCGCCTGGGCTTCGGGGGCTTCGGCGTGCTGGTCTTCGAGCCGATGGTTCACGTCGACGAGGCGGAGTGAAGCGCACCTCGTCTTCCCGTGACGGGACGCCCCCGGGCAACCTGACCGGAGCCCGGTCGGAGGGCGGCACAGGGCCGGCGGAGCCTGACGGACTGCCGTCCCTCAGTACGCGTTCTCGTTGACGAAGCCTTTCCAGAGTGTCATCAGCATGATCTTGAAGTCGAACAGCAGCGACCAGTGCTGGATGTAGTAGAGGTCGTACTCGATGCGCTTTTCGAGGGAGGTGTCGCCGCGCCAGCCGTTGACCTGCGCCCATCCGGTGATGCCAGCCTTCACCTTGTGGCGGAGCATGTAGCCGGGCACGCGCTCGCGGAACTGCTCGATGAAGACGGGCCGCTCCGGCCGGGGGCCGACGACCGACATGTCGCCCTTGAGCACGTTGATGAACTGGGGGAGTTCGTCGAGCGAGGTGCGGCGGAGGAACTTGCCCACGGGGGTGGCGCGGTCTTCGCCGGGCCGGGCCCAGACGGCCCCCGTCTTCGCCTCGGCGTCGACGGGCATCGAGCGGAACTTGAGCATCTGGAACGTGTGGCCGTTGAGGCCCATCCGCTCCTGTTTGTAGAAGACCGGGCCGGGGGAGGAGAGCTTCACCGCCACGGCGATCACGAGCATCAGCGGAGCCGCCAGCACGAGCACGGTCGCCGAGAAGACCACGTCCACGACGCGCTTGAGGAAGCGGCGGAACTCCATCGGGGCCTCGTCGATGAGGTGGATGACGGGCATCCCGTCCACGTCGGTGACGCGGCTGTTGAGGATGTTGAACTGGAACAGGTCGGGGACGAGGCAGACGTGGGCCAGGCGCGTCGAGAGGGCGTTCGTGACGGCTTCGATGCGGGGGGCGGCCGTCAGGGGAAGCGCCAGGTAGACGTAGTGGATGGGCGTCCCTTCGGCCTCGAAGCGATCGACGAGGGCGACGGCGTCGTCCGTCGTGCCGAGGATGTCGGGGCCGGTCTTGTGGTCGTCCAGGAAGCCGACGACCTCGAGGCCCATCCAGGGGTACTGGCGGAAGGCGTTCTCCAGCCGGCGCCCCACCTCGCCGGCCCCCACGATGAGCACGCGCCGCCGGTACTTGCCTCGCTGGCGGGCCCGCCGCAGTGCGGCATAGAGGGCGATCCGCAGGCCGAGCATCAGCGTCGGGGTGATGAGGCCGAAGAGGATCATGTGCAACCGCGAGAAGTTGAGGTCGCGGTAGAACGAGAGGGAGGCCGCCAGCACCACGAGGCCGATGGCCACCGAGCGGGCCACGCTGTAGATGAGGCGCGTCAGACGCTGGGCGCGGTCCGGGGCATAGAGGCCCGAGGCCCAGAAGACGAACGAGGAGACGAGCAGCACCCAGGGCAGGAAGCCCAGGTAGCGCGAGAAGCCGGGCAGGTCGGGCGGGGGGAGCACGTCGAGGGCCCGCAGCACCTCGAAGCGGATGTAATAGGCCAGGATCCAGCCCAGGGCCACCAGCACGAAGTCGGCGAAGAAAAGCAGGCGCTGAAACAGCCGGCTCTGCTCTTGCAGCATGGCGCGGTACGGACGTGTGAAACGGTCGGTCGAGCGTCGTAACCTACGTCATAGGCACCGGTTTCCGTGGGACTCCTGGAACAAAGATAGGTAAAAAAAGGGGCGGGGAGGAGACATGTCAGGCCGCTTCGAACGCCAGGGCGAGGGCGCCGAGCACCCCGGCCCGGTCGCCCAGGCCGGGGGCGACGATGTAGGTGTCGAGGTCGTCCAGGGCGGGATGGGCCACGTAGCCGTTGAGCAGGGCCCCCACCCGCCGGCGGACCCGGGGCAGCAGGTGGGGCTGTTGCATGACGCCGCCGCCCAGGATGATCCGCTGCGGCGAGAGGGTCAGGATAAAGTTGACCAGCCCGTGGGCCAGGTAGTGGGCCTCGAGGTCCCAGGCCGGGTGGTCGGCGGAGAGGTCGGCGCCGGGGCGACCCCAGCGCGCCTGCAGGGCCGGTCCGGCCGCCATCCCTTCGAGGCAGGCTCCGTGGAAGGGGCAGTGCCCGGCGAAGTCGTCGCCCGGGGCGCGGGGGACGAGCACGTGGCCCATCTCCGGGTGGACCAGCCCGTGCAGGCGACGCCCGCCCACGAGCCCACCGCCCCCGATGCCGGTCCCGACCGTCAGGTAGATGAAGGTGTCGAGTCCCCGGGCGGCCCCCCACCGGTGCTCGCCCACCGCCGCCGCGTTGACGTCGGTGTCGAACGCCACCGGGACGCCCAGCGCCCGGCCGAGCGTGCCGGCCACGTCCGTGTGGGACCAGCCCGGCTTCGGCGTGCGGGTGATGTAGCCGTACGTGGGCGAGGACGGGTCGGGGTCCAGCGGGCCGAACGAGCCGACGCCGAGGGCCACCGGCGGCTCGGGTTGCGACCGGAAGAAGTCCAGGGTGCGGGCCAGCGTCTCCTCGGGCGTCGTGGTCGGAAACCGGGTCAGGGCGCGCACGTCGTCGGGGCCCGTACCGACGGCACAGACGAACTTGGTGCCACCGGCCTCGACGGCGCCGTAGCACGGAGAGTCGGAAGAGGGCATGGCAATCATGAGCCGGGCTGTGTACTTTGGATCCTCGAATATACGGCTCCACCTTCCGGCATGTAAGCGATTCCCCGGACCATGTATAGCCTCTGGCAGAACCTTTTCCGCCCCGGCCGTGCCGAGCCCGACCTGGACGCCCTGATGCAGCAGGTGCCGCTGTTCGCGGAGCTGGGGCGACGGGAGCGGGCCGCCGTCGCGCAGATCCTGTACCGCCGTACGTACGAACCGGGCGAGGTGATCTTCTACCAGGGCGAGCCGGGGATGGGGATGTACCTGATCGCTTCCGGGCGGGTGGCGATCGTACGGGAGCCGGAAGGGCACCGGCTCGCCACGCTCGAAGCCGGCGACTTCTTCGGGGAGATCGCGTTGCTGAACGAGACGCCCCGGTCGGCGACGGCCCGGGCGGAAACGGCGTGTGTGTTGTGGGGCTTCTTCCAGCCGGAACTGCTCGGGCTGCTCGAGCGAAAGCCCCGCCTGGGGGTCAAGATCCTGCTGGCGCTCGCGCGGATCGTCGGGGCGCGTCTGGTGAAGGCGGATGAAGAGCTGGCCCGGTGCTGGGAGGCCGCCGGCGGGTCGCCGGAGGCTTCCTCGGAGGCGCCGGCACGCGAGGGAGGTGCGGAACATGCCACGGTGGGCTAGGTGGACGCTCGGCGGGCTGGGCCTGCTCGTGCTCGCGTCGGTGCTGGCGGCGGCGGGCGACGTGGTCGAGATGGTCCTCGTCTCGGCGCTGCTGGCCTACGTGCTCGATCCGCTCGTACGGCGGCTGGAAGGACGAGGGCTGGGGCGTACGGCGGCCACGACGGTTGTCTTTGGCGGCCTGCTGCTGGGAACGGGACTGGTGCTGGCGGCCTTCTGGCCCACGCTGGTCGCGCAGGTGGTGGCCCTGCAGAACCTGTTCACGGTCGAGCGGGCGGGGATGCTGCTGCATCGTCTGGAGACGTGGCTGACGGACCACCTGGCGTTTGCCGGGGTCGAACGTGTGAACCTGACGGCCTCACTCCAGGAGACCCTGTTGAACGGTGTGCGCTGGTTCGTGGCCTACGTGCCCGATCTGCTGGGGCTGCTGGCCAATATGATCCTGATCCCGTTTCTCCTGTTCTTCCTGCTCAAAGATGGGCCGGCGCTGCGTACATGGTTCATAGGCCGGGTGCCCAACCGGTTCTTCGAATTCACGTTGACGCTGCTCTACCGCATGGACCAGCAACTGGGCAACTACCTGCGGGGCAAGCTGGTGGCCACACTCGTGGTGGGGGTGCTCTCCACGGCGGCGCTGTGGGGGCTCGGCGTGGCCGGCTATCTGCTGCTGGGGCCGGTGGCCGGGGTGCTCAACCTGATCCCGTACGTCGGCCCGGCGGTGGCGCTGGTGATGACGCTGGTCGTGGCGCTGGCAGGCGGGAGTGCGCCGCCCGTGCTCGCCGGTATCACGGTGGCCTATCTGCTCATTCAGGCCATCGACAACGTGGTCGTCAACCCGCTCGTGGTGGCCCGCAACGTGTCGCTTCACCCCGTGGTGGTGCTGCTCGTGGTGGTCGTCGGTGGGAAGTTTTTCGGCGTGCTGGGGCTGTTGCTCGCCATCCCGGCGGCGGCCGTGGTCAAGGTGGTGGTGCAGGAGACGCTGTGGGGATGCCGGCGCTACCGCCTCGTATGAGCTTCAGCGTTTCAGGGCCAGCGTCAGGCCGTCGGCCAGGGGGAGCAGGCTCAGTTCGATGCGGTCGTCGCGCAGCAGCCGCTCGTTGAAGGCGCGCATGAGGCGGACGATGGGGTCGTCGTCGGTGGGGTCGGCCACGCGCCCTTCGCGCAGCGTGTTGTCGATGAGGGCCAGCCCGCCGGGCCGCAGCAGGCGGAGCGTGCGCTCGTAGTAGGCCGGATAGTTCTCCTTGTCGGCGTCGATGAAGGCGAAGTCGAACGTGCCTTCGGCGCCCTCGTCGAGCAGGGCATCGAGCGTCTGCAGGGCGGGGGCCAGGCGCAGGTCGATCTTGTGGTCCACGCCGGCCGCTTTCCAGTAGGCGCGTGCGATGGCGGTGTAGGCCTCGCTCACGTCGCAGGCGATGAGGCGGCCGTCCTCGGGGAGGGCACGGGCCACGGCCAGGGCGCTGTAGCCGGTGAACGTGCCGATCTCGAGCGCCCGGCGGGCGCCCATCAGGCGGACGAGCAGCGCCATGAACTGTCCCTGTTCCGGCGCGATCTGCATCTCGGCCTCGGGCAGGCGGGCCGTCTCGGCGCGGAGCCGCCGCATCACCTCCGGCTCCCGGAGCGAGCAGCTGAGCAGGTAGTCGTAGAGGGCGTCGCTGAGCCCCAGGGTGCGGTTGGACATCGGGGAACGGGGAGGGGTGGTCGGGGCGGGAACGGGCGTGAGGGCCGGTTCACTCCGCGTCGGGGAGGACGACACGGATGTGGAGTTCCTCGAGCTGGCGCGGATCGACG
This sequence comes from uncultured Rhodothermaceae bacterium, assembly GCA_964552015.1. GTDB lineage: Bacteria > Bacteroidota > Rhodothermia > Rhodothermales > ISCAR-4553 > Rhodocaloribacter. The sequence continues at coordinate 50,356 of CAZKFR010000009.1, read as the reverse complement.
GTGTCCGGGGACTGCACCATCAGCTCCTGCGCCCGCTGCGTCTTCGGGAAGGCGATGACGTCGCGGAGGGAGGTGCCGCCGGCCAGCAGCATGGCGATGCGGTCGACGCCGAAGGCAATGCCACCGTGCGGCGGGGCGCCGAAGCGGAAGGCGTCCAGCAGGAAGCCGAACCGCTGGCGGGCCTCCGCCTCGTCGATGCCGAGCAGGCGGAACATCTGGCGCTGCACCTCGGGGTGGTGGATCCGGATGGAGCCGCCCCCGATCTCGTAGCCGTTGAGCACCAGGTCGTAGGCCCGGGCCTTCGTGGCGCCCGGGTCGTCGAACATGGTGTCGAGGTCGTCCGGGTGGGGCGAGGTGAAGGGATGGTGGCGGGCCACGTAGCGTTGCTCCTCCTCATCCCATTCGAGGAGGGGGAAGTCGGTGATCCAGAGGAAGTTCCAGGGGCCTTCGCCGGGGGGCGGGATCAGGCCGAGTTCGCCGGCCATGTGGAGGCGCAGCGTGCCCATCTGTTCGAAGACCGTGGGGGCCGCGCCGGCCAGGATCAGCACCAGGTCGCCGGGCCGGGCGCCGAGCGCCTCGACGGCCGCGTCGACGTACGCCGAGGGCAGCACGTGTTCCTTCACCGAGGAGAGGGTGGGCGAGCCGTCGGACGGGAGGCGGAAGTAGATCAGGCCGCCGGCGCCGATGCGTTTGCGCACCACGTCCTTGTCGAGGCGGTCCATGTAGCCGCGGCCCTGGTCGCCGTAGCCGGGCACGCGCAGGGCGACGATGTGGCCGCCGCGGGCCAGCACGTCGTCGAAGACGCGGAAGCCGGAGCCTTCGAAGACGCGGCTCAGGTCGTGGATCTTCAGGTCGAAGCGCGTGTCGGGCTTGTCCGAGCCGTAGGTGCGCAGGGCCTCGTCGTACGTCATCCGGGGGAAGGGCGTCGTCAGCTCGATGCCGCGCGTCTCCTTCCAGATGGCCTGCATCAGCCCCTCCATCAGCCCGAAGACCATCTCCTCGGTGGCGAAGGCCATCTCGACGTCGATCTGGGTGAACTCGGGCTGGCGGTCGGCGCGCAGGTCCTCGTCCCGGAAGCACTTCACGATCTGGAAGTACCGGTCGAAGCCGGCCACCATGAGGATCTGCTTGTAGGTCTGGGGCGACTGCGGCAGGGCGTAGAACTTGCCGGGATGGAGGCGGCTGGGGACCAGGTAGTCCCGCGCGCCCTCGGGAGTGGACTTCATCAGCACCGGCGTCTCGACCTCGATGAAGTCGTGCTGGTCGAAGAAGCGACGCGTGGCCTGGTAGAGGCGGTGGCGGAGCAGGAGGTTGTGCTGGAGTTCGGGCCGGCGCAGATCCAGGTACCGGTAGCGGAGGCGCAGGTCCTCGTTCGTCTTCTGCTGCTTCTCCTCGTGGGCCGAGACGGCGAAGGGGAGCGGGTCGGAGGGGTTGAGCACCACCAGGTCGTGCACCCGCACCTCGATCTCCCCGGTGGGCAGCTTCGGGTTGACCGTCGCCTCGTCGCGCGGGGTCACGGTGCCGCGGATGGAGATGACGTACTCGCTGCGCAGGGGATGGGCCCGGGCGTGGGCCTCGGGGTCGTCCTGCGGCGAGAAGACGATCTGCGTGAGGCCGTAGCGGTCGCGCAGGTCGATGAAGATGACGCCGCCGAGGTCGCGGCGGGTGTCCACCCAGCCTTTGAGCACGACCTCCTGGCCGACGTGCTCGCGGCGCAGCGCGCCACAGGTGTGGGTGCGCGGTCCGTGGGTGTCCAGGCCTACGTGCAGGGGCGTACGGGCGGGGTCTTGCGACATGGGTGTGTTCGACAGAGCAGGGTGAGAAGGGTGGCGGCCACGCGAGCGGGCCGGTCCGGTAAAAAAAAGGGGCCACAGGGCCCGCGCAATGGCGATAAATATACGGTTATCGCCGGCGGTGCATGGCAAGATTATCCTGAAAAATTGGTTTAGACACCCAGGCTGCGGTTTCCTATCTTACGGCGTTTCGCGCCCGAGGGCGTACGGCTACCGGGGATGGTCCTGAGCGGTAGCGCTTTTTTTGTTGGACAAGCGATGTGAGCGACTATGGAACGTTCTTACGAACCGTCGGCGGGCCTGGCCGGAGGAAAAACCTTTTTCGGCCATCCGCGCGGGCTGGCCACGCTGTTCTTCACCGAGATGTGGGAGCGCTTCAGCTACTACGGCATGCGTGCCCTGCTGGTGCTCTTCATGACGGCCGCGGCCATGGGGGCCAACCCCGGACTGGGCTTCACCGACGGCACGGCGACGGCCGTGTACGGCCTCTACACGTTCTTCGTCTACGTGCTCTCGCTGCCCGGCGGCTGGGTGGCGGACAACCTGTGGGGGCAGCGCAAGGCCGTCTTCGTCGGCGGTATCATCATCGCGCTGGGGCACTTCACGATGGCCGGGCCGCTCATCGGCCTGCCGGATCTGCCCTGTTTCTTCGGCGGGCTCATCCTGATCGTCATCGGGACGGGGCTGCTCAAGCCGAACGTGAGTACCATCGTCGGGGAACTCTATCCCGAAGGCGGTGCGCGGCGCGATGCGGGCTTCTCCATCTTCTACATGGGGATCAACCTGGGCGCGTTCCTCGGGCCCCTCATCTGCGGCTATCTCGGCGAGAACGTCAACTGGCACTACGGCTTCGGCGCGGCCGGCGTCGGCATGGTGCTCGGGCTGATCCAGTACAAGCTCGGCGACCGCTATCTGGAGGAGACGGGACGCCTCAAGACCGGCGAGTCGGCCGAGCTGGTGGCGGCGCGGAGCCGTAAGTTTTACCTGGTGTTTCTGGGGTTGGTGGCGGCGCTGGCGCTGCTGGCCTGGACGGTCGTCACGGGGGTGCTCGATATCTCCATCGAGCAGGTAGCCGGCACGCTCGGCGTCGTCGTGGTCGTTCTGGCGGTGCTCTACTTCGCCTACCTGCTCCTGCTGGCCGACCACACGAAGGAGGAGAAGAAGAAGCTGGGCGTCATTTTCTGGCTGTTCATCCTGGCGGCGATGTTCTGGTCGGGCTTCGAGCAGGCGGGTTCATCGCTCAACCTGTTTGCCGAGCGGCTCACGGACCGGGTGATCTTCGGCTGGGAGGCGCCGGCCTCGTGGCTGCAGTCGGTCAACCCGATCTTCATCATCGTGGGAGCGCCGCTCTTCGGCATGCTGTGGGTGTCGCTGGCCCGTCATAACGCCAACCCGTCGATCCCGGTGAAGTTTGCGCTGGGGCTGCTGGGGCTGGCCGCCGGTTTCTTCGTGCTGGCCTGGGGGGCGGCCAACGCGACGCCGGAGAACCCGGTCTCGCCGGCCTGGCTGATCGTGACGTACGCGCTGCATACGAGCGGTGAGCTGTGCCTCTCGCCCGTGGGCCTCTCGTCGATCACGAAGCTGGCACCGGCGAACCGTGTCGGGCAGATGATGGGCGTGTGGTTCATCGCGGCGGCCCTGGGCAACCTGATCGCGGGCCTGGTGGCCGGGCAGCTGGAGACGCTGGCGCCGTCGGCCCTCTTCCTGAACGTGGGCATGATCGTCGGCGGTGCCGGGATCGTGGCCCTGCTCATGAGCCCGGCCGTGAAGAAGCTGATGGGGAACGTGGAGTGAACCCCCGCCTCTCCGAAACCAGAGCGCCGTGCCGGGCAGAACCGGCACGGCGCTTTTTTTGTCCGGAAGCCGTGGTCAGAAGGCCGGGGCGATGCGGAGCCAGAGCGTGGGATCGGTGCCGGTGCCCAGGTCGCGCAGGGGCCAGACGAGCTCCAGGCGCACCCGCCGATCGTCGAGGCCGAGGCCAAAGCCGGCGGCGGGGATCACGTCGTCCAGGTCGAAGCGGTCGGTGCCGGTGCGGTTGACCCAGCCGGCGTCGAAGAGGCCGAAGACGTGGAGATCGTCCCAGACGAGGTCGTCGAGCGGGGAGCCTTCGTAGAAGGCCAGTTCGAGGTTGGCGAGCAGGGCGCGGGTGCCGGCAAACAGGTTCTGCGGGTAGGCCCGAACGGAGCCGACGCCACCGAGCGTGAAGGCTTTCTGGGGCGGTGCCTCGCCCGTGGTCAGCCCGCCGAGCAGGCGCAGGTTGAGGCCCAGTTCGGGCGTGGGGAGCAGGTAGAGCCGCAGGTCGCCCGTATACCGGTTGAAGGCGAAGTCGCCGCCGAGGCCGTCGCCGAGTTCGGCCTCGAGGCGGAAGCCGGCGCCGCGCGGGTGGTCGCCCACGTCGCGGATGCGGCCGCCCTCGAGCGTGAGCACGAGCGTATGCATCCGCCCCTCACGGGCGGGGCGGTTCGGGCGGTCGAGGCCGTTGCTGCCGAAGAGGGCCCACGTCGTGGTGCGTGCCAGCGTGCGGTGCTCCTCGCTCCGGAAGCCCGCGCCGAGTTGCAGGTAGGGCGTCACGTGGGCCAGCCCGTAGACGCTCCAGCCCTCCGTCTCGTAGTAGTCGAAGAAGTCGTTGGCGAAGAAGAACGCGGCCAGGCTGTTTTCGACCCAGTCGGTTTTCCAGAGGTCGTTCGTGGCTGTCTGACGCCGGTAGGCTCCGCCGAGCTTGAGGTCGAAGTCCTGGCGGCCGTAGCGGGGGCCCAGGCGCATCTCGAGGCCGGCTTCATAGCGGATGCGCTCGAGCCCGAACGCATAGCCCACCTGCCCGTAGAGGCGGGCACGGCGGTAGCTGTCCCACGCGAGCGGCCCCTGGCCGATGCCGAGGACGAGGCCCTCGACGCGGTTGTAGCGCAGCGGGGTGATGGGGCGGTAGAGGCCGGTGGTGGGGATGGGCCACTGGTTCCATACCTCCCCGACGAGGAAGGCGGCCGCCCGCCGCTCGCGGTCGTAGCGATGACGAAAGGCGGTAGGCCGTCGCCTCCGTTCGTGCCAGGCCGGGTGGTCGCGCTCGTCGGCCTCCGGGGCCTCGTGCTCGGCGACGTCTTCCGGTGGGGGTAGCAGGCGGCGCACGGTGATGAGCGCCTCGCGCAGACGGCGCTCGAGGGGGAGAAGCCGGTCGGCCCGGGCAAACTCCTCCCGGTCCTCCAGGTCGATACGGAGGTCGTGGAACTGCTCATGGACCTCGGCGAGCAGCCGCTCGAGCCGACGCAGGTCGTCGCCCTGACCGGGGGAGGCGGGGCCGGCCTCCGCACCGAGCGGCACGGTGGCCTCGGTGAGGCGGTGGCGCAGGGTCCGCAACCGGGGGGCCAGGTCGCCCAGGGCCGGGTCGGAAGCCAGTTCGTCCAGGTCGGCGAGGAGGGTTTCGAGGGTGGAGACCACCCGCGCGCGCTCGTCCTCGTAGCGGCTGGTGACGGCCGGGGTTTCCTGCGCGCGCACCGGGACGAAACCGGACAGGGTGAGCAGGGTGACGAGCAACGCGCGACGAAGATCGTGAAGCATGGCAGACGACGGTTGAGATGACGTCAGGGAAGGGGGCGTCGGACACCGACAACGTACGCACGAGGGCGGCGGAGGGTTACAGGCGCGACGGGGCAGAAATCGGGGGTGTCGGACACCGGCAACGTACGCACGGGGGCGGCGGAGGGTTACAGGCGAGCGGCACGGGGGCCGGCGAGGATCGTCGTGAGGAAGCCGGCGATCGCCGGGCGGGATACCGGGGGGATCAGAGCACGCTCAGGGGACACCAGGCCGGAGCCGGGTAGTGCTCGAGGCGGCGCCAGGGAGGACGCGAACCACGGAGCCGGGTCAGCGCTGAAAGCCGCCTGGCCAGGGCCGGGGGGAGGGGCGGGTAACGGGCCTCGAGTGCGGCGAGCCGGTCAGGAGGAGGAAGGGGGCTACCGGACACGTGGCAGGCTGGATGCAGGTGCCGGGTTGCACCGGGGCGCAGGTAGAGGCAGGACCGCGTGTCGTCGATCCGGTCGATGAGGCCCACCGGCAGGAGGAGGTGTCCGGAGCCTGTCACGCCGGGCATCATCACCCGCAGAAACGCGATCGCCCCGTTCGGGCCGACGATCCATCCGTTCACCGTGCCGGTGCATCGCCGGGCGGCGTCCACGACGGTGAAGCCGGCCCGTGCGGTGCGGTCGGGCCGGTCCGTCTCGATGAGGTGCCAGACAGCCATGAAGGAGAACCCTTGCGAGAACGAATGAATCGGGGACGGGGCATGCCCGCATCCGCCCTATCGGACGTCCACGGTGGTGACGTTGGGAAAGGCACCTTCGAAAATGGGAAGGATGCCCATATAAAGGGCAGGGTCTGCTCCGTTTGCACCGGAGCAGACCCTGCCAACCGACAGCAGGCCGGGATCAGTGGAGCACCATGAGCATCCGGGTCTGACGTTGGCCGTTGCCGGTGCGAACTTCGTAGAAGTAGGCACCGCTCGGAAGGGTACTCACGTCCAGCCCGATCTCGTGCCGGCCGGCCTCGAAGTGTCCCCGGGTCAGCGTCATCATCTGGCGGCCCTGCAGGTCGAAAAGCCGGATCTCGACGCTGGCGCTCTCGGGCAGTTCGAACGGGATCGTCGTCCGGGAGGCGGCCGGGTTCGGGTAGCTCTGCTCCACCACGAAGTCGTCGGGTAACGGCATGGCCGGGTCGTCCTCCACCGTCACGGCGGTGTCGGTGGATTCGGTGGCCAGGACCGCGCCCGTCTCGGGGTCGAGCACCGCCGTGAAGCGCTCCGCCTGCGACGTCTTGCCGGCCGAGGCCACGTCGGCGCCGCCGAGATCGAACGGATCACCCTCCTCGCTTTCATCCGAGATGATGATGGCGATGACCCGGTGCGGGGCGAAGCCGAGGACATCCCCGTGGAGGAAGTACCCGGCGACGAACCGGATCTTGGCGTCGGGGTGGCGTTCGAGGAAGGCGTGTCCTCCGGCTTCGAGGGCGGCCGCGAGCGCCTGCGGGCTGTCGATCAGGTTCTGGGGCAGCGGCTGCACGTCCGTCAGCCCGGCCTGCTCGATGACCTCGACGTCCACCACGTCGGTGCCCAAGAGGGTGACGAAGACGAGCAGGTCCCGGTCCTCGGCGTAGAAGGCGAGTTGCCAGGCCCCCGAGAGCCCGTCCGCCGAGATCTGCGGCGAGATCATGCCGACGAGCATCAGGTTGTCCAGGCGGAGGTCGGCCAGGATCTGGTGCGCCCGTTCACGGCGCTGCTGGAAGCTGGCTACGTCCTCCCGCGTGACGCGCCCGACGACCTGGCCTTCCATGTCGAGGACCACGATGAGGTAGTCCGGCTCGTCATCATGCGGCTGGCCGATGGGCTGGCCGGCGAAGAGGACGATCCAGTGCGGCCGGTGCAATGCCTCGGGACTCACGGGCAGGTCGTGCGGCTGGAAGATGCGGCCGGCCGTGGCAATGATGAACGCCTCCTCGTGCGTGGCCATGAACTCGGCCCCGCCCTCGGCCATCGCCGCCGCCATGACCGTTTCGCTGGCGGCATAGCCCTCGGGGAGCGTGGCCATGGCGAAGACGGGACCGTTCGGATCGAGCGGATACGTCTCCGAAGCATCTTCGAACGGCCCGACTTCTACGACCGTCAGGGTGCTGGTCGAGGCCGAACGGAAGGCAAAGTACCAGACCAGCGCCCGGCCATGGACCTGCGGGAAGCCGAGCACGCCCAGCAGCTCCTGATCGCCGGCGTATTCGGCCGCTTTCGTCCAGGCCCGCCCTTCGGCCTCATCCGAGGGGATGGCCAGCAGGGTGAAGAGGTCATACAGGGTCAGGCTCAGCCCCTCGATGCTCCCGCCGGAGACCGTCACGGGGTCCGGGGCGCCGTCGCCGTCGGCGTCGTAGAAGCCGAGGTAGGCCGGTCCCACGTCTTCGGGGAGGTCGGGCTGGAAGAACCGGACGGCGAAGGGCCAGTAGGTGCCGTCACGTACGTGCTCGATGGTGTAGTGTCCCGAGGCATCCGTCACGACTGTGCCGCCGAGCACCCGGGCGGCGTCTTCGCCGCAGTGGCCCTCGGTGAGGGGATCGCACGAGAGCAGGACCACGACGGTATGCGTCGGGTCGTTCGGGAGGGTGCCGGCCTTCGCCACGGCGCCCTCCGGGTGCGAGGCCGACGACGCGACGAGGCCTTCGGCCCGGGCCGTGAGAAGATCGCGCAGGCCGGCCACTTCGCCGTGCATCCGGAGGGAGGTCTTGCCGGCGGTCTCGGCGTACGCCACACTCCCGCTGACCGTATGCGGGCCGGCTTCGGCGGCGGTCGTGTACTGCACCACGAACGGCGGTACCGTCCAGACCTGCCCGTCGGTGGTCCGGTGGCCGCCCCAGTTGACCCAGACGTAGTCCGTCTCCGGCTGGTGCGTCACGTCGAAGAGGACCGAGCGGCCGTCGTCGCTCAGGTACGGCGCTTCGTGCTGGAAGGTCAGGGCTCCCTCCGGATGGACTTCCAGGAGGTCTGCCACCACGTACGGGTCGACGGGCTGATCGAAGGTGAAGCGGACGGTCGCCTCGCCCGGCACGGCCACGGCGCCGTGGGCAGGCTCGCTCGCGACCAGCGTCGCGACGGCGTCGTCGACGGGCAGGTCGAAGCCCTCGGCGTGGCGGAAGATCACTTCGCCGGTGACCATGTGTGCGACGACGATCAGGGAGGCGAAGGACGCCACCTTGCCGGCGGCGTCGCTCGCGTCCTCCGGCACGTGGTTGAAGATGATGGTATAGACGGGCTCCTGGGCGACACCCGTTTCCGCGGACGGAGGATACCCGCCGTCGAGAACGATGTGGCTGTTCGGGTAGGTCTCCAGGAAAGCGGCTCCACCCGCTTCCAGCGCGATCTGCAGGGCTTCGTTCGTGTTGAGCACATCGTGCGGAAGCTCCGGCGTGCCGTCCAGCTCCTGGTCGTTCTCGATGACCTCGTGCACGACGAAGCTGGGACCGATGTAGATCACCTTGACCGTGGTGCCCGTCGAGGGCGAGTGGAACGTGTACGTCCACGGGATGGCATAGCCTTCGGGATCGAGGGCCGGGGTGCTCAGCCCGATCCAGGCGAAGTCCTGTGCCAGGCCCAGGTCGTCGACATACGCTTGGGCGGCGGTCTGGAGCATGAGCCCCCGCGTCCGGCTCACGGGCGAGAAGCTGCCGGCGAAGGCGCCGGTTTCGAAGTCCAGGATGGCGACCCAGAACGTGGGCTGGACGAGGCCCTCCGCATTCACGTCGAATCCGACGAACGTGACGAACCAGTAGGGATGGTTCAGGGCCGGCACCTGGATGCCAAACAGGCTCGCGAAGAAGGCGGGGTCGCCGGCCGTCGCGGCGATGAGGGCATGGGGATGCTCGGCCAGGAAGGCCTCCCCACCGTGGAGCATCGCGGTCGCTACGGCCGCGTCGCTGTCGGCGAAGGGCACCGGCAGGGCGGCCACGAAGTCAAGCGGTTCGATGGATTCCGTCTCCACCCACGTCTGGAAGGGGCCGACCGCTACGACGGTGATCTGCGCCGTCGACGGCGAATAGAACACGAAGACCCATCCTTCGACCGTGCCCCCCTCGGGGGTGAGGGGGCCACTCTGCACGCCGATGAGCATCTGGTCTTCGGCGATTTCAAAGGCCTTTGCAGCGGCTTTTTCGTAGGCCGGGCCCGCCGTCGTGGCCAGGGCCATGATGTCGAACAGGGCGATGTCCACGCCGTCCAGGTCGGCCATGACCTCGATGGCATCCGGGGTGCCGTCGCCGTCGGCGTCATAGAAGCCCAGGTAGTCGGGCATTCCCCCCTCGTCGGTACCCAGCGGCTCGTGGGCGCCGAAACGGGCGGCAAACACGTAGTACGCGCCTTCACGGACACGAGGGATGCTGTAGGCACCGGAGGGATCGGTCACCACCGTGGCCGCTACGAACGGAAAGCCGTCGTCGCCGGCTTCTTCGCACGCGAAGAGGTTACAGGTGGAGAGCACGACCACGGTTCCTTCGGGTCCGGGAACCGGCAGGACGCCTGCCTTACCCGCGGCCTGGAAGGTGGCGCCGAGACGCTCGAGGGCCTCCCGGGTCAGGGGGCTTTCCGGCCGTTTGGTCTGTCCGAACAAGCGGCTCTCATGGAAGAGCGGTGGCCGGATCGTCGTGGTCTTGCCGGTCGCCGCTTCATACGAAACCGTCCCGGAGATCGTGTAGGTGCCGAAGGCATCGGCCGTGGTGTAGCGCAGGACGAACGGTTCGACGGCGTACGGCGAGCCGGCGGCTTCGTCATAGTAGCCCCGTCCAAAGAAGATCCACAGGTAGTCGGTCTGGGGCCGATGGGTTACCTCGAACGAGATCGTCAGGCCGTCGTCGCTGACCACGATGCTCTCCACGTCGACCTCGATGGAGTCGGCGGGGTGCACTTCGACCAGATCCCAGAAGGCCTCGGCATCGACGGGATGGTCGAGGGTGAACGAGACGACGGTGGTCAGCGGCACGCCGGTGGTGCCGTCGGCCGGCTCGGTGGCCGTCACGGCAACCGGGGTGGGCTGAGCCTGGACAAGGGGCACGAAACCCAGAAAAATCGAAAGGAGAAGGAGTAACCGTGGTCTCATGGGAGCATGCCTGTTTCGTTCCATGAACGGGACGGTGTGCGTACGTAGCAGGGTACCGGATCAGGTGCCCGGTCGGAAGAGGGGGCTACGGTGAAGGTCGGCGCCGGGCGCTTTCTGCATGGCCATCAGGGGAATAACATCGGCCGGAGCTTTCGAAGGCTTAAGCGGTGCGGGCCTGCCTTTCCGGACGACAAAAAAAGGCGTGAGGCCCGGAAGCCCCACGCCGTGGGTAAGGTCGCGTGGATCGGGGTCAGGCGCCGGTGCGTTCCATCTCCAGCAGGCGGCGGATGCGTTCTTCCGTCGGCGGGTGGGTGGAGAAGAGGTTGCGCAGCCCGCTCATGGCCCCGGCGAAGGGGTTGACGATGAAGAGGTGGGCCGTGGCCGGGTTGGCGTCCATGGGCAGCTGTTCGGCGCCGTGCTGGAGGCGGTTGAGGGCGCTGGCCAGGGCCCGGGGCTTGCCGCAGATGCGGGCGCCGTCGCGGTCGGCTGCGTACTCCCGGGAGCGCGAGATCGCCATCTGGATGAGCACGGCGGCCAGGGGGGCCAGGAAGAGCATCAGGAGGGTACCGACCACGTTGTCGCGGTCGCGGCCGCCTCCGAAGAAGAGGCCGAAACGGGCCAGCAGGGTGATGGCGGCGGCCAGCGTGGCGGCCACCGAGGCCGTCAGGATGTCACGGTTCTTGATGTGCGCCAGCTCGTGCGCAATCACCCCTTCGAGTTCCTCGCGCGAGAGCAGCCGCACGATGCCGTTCGTGACCGCCATGGCCGCGTGGGACGGGTTCCGGCCCGTGGCAAACGCGTTCGGCTGATCCGACGGGATGACATACACCTTCGGCATGGGCAGCCCCGCCTTCTGCCGCAGCCGGTCCACCATCTCGTACAACGCGGGCGCTTCCTGCGGCGTCACCTCGCGCGCGCCGTACATCCGCAGGACGATCTTGTCGCTGAACCAGTAGCTGGCAAAGTTCATGGCGACGGCCACGCCGAACGCCATCAACATGCCGGCCTCGCCGCCGAGCTGGCGGCCGATCAGGGCAAAGAGCACGATGAGGACCGCCATCAGGGCGGCCGTACGGATTCCGTTCGAGAACATCGTCTATGACCAGTCGGGTTGGTTGCTGTGGAGGTGTTTAACGCATGCGGGTTCCGCCGTGTCCCTGCCACATTCGTGCCACGGGCTCGGGCTTGTCAGGATGGCAGGGCCGGCCTCAGCCCGCGAAGACGGCAACCACCAGGACGTCGTAGAGGGCATGCGTCCAGGCGGCGACCCCGAAGCCCCGGAGGAGGAAGACGGCGTTGAGGGCCAGGCCGAAGAGGAAGCGGAAGGTGAACGAGGCCAGGGTGAAGGGGTCGCCGAGCGGGCCGACGTAGTGGACGGCGCTGAAGACGAGGGCGCCGAGGAGCGCGGCGCCGGCATAGGCCGGTACGGGGCGTCCCCCGAGGCGGCGGAACAGGAGGAACAGGCCGCCCACCAGGAGGACGCGGAAGAACAGCTCCTCATACAGGCCGGCGCCGATGGAGAGGGCGAGCAGGGTCCACGTCCCCGGCGCGTCCGGGAGCGATCCGTCCGGCGCCAGGGAAAAGATCAGCCCGACGAGCCGGGCGACGAGCCAGGCGATGAGGATGGCATAGACGCCGCTCTCGGCGATGAGGGCGGCCAGGTAGCGTGGCCGTAGAGGGATGTGCTGCCGTCGCTCGAGCAGCACGACGACGATCCCGCCGGCCACGACGAGCACGCCCAGGGCGGCCAGCCCGGTCAGCCCCACCATGGCCAGCAGGTGCTTGATCCACACCTCGGCACCCACCCGCACCTGGTAGACCGTGCCCCGGTTCGCCACGAAGATCATGACCTCATAGAGCACCAGCAGCGGCAGCGCACTCACGAAGCCGTAGGTGGCGGTGCGGGTCAGGCGCAGATAGTCGCGCCATCCGTGTGCGGGCGGTCGAGGCGGGGAAAGGGGCACGGTGGCAGGGGATCAGTGCACCCGGTGCAATGCGATCGGGGCGTCCGGATGCTCGGTCAGGTGAAGGACACGGGCAACGGCGGCCGAGACGTCCATGAGGGCCTCGTCCTGGACCGGCCCGCGGTCGGTGACCTCGGCAAAGGTGCGCCGGCCCGAAGCCGGGTCGATGAGCAGTACCAGCGTGCCCAGGGGGAGGGTGCGGTGGCTTACGGTGAAGCGCTCCGGGTTGTACGGCTCGCCGTTGGCCATGAGCCGCCCGGCGAAGGTGGGCGGATAGACGACGACGCGCCCCGTGGCCAGGAGCGGATCGCGCACCGCTTCGGGGGGCGGTGCCAGCACACCGGGTGCCGGTACGCGCAGCACCTGTCCCACCCGGATGCGATCGTCCGAGAGCCTGTTGGCCTGCCTGATGGCGTCCACCGTCACGCCATAGTGACGGGCGATGCCGAAGAGGGTGTCGCCGGGGCGGACCGTGTGCGACACCGAGGCAGGGCCGGCCGGCAGGCGGATCGGTCGGTCCGGGCCGAGTGGAGCCCGCAGGCTGTCGTTGAGCACGAAGAGGGTGTCTACGGGGATGCCAAAGGCGGCGGCCACGTCGTAGAGGGTCTCGCCGGGTCGGGGTACGTACCGGGCCGGGGAGGTGGGCTTCGTCGTGGTGGCTTCGCCGCCCGGCGGGCCGAGCCGGAGGGTCTGCCCGATGCGGATGCGGTCGTCCGTCAGGGCGTTCCACCGGCGCAGGTCGTCGACCGCGAGGCCGTGTTGCCGGGCGATGCCAAAGAGGGTGTCGCCGGGACGAACGACGTGCGTGGGCACCGCCTGGCGCGCCCGGGACGATCCCGCGGGAAGCACCAGCAGCACCAGCAGCAGGGCAAGGCGAAGGGCCGCGCGGCCTCTCAGCTCAGGCATCATCGTTGGCCTCCATCTCGGCTTCGAGCAGGGCGGCCTGCAACTCGGAGAGGGCGTGCAGGTCGCGCTGGTCCCGGGCCACCTCGATGCCGCGCCGGTAGGTGGCCAGCGCATCCGGCAAGCGTCCGAGCTCCTGGTAGAGTTTGCCCAGATGATAATACGTGCCCACGTAGTCCGGGTCGTCGCGCACCAGGGCCTCGAAGAACGTGAGCGCACGGTCCGTGTCGCCGCGCTTGCGGTACTCGCTGGCCAGCGCGAACCGGGTGAACGCATCGTGGGGATCCTCCTCCAGGAAGCGAAGCAGGGTCTGGATGCGATCGGGTGGTATACTCATTGCAGACAGGAGGGAACGGTGAAGGAGGGAGCCCGTGGTTGCCAATGCCGCCATTATTCCCGAATATCGGGGCAATAAGTTCCTCGATGTTCGGAAAAGTACGGACGTTGTGCCGGGTCGGCAGCCCCGTGGTCGTTTCCGGAGCCGCATGAAAAAACGGGCGAGGCGACACCGGACCCTGCATTTTCCGGGCGTACACGAACTGAACACCGGGGGCGGTTCCGTCCTGTCTCGGTCGCACGCGCACCTCGGCAGGGATTTGGCCATAAAGAGGTGCCTCGTTTTTGTGTGAACGTTCGATGATAAACTCCTGCTGGATGCATTTACGGCTGGCATATCGGTGGATCGGGGTGTTCGTGCTGCTGGCCGGCGGACCGGTCTGGCACGAGGTACGCGGGCAAGACCCGGAGCCGGCGAACGTGATGGTCGAGGTGCGCACGCTGCCCGTGCAGACGCTCCGGTTGTCCGACTTCGATCCCCTGCGTCCCGAGCGGGCGCCGGCGTTTCTGCAGATCACGATCCTCAATGACGGGCAGGAGCGGGATCTGCTCGTAGAGGTACAGGCGCGTACGGCCCGGTACGGATTGCTGGTCACCGGACGGAAACGGCTGCGGGTCGTCGCACCGATGGCCGTGGTGGCGCTTTCGAACCGCGACCTCGATGACTACGTGGTAGAGGATGCCGGCAACGAACTGGTGCAGGTCGGCCTGGAGCGCAACGTGCTGCCCGCCGGCGAATACGTCTTTGACGTACGGGTCTTCGATCTGTCGCTGGGGGGCAGCGTGCCGGTGGCCGAGGCCGAGGAGATCCTCGTGACCGAGAACCCCGGCCGTCAACTCGACCTGCTCGGGCCGGGCACCCCCTTCGGTCAGGAGCCCGGTGTGGTGCCGACGTCGTTCCCCATCTTCCAGTGGTTTTCGGATGCCCGCCGGTTCAACTTTGCCGTCTACGAGGTGTTGCCGCATCATCGGTCGGCGGAGGACGTGCTCGGTAGCCGGCCCGTCTTCGCGCTGCGGGACACGATGATCGTGGGGAACGTGCTGGCGTATCCGAATTTTGCGGAGGCGCTTCGGCCAGGGGGAACCTATGCCTGGCAGGTCGAAGCCGTGGTGGAGACGGCGTCCGGACCGATGGCGCTGCCCGGCGAGGTGTTCTGGTTCGTGGTCGAGCCGGGTGCGCTCTCGACGGCAGGGCAGGTCGGAGGCGGAGCGGCCCCGTTGTCACCGTTTCCGGCCACCACGGTAGCGCGGGTGGCGGTGCAGCCCCAGGAAGTCACGGTGCAGCCGGGAGCCACCTTCCGCTTCGAGGCCACGGCCTACGACGCCGAGGACCTGCCGCTGGTGGGGGTCCGCCCCGTGTGGCGGGTGGAGCCGGCCGGGGTCGGGACGATCGACGAGGAGGGCCTCTTTCGGGCGAGCGAGTTGCCCGGCGTGGCGGCCATTGTGGCGGCGGTCGGGGAGGTGCAGGACTACGCGACGGTGTTCATCGAGGCCGTCGAGGACACGCTGCTGGCGCGGGCCGATACGACGTGGCTGCCGGCGGACTCGGCCGCCGTGGCCGACACGACGCGCGGGGTGCACCTCATCGCGCCCACGGCCGAGCAGCAGCTCCTCGAACCCATCCCCCGGATTGCCTGGCAGGTGGCCGGGGCCGACACGACCGAGACGCTCCGGTTCCGCGTCAGCGTCTGGCCCACCGAACCCGACCGCCCGGCGGATGACGTGCCGGCGGTGCCGCCGCTGTTCCAGCAGATCGTGGAGAAAGCCACCACGCTGGCGTACCCGCCCGGTGCCCCGGCGCTGGAGCCCGGGCAGGCCTACCTGGTGCAGGTGGACTGGCTCGACGCCGAAGGGAACGTGGTGGCACGCTCCGCGCCGGTTCGGTTCTTCATGGGCTCGCAGGCGCGGGCCGGATGGGCCCTGCGCCGGGTCTGGGAACAGGCGCTGCGCCAGGGAGAGGCACAACTCACGCTCACCCTGCTCGCCGAACTCCGCTCGCCCGGGCTGGAGCCGCTCGACCGCCAGCAACTCCTGGCCACGGGGGTCCAGGTCGAACTGGAGGACGGGCCGTGGTTGCAGCTCTCGGTGCCGATCGGCAGCCTGCCGGCGCTGCTGCAACTGCCGTTCCTGCGCGTGCTGACCCTCCCGGCCCCACCGTGGTTCTCCGGCACCGACCATCCGGCCGCCGCCGACGCCGCCGCAACGCCGGTTCGCGGTGCATCCTCCGCCGCGACGCCGGGCGAGCGGGTCGGGGTGGCCGTCTTCGAGTTCGGCTTCGACGTGCCCCGTGTGCGGGCGCTCCTGGAGGCACACGGCACGCCCTACCGGTTCTTCTCCTTCCGCCGGGACCGTCGCCTCGACGGGCGACATCACGATGCCGCCCAGCACGGTGCCACGACGGTGGAGGCGCTCATGGATTACCTGCCCGGTGAGGCCGAGCTCTACCTGTTCAACTTCGAGACCGAACTCGAATTCCGGGCGGCCCTGCGGTATGCGGTCGACTCTCTCGGCGTGCGTGTGGCTTCCAGCTCCGTCTCATGGATGGATGCCTACGATCACTACGACGGGTCCGGCTATCTCTTCGGTCCCAACCTGAGCGAGATCCTGGGCGAGCGGACCGTGATGGTGGTGGCCGCCGGCAACTTTGCACAGAGCCACTGGGAGGGCGTCTTCTCCGACCCTGATGGCGACGGCCTGCACAACTTCACGCCGGCCGACGATTTCCTCACCCTCTCTCTCTCGGGCGATGAGGTGTACCAGTTTCTACTGAGCTGGGACAGCTGGTCCGAGCCGGACGTGGACCTGGATCTGGCGCTCTTCGACGACACCGGCCAGCCCCTCTACGACCTCGATGGCTATCCGGTGCGTTCGGCCAACCGGCAGGCGCCGGGGCAGTTCGAGAAGCCCGTCGAGCGCATCAGCGGGTTTGCGCCGCCCTATCCGGGCGAGCGGGAATACCGACTGCAGGTGCGGGCGCATCACATCCCGGACGGCAGGACGCCGCACTTCGAACTGTACATGTATCCCTGGCCGGCGGGGGCGCGGCCGGTACCCGTCGTGCAGAGCAGCCTGGCGTCCGGGCTGGCCGTGGCGCGTCCCGAGGCGGTCGTGCCGGTGGCCGCCGTGGACTTTGACCATAGCTCGCAGGGGCCCACCAACGACGGCCGCGTGCGCCCCGACTTCGCGGCCGACGGGGTGGTGCGGCAGGGCGAGGTGCCCTCGCTGTGGCCGGCGGGCACGTCGTTCGCCACGCCCCGGGTGGCCGCGGCCCTGGCGCTCGTCTTTGCCCGTCACCCGGACTGGACCGCCGCGCAGGCCATCCGCTTCCTGCGCTCGTTCGTAGCGCCGCGCCCGGAGGGCCCGGAGAAGGACAATCACCTCGGCTGGGGCGCCATCGACTTCGACCGGCTGCGGGCCGCCCTCCGGTGAGGC
>CAZKFR010000009.1:0-33213 GCA_964552015.1 uncultured Rhodothermaceae bacterium | reverse complement strand
CATGCGGAGGAGCTGACGTGGGTTCAGCGCATCTTCGACGGTGACGTCGAGGCGTGGAACCGGTTCGTCCAGCAGTTCTCCGACCGCGTATGGCGGCGGGCCTGGCAGTTATGCTACGAGGCCTGCCCCTACAAACAAGGTGGCGTATTCTGCGTCTTTCATGCGCTCAAGGCCGGGGGCGTTCAGCCCGAGAACGACAACCGGCCCAGTTGCGATGAGGGACTCGAGATCTATGCCTTCATCTTTGACTACCTGTACAAACGGGACCAGCGCACCGGCAAGCTGAAGCACTATGACGGCCGGGCCAGTCTGGAAACGTTCGTGGCGGCCGTCCTGCACGGCCACCTTCGGACGGACTGGATCCGGCATCGGCGCAAGCTGCGGGTCGATCAGATCACCGTGCCGCCGGAGATACAGCGGCTGTCCGTGCAGGATCAACGGGTCTTCAAGCAAATGGTCATGCAGCGGCCCACGGAAACCATCGCGCGCAAGGTGGGGCTCTCGGTTCAGGAGACCGAGCAGGCCCAGGAGCGGGTGACGCACGCCCTGATGACCAACGGCAACCTCCATCTGATCCTGCGCAACCCGGAACATGCTCTGGACGACACCTTGCCCCTCGAACACCATGAGGGGTTGCGTGTGATTCCGATGCAGCGCGCCGTGGATCAGATCTGGGAGAAGGTGTGCGATCTGATCCGGGAATTGCCCGAGCATCACAAGATCCTGCTCGACATGGTGTTCGACCAGGAACTCGATGCTCGCTCCATCCTGGAACGGTGCGAGATGCTCGGGATCACGCTGCCGGTGCAACCGCGAACCGGAAACGTGACGATCCACACCGTCTATCAATCGGTCGACAGCATTTTGAAGACGCTGGGTACCCAGCTCCAGGAACGTTATCCGGACGTTGTTACCAATGCATTTAACTGGCTGGAGAGCGACAGGCCCGGGGGACCCGACATGGTCACTGTGAAGGGGCTCAAGGCGTTGCTGAAAAACATGGGGATCAAGCCCGATGCGTCCGGCCGCCACTCCGCCAAGGCAGGATCCTAAGCCATGATCATGACAGCTCAAGAAACGCCTTTCACCAAGACGGGGTGCCCGATCTGCCAGATGACCCCGGGGGAGGTCATGCGCTACCTGCAGGGGGGCTATGAGCCGCCCGTGCAACGGGCCATTGCCGCCCACGTGCAGTACTGCAATGCCTGCGCCGCCGAGGTCGAGCGGGTGCGTGCGTTGCAGCAGGTGGGCTATCACGTGATGCTGACGAACCTCTATGACCCCGATGAGGTGTCGGAGCGCGGTCATCTCACGGAAGCGACCCTGGCGGCGTTCATCGAGGATGCGCTGCCGGAAGCGGAGCGCCGTGACGTGGCCGGCCACCTGGCCTCCTGCCATGTTTGCTACCAGCACTATGCCCGGGCACTGCACGACCTGCATACGCCGGTCCCTGCCGCCGACCGGGCGCCGCGCGAAGCGCTGGCACAGGTGCTGCTCCCCTCGGGCCGGAGCACCGCCGACCGCACGCCGGTGACGGCACGCTGGAAAGGGATCGAACGCCGTCTGCAGACGGCGTGGGAACGCATCGAGCGGTGGAGCGAGGAGGTGCTGGGCGGCCCGATGCGCGCGCCGGCCCTGGCCCTGGCCGTCGCCACGGTGGTCCTCCTCCTGGTCGTGCCCATGTTCGGCGGGACGCAGGTCATCTCGCTGGAGGAAGTGCAGAATGCCATCGCCAACCCGGATCAGGTCATGAGCGGCCGCCTGCCCGGCATCACCCTGCACAACGAGGTGCTGGTCCTGGCGTCCGGCGAGGACAAGGTGGTGTTCACCTGGCCGGCCGTCGAAGAGCGCCCGGTCTCGAACTACCGGGTCGGGTTGTACGACGGGCAGAACCAGAAAGTGCTGGAGGCGGATGTGACGGAGAACCGCTGGACGCTCGATCCGAAGATGCTGGAGCCGGGTCAGCGGTATACGCTCAACGTGGTGGCTTTCTATGAAGGCGGAGGGGTGCGCCCCGTCATCCGCGGGCAGAAAATCCGGCTGGCGGAATAAGACCCTTGCCGTAGGGATGCCGGGGTTTCCCGGAGACGACCCGTCCGGTCCGTGCAGACCGGGCGGGTTGGTTTTTCGGGGGGATCGAGGCGCGCGTTCCGGCCGGGCTTAAACAACGAGGCGCTGTGGCCGATACCGGAAGGGTTCTCCGGATCACCGCCCGGCCGGGCGGGTCGATCCCCTTTCCGATGCGTGGCCGTCCCGGGCAGGGACGCCGCGAGAGCCCCGGACCCTATGTTGCGCGCATCCTCGCACATCCCTCGCCGGCGCCGTAGCGCCGCGCCGCGCTTCGTGAACCGTTTTCGGCTGCCGGGCCGTCGGCTTTTCCTGGGCAAGGCCCGGCTCTTTGAGGATCGGATCGTCCTGAAGGGTTGGGGGCTCTCGGGCCGCTATCACCATACCCTGTGGTTGCACGAAGTCGACCGGGTGGAGTGGTGGACCGGGTCGCCGTTCAGCAACCTGGAGCTCGTCCTGAAAGACGGCTCGACCTTCTGGATGTGGGTCGAGGGTGCCGGCCGGTGGAAGTTCGCCATCGACCGGGGTCCGGCTTTGGGAATGGTCATGGCTCCGGCCCTGCCGGGTCAGGTGCCGGCCCGGGCTGCGTGAGGCCAGCCGGGCAGCGTGGGCCCGGCACGGCGCTTAAGATTCTTGCACGACCCCCGATAGCGTCATCAGCCGGGGGTTTGTTGTTTTTGTGGGATTTTGGTTTCTTGGCGAACCTGCCGTCGAGTGGGCCGGGAAGTCGTGCGATCAAACGGGATGAAACGGTTGATGCGGGGAAAGACGTTTTTTCATGCTGGTCTGGTAGCCGGCCTGCTGTGGAGTGCCCTGGCGGGTATGGGGTGGGCCCAGGAGGCCGGCGGGCCCTGGCGTATCCTCAGCCCGGCGCCGGATACCCTCCTGCCCGACGGCAGCGTGTTCGTCGTCGTCCGGCTTGCCGGTGGGCAGCGGCTCGACCCGGCGTCCGCACGCGTCTATGTGGACGGGCTCGACCTGACGCGGGAAGCCAAGGCATCGGAACGGACCGTGCGGCTCCTGTACCCGGGCAAGCTCGGCGCGGGCACGCACGAGGTGGCGATCGAGGCCGAGGCCGCCGGCGGGAAGGCGCTGCCCGCCTTGCGCTGGACGTTCCGGGTGCAGGGCGGTGGGGCCGGGGAGACCTCCCCCCGTCCGCCGCGCGTTTCGGCACGCCGGTTCGCGTTCTCGGGCACGACCCTGCTCGACACGAAGACCTCGGACTTCTCCGGCCGGCGCGATCTGCGCCAGGAGCCCCTGCGCACCTATGTGCTGCAGGCCGATGTGGAAGGCCGCTACGGAGCCTTCACGTTCCCGGTGCGCCTCTTTCTGACGACGGACGAAGATGCCCGCACGCAGCCGCGCAACCGGTTCCTCTTCGGCGTTCGCTCCGAGCACCTGACGCTGCTCTTCGGAGACAACACCCCCTTCTATAATCCCCTCATCGTGGATGGCGTCCGCACGCGGGGGGTGCTGGGCGAGGTGGCTTTTCGCCCGGTATCGCTCTCCGGCGTGTACGGGCAGCTCCGGCGCGGCATCGACCCGGGCCTCTTCGACGGGGTGACGCGCCTGCCCGGGACCTATGCTCGCATGCTGGCTGCCGCCCGGCTCAGCGTGGGCAGCGAGCGCTCCGTGCGCTGGGGGCTCGACGTGTCCCGCGCCCGCGACGATCAGGGCTCGATCGATGCGGGCCTGGCCGAAGCCAGCGGCCTCGCTCCGATGGAGAACCTGGTCGTCGGCAGCGACCTGAGCCTGCGCCTCCTCCAGGGACGCTTCCGGCTGGAAGGGGGCGCGGCCCTGAGCATCACGACCGAGGATGCCGGCCGGGGACCCGCTACCAAAGCCCGGATCGATTCGCTCTTCGATACCAACATTCCGATCGATCCGGCCGATTACGACTGGCTCATCACCTTCAACACCACGACCGTCCCCCTCCGCCTGGACCGGCTCTCGTCGCTGGCCTGGTACGTGCAGGGGCGCGTCGCGGCGTCCGGGCATACGCTCACGGCGTCATGGCAGCACGTCGGCGAAGCGTATGTTTCCTTTGCCAACCCCTTCCTGCTCAACGATCGCCGCACGCTGACCCTCACGGATCGCTTCAAGATGTTCGGCGGTCGCCTCACCGGGATGCTGAGCTACCGGCACTACGGCACGCCTCCCCGCGACGAGACGCTGCGCTCCACCCTGGAGGCCGACCTGTTCGCCGGGCAGGTCGCCGTCTCGCCCTGGCGGCGGCCCACCTGGCTCTTCGTGAGCACGCGCCTTCAGAACCGGCGCACGACGGCCGAAGGTACCGGCAACCCGCAGACGGACACCCGCCTGACCTCGTTCACCGTGGGCGGCTATCACCTGGCTCGCACCGGCGGTTTTCAGCACGGCCTCAACCTCTCCTACACCTACACCGACCGGAGCGACGACCTCCAGCCGGCCCTGAACAGCGTCACCCGGAGCCTGACGGTCGGGCTGAGCGAACAGTTTCCGCGGCCCTTCTACCTGAACCTGCAACTGACGCGCCTGAAAGTGACCTCCGGCGATCAGGGCGACCTCCAGAACCTGACGACCGTCTCGGGGAGCGTGGGCTACCGGATGGAGCGACCCGCCCTCGACCTCTCGATGGCGATTCAGAACGTGCATCAGGCGGAGGTCGAGCTGATCTTCCCCTCCCTCGAGGGGCCGCTCCTGTTGCCCGGCTCCGATCGCACGTCGTTCACCCTGCGCGGCGCCTACCGCCTCCACCGCGACATGGAGCTGGAGGTGCAACTGGGCTATGACACGTACCGGGGCCAGGCCGAGTACACCGACCGCTACGTCGTCCTCCGCCATCGCTACACCTTCTGACGTGCGTCCCCTATATTGGGGCGCTGTTCCAGGTTCCACAACGGGAGAACGACCGATGCGCGTACTGACCGGGCTGGCGCTGCTGGCCGTCCTGATGGCGGGCTGTGATCGGGGGGAGGAGGCCCTCCTCGAACAGGCCCGTGCGATCCACGAGCGTGTACTCACCCTCGACACGCACGCCGACATTCCCTTCAACTTTGCCACCGACGAGGTGGACCCGCTCGACGCCGACCGGCAGGTGAACCTGCTGAAGATGGAGGAGGGCGGGCTGGATGCGGCCTTCTTCATCGTCTACGTGGGGCAGACGGCCCGCACGCCGGAGAACTATGAAAAGGCCAAGGCCGACGCGATGATCAAGTTCGACGCCATCCACCGCATGGCCGAAGAGATGTATCCGGACCGCATCGCGCTGGCCTATACGGCCGATGACGTGGAGCGCATCCACCGGGAAGGGAAGCTGGTGGCAGCCATCGGCATCGAGAACGGGTACGTCATCGGGAAAGATCTTTCGCTCCTGAAAAAATATTACGACCTGGGAGCCCGGTACATCACGCTGGCGCACAACGGCCACAACGACATCGCCGACTCGGCCCAGCCGCAGCCCGACCTGGGGGACGCCGAGGCCGAGCACGGGGGACTGAGCCCGTTCGGCGAGGAGGTCGTCCGGGAGATGAACCGCCTGGGCATCATGGTCGACGTCTCGCACATCTCGAAGGCGGCCATGCTCGATGCCGTCCGCGTGTCGCGTGCACCCGTCATAGCCTCGCATTCGAGCGTGCGGGCGCTGGCCGACCATCCGCGCAACATGGACGACGAGCAGCTCCGGGCGCTCAAAGAGAACGGAGGCGTGATTCACATTGTGGCGCTCGACGCCTACGTGAAAGCCGACCCGCCCGAAAAGGTAGCCGCGGTGGAAGCGCTGCGCGAAGAGATGGGGATCACCGGGTTCGCCGCCTGGCAGGCCCTCTCCGACTCGGCCCGGGCCGTCTACCGCGCCCGCATGGACGAGATCGAGGCGCGCTGGCCCGGCCCCGACGTGAGCGACTTCGTGGACCACATCGACTATGCCGTCAACCTGATCGGCATCGACCATGTCGGCATTAGCTCCGACTTCGACGGGGGGGGCGGTATCCGGGGCTGGCAGGATGCTTCCGAGACGTTCAACGTAACGCGAGAACTGGTGCGGCGCGGGTATACCGAAGCGCAGATCGCCCAGCTCTGGAGCGGCAACCTGCTGCGCGTCTGGCGGGAGGTCGAGCGCGTGGCCCGCGCCATGCAGGCCGAAGGCGAGGCGGACTGAGCACGCTCGAACGGTCCTTCGCGAACGTAGCGGTTTTTTCAGGCTGGAAGCGCTTCGTTCCCGGCATGCTCTGAAAAGGGTTTCAATTCCCGGGGCGAAGCGCTATTTTCCCGCGCCGGCAGGGCTTCCGGGCCTGCTTTCCTATCATCAGCAAGCCGTCATTGCCATGAACTTCTCCACCATCGATTACCTCGTCTTCGGTGGCTACGTGGTGCTGATCGTCACCATCGGGCTGTTGGTCTCACGCGAGAAGAAAGGCCACAAGAAGGACACCAAGGACTATTTCCTGGCGAGCAAGTCGCTGCCGTGGTGGGCCATCGGGGCCTCGCTCATCGCCTCGAACATTTCCGCCGAACAGTTTATCGGGATGTCGGGGTCGGGCTTCCGGCTCGGTCTGGCCATCGCCACCTACGAGTGGATGGCGGCCGTGACGCTGCTCCTGGTGGCCTGGCTGTTTCTGCCGATCTACCTGAACAAGGGCATCTACACGATGCCGCAGTTTCTGGAGATCCGCTACGACACGCGTGTGCGGACGCTGCTGGCGGTGTTCTGGCTGCTGGTCTATGTGTTCGTCAACCTGACGAGCGTGCTCTACCTGGGGGCGCTGGCCATGGAGGGCATCATGGGGGTGCCGCTGGGCTGGGGCATCGTCGGCCTGGCCCTCTTTGCGACCGTCTACAGCCTCTACGGAGGGCTCAAGGCGGTGGCCTGGACCGACGTGGTGCAGGTGGTCTTCCTGGTCGGCGGCGGGCTGCTGACGACCTACCTGGCGCTGGATGCCTTCAGCGGGGGCGAGGGGGCCATCGCCGGCTTCTCCAAGCTGCTGGCCGAAGCCGGCGACCGCTTCAACATGATCCTCTACCGGGGCGAACTGCTCTACACCGACGATACCGGGGCCACGCAGGATGCCTACGACCTGTTGCCGGGCCTGAGCGTCCTGCTGGGGGGGATGTGGGTCGCCAACCTGTTCTACTGGGGGTGTAACCAGTACATCATCCAGCGCGCGCTGGCGGCCAAGGACCTGAAGGAAGCGCAACGGGGCGTGGCCTTCGCCGGCTTCCTGAAGCTCCTCCTCCCGCTGATCGTGGTCATCCCCGGCATCGTGGCCTATGCGCTCGACGCCCCCATCACGCGCGGCGACGAGGCCTATCCGTGGCTGCTGAACACGTACGTCGGTCCCGGCCTGAAGGGGCTCACCTTCGCCGCCCTGATCGCGGCCATCGTGTCGTCGCTGGCTTCGATGATGAACAGCACCTCGACCATCTTTACGATGGACCTGTACCGGCACTATGTCAAGCAGGACGCCTCCGAGACGGAACTGGTACGGGTGGGCCGCATCGTGGCGCTGACGTGCATGGTCATCGCCGCGCTGCTGGCACCGCAGCTGGCCTCGCTCGATCAGGTCTTCCAGTACATCCAGGAGTACACGGGCATGGTGAGCCCCGGCGTGCTGGCCATCTTCATCATGGGGCTGTTCTGGAAGAAGGCCACGGCCAACGCGGCGCTCGTCTCGGCCCTGCTGAGCATCCCGCTCTCGGTGCTGATGAAGGTGCTGCTACCCTCGCTGCCGTTCCTCGACCGGATGGGGGTCACCTTCCTGGTGTCGGTGGCGCTCATCGTGGGCATCTCGTATGCCGAGGGGAAAGGCCAGGACAGCCCGAACGGCATTCCGCTGGACCGGACCCTGTTCAAGACCGACCCCATCTTTGCGGCCGCCTCGTTCGGCATCCTGGCCATCACGGCCGGGCTCTACATCATGTTCTGGTAGGTCGGGCGGATCCTTCAGGGACGGTCCTGTCGGCGCTCGCGCCGGAGTTGCATGAGGCGGCGACGCTGCTCGGGGGTGAGCAGGTTGCGGATGCGCACGCCGAGGCGGAGCTGGGTCTCCTTGATCTCCCGCTCGAGGTCGAGCACCCGGTGGAGGCGGTCGACGGCTTCCTCCTCGTCGACCGTGTCGCCGGCCAGCACGTCGCGGAGGGCCTGCACGGCTTCCCGCAGCTCCCACTGGAGGCTCACGTACCGCGTCTGGGCGGCGACGGCCTCCTTCTTGAGCGCCTCGCGCTGGTCCTCGCTCAGGTTCAGCGCCTCCTGATGGCGCGTGACGAGCTCCGGCGAGAAAAAGAACTGCCGGAGCGGGTCGGCGTCGCGGGCAGGGGCGTTGCCGGGCTGGCTGTGGGACGGGCCGACACCGGCCAGCAGGAGGAGCATCAGGATAGACAAACGTTTCATCGGTATCTTCAGGGTGTTGAACGTGAGACGTTGGGGGTGAGGGCCGGTCAGAGGGCGCCGGGGTCGACGGGCGGGGCCAGGAGGAAGTCTGTGGGGGCTTCCCAGGCGTCGAGGGGCGGAAGCGGGGCTTCGTCCGGAGGTGGTTCGAGCGGCCAGGCGAGCAGCACGTCCGTGGGCGACTGCCAGGCGAAAAGGTCGTCCGGCGTGTCGCGGCCGGGGCGGGGCCACAACCAGAGCCCTACGGCCAGAAGCAGCACCACGGCCGCTGCCGCGGCCAGGGACGCCAGGGGGATCACGCGGGCGGGCGGCCGGGGCCGTGCCAGCACCTCCTCGAAGCCGGGAGCCCGGCGGTGGTCCTCGGCGCGGAGCGCGCGGAAGGCGTCACGGAGCGGAGCGTCGTTCGGGTTCATGCTCGTTGGGGGTTAGCCATTGCCGGAGGCGTTGTTTACCGCGTTCGTAGTGGGTGCGGGCCGATCCCAGCCCGACGCCCATCACCCGGGCGGCTTCGGCGATGGTCAGGTCATGGTAGAAGACCAGGTGGAGCACTTCGCGCTGGCGGGCCGGCAGGCGCTTCAGCAGGGCCCGGAACCGCTCGGCCTCCTCGTGCCCGAGGGCCGCATCGTCCTCGGGGAGGACGTGCGCGTCCGGGGGCTGCCGCAGGGCCAGGCGGCGCAGGCTCAGGCGCCGTGTGCGCCGGCGCCGCAGGGCGTCGATGGCTGTGTTCCGGATGACGGCAAAGAGCCATGTCCGAAACGCCGCACGGCCGTCGTAGCGGGCTTTCCCTTCGAGCACCTTCAGGTAGGTCGTCTGCAGGACGTCCTCGGCCAGGTCGGGATCGTGGGCACAGCAGGCCAACGCCCAGCCGTAGGCGTCCCGGTGGTGCCGTTCCAGTTCTGCCCGCAGGTGTGGGTCCATGCGCCGGTCCTTCTGCCAGCCGTTTCGTTCATGGGTCGCCGGCGGCGCCCCGCCATATGACAGGCGTCCGGCCCTTCGCCTCCCAACCTCGCTATCGCCTCACCCATCGCGGAGGAGGCGTTCCATCGTGTGGCGGTACCGGACGGCGACGGCCTCCTGGTCGGGGTGGTGCCGGTCGCGGACGACCAGCCGCCCGCCGACGATGACGTCCCGCACGAGCGCGGGGCCGCCGGAGAAGACGTACGTGTCGAGGATGGCGTCGTCCGTCTTGCCATAGAGCAGCGGGTCGTCGCCGTCGAGGATGATCAGGTCGGCGCGGAAGCCCGGTGCGAGGCGTCCGAGCGGGCGGCCCAGGGCCTGTGCGCCCCCGTCGAGGGCGGCTTCGTAGAGGCTGCGGCCCACGGAGGTACGGTCCGGCAGGCGCAGGACGTTGCGCCGCTGCCGGGAGAGACGCTGGCCGTATTCGAGGAGGCGCAGTTCGTCGGAGGGGGCGATGAGTGTGTGGCTGTCCGAGCCGATGCCGAGGCGGCCCCGGTGGCGCAGGTAGTCCAGGATGGGAAAAAGGCCGTCGCCCAGGTCGGCCTCGGTGGTGGGGCAGAGGCCGGCCACGGCGCCGGAGGCGGCCAGCGCCGCTGTCTCTTCGGGCATCATGTGGGTGGCATGGACCAGACACCACCGCGCCGAGACAGGGGCGTGGTCGAGCAACCAGGCCACCGGACGCTGTCCGCTCCACAGGAGGTAGTCCATCACCTCCTTCATCTGCTCGGCCACGTGGATGTGGACGGGGGCCTCCTCGTCCAGGGCATCGAGCCGGCGCAGCGCCTCGGTCAGCTCGGCTTCGGTGACGGCCCGCAGCGAGTGCGGGGCCATCCCGTACCGCAACTGGGGGTCGCCCGTACAGAGGGCGGCCACGTCCTCGAGCAGGGCGGAGAACCCGTCGAGGTCGTTCAGGAAGCGCCGCTGGCGCGGGGTAGCCGGCTGCCCGCCGAAGCCGCCGTGGCTGTAGAGCACGGGCAGGAGCGTGAGGCCGATGCCGGTGCGCCGGGCGGCCGCTACGATGCGCCGCGCCAGTTCGGCCCGGTCGTCGTACGGGGTGCCATCCGGCTGGTGGTGCAGGTAGTGGAACTCGCCCACGGCGGTGTAGCCGCTGCGGAGCATGGTCAGGTAGGTCTGCTCGGCGATGACCTCGACGTCCTCGGGCTGGAGGCGTTCGACGAACGCATACATCGTCTCCCGCCAGGTCCAGAAGTCGTCGTCCCCGTCGGGCGAGGCCGTCTGGGTCAGGCCCGCCAGGGCCCGCTGGAAAGCGTGCGAGTGTAGGTTCGGCATGCCGGGCAGGACCGGGCCGGCGGCCACGAACGGCGGCCACGTCGCCACGCCCGTACGCACCGACAGGATCCAGCCCTCGTCGTCGAACTTGAGCAGGACGTTGCGGGCCCAGCCGTCGGGCAGCAGGGCCACGGGGCAGAAGAGTTCGCGCAGGCGCATACCAGCCATGTCCGGTCGAAGCGTCTGGGGTTAGCGGTCGAAGCGTCTGGGGTCAGAGGACGTCCGGGGTCCACGTCAGCAGCGTGGCCACGAGGCGATGCAGGACACCCCGGAGGCGATCCGCTCGTTCCGGGTGATAGGCAAACGGCGGGCCGTCGTCCATGTAGGTGGTCTGTGCGAGTTCGAGTTGCAGCGCGTGGATGCCGGTGTCCGGTGTGCCGTAGTGCCGCGTGATGTAGCCGCCCTTGAAGCGCCCGTCGCGCACGTAGGTGTACCCGTTGGTCTGCCGGAGGGCGTCCTCGGCCCGTCGGATGAGGGAGGGGGCGGCACTCCGCCCGTCGTTCGTGCCGAGGTTCAGGTCGGGAAGCACACCCTCGAAGAGGCGGGGGATGACGGGGCGGATGGAGTGGGCGTCGAGCAGGAGGGCAAAGCCGTGCAGGTCGCGCAGGCGGGCCAGTTCGCCGGCCAGGGCCTGGTGGTAGGGTTCCCAGTACCGGTGCAGCCGCTCCTGGCGCTCGGCGGCGTCGGGCTGCAGGCCCGGGCGGTAGAGCGGGGTGCCGTCGAACAGGGTCAGCGGACACAGGCCGGTGGTGGCACCGGCATAGAGCGGGGTGTCGTCCGGGGGGCGGTTCAGGTCGATCACGTAGCGGGAATGCGTGGCCGCCAGCACACTCACGCCGAGGTCGAGCACGCGGTCGTAGAGCCGGTCGACGTGCCAGTCGGTGTCCGGCAGGGCCTGTGCGGGTTCGGTGAAGCGCCGGCGGATCTCCGGAGGGACGTAGAGCCCGGCATGAGGCAGGCTCACGAGCAGCGGGCGGTCGCCGGGGGTCAGGGTAAAGAGGGTCATCGCACCGTATCGTGCCGCACAACGCTTGTGCAACAATAAGAGGGAAGGCGTAGATTGCGCTTCGAAACATACGAATCCATGTAGCCACGCGCGACCATGCAGAGAATTTCAACGTTTCTGACGGCCCTGCTGGTGGTCTGGGCCGGGTGGATGCCTTCCCGGGTGGATGGACAGGCCGGTCGTATCCCTGTGCCGGCCCGTCAGGGGATGGTGGTCAGCAGCCACTACCTGGCCTCCGAGGTGGGGGCCGACGTGCTCCGGCGCGGCGGCAATGCCGTCGATGCGGCCGTGGCCACGGCCTTCGCGCTGGCGGTCGTCCACCCGTCGGCGGGCAACATCGGGGGCGGCGGCTTCCTGGTCTATCACGGCGCCGACGGGACGGTCACCTCGTTCAACTTCCGCGAGAAGGCGCCGCTGGCCGCCACCGAGACCATGTTCCTCGACGAGCGCGGCGAGATCCGCGACAACGCCAACCACGAGGGACCGCTCTCGGTGGGGGTGCCCGGCACGGTGGCGGGGCTGTGGCTGGCCCACCAGCGCCTGGGGTCGCTCCCCTGGGCCGACCTCGTCGAGCCTGCCGTGCGCCTGGCGGCCGACGGCTACCCCGTGCCCTGGGACCTGGTCGACTTCATGGAGCACCTGACGACGCTCGCGGGCGACCCGCGCTACGAGGCCACCCGCCGGGCCTTCCTCAAGGGAGGTACCGAGCCGTACGAGCCCGGCGAGATCCTCCGGCAGCCCGACCTGGCCCGGACGCTGGCCCGCATCCGCGACCAGGGACGCGACGGCTTCTACCGGGGCGAGACGGCCCGCCTGCTGGCCGACTTCATGCGCCGCCACGGGGGCCTCATCACCGAGGAGGACCTGGCCCGCTACGAGGCCGTCGAGCAGCCGCCCATCCACGGCACGTACCGGGGCTACGACGTCTACGCCATGGCCCCGCCCAGCTCCGGCGGGGTGGCCCTCACCGAGATGCTCAACATCCTCGAAGGCTTCGACCTGAAGGCCATCGGCCACAACAGCGCCCTCTACCTGCACCTGCTCACCGAAGCCATGCGCCGCGCCTACGCCGACCGCGCCCGCTACCTGGGCGATCCCGACTTCAACCCGGACATGCCCGTCGAGCGGCTCACCTCGAAGGACTACGCGCGCGAGCTGCGCCACACGATCGATCTGTTCAAAGCCTCCGAGAGCGACTCGGCCCGCTTCAACGATGCCTACCTGGCCTACGAGAGCGAGGAGACCACCCACTTCTCCGTGGTCGATGCCGCCGGCAACGCCGTCTCACTCACGTACACGCTCGAGTACAGCTACGGCTCGCGCATGGTGGTCGACGGGGCGGGTTTCCTGCTCAACAACGAGATGGGCGACTTCAACCCCATCCCCGGCCGCACCACCACCACCGGCCTCATCGGCACGCCGCCCAACCGGGTGGCGCCCGGCAAGCGGATGCTCTCGAGCATGACCCCGACGATCGTGGCGAAAGACGGGCGGCCCCTGCTGGTCATCGGGAGCCCCGGCGGGCGCACCATCATCAACACCGTCCTGCAGGTGGTGCTCAACGTGATCGATCACGGCATGAACGTGGGGGAGGCCGTGGAGGCCCCGCGCATCCACCACCAGTGGCTCCCGGACGTGACCTCCTTCGAGCGGTGGGGCTTCTCGCCGGACACGCAGCGGCTCTACGAGATGATGGGGCACCGCCTCCGCTTCCGCACCCACCAGGGTCGCGCCCACGGCATCTACATCGACCCCGAGACGGGCCTGCGCTACGGCGCGGCCGACACGCGCGCACCCAACGGCCGTGCCGTCGGCTTCTGACGCCCCGGCGCGTCAGGGGCGTACCTGCACCTCGACGGTGAGGGAGCGGGGCGGGCGGAGCAGGTGCTGGACGGTCAGGGGATAGGTGCCGGGTGACGCCTGGATGCGGCCGCCGTCCACCGCGACGAGGGTGTCGCCGGGGGCGATGGGGCCGGTGGCACTGTAGGCGGCGCACAGGATGAACGCTTGCTCGAAACGGATCTCGGAGGTCAGTTCCAGCCCGCAGACCCGCCAGGTGGCTTCGACCGGCTCCGTACCGCGGTGGGTCACCACCGAGCGGATCAGGAGCGTGTCGCCGTTGGCCGGCTCCATCGTCGAGAGGTAGAGCGTCTGATGCAGCCCGTCGGGCCAGGCCCGGTCGAGGCGGTAAGCGCCGGCAACGGGGTCGAAGACCGGCGCCTCGGGGGCGGGGTCGCTGCCGGTCAGGGTGCAGGCCGCCAGCACGAGCGGGAGCAGCCCGAGCAGGCAACGACCGGAGGGGAAAACACGGGAAAGGGGCATGAGGCAGAAGGACGGGTGTGGGGGGAAGTATACCCCGCGGACACGCCACGGTTCTTCTCGATGGCACGGCATTGTCAATGTGGCGGCCATGCCCTATTCTGAGCCGGCAGTACGGACGTAATCATCCAGGTGCGACATCGGATCATGGCACGACAGTTCGAACAGATCATCGACGAACAGATTCGGCGCTGGGAGCAGAACACCCTGCGCTTTGCCCGGAAAAAGACGCGGTATCCCGTCATCACGATCTCACGGGAGTTCGGGGCACAGGGCGCGGCGCTGGCCCGTCGCCTCGGGGAGCGGACGGGTTTCACCGTGTGGGATCAGGAACTGGTGCATGCGATTGCCGAGGAAGCCGGCGCCGATGCGCGCCTGCTCGCCTCGCTGGACGAGCACGTCCGCGAGGCCATCGAGGATGCCATCAACGCGGCGCTGCTCGGGGCGTCGGTGACCAACGTGCAGTACCTGCGGGCGTTGATGCGCGTCGTGCAGGCCATCGCGCACCACGGCAGCAGCATCATCGTCGGCCGGGGGGCCAACTACATCCTCCGAGAGCGCGACCGCGTCAGTATCCGCGTGGTGGCCCCGCTCGACGTGCGCGTGCGGCGCTACGCCGAGGCCCAGGGCCTCCGTGAAAAAGAGGCGCGCCGGTACGTCCTCGAGCGGGATGAGGAGCGGGCCGCGTTCGTCCGTCACTATTTCCATCGCGACGTGGCCCACGCGGCCGACTACGACCTGGTGCTCAATGCGGGCACGTACGACCTCGACGCCATGGCGGACCTGGCGCTCCGGGCGTACGAAATCAAGACCGGGGTGCCGGCGCCGGTGGCTGCGTGAGGCCGAGGGCGCCAGGGGTCAATCGACCTGCTGGTAGACCCGTACGTAGTCGATCTCCATACGCTGCGGCCAGATCTCCGGGTCGACGCCCTGGGCGCCGCCCCACGTCCCGCCCACCGCTATGTTCAGAAGCAGGTGGAAGGGATGGTCGAAGGGCCAGTGGCGGTAGTCCGCCTCGGGGTTGGTGAGGCGCTCGTTCGGGAAGGTGAAGTACAGGCTGTCATTGACGAAGGCCCGGATGTCCTCGGGCGTCCATTCGACGGCGTACACGTTGAAGTCCGTGCGCGCCGTCGGGACGCGGATCTGCGCGGTCTTTTGCGTGCCGATGGAGTGGTGGTAGGCGCGGGTGTGCACCGAGGCGTGGATGACGTCGGGGTCGTAGCCGACGTGTTCCATGATGTCGATCTCGCCGTTGTCGGGCCAGTAGGCGTCGCCGTAGGTGGGTTCGGAGGCGAGCATCCAGATGGCCGGCCAGGTGCCCCGTCCGGAAGGCAGGCGGGCACGGACTTCGAACCGCCCGTACGTCCAGTCCCCCTTGCCGCGCGTGACCAGCCGGGCCGACGTGTATTCGTGGCCCTCCCAGCCGTCCCGCCGCGCCTCGATGATCAGGTGCCCGTTTTCGACGCGGGCATTCTCGGGACGTGCTTCCGTGTAGTACTGCAGTTCCTGGTTGCCCCAGCCGTGCCCGCCGACGTCGTAGCCCCACTTCGTCGAGTCGGGCAGGCCGTCCTGGTCGAACTCGTCGGCCCAGACGAGTTGCCAGGCCGGCGCGGCGTCGGGGGGAGACGGGCGGCATCCCGGGCCCGCCAGCAGGAGGGCGGTCAGAAGCGGGGCCATCCAGGCCCGGCGCGGAGGCGGGCAGGGGGGCACGGCGGCCCGGCCGGGTGTAGGGCGAGAGGTCGGGAGCGGGGTCATACGGTGGGCAGGAGTACGTTCAGGTGGTCCAGGAGAAACGTGGCGAGGGTCTGGCAGGCCGCCTCGCGGGTCCTGCGGAGGTCGTCGTCCGGTGTGCCCAGGTGGCCGGTGACCACCTTGACCAGGTGGCAGGGCAGCCCGTGGGTGGCGGTTACATAGGCGATGGGATACCCGACCGTGTCCGTGATGTCGGCGATGCGTTGCCAGTAGGTGCGTTCCTGCTGACCCTGCATCGGATGGTCCTGCGTCACCAGGATGCTCTTCGGCAGGTCGTCGAACGGGACGTCGAGCGGCATACGCGGGTAGGTGGGGGTGGCGAGCTCGATGCGGTCGCCTTCGAGTACCTGGTGGACCCCCACCACGTCGCCCACCGCGAGGGCGTCGGAGAGCGCGGTGCAGGTGCCGGCGTGCACCAGGCGCGTCAGCGAGCGGCCGTACTGGCGGAGGAAGCGCTCGGTGCGCAGGGTGGCCTTGATCTTCCCCGAACCCGTCAGGGCCACCAGCACGGTGTCGTCGTGGAGCGCTTCGCCCTCGGACAGGCCGTCAAAACGACCCCGTTCGTAGTGCTGGAGAAACGAAGTGGCTTCTTCCTGGGTGGCAAAGAGGATTCCGAGCATTGAACATGGGGCGGATTGTGAAGTAAGAAACGACCTTCGCAGTCCACAGCGAGGAACGGTCAGTTTAACGAAAGGACACCAAAAAACGAAAACGCCGCCGCATGAAAGTCATCGAACTGCTGGACCGGGCCACCGAGCCGCTGATCTCCTACGAGATCATCCCGCCGGAGCGAGGAGGCTCCGTCGCGCAGATCATGGCGATCATCGAGGACCTGATGGCGTTCGACCCGCCGTTCATCGACGTGACGAGCCATTCGGCCCAGGTCTATTACGAAGAGATGCCCGACGGTACCTGGCGGCGGCACGTCAAGCGGAAACGCCCCGGCACGCTCGGGCTCTGCGCCGCCATCAAAGGGCGTTTCGGCGTGGAGACGGTCCCCCACCTGCTCTGCTACGGGTTCACCCGCGAGGAGACGGAGGATGCGCTCATCGAACTGAACTACCTCGGCATCCACAACGTGATGGCGCTCCGTGGCGATGCGAATGGGTATGAGAAGCCCATCCTGTTCAACCGGACCCGCAACGAGTACGCCGTCGACCTCGTCCGGCAGATCGCCGAGATGAACCGGGGACAGTACCTCGAAGAGCTCATCGACGCCGCACCGACGGACTTCTGCATCGGCGTGGCGGGTTATCCGGAAAAGCATTTCGAGGCGCCCAACCTGATGTGGGACATCCTCAACCTGAAGCGCAAGATCGACGCCGGGGCGCACTACGTGACCACGCAGATGTTTTTCGACAACCGGCACTACTTCCGCTTCGTCGAGCGGTGCCGGGAGGTCGGGATCGAGGTGCCCATCCTGCCCGGGCTGAAGATCATCACGAGCAAGCGGCAGCTCCGGATGCTGCCCAGCCGGTTCCACGTGGAGGTGCCGGAGGCGCTGGCCGCCGAGGTCGAAGCCGCCCGCGACGAGCACGTGCCCGACATCGGCGTGGAATGGGCCCTCCGGCAGAGCCAGGAGTTGATGGAGGCCGGCGTGCCCTGCCTGCATTTCTACATCATGCAGACGGCCGACCACGTCCGCCGCGTGGTGCATGCCCTGCGCAAGATGGCCTGACAGGGCGGCGCCCCGCTCCACACCGGGAACGGGGCGCCGGAATCCGCATCGAGCCGGACCGCCTCAGCGGTGAGCCTGTTGCTGGACGGAGCGGAGCTTGTCCTTGTATTTCAGGAGCTGGCGGCGCAGGTGCTCGGCACAGCGGTCGACGGCCTCCTGGTGGGTGGGGGCGCTCGCTTCGGCGGTGAGTTGCTGGCGGTACACGTTGAGGATGACCTCGGCGTGCCGTCCGCCGGTCGGCCCGTTGCGTTTCGTCAGCACGACGTGGGCGCTGGTGATGCCGTCGTAGAAGCGTGTCAGCGCCTGGATGCGCTCGCGGATGTGGGCTTGCAGTTCCTCGGGCGCGTGAAAGTGGCGCGCGGTGATTCGTAGCTGCATCGTAGACCCTCCAGCCCTTCGTGAACGATTCGTGAGCGGCGACGAAGTCCCCCGCCGGGCAACCCGTCGGCCGGTAATTGCTTGGTAATGAAGCCGGGCCGCATTGTCAACGGGCGGCGCCGGGTTTCATACGGAACCGGCCAGGTAGCGGTCCTCGAGGGCATGCATGGCGGCCTTCTCGGCGGGCGTGGCGTCCTCGTAGCCGGCCAGGTGGAGCAGGCCGTGGACGACGTACCGGAAGACTTCCTCCTCGAACGTGACGCCGAACTCCGCGTGGCGCTCGGCGGCCGTGTCCAGATCGACGTAGACCTCTCCGGTGAGCAGGGCGTCGTCGGGGCCGGAGAGGTTGAACGAGAGGACGTCCGTGAGGTAGTCGTGATGCAGGTAGGCCCGGTTGAGGTCGAGGACGGTGGCGTGGTCGGTCAGGATGACGCCGACGTAGTGCCAGGCGATGCCTTCGCCGTCGAGCACGCGGCGGACGAGGCGGTCGAGGCGCTGCGTATCGACCCGGCGGGTGGGGTGGTCGAGGGCGATGACGAGATCGGACGTGGACACGTTCGGGCGGGGGGCGGATCAGCCCAGGTCGTCGAAGAGCGATTCGGTCATCGAGAGGGCCACGCTGCTCATGATCATCTCGGGCGGGAGCTGCGTGAAGTCGGCCGAGAGGAGCCGGTCGTCGACGTTGGCATAGAGCGAGCAGCCGGCCTCCCGCTCGACGACGAGGCCGTGCGTCCGTCCTTCGTGCTTGGCGACGAAGATGACCTCCCCCAGTTCCTTGCTGGCGAGGTAGCCCGTGCAGCCCTGGAGCTGCAGGAAGGAACTGGGCGCATAGACGGAGACCAGGTTGGACGCCGACACGTTCTTCAGATCGTCCGGCATCTCCACCGCGGTTTTGATCTCCAGGGTGAGGCTGCGACCGCTCGGCGTATCGACGAGCTCGAACCGCACCAGCGAGCCGTCACGTTTGGGCGCTACGCCCAGCACCGATGCGATGCGCTCGATGTCGGTGTCCGAGAAAGCAAACGCCATAGTACATCCGGGAGACAAAAGGGCACGGTAGACGACCGCCTGGGCCGGTGCGGACCGCCCCGGGGAGGGTACCGGAAAGGCGGGCGACGATGTCGCCAAAGATAGGGGATGGGCTACCTAAAAACAATGCGGAGCCGGTGCCGGAGCCGACCGTACTCCGCCTCAGGCCGTGCCGGAGATGCGTCCCGAAAATGTGTTCGGCGAGACAGGCTCCAGGTACTTGACGTCCACCTGCTGCGCGTTGTTGATGGCGGCGGCAACCTGTACCGGATCGAGCGAAGGACGGATCACTTCGTTGGTGCCTTTGACGCTGTGGGCGTGCAGCCCTTTGGGTCCGTCGTGGAGTTCGTATTCGACGATCTCGCCCGTACGCAACGTCTTGAAGCGCTTGTCGGAGAGAATCTGAGAATAGTGGACGAAGATGTCCGGTCCCTGGTCGGGGTTCACAATGAAGCCGTAGCCCTTCTTGGCGTCGAACCACTTCACGACACTACGTTGTACTTTCATGTCAGGCCTCCTCGGTCAATGAAACATCACGATGTAGGGTGAGCGGCGATGTGATGATCTTGGGGTGAGCATCTCATGGCATCGATGTCTATCGGCAGCGTGCCCGGAGCGGGCACGGCACGCGAGCCAGTCTCGTCCGTTCACGATGGGCGAGGAGGAACTGACATGCCGGCAGGCAATCCTCTTCGGAGACGGCGTGCAAGAAAAGGCGCGGTCGTCGTCCACGACAGGGTGTGAAGGGAAAGCCGCATCGTGAACTCAAAGAAGCGCATGGGAAAAAATCCCATGTATGGGAAAAGAATATAGAACGTTCGGTTCGAAAGAGTCAACTACCGCCCCGGGCCGGGCTTGCTTTTCGGTGTGATGTGGGGGAATTTGGGGGTTCGAGCGGGGGATGTGGCCCCGCGCAAAGCGGCAATCAGGGGACCGGAAAGGATGCGACACTATCTGTGGATCGGGGCGGTGGCGGCCGGGCTGGCGGTGGCGGCCGGTGCCTTCGGCGCGCACGGGCTGGCGGGGCGACTGACGGCGGAGCGGCTACAGACCTTCGAGACGGCCGTGCGGTACCAGATGTACCACGCGCTGGCGCTGCTGGTCGTGGGCTGGATGGGGCAGGCGCTCGCCGTGTGGCAACTGCAGGCCGCGGGTGCCCTGTTTACCGCCGGCATCGTGCTGTTTTCGGGCAGCCTCTACGTGCTCGTCCTCACGGATACGCCCTGGCTCGGGGCCGTGACCCCGTTCGGCGGGGTCGCCTTTCTGATGGGCTGGGCGATGGTGGTCTGGGCCACGGTGGCGCGCACCCCGTGAGGCGGGGGCTCAGGACACTTCGTCCTCTTCGAAGAGCAGCGTGATGCTGGGCGTGAGGTTGTGGGCACGGGCCAGTTCGAGCAGCACGTGCGCCACGTCGGCCGGGTTGTCGTACGTGCCGTACTCGTTGCTGTCGACGGCCAGGGCATAGCCGATGTCGTCCTCGTCGTCCGGCGTGTACTCCTCCCATTCCGTCGCCTCCTCGACGACGAAGAGCCCATCCTCCGGCACGTAGGAGGCCACGAAGCGCTCGCGGGCGTTCTCCATGTCGATGAGGCTCAGGTTGCCCAGCGCGCCGTATTCCTCGTCGTAGAAGAGCGTCTCGGCGATCAGTTGCAGCGTGAAGGCGTTGAGGTCGAAGGCAGGCATGGTCGGGTCGGGCAGGCAAGGGGAGTGGAACGGAGGTCAGGGGGAAACTAGGACCCGGCAGGTTCTGCTTCAAGATAGCGGGCGAGGAATTCGTTCGCGGCTTCGCCGTGCAGGGGGATGGTGTCGGCCTCGAAGCGTTCGGCGAAGTGGCGGAGGAAGCGGGTCCGGGCCTCGGCCTCGTCCACCGGCCGGCCCAGTTCCTGGGCCAGCGAGGTTACCCCCCGGTCGGCGATGCCGCAGGGGACGATGTAGGAGAAGTAGGTCAGGTCGGTGTTCAGGTTGAAGGCGAAGCCGTGCATGGTGACCCAGCGGCTGCACCGGATGCCCAGGGCGCAGATCTTGCGCTCGGGGCCGCGGTCGTCCGGCCCGATCCAGACCCCCGTACGCCCGGCGACACGGCCGGCCGTCAGCCCGTAGTCGGCACAGGTGCGGATGACGGCTTCCTCCAGCTCGCGCAGGTAGCGGTGGATGTCCGTGAAGAAGCGGTCCAGGTCCAGGATCGGGTAGCCGACGAACTGGCCGGGGCCGTGGAAGGTGATGTCGCCGCCCCGGTCGATGCGGAAGAACGAGGCGCCGCGCGCGGCCAGGGCGTCCTCGGAGAGCAGCAGATGGGCCGCGTCCCCGTTCTTGCCCAGGGTATAGACGGGCGGGTGTTCGACGAGCAGCATCACGTGGGGCCGCGGCTCCGGCGGCTCCCGGCGCTTGGCCTCGATGAGCCGTGCCTGCAGGCGGCGCTGCAGGTCCCAGGCGGGCGCATACGCCACGC
The DNA here is from genome assembly GCA_964552015.1 of uncultured Rhodothermaceae bacterium. Classification (GTDB taxonomy): domain Bacteria; phylum Bacteroidota; class Rhodothermia; order Rhodothermales; family ISCAR-4553; genus Rhodocaloribacter. The sequence goes on along the minus strand of CAZKFR010000009.1, from coordinate 11,924 downwards.
GCCCCAGGTGACACACGACGACGGTCTGGCGTTCGGAAAGACGGGCAGGCATGATCCGGTACCGGCTGGCGCGACGGGAATACCGCGTGCATGAACGCCGCCCGCCCGTCCGGGTTCGCCCGGTGCCGGCCACGGGTCAGTTCTGGATGTTGACCCGGATGTTGAAGCTGCCGTTGATGTTGACGGCCGAAGGCTGGCGGCTGTCCTCGCTGTCGAACTTCTCGTACTTCAGCGTGAAGTTGGCCGAGACGCGGTTGCTGAACTGGTAGGCGATCTGGGGCGAGATGGTCAGGCGGGTGTGGGCCGTCACGAGCGAGACGTTGTCCCCTTCGAGGGCGTCGCTCAGGACGAAGCTCTCCCCGCGCTGGATGGCGTCGATGAGGGCGCGGCGCAGCAGGAAGCGCTGGTCGCTGGTCTGCGAGCGGGAGACGGTCAGGCTGAAGCTGACGCGGTTGTTGAGCCGCTTCCCGCCGAAGAAGGGTAGTTTCAGGCCGGTCTTCTGGAAGCTGGCCGTGAACGAGAACTCGTTGGTTTTGTTCTGGCTGACCTCGAAGTTACTGGTGCTCAGCGAGTAGGCGTTGCTCCGGTTGAAGGCAATGTTGGTCTGGATCCGCCCTTTCCAGCTGATGTCCACCCCGATCAGCGGCTGGAAGCGCTCGTTGACGCGGATGGTGCCCACGTCCACGTCGCGCAGGGCAAACTGGATGCGCTGGGGGCCGAGGTCGAACGTGCCCAGGGAGTCGCCGCCGGCGGCCAGGGTGTTGGTGCGGAAGTCGGCGCTGTAGTCGGCGCTGTAGCCGTGGCGGAGCGTCAGGCTCTGCGTCAGGCTGCGCAGCAGGGGCCAGGACGAGAGGCCGCTGTAGTTGACGTTCCAGCCGGGCATGGGGAAGGGCAGCAGGCCGCGGGCGTCGACGGGGCCGAGGCCGGACGTGAAGGCCTGCCGGAAGTCTTCGACGACGCTGCGGTTGGTGAGGACCACCCGCCCGTCGCCGTTCTCGTCGCCGAGCACGAGGGCGTTGGGGTCCGTCTGGCTCGCCAGGTCCCGCTGATAGGTTCGGAGCTGGCTGGCAAAGAGGTCCAGGTACGTCGCACCGAAGGTCCAGACGGAGGCCTGGTTGTTGCCGTTCTGGGTCTCGGTGATCTCGATCAACTCCGGGTTCTCGAACGACGGGCGGTAGGTCAGGGTGCGGCCCTCGGTCCAGTTGACGTTCCAGTTCAGGTTGATCTGGAGGCTTTGTGAGGGCTGGAGGGCGGTGCGCCCCTGGATCCGGTTGGTGTTGTTGAACTGATCGGCCACCTGGAGCGTGGGGTCGACGAGGCGGTCTTCCAGAGGCAGGGTACGGTCGAGGCCGAAGCGGTAGCGGAGCGAGGGGCCGCGCCCGGAGAAGGCGTCGAAGAGGCTCCAGGGCGAGACGATCTCGGTGCTGTCCGCATTGAAACGGCCCACGTTGGACGAGCGGCCGCTGCGGGTGGCCGAATAGGTCAGGTTCAGGTCGCGGATGCCGGTGACGGAGAGGACCAGCTTACGCAGCAGGGCCACCGGGTCGGGGAGCGGGACCTTCAGGCCGCCGCCTTCCGAGGCCTCCTCCTCCGTGCCGGCCTTCGTGCTGTCGGCGGCGGGCGGGCGGCGGGCGGTCGTCTGGCGCCGCCGCTGGGCCTTCTCGGCCTGGGCCTCTTTTTCGGCCTCCTCCAGCTTCCGGTAGAAGCCGAACTTGCGCCAGAGCTCCTGCGGGCGCAGCGTCACGCCGGCCCGGAAGTCGGACTGGTTCGAGACGCTGGCGCCGGTGTTACGCCCGACAGGTCCGTTCTGCCAGCCGAACTGGGCGCTGTAAGAGATGTCCTGGAGGTTGAGCCAGTTGAGGGCTCCCGAGCGGGAGAGTTGCGGGCGGAACGTGGCCGAGAAGCGCTGCTCGTGCCGCTCGGTACGGACTCCGTCGACACCCTTGAGGAACTTGCCGAACGTCTCGCCGGCGGGGCGCACGCGCAGCCGCTCCGTCTGGAAGGCGTTCACGTCCACGGCCTCCTCGTCGACGAGGCCCTGCGCCACGGCCTCGTCGAGCGTCAGGTTCTCGAACGTAGCCAGGGCGCCGGTGCTGTCCCGCACGACCACGGTGAAGACCGTGTCGACCCCGACCGCGTTGAGGCTCTGGTTGGTGTTGGTGTCGAAGCTCAGGTTGAGGAAGCCGAACGGGTTGTACTGCAGCTGGAAGTTGCGGCTGTGCGTGAAGTTGTGCGTCTCGCGCAGCGGGAAGGCCACCGGCTCCGGCAGCGTCGTGGCCAGGTTCTCCCGGGGGCGGTCCTGGCTCTGCGTGAAGGTGCGGTTGGCGCTGGCCGAGGCCGAGAGGGACTGCGGCAGGTAGTTGAACCGGAGGTCGCCCAGCACGCCGACGAGGGGCACGTCATCCAGGAACCAGAAGGGGCGCACCGTCTTTGGCCGGGGGATGCTGAGGCGGTAGCCGAGCGTGGTCGACCAGCGCCACGAGTCGTTGAGGCGGAGCGAGGGGGTGCGGGCCGTCCGGTCGCTGAACGAGTACGTCCACGAGAGGCCGTCGAGCGTGTACCGGAGCAGGCTCGACCGGGAGCCCTGCTTGGCCAGGCGGGCGGTGAACGAGCGGGTGAACGTGAACGTCTCGGCCGCCTCGATGGCCTGCCGTTTCTCGAGCGCCTTCTCTTCGGGCGTCAGGTCGTCCCGGGCCTCGATCTGCGCCAGCAACTCGTCCAGGCGGACGTCCCCGCGCGTGGGCGAGAAGCGGGGCGTGGAGCGGTTCGACTGCAACTGGAGCGAGACGGGGATGGACCAGCCGTAGCGCTCGGGCAGCAGCTTGTCCGCATTGACCTCGGTCGTGAGGCTCCAGTTGGTCAGGTCCACCTGCTCGCGCTCGTCGAGGGTGCTCGCGAGGGAGCCGAAGCCGTCGGTCTGCCGCTGGAAGTTGGCCTTGACGCGCCCGAAGTCGGCCAGCTGCACGTCGGCGTTGACGAGGGCGGCCCAGCCGTTCTGCTCGTCGTAGCCCGAGACGCGGAGCTCGTTGACCCAGATGGTCACGTCTTCGAGGATGTCGGACGGGTCGATGCTGGTCGAGTCGGCGGGGTTGCGCAGGCCAATGACGATGGTGTTGATGCGCCCGAGCGAGGGGTTGCCGCGGATGGCCAGGCGCGTGCCCGGCGGGGCGAACGTCTCGGCGTCCGGCGCGTCCGGTGCGGCCAGCGTGTCGCCGACGACGTTCCAGAAGACCTGGTCCGAGGGGATGCCCAGGCGGTCCCGGGTCACCTTGAGCTGGTTCAGGGCGCCGAGGACCAGGTTCATCGAGTTCAGGTCCCGGATGGCCCCGTCGAACTCCCGGTTGGTCTGCCAGAGTTCGTCCGCGTCGCCGGCCGTCTCGCTGCTGGGCGTCAGCGGCTGCTCGTACTCGTAGTAGTCGTTGCTCTCGTTGGCCCCGAGGCGGACGAACAGGCGGGCCTTCTGCCGGGCCTCCTCCTTCGGGAGCGCCGTCAGGTCCAGGCCGTCGGCCGTGCGCCCGTGCATGTGGACGAACATGCGGAGGTTGGCGTACTTGAGCAGGTCCAGGCCCTGGTTGTACGTCCGGAAGATGGCCCGCTGCTGCCCCGGGTAGAGGTTCTCGGCGCGGAAGACGAGGGCCTGTTCGCGGGCGTTCTGCACGCCGCCGGTGGCCAGGCGTGTCTGGCTGATGATGGCGCCCGGCGGCGGCAGGTAGAGGCTGTTCTCCTCGTTGTTGATCGAGGCAATCGTCGTGCGCGTGTCGACCGCCATCGTGTCGGCGGGCGTCTCCTTCTCCAGCGTCACCCGCTCCGACTTCTGCCACTGGCTGCCCACCAGTTCGAGCGTGGCGAAGCGGATCGTGATGGGCACCTCGTGGCCCGTCGTCCAGATGCGGATCGACTCGATCAGGCTGAAATCCTGGATGTTACCCACGCGCCGGGTGAAGTTCTGCACGGGGATCCGCACCTGATACCAGCCCGTGCGGCGGCCCGTCTCGGTGTCGATGATCTCGCCCACGACGTAGTCGTCCACCCGCTCCGGGACGGCGAGCGAGTCGAGCGCCCGCTTGCTCAGCGGCAGCTCATACTGGAAGTAGCTGTTGTCCGTGTCGACGGCCGAGTTCAGGTTGCGGTCCTCCGAGTCGGGGAAGCGCGAGTTGCCACGCCGGACGGAGGTGTTGTTGGCCAGCTTGTTCTGGGCTTCGAAGGCGTTCAGCTCCTGGCCCGCGAACCAGCGGGTGAAGCGCTGCTGGAACGTGGCGCCGCCCGGGTAGAACTCCGGGTTGTCGAAGAACTGGCTGTTGGCGAAGTAGTGGTAGTCGTCGCCCGAGGGGTCCACCAGCGCTTTGGCCACCTCGGCCTGGTAGCGGGCGTCGCCGGTGCGGGCGGTCAGCGCATCCAGGAACGAGCGGAAGTGTTCCTGCTCGGTGGTGGAGTAGGTGCCGTCGGTGACGTAGGAGGGCAGGCCGTCGAGGCCGAGGTCCTCGGTACGGCCCGAGGCGTCGTCCACGTCCACGGCGCTGTTCTGCGAGCCGTTGGGCGTCCGGCCCCAGGGGCCCACGCTGGCCGGGTTGAAATCGGTCAGGGAGAGGCCGTCCTCGTTGTTGAGTTTCTCGTCGGGCAGGATGTCCTCGGAGATGGAGCCGAGGTCCACATAGAGGCGGGCCGCCGGGCCGGCATCGCCCTCGGGGTTCTCGGGGAAGGGTTTGAAGATGAACTCGACGAAGTCGATGTTCTTCAGGCTGAAGTCCGTGAAGCCCTCGGGCAGGCGCTGGGCCATGCCGCCCCAGGCGTCCTTCGGGTTGTCGAGGAAGTGTTGCAGGTCCGTGTTGTAGTTGTAGGGCCCGCGCTCGGAGGGGTTGAAGTAGAGGTCGAGCGTCTGGAGGGTCTGGTCGATCTCGGCGCGGGTGTCGCGGTTGGGAAAGACGTCGCGGATCCGCAGGATGTCCACGGCGTCGGCGTCGTAGACCGGGACGCTGCCGAGTTCGGAAAACATGTTGGCGTTGAGGGTATACCAGCCGAAGCTGCCGCGCCAGTTCGTCCGCAGCGAGTCGGCGCGGAAGCCGGGGACGACGCCGAAGCGGTCCACGGCGCCGATGGAGTCGGGTGCGGAGGCGAGCTGCCAGGAGCCGGGCTGCTTCAGGGAGAAGGTGTTCTCGAAGCCCTCGAAGTCGTCGATGTAGGAGATGCCGTTGAGTTCGTCCGGGTGGAAGTCGCGGCCCTGGTTGCGGAGGTTGCGCCGGGTGCGGTCGAAGGCGATCGTCTCGCCGGCGCCGGGCCGGAGCTGGGCGAACTCGCCGGTGACGGCGATGCTGCTCTTGGCGCGGGTCTGCACCAGCGGCAGCAGGTCCACGGCCCGCGTGAGCCAGCGCGGCTCGGCCTTGAAGGAGCCGTCGAAGCCCCAGATGGTGTTCTGAATGGGTTCCTCCCCGATCCGGTATTTGTCGATGGGCGACTTCTGGCTCATCCGCATCAGGGTGGCGCCCAGGCCGAAGTTCTCGCTCAGCGTGTAGTCGGCCCGCAGGCCCAGCAGGGTCTTCTTCTGCAGGTTGAAGAGCGAGTTCTGCTCGTACTGGATGTCGATCTTGCGCCCGGCGGTCAGGTAGGCCGGGTTGATGATGGTGACGGTGCCGCCCTGGTAGTCGACGATGAAGTCGGTGCCCTCGCTCAGCGGCGTGCCGCCCGAGGTGACGCGGACCGAGCCGGGGACGAGGCCGGCGTAGGCCTGCAGGTCGTAGAAGGACTGTGTGGCGCCGCGGTAGGAGCCCCGCACGCGGTAGACGTCCCGCTGCGTGTCGCGCCGGGCGTTCTCCTTCTTCTGCCGGTACAGGCTCTCGAAGACGAGCAGGTTCTTGGCGGCCTGTTTGTCCTCGGGCGTCCCGCCGCCCTCGTCGATGATGCGGCTCAGGCGGCGGCCGAAGGGCTCCAGGTACGGGAAGATGAGGCGCCCGTTGCCGGGGTCGATGGTGTAGTTGACCAGGTAGTCGAAGCGGTCGTCGGGGCGGGGGGCCTGGTCCTGGTTGAGACGGTCGAGGCCCAGCAGTTGCAGCAGCGTGGCCTGCCCGCCGACGCCCGGCAGCGTCTTCGAGGCCGTCCGGCCCGGCGGTTCGTAGAAGACCTGCAGCTCGAACTCATTCGGGTTGATGCCGCTGCCGGGGAAGCGGTAGATGTTGCGGAGCTGGAGGTACCAGACGGCCGGGTTGAAGCCCGTCTCCGGGGCGGGCTGGCGCAGCTGTACCGGACGCAGGAGCTTGAGCACCAGTTTCTGCTCGTCCTGCCCGCCGCCCGAGCCGCCGGTGTCCGTCGAGAAGTCGCCGATCTGGACCGTGCGCCCGTTGGCGAGGTAGCGGAAGCTGACGGCCAGGGCCTCGTTGTCGAGCAGGCGCTGGCGCAGCGAGATGTAGCCGAGGACCTCGTCGACGGTGTAGTCGCGTCCGCGTTCGAGGCGGCGGAAACGCCCGACCTGGAAGTCGTCCCCCGAGAGGCCCTTGACGTCCTGCAGGTAGGAGGCCGGGGTGGCGTTGCCGTCCCGCAGCTGGGCGTCGAGTTCGCCGCCCGGCGTGTCGTCGTACTGGTCCAGAGCGGGCGAGGGCAGCACCGTCTCCGTGTAGGCGTCGGCCTCGGAGAGCAGACGCGGGTCTTCGCCCAGGTCCACCACGGCCACGGCCTGCCGCACGTTCTCCTCTTCGGGCGTCGTCGGCTCCAGCTTCCACACCTCCAGCTCGGCGATGCGCTCGAAGCCGTTGGCCACGCGGATGTTGGGCGGGTCGGAGAGGGCGTCCTCCCACCGGTTGCGGAAGTAGTAGGCCAGGAAGAAGTGCAGGTCCTCCTCGTAGTCGGTCGGTTTGAGGTCGAAGGTGGTCGTCTCCGAGCCGCCGTCGATCGAGAGGCTGTTGGACTGCCCCTCCTGCTGGCTCATGACGGTGGTCAGGTAGAGGCCGCCGACCTGAAACTCGCTCTTGATGCCGAAGAGGCTCTGCCCGCCCCGGATCAGGGAGGAAGGCGTCTGCAGGAACACGTTCCCGGCCTCGATCTTCTGGATGATCTCGTCCTCGTAGCCGGTGTACTCCAGCTTGATCTGGTTCTGGTAGTCGAACTGGTTGTTCGAGTCGTAGTTGACGTCGATGCGGAGCTTGTCGCCGATGGTGCCGGTGATGCCGAGGCTGAGGTCCTGCTTGAAGTCGGGGTCGAGCTGCGAGGCCCGGCCGGTGATGGCCACCTGCTGGTCGCTCTTGCGGTAGTCGAAGCCGGCCTGGATGTTGGCCTGGCCGTTGACGCGCAGGTCGAGTTCGTTTTTGCCGAAGATGGTGGTGAAGGCGCTCTCACGCCCGCCGGGGACGACGACGCTGATGCCGAGGCCGCCCCGGCGCCGCTGGCTGCGCTGGCGGGCCCGCTCGGTGTAGAGGGTCTTCCAGTTCCGGGAGAGGTCGTAGCGCAGGCGTTCCCGGCGGTAGGTGGCCAGGTCCACGGCCACCGGATAGCGCACGTCCTGCCCGGCCACGCGCTCGTAGATCAGGTAGCGGCGGGCGGTCGAGTCGAGCTGGACTTCGTGTTTCCACGAACGGCTGAGCGCGAGCGAGAGCGGGGGCCGTCGCCGGGGAACGAGGCGGGCGGCGGGCCAGTCCGGATGCAGGCGCGGCAGGTACTTCCGGGCCAGGCCCGTGTCCGGCGGCACCGCCATCGAATCGGCCCGGAGCGTGTCGCCCCGGAGCGTGTCGCCGGCGAGGCGCTCGGGGAGGTCGACGCGGACGCTGTCGGTGTCGGCGCGGGCTACGTAGCGTGTTGGCAGCACGCGGCCGGGCGCGGCCGAACTACCGAGCGCCACCAGCGCCGCCATCACACCAAGGGCCATGATCCCGAGGATTCGGGACGGATGTCCACCTGCCTGCCTGTCCATGCCAACACGTTCTGGATGGGGTCGCACGAAGCCTGACTCGCTGCGTCGTCTACGGGTACTTCAGGGGATACCGGCACCTCACGGACCCGGGCTTGCGCCCGGCCAGGATCTCACCGCTGCCGGTCTGTGTCGTAACAAGATGGGCCGATAAGCACGGAAGGACCGTTTGGGAAAGGGTGTTCGTTCGGGGCGCGGCCTGATTACATCCGCGCGGGCAGGACAGGTGTACGAAACTAACGGATGAGGGCGTTGGCTTCAAGAGGAAAAACAACCCCCCTGCCGGATTCCACCGACGATCCACGGAATCGTGCGGCGTCCCTCTTAACAGGGGCGTGATATTTTTGTTCTCCCGGTGGCAGGTCTCCGGCGTCTTTGGTATGCTGGAGCCGTTTCCCGCAGGAACACCACCAGAGGTAAACATCGGAGGCATTATGCACAGGTTAAGGTACGGGATGGTGTGCTGGGCTGTGGCGGCCCTGGTCGGGATGGGCTGCTCGACGCCGGAGCCGGCCTTCGACGCGGAGGCCGAGGTACGGGCCATCCGGGACGTGCTCGAACGGCAGGTGGCGGCCTGGAACGCCGGCGACATCGAGGGCTTCATGGAAGGCTATGCCCGCACCGATTCGCTGCGCTTCGCCTCCGGCGGGTCGGTGCGCTACGGGTGGCAGACGACGCTCGAGCGCTACCGGACGGCCTATCCGAATCGCGACGCCATGGGTCGGCTCTCGTTCGAGGACCTGGCGATCCGGGTGCTGTCGCCGCGCTGGGCGACGGCCTTCGGACGCTGGCACCTCCAGCGGGAGGGGGACTACGACGAGGCGGGCGGCCTCTTCACGCTGATCCTGGAGAAACGCCCCGAAGGCTGGCGCATCCTCTACGATCACACCTCGTCCGGCGGATGAGGCCGGGCACGTTGCTACGGAGGACCCATCATGAGCGAACACCTGAACGGACGGGTCGTCGTCATCACCGGGGCCAACGGACGGCTCGGGCGGCGCATGGTGCAGGGCTTTGCCGGAGCCGGGGCGACCGTGGCCGGCCTGGTGCGGAACGAAGCCGACGCGGCCGAGGTGCCCCGGGCGGGCGACGTGCAGGTCTTCGTGGCCGACGTGACCGACGAGGCGGCCGTCGAGGCCGCGTTCGATGCGGTCGTGCGGCGGTGCGGGCGGGTCGATGCACTCGTGCACACCGTCGGCGCCTGGGAGGCACGGCCGCTGCTGGAGACGACCCCGGCGCAGTGGGCGGCGATGCTGGCGCGTAACCTGACCTCGGCGTTCCTGTGCTTCCGTGCGGCGGCCCGTGTGATGCAGGCCGGCGGGCACGGCGGGCGCCTCATCGCTTTCGCCTCGGGCCAGGGGGCGGACCGGGGCGCGGCCAAACAGGCCGCCTATTCGGCCGCCAAGGCCGGCGTCGTCCGCCTCGTCGAAGCCGTGGCCGCCGAGTTTGCCGGCACGGGCCTCACCGCCCACGCCGTGGCCCCGTCGATGATCCTGTACGATGACGAGGCGGGTGCCGAAGGCGTCCGCGCCGATGACCTGGTGGCCCTCTGCCGGTACCTCTGCACCGACGCGGGCGCCGCCCTCAACGGCGCCACGCTCCGCGCCTACGGGTGAGGTTCGCAGGGTGCTGGCCGGTGCACCGGGGAGCCACCGTGGCAACGAAGGTGTACCGGCGGCGCATCGTTCAAAATGGTCCGGAAAGAAGGAGGCACGGATGAAGCATCCGATCGTAGGTCTGGTCCTGTGGATCCTGCTTTCGTTTGCGGCGGGCTGGGTCGGCTCTCAGTTCACGCCCGCGGACTGGTATGCCAGCCTGGCAAAGCCCCGTTGGAACCCGCCCGGCTATGTGTTCGGGCCCGTGTGGTCCGTCCTGTATCTGCTGATGGGGATCGCGGCGTGGCTGGTATGGAAACAGGAAGGCTTCGAGGGCGCACGGGTGGCCCTCGGCCTGTTTCTCGTCCAGCTGGTGCTCAACGGACTCTGGTCGTACCTCTTCTTTGGGCAGCACCGTATCGATCTGGCGTTCGTGGAGATCGTCGGGCTCTGGCTCGCCATCCTGGCGACGACGATCGCATTCTGGCGGGTTCGCCCGTTGGCCGGTATGCTGCTGATCCCGTACCTGGCCTGGGTAGCGTTCGCCGGTGCGCTGAATCTGCAACTGTGGCGCCTCAATCCATAGCAGATGCAGGGCGCCGCCCTCAACGGCGCCACGCTCCGCGCCTACGGGTGAGGCACCCCCAGCGGGTCGCGCACGTCCACGAAGCCGTCGTGCCAGGCCGAGGTCATGGGGAGGCCGCGCTCGATGAGGCGGGAGCAGTACAGGGCGCGGGGCAGCGCCCGCTCCGGAGGGGCGGCGCCCGCACCGGGGGCCTCGCCCGCGGCCAGCATCAGCGCCACCGTGGCCGTGGCGATGCTCGTGCAGCGCCGCATCGCCATCATGCCGTGGGCCTCGTCGTAGCGGTCCACCATCTCATAGACGAGCGAGGCCTCCTTGCCCTCGAGCAGGCCGTGGATGACGATGCGCAGCAGGACGGCATCCCGGTGCTCGCCGCCCAGGCGCTCGGTCATGCGGCGGATCAGCACGTCGCGGTAAGTCAGGTGGGTGCGCACGTCGATGATGCGCTGCTCCCCGAAGCCGAGGCCGAGCACGAAGGCCATCTGCTGGCGGTGTCCCGTGCGGCGGATCGTCTTGTGGTCGAGCGTACACACGCGACCGACCAGCTCCTCGGCCAGCATCGAGAGGCTGCCCGCCGTGCAGAACGCCTCCAGCCCCTCGAATCCCTCGAACCGGATCGTCTCCGGGTGGGAGAGCGGCGGGCACGTCGTGATCTGCCCGTCCTGCACCAGGTAGACCTCGTTCGTGTAGTCCTCGATGACCTTGTGCGCCGACCAGGAGATGTGGAAGTTGAACGGCGGGTGGGGTTCGAGGGGCACGTCGCCCACGCGGATGTGCGCGGCCTCGACGGCGTCGAACTGGTCCACGCCGAGCAGGCAGAGGATGTTGACCAGGCCCGGGGCAAGGCCGCAGTTGGGGACGATCCAGACACCGCGTTCGGCCGCCCGCTCGTGCAGCCTCAGTTCCTCGCGGACGATCGCATCGTGCCCGCCCAGGTCGCAGAAGTGCGTCCCGAGGTCGAGGGCCAGCTCGGCCAGCATCGGGTTGGTCTGCGGGGCCGCGCACCCGATAAGGCAGGCGCTCCCCTCGACGATCGGGGCGAGCACGTTCGGGTCGCGGGCGTCGACCTGGAACGAGCGGAGCTTGGGGCTGCGCACGAAGGCATGCAACTGGCGCAGGGCGCGCGGACGGGCGTCGCACACCTGGACGTGCTCCACGGCGTCGTGCTGCGTCAGCTCGCTGGCTATGGCGGAACCGATGGTTCCGGCACCGATCACGGTGATCTTCATGGCGTCGTTCGGCCTGGCGTTCCAGATACGCCGCCAAGATACGCATCTCCCCGGAGCATAAAAGAAGACCACCGGGAAGAATTGCAAAATGCAAGGGCTTCCGAAGGACGAGGAGGCCGGGTCGGAGCGGATGGTAAACGTGCGTTGTTGTGGGGCTAGGAATTTGTTTATTATGGGTGCATGGTGTATTGTGGAGCGAGGGGGTGTGCACGCCGGCCAGACCGATGGCGGCACGGAGTACGGTGGGCCATTCGGCGCCTCCGACGGGCTGACGGAGTTCCTTCGCCGTTACCGTTCCTCGTTCACGCATCCGTGGAGGTATGCCATGAACTGGCTCCTTCTGGCCTTAATCCTGCTCATCATTGCCCTGCTCATCAAAATCGTCCGAGACCTCCGGCGGTTGATAGCGGCCGGCTCCCATTCCGGCGGACCCGCCCCGACGAATGCCGGTGTCGCGGCGATGCAGGGGGCCCTCACGTTGCTGCAGACCCTGGCCAATGAAAACCGTAACCCGACCGATGCGGAGTGCCAGCAACTCCGCGATCTGTATGCCGAGGCGCAGGCCGGCCACGTCTCGGCGTTGTCCCTGGAGCCCCTGCGCAACGCGATCGAAAGGCTCTGCCCGT
>CAZKFR010000008.1:74823-80513 GCA_964552015.1 uncultured Rhodothermaceae bacterium | reverse complement strand
ACACCTGCACCACCCACAGCACCAACCCCAGCTGTACCAGCAACCACACCCACTGGCGTCCCGTCAACCGATTGTCGTCCTTCTCCTCAGCGATGTTCATGCTTCTTTCCGGCACCCCTCTTAATGCTCAGACTTGCCCGTAAAAGCTCTCTCCTCCCGGAGAGCACTCCCCTTCCTTCGTAGGTTCGGACGAACAAGGATCGGGTTAAGTCAACGGCAACTCACTGAACCTTGAACACGTGACGGTAGCCACGCCAGCTTTCAGTACGCCGCACGCGCTATCCATCCCCGCGCCCCTTCACGGGGAGCCATCCGGACCTGGCCAGATTCAGGTTTCAAAGGAAAATATCGGGCATCAGTTCGTTCCCGGGCACCACGGCGTAGTCCGAAAAATCCTCGATGCCAGCTTCCCGTAGGACCTCCTCATCAATCAGGAATTGCCCCGTATAGGAACGGCTCTCCTGTGTGAGGACATAGTGGGCAGCATCCCCCATGATCTCCGGCTTTCGCGCATGGCGAATGGCTTCTTCGCCCCCGAGCAGGTTCCTGACGGCTGCCGTGGCCAGAATCGTTTTCGGCCAGAGGGCATTGACCGCAATCCCATCCGGTCGGAACTCCTCGGCCATGCCCAGAACACAGAGGCTCATCCCGTACTTCGTGATGGTGTAGGCCACGTGCGGTGCGAACCACTGCGGGGAAAGATTCAGCGGCGGGGAGATGTTCAGGATATGAGGGTTTTCAGCCCGGCGGAGATGGGGAATGCAAGCCTGCGAGCACGCAAACGTGCCCCGCACATTGACCTGGAACATCAGATCAAATCGCTTCAGGGGAGTCTCGAGGGTACCGGCCAGAAAGATGGCACTGGCGTTGTTCACCAGGATGTCTATCCCCCCGAAGGTTGCCACGGCCTGTTCGACGGCCGCATGGATCTGCGTTTCATCCCGGATGTCGACGACGAGTGGGAGCGCGCTGCCGCCCGCCGCCTCGACCTCTTCGGCAGCCGTGTAGATGGTGCCCGGCAGCCTGGGATGCGGCTCTGCAGTCTTGGCCGCAATGACGATGTTGGCACCGTCCCGTGCAGCCCGAAGGGCAATGGCTTTTCCGACACCCCGGCTCGCACCGGTAATGAACAGGGTTTTCCCACGCAATGAACGCATAGTCACACAAAAAAACGTGCCGTTGCGAACGATCTGCGAAAGCGGCACGTGTCAAGGAGGTTTCGATGTCAGCACGAATGTACATATTCTACAGAAAAAATACTATCTCCCGTAGGTTCTTCGTATTGTTCTTCTTTACCGACAAGCACTTTCCGACCTACCCCAACCGTCTTTTACGCACAGCGAGATGCTATCCACCTCCCCGTTCGACCTGACAGGTAAAGTGGCCCTGATCACAGGTGCGAGCCGTGGCATCGGCCGCGCCATGGCCGAGACGTACGCCCGGGCCGGAGCCCGTGTCGTCCTGAGCAGCCGACGCCAGGAGTCCCTCGATGAAGTGGTCCAATCTTTCCGGGCAGCCGGCCTGGAGGCCACAGCCGTGGCAGCCCATACGGGAGACGACGAGGCCATCCAGGCCCTCGTCGAGCGGGTCCGGTCCATCTATGGCGGGATCGATATCCTCGTCAACAATGCCGCCACGAACCCACACTTTGGTCCCCTTCTGACGTCGGAAAACAGCCACTGGCAGAAGACGTTCGACGTCAACGTCATGGGCTATTTCAGCACCGCCCGCGCCTGCCATGCCTGCATGCGATCCCGCGGGGGTGGAAAAATCATCAACGTAGCTTCTGTCGCCGGGCGCAGGCCCTTTCCGGGTATGGGGATCTACTGCGTCACGAAAGCGGCGGTCCTGATGCTCACGGAAGTCCTGGCCATCGAACTGGCCGAGGACAACATTCAGGTCAACGCGATCGTGCCGGGCTTCGTCCGCACGCGGTTCAGCCAGGCGATCTGGGACGACCCGCAACGTGCCGACGCCCTGCGCCGGGCAACCCCGGCCCGACGACTTGCCGCCCCGGAGGAATTGGGGCCCCTGGCGCTCTTGCTGGCCTCCCCCGCTTCCGACTTTATCACCGGTGCCGCCTACGTCGCCGATGGCGGCCTGTTGGTCAACCCGCCGGCAACGATCTGAGGCCCGGTCATCGGCCGGCTTCGTCATCGGCCGGCTGCGAGGGACGTGTGGATGGAGCGAGCCAATCCGGCCGCATAGGGGTCATCCAGCAACCGATGAGGACCTTCTATATCGCAGGTCGTCACGCCCTTCAGGCACCACGGCCTCCAGCCCAGGTCTTTTTCATAGCGTTGCAGCGGGGTACTCCTGAAGAGCATCATATGTACCGGGATGGGCTCGGGCCGATAATCCAGGAAGAGGCGCCGGTAGACGCGCATGAGGTAGGCATTCCGTGCGTAACCGGGGACCCCCAGCCCGACCCCGGCGCGGAGACAGGCCCACCGTGCGAGCCCGTGCCGCTGCAGCTTCCGCAGGCGGCTCCCGACCCGTTCATGCAATGTCCTTCGTGCCGGAGCCGATGCGGAATCAGGCTCGTCGATCTCATGCCCTTCCACCACGCCGGAACGCAGAATCCGGGCCGCCAGTGTCGGGCCAACGCCGTCGATGCTGGCGAGTAATCCGACGGACTCGCCCTGCGCCACGAGACGCGCGGCCATGGCGAAGGCAAGGCGGCTCCCCAGACAATACCCGACGAGATGATACGGTCCATGCGGCTGAATCGGGCGGATCTCCTCCAGGTACCGCTCGGCCATCTCCTCGACCCGCGCAAACCCGACCGGTCTCCCGTCGAGCCCTTCTCCCTGCAACCCGTAAACCCGATAACGATCCTTCAGATGGTAGGCCAGAGCACCGTAGAGCCAGACGTGTCCTGCCAGATTATGCACGCAGAAGAGGGGCGGGCCGTCGACTTCGACGCGCAGGGGGACGAGGTGTGGACCACGTGCGTGGCGGATCGAGCCGGACAGGTGCCGGGCCAGTTGCTCGACCGTGGGGGCTTCATACATCGTCGCTACCGGAATCCGTTGTCCGGTGCGATGCTCGAGGCGATCCACGAGCGTCATGGCCCTTAGGGAGTGCCCTCCCAGCGCGAAAAAATCATCATGGCGGCCTACCGGGCCCTGGCCCAGCACCTGTTCGAAGAGGGATGCCAGCATCTGCTCTGTCTCGCCCCGTGGAGGGACGAAAGGTGTTTCCCGGCGGGCACCCGGGTTGCGTTCCTTCACCAACGCCTGCCGATCCACTTTACCATTGGGCGTGCGGGGCAACGTGGCGCAGACCCGGATCACACCGGGCACCATGTAGTCGGGTAGCCGGTTCTTGAGCGCGCCCCGGAGTTGCCTCTCCGCGACGCCACGGCCCTCCACGAACGCCGCCAGGACGGCATCCTCTCCCCCCGCTCCCTGTACCACCACAGCCGCTTCCATCACGCCGGGTAGCTCGCGCAGCGCCGTTTCGATCTCACCCAGTTCCACACGGAATCCCCTCAGCTTGACCTGGTGATCGACCCTTCCCAGGAAGGTAATCGTCCCGTCCGCTTCGAAACGCACCATGTCTCCGGTTTTGTACATCGTAGCCCCGGGCTTCCCGGTGAACGGATCCGGCACAAACCGCTCCTTCGTGATTTCGGGCCGATTCAGGTAGCCGGTCGCTACGGCTTCTCCCCCGACGTACAGTTCGCCCTGCATCCCGGTCGGCACCGGTCGACGGTGCTCGTCGAGCACGTACATGTGCGTGTTGGGGATGGGCCGGCCGATGGAAGGCCACTCGGGCCACGCCGCCGGTGGCCCGTCGAGTTCGTACCAGGTAACGATATGGGTCTCACTCGGACCGTACTGATTCTGGAGGGTACAGCCAGATATCTGCTCGAAGAACGTTCTCAGCGGTGGGTGAATCCGTACCGGCTCCCCACACGTGATGACTTCCCGGAGTGCTCCGGGATACCGCCCGAGGCGAACTGCCGTCTCGGCCAGTTTGCGTAAGGGGGTATAGATGATGAACAGCTGCTCGATGCGCTCGCGGTCGAGATATGCCAGGGTTGCGGTCGGATCGTGGCGCAGGCCGGGCGGAGCCAGAACCAGCGTACCCCCCGCCCCCCAGCAAGCAAAGATCTCCTGCAGCGAGACGTCGAACGAGAGCGGCGTATACTGGAGGGTACGCGGCCGGCGCAACCGGGTGGCCTGGTTGATCTGCCACCAGACCAGGTTCGTCAGCGCCCGATGCGGCATGGCGACCCCCTTGGGATGCCCCGTGGACCCGGACGTATAGATCAGGTAAGCCGTGTCGTCGGGCCGGACTTCGGCCAGCACGGGCGGAGTGACCGGCTCGGTGACCGCACCCGCCGCCAGTTCATCGATCGGGAGCACCCGGACGCCCGGAGGCAGGTCACCCACGTTCTCCTCCGGTCCGGTTACAACCAGCACCGGCCGGGCATCGTCGATCATGTAAGCCAGACGTCGGGCCGGATACCCCGGATCGAGCGGTAGGTACGTCGCACCGGCCTTGAAGATGGCCAGCAACGCCATCATGGCTGAGGGTGAGGGCCGGGCCAGAAGGGCCACCGGGGTGCCGGGCCGCACACCCCGGCGCTTCAAACACCGGGCCATCTGATTGGCGCCGTGCTCGAGCTCCGCGTACGTCCATCCGGTGCCCTGGTACCATAGCGCCGGGGTGTGCGGATCCCGGTCTGCCACCCGTGTCACCAGCGCGGCGACGTTAAGGAAAGGCGGCGCAGGCAATGGGGGCGTCCGGTTGAACTGAATCAGTACCCGTTCTCGCTCTCGTGACGGCATCAGGTCCAGTTCATCGATCCGGTCCTCCGGCCTGGCGAGCATTTGATCGAGCAGGTGCACAACCTGCTCTCCCACCAGGCGATGCCGCGCTTCATCGAAGAGGTCGGTACGAGCATCGACGTGCAGCATGGCATGTCCTGTCCCGGCAAAATCGTCGAGCTGGGCCAGCAGGTATCGGTACCCGTCGCCCGCGCCGGGATGCAACCACCTCGGTCGCACACGGAAGCCCGCAAACCGGTTCATACGAACCGCCGGATCGTTGAACAGCACCTCGAACGCATGGGGTGGGAACGACCCGCCACCGCGCACGACGCCGAGCATCCCCTCGGCGTACGCCTGCCCTACTTTCTGAAGCAGGGTACGGGTTGTGTCTCCCTTCTCCAGGGAAACGTGCACGGGAATCACCTCCATGAGCAGACCGGGGATGTCCTGATCGGCCGGGGTCAAACGCCGGTGGAAAGGCACCCCGACGGTGACCTCCCGAACCCCACCGTACTGCGCTGTGAGCGTAACGAGGGCGGCGGTGAACAGCTGGGTACGACCCATCTTCCCTCCGGGAAGGATCGTCCCCGGCTCCGCAGCCAGCCGCTCGATCGCCACGATCCGTTCCTGCCCCAGGGCCCACGTCATACGGCGCTCCTCGAAATGTCGCCGGGAAGGCACCTGACCGAAAAAGCGGGGCGGGGCCGGCGACGTGAAGGGGCGGTCCCCTGCCTCAGCTACCGGCCTCGCGGCACACCAAGACGACCAGGAAGGCACGGCTTCGGGAACGTTGTCGTCACCCCGCACGCAATGCGCATAGAGAGCGCCCATCCTTCTGAACAGCAGCGCAAAGGACCAGCCGTCGACCAGGATATGGTGGATGTTCAGATACCAGATCCAGCGATCGGC
>CAZKFR010000008.1:65123-74723 GCA_964552015.1 uncultured Rhodothermaceae bacterium | reverse complement strand
CCGGCTCGATGCCCCCTTCGATGTGGAAGGCAAATGCCATGCTGTACCCTGTCGAGGCCGGGTTCTGCTGCTGGCCGGCCCAGATGCTGGCCTGCAATGGCCGCAGTCCGAATTCAGCCCGGACATCGCCCGACATGGTCGCAGTAGCTGGCCGTTCAGGAGTACGAAGATCCATGACCCGATTGCAAATCCTTTGTCTCACTGTCAACCCACGCGTGTGGGCCCGGCGGTACAACACCAGAGATCGATGCGCCGATCGACCTGAACATACCCCACTACGATCAGCCCGGCGGCCCGTATTCGTGCTTGCAGTTCACAGGGGGACGGTGTGTCCGCGACGAGACGCTCGGTTTCGGCATCGTCATAGAGCGACAGGAAGCGCCGCTCGGCACAGGCTTCGGCGGACCATGTACCCAGCAGTAACCATCCCTTCTCGTGCAGCAACGAGGCCATGCGCCGAAGAGCCCTCTGAAGCGGGTCCGGGCGTTTCTCTGTGTTTAGTATGCCGAAGTGGGAAAGCGTCCCCATCATGCACGAGATAACCTCGTAAGGCGCCCCCGGCCAGGGTCCTTCGTAGGTCAGCACATCGCCATGGATCACTTCGATGAGGGGACGGTCCGGCCCAGACCTTGTGTGGGCTCGCGCATACGCAACACAGGCGTCATCCTTGTCGATCCCTACGAGGATACCGCCCGGGCGCACGGCATCACTCAGAAAACGCAGGTAACGTCCCGTACAGGTACCCACATCGAGCACCCTCCGCAACTGTCCCCAGCACCCCTGCGCTCGAAGGAACGCACCGACGGCGCAGGCCTCCCGCTGCTTCAGCACAGCATCATTCCGATCCTGATCCGCCTCATAGCGATCAAGCCGATGATATCCGTAAGGAATCCGGGCGGGTAGCGTCGGCCGGTCCTGTACGGTGCCACCTGTTCCGTCCATAGCCGGTATACCCTGTTGTTCTCATGAGGAAGCGCGGCTGTAAGACAACAGGGAGACGAGAACGTCCGGGCGGAACCAAGCGGGTACATTTTCGATCCTGCCAGTACCACTACAAACCGCTTCGAGGCACCCGATCACGCATCCTGCTTCAGCCCTTGATGCATGCTGTCCCTGTTAAATATAGACGGCCGAAAATAAATTGCTACCCGGATGTTCAACCCCTCGGACCGATGGGTTGCGATTCATTGTTTGCCCCCTTGCGTTCCCATGCCCTACCCCACGCTCCATGACGACGGGCATACCGTCACGCTCGACCTGCACGGACTCACGGTCGCGGACGCCCTGGATCTGGCTGTGAAGGTCGTACGGGAGGCCGCACGCCGGGGCCGGGCCCGGGTTCGGCTGATCCACGGTAGCTCGACCAGCAGCCGGCTCGAACGGAACCGAACCATCAAGCACGGGCTGCACGATCTGCTCGATCGTGGTGCCTTCGGTCAGGCGGTCACGCAGGTGTGGTCGGACGATGACTCGTTGCTCCTGGCCCTTCCGATCGTCCCCCATCCAGACCCGACCCGTCTGTCCCTTCTCTCGCTATGGCGCTGACGACCGGGGGCCCTCGCCTCGAATTTTCTTTCGCCCGTCTCAAAGGACTATCTATCCCGGGTTTCGCTTCGTACCTTTCCGCACGAACATCACGGGCCTGTCACGAATTCATGCAGAACCCGCTCCGCTTCGCCGTCCTTTGACGGATCGACCCATCACTGTGCAGGGGATTTTTTCGGGCCATGGACCTTCGCATCGGGATTACGACATCCTTTGAACAGGATGAACAGCGGTTGCACCGGACGTATGTGGAAGCCGTCGAACGGGCCGGTGCCCTGCCGCTGATCGTGCCGTTCTTTTCGACCGACGAGGCCTTCGACGCCTTTACCCGGCTTCTCGACGCCCTCGTCATCACCGGGGGCCCGGCCATCACGATCGGGATGATCGGGGAGCGGCCGGAGGACCTCGAGCCCACCGAACCGCTGCGCCTCGAGCAGGATCGCCGCCTGCTGGCAGCTTTCCGCCGAACCCGCCGCCCCGTCCTGGGCATCTGCTACGGGATGCAACTCATCAACGCGGAGGCCGGCGGCTCGATCTATGCTGACGTGCAACGCCAGCGCGCCGGGACGCTCGTGCACAGCGCCCGGCGGGGCGGCACGTCCCACCCGGTCCGCCTCGTCCCCGGCAGCCACCTGCACCGGCTCCTGGGCACCGACACCCTCGACGTGAACACCCGGCACATCCAGGCCATCGCCACCCCGGGTGCAGGCCTGCGCGTTTCCGCCACGGCACCGGACGGGGTCGTCGAAGGCATCGAAAGCGAAGACGGCCTTCTACTCGGCGTTCAGTTTCACCCGGAGCGCATGGGCGAGACCATGCTCCCTCTCTTCCGGCACCTCGTCGAACAAGCCCGCCTCCGTCGTCAGCCGCAGCCGGTACCCCCCTGAAATGTTCTCCGCACCCGCGCGTCGTAAACCCTAGCCGCCCCCTCGCCGATACCTGACCGCAGTACAGGCTCCCTACCCCGGCCTACCACGATGAAGCCACACCCTCCTTCCTCACCCGACCCGGATCGTACCCACTACCGCCTTCGTCTGGGCGCCCGCCGGCACGTCCACCTCGGCGTGGCCATCGGTTTCGTCCTGGCCCTGACCATGATCGCTTTTGCTGGCATGGACCTGGTGGCCCGCAACCTGCTGCTGCAAGTACGCTCCGTGACGCTGGAAGAGGCCGAACCGGAAACGACGCTAGAGGCGGCTGCGCCCTCGGCGCTTTTCACCCTGGAGCACCTCGACCTGCACCCGGCTCGCCGGTACGCCGCATGGTTCGACACGCCCGCGACCTCCACCCGGCAACGTTCGGCGTTTCATGACTTGCTCGACGGGTATGTCACGCGGCAGGGCCGGGATGACAACTTCACCATCCGCGTGATCGACAACCGATCGGGACGGACCCTGGAGGTCTTTGTGCTCGAGCAGGAACGCAGCGCCTATGAACACGGGGCCCCCGTGGACTGGCGCGACATCGACAAGAAACGCGCCGAGGAAACCCGGCGTCTATCGAAAAAATACCAGGCCTTGGGCATTCCTACCGATGCGCTGACGATCCGCTGGGGACGCGCCCAGCAGGTTCGCGAGGCCCGTGAGCGCGAAACGGCCTTCATCGAGTACGAACTGGCGCTGGCCCGGCACCTGGGGCTGAGCCTCCTCGCCACCGAGATCGGGACCGTCGAGACGTTCAACGAGGATCACCTCATTTCCAGCGCTGGAGCCCGCTCACGGTATCAGATCATGCCCTACCTGCTCCGGCAGCACGGGATCGAGCACTACGAACTGCGGACGGCCTCGGGGCGGCCGGTCAGGGTGTTCGAAGAATGGCACCCGCTCCTGACCATGGAGACGGCTTTCGTGTTGATGCGGGCCTATGCCAATGCCGTCGGCCACGAAATCCCCGGTCTCTCGGCCTATCATACGGGGCCGTACAACCTGTTCAAGCTCTACGCCGAGTATCTGACGCACCGTGACCCCGCTGCCGAGACGCCGCCGCACGTCGCCGACGCCTTCATCTGGGGCCTGACGGACGGCTTCGCGGCCGTCTCGAAGGCGAGCACGTTCCGCGAGCGCTCGCGCGGCTATGTGCCGGCGCTGTACGGCTCCCTGCGTGCCACCGAGTCGATCCCCATCGACACATCGAAGACCATGCGGGCCGAACGCGTACAGCTCCGACCCGGAAAGCACCTGTTTCTGAGCGACCTGTTGCGCGCGCTGGAGGCCACCGGTGTCTCCTTCGACTGGGGCGTTCCCGGCGACTCCGTTTCGCTGTACGAGCGGTTCCGCCGCCTGAACCCGCACATCGCCCTGCCGCCGGCACCCGCCGAGGGCAGCGTGCCCGTCGAGGGGGACGTGCGCCTCGTGGACCGGGCCGGCGACGCGGAGGTGGCCTTTTTCCTGCCGCCGGGTGCCGCCGAAGCCCTCGCCCACCGGGGGTACGACCTCTTCGACCCCGAGGCCACCTTCCGCTTCGATCACGACACCTTCGCCCCCCCTGAGGGGGAGAAAACCCCGTGGGACCGCGCCTACGATACGCTGGTGGAGCACATCGGCTACTTCGGCTTCACCCCGGAGAACCGCGCCTATTTGGATACCCTCGAGACGCGCTTCCGGGAACTGGCCGCGGCCAACCCGTCGCCGTACCGGCTGCGGCAACTCCGCATCATCAGCATCCACGCCCAGCTCTGGCGCTCGAAGTTTTTCGACCAGCTGGCCCGTACCGTCGCCGCACACCGGGGAACCCTGCGGGCGCCGCTCCGGCCCCTCGAGGCACTGCCCGCACGGAACGACACGGGGTCGTAAACGCCGTCACGGAACCGGACGGATGACATCCCCTTCGCGCATCCGCCCGCCTCGCGCTACGACGAACAGGGCCCCGCGGTACCCTCGGCCCATGACCGCAAACGCCTCCGGGCTCGTACGGTCCCGGAACACCGTACAGACCTGATGGGGTCGGTCGCTGCGCCGGAGGACGACCTCCACCCCGACCTGCACGCAATCCCCGGGAGCGAGCGCACGCAGGTCGATGCCGGCCGTGACGAGGTTGTCGCCCACGACGAAGGGATCGACCCCCAGCACCCGGAGCACCTCGATACTGACGGCCGAAACCTCCCGACCCGGCACGAGCCGTCCCCGGTAGAACGACTTTTCCGGGTGATCACCGGCACATCCTTTCCCCGGAAGCACCGTCACGACCGTCCGGCGCTCGTGCACACCGGGCGCGGGCGTTTCGAAGAGCCCCCATACCCGGCCCTCGCGCTGCCATCCAATCCGTGCAAGCGCCGCCAGATGCGCCTCGATCATTTCCCTGCGGTACGATCCTTGAGTAGGGTTTCTTTGGCCCGATACCATCCCTATCCGTTACCCATTTGATCCTCTGGAGTGAGAATACGATGAAAATCTTTCCCGTCATGCCGCCTCATGGTGGCCGCCCATTGTGGCTCTGGATGAGTGCCTTCGGAGTCTCCCTGGCCAGCGCCACGCTCCTGGTGTTCACCCGTGCGTTCGTTTCCCGGGCCCTCCCCGGCGAGCGAGCGCGTCCGTCCTGGAAGACCGGGGCGTCGTTCCCCGTATCGCAGCGCCCGCCGGACACCGACGAACCCGCTCTGTTCATCTGAGCCCTCGGCCTCACCAGGTCTTGATCCGGTCGCGTCGCCTCGCGGGGGGTGCCGCGCCGGGGGGCATGTCCACCCCCGAGGTCCGGATCGCGAGCGAGTCCAGCACGAGTTCCTCCCCCGCAACGTGCGTTTCCCACTGGCGTCGAGCCTCCTCCTGAGGATCGTCGCGGAGATGGAATACCGCTTCGCCCCCTGCCTCCGGGACGACGAGACGGCCCTCCAGGGTGGCCCACCGCCGGAGCCAGCCCCGTCGCCACTGCAGCGACAGGTCCACGTGGTACGTTCGAGTAGCCAGGTCGTACGTCCAGCCCTCGATGAATACGTACGCGCCGACGTGACCAAGGCCAAGGCGCTCGACCAGCTTCGTGGCGGCCTGTTCCACGAAATGCCCCACCTCGGCCATCCGCTCGGCCTCGCTCTTCTTCACGATCCGGCGAGCAATCCGATCCACCGGACGTTCCAGCCCCCGCAGCCCGGCATACAGATCGAAATGTACCTCGGCTTCCTTGCCCTCAAAGAGCTTCGATTGCAGGGCGTACTTGAAATCCCGGTAGTTTTCCAGCCTCGACAGGTCGAACTGCCCGCGGACGAAGCGCACGGGCACGCGTACCGAAGCCCGCTCATCGGCCCCCACGTAGGCACGGAAATACCCGTCCAGGGGCCGCGTGCGATGGACAGGCTCCCAGCCATCCCCCCCGAAACGGGGCCGTTCCAGGGTATATACCAGCTCGTAGCGCCCTCGCTCATACGTCTCATCGACGGGGTAATCGAGGCGAGACGAAACCTGTAAGCGTTTGGGGGAAGCCGTCAGTGCTCGCTGCTCGCATACCCGTGCATGTCCATAGGCCCCGCAGACTTCAAGCAACAGGCGCTCCTCACTCCCCAGTTCGGCATCGGGGACGGCCACCAGCGTGTCTCCCCCCGCATAGAGCGTGTCAAAGCCCGCGTCGAACAGATGAACCTGCAGGGTATCCGGCACCACGGCCGTTTTGCGCCCGAGCGGATCTACGCGGGCAAAGGCGATGGAAATCTGCAGGTGATCCCACGAAGGCCGCTGGACCTCCAGCCGCGTGACGATGACCTCGGGCTCCAGGCGACATCCCGTACCCAGAAGCACGCAGACCAGGGCCACCGGGCAAACTACACGTCGAATCCGTGCCATACCCACGTCGAGGTTCGCGATGAAACGCCGTGCCGGCTCGCTGGTTACGGACATGACGCGTCGGTAGCGGGCACCGGGAACGGATCAGCCGATGGGAAGAACCCGCAGGCCCGTGCCCAGAAGTAGGCCGCCAGATGGACGCCATGGATCACCTCCCCTGCCGCAATCCGCTGCGCCACCTCGTCGGGCGGAAGCAGGCATACCCGGAGCTGCTCTCCATGATCGGTCTGCGGGCGCTGAACCGGCCGGGCCCCCAGAGCCACATAGAGATGGGCCATGTTCGTGTGCTTGCTCGGCTCGGGAGCGCATCGTCCGAGCAGGGTCCACGTGGCGGCGGCATACCCCGTCTCCTCCAGCAACTCACGACGCGCCGCCTCCAGCGGCGACTCCCCGGCATCGACGGCACCGGCCGGAAATTCCAGGCTCATCCGCTCGACACCATGTCGGTATTGCTCGACCATCACCAGATCACCCCGCTCGGTGAAACAGACGACGCACGACCAGTCCGGATACTCGACAACGTGAAACTCCGGCAGTTCGGTCCCATCCGGCAGGCGCACATGATCCACGCGAAGGTTCATCCACCAGCGCTTGAGCAGGTATCGACGTTCGAGTACTTCCCAGGGTTGCATCCGTCCGCTCCTTATGATCCCATGAGCGTCCTGCTGATGCCGGAGCACGCCCGTTAGTTTCCTGGCGCCCACCACCACCCTGCTCCAACGGGCATATCTCACATAAGGAGCATTCGATCAAACACCACACTTCATCCAGCACATCCCACTCACTTTCAAATATTATTCGGCCGTCCTATCTTATAATCAACGTTTATACGCCCACCACCATTCGGAACGCCACGCCCACTCTTTCGTGTAAATTTTTCGAGCCGGAAGCGCTCCCGTTCCGATGCGCTTCGTTCGTCGAACATCGTCCCAACGCAACGAGGTTAGCCATGGCCGAAGCACCCGCCTTTTCCCCGTCGACCGAAACTGATTTTCTCCCGATCAACGGAACCGACTACATCGAGTTCTACGTGGGCAACGCGAAGCAGGCCGCCTACTATTACCAGAGCGCCTTCGGCTTCCAGATCATCGGCTACCGCGGACTCGAGACGGGTTCGCGAGAAGCCACCAGTTATCTGCTCCAACAGGGCAAGATACGGTTCGTGTTGACGGCCGCCCTGACGGCCGACTCGTTCATCGCGGAGCACGTTCGGCGCCATGGAGACGGCGTACGGGACATCGCGCTGTGGGTAGACGACGCCCGCCATGCTTTCGAAGAGACGGTGCGTCGCGGTGCGCGTCCCGTACGGGAACCCGAGGTCCTCGAGGACGAGCACGGGCGGGTCGTCATCGCCGCCATCGCAACCTACGGTGACACCATCCATTCGTTCGTCGAGCGGCGGGATTACCACGGCCTGTTCATGCCTGGCTTCGAGCCCTGGGAAAACCCCTACTGGAAGCCCGGTCCCGTAGGACTCAAGTACGTCGATCACTGCGTGGGCAACGTACGCCTTGGCGAGATGAACCAATACGTCGACTTCTACGCCAACGTGATGGGCTTCAAGAACCTGATTTCGTTCGACGACCAGGACATCTCGACCGAATACACGGCGCTCATGTCCAAGGTGATGGCCAATGGCAACGAGCGCATCAAATTTCCGATCAATGAGCCGGCCCCCGGGCGCAAGAAGAGCCAGGTCGAGGAATACCTGGACTTCTACGGTGGTCCCGGCGTGCAGCACGTGGCCATGGCCACCGACGACATCCTCGAGACGGTGACCGCCTTGCGCGACCGGGGCGTCGAGTTTCTCCACGTTCCGACGACATATTACGACGACCTGCAAGACCGGGTCGGCAAGATCGACGAGCCGGTAGACCGCCTGCAGGAGCTGGGCATCCTCGTCGACCGGGACGATGAGGGCTACCTCCTGCAGATCTTCACGAAGCCCGTCGAGGACCGCCCTACTCTGTTCTACGAGATCATCCAGCGCAAGGGGGCCCGGAGCTTCGGCAAGGGTAATTTCAAAGCCCTCTTCGAAGCCATCGAGCGCGAACAGGCCCGGCGCGGCACCCTCTGACCCCTTCCACCCCCAATCCTCGACCGTCATGCCCTACTACGTTCGTCTCGGCCAGGTGCCCCACAAGCGGCACACCCAGTTTCGCAAACCCGACGGCAGCCTCTACAGCGAGGAGGTGATCGGTGCCGAGGGGTTCAGCGGCATCTCGTCCATCGCCTACCACCTCCACCCGCCTACCGTGGTCGATCGCATCGAGGACCCCATCCCGTATGCGCCCGACTACACCGACCTCGACTTCCTGCAACACCGCCACATCAAGGGCTTCGAGGTCGAAAGTAGCGGGGACTGGCTCGCGGCCCGCCGCTACATCATGGGCAACGAGGACGTGCGCCTGGCCCTGGCCGAACCGACGGCGGAGATGGACTACTTCTACCGCAACGCCGTTGCGGACGAGGTCGTTTTCATCCACGATGGCGAAGGGGTGCTCGAAAGCCCCTTCGGCCGGCTCGAATTCACGCAGGGCGACTACGTGCACGTCCCGCGCACGATCACGCACCGTTGGCGGTTCAAGCCGGGCATCCGAAACCGCGTGCTCATCATCGAGAGCTTCTCCGAGGTGCGCTTTCCGAAACGCTATCGGAACGAGTTCGGCCAACTCCTCGAGCACAGCCCCTTCTGCGAGCGCGACATCCGCCCGCCGTCGGAGCTCATCACCATTGACGAGGAGGGCGCGTTCGAGGTACGCATCGCCAAGCACAACTATCTGCACCGGCTCGTTTTCCGGTACCACCCGTTCGATTACGTCGGCTGGGACGGCTACATGTACCCGTACGCCCTTTCCATCCACGACTTCGAGCCGATCACCGGTCGCATCCACCAGCCGCCGCCGGTACATCAGACCTTTGCCGGACGCAACTTCGTGATCTGCTCGTTCGTCCCCCGCCTGTTCGACTATCACCCTGAGGCCATCCCGGCCCCGTATAACCACTCGAACATCGATTCGGACGAAGTGCTCTACTATGCCGAGGGTGACTTCATGAGCCGGCGAGGCATCGAACGCGGCTCCTTCACCCTGCACCCGGGCGGCATTGCGCACGGCCCCCACCCCGGCACCGTCGAGGCTTCCATCGGGAAAGAGCGCACCGAGGAACTGGCCGTCATGGTGGATACCTTCCGCCCGCTGCGGTTAACGAAGACGGCCGTGGCACACGAGGACAAGGATTATATCTACTCCTGGCAACCCGAACGCTACGCCACGCCTACGAACGG
>CAZKFR010000008.1:3291-65023 GCA_964552015.1 uncultured Rhodothermaceae bacterium | reverse complement strand
ACAAGGATTATATCTACTCCTGGCAACCCGAACGCTACGCCACGCCTACGAACGGCCGTTGATGCGTCGCGTTGCACGTTCAACGCTCACCGTTCAACGTTAAACGGTGTATGCACACCGCGACTCAGCGGGCCCGGTTCATCACGTCCTCGAAGCTCATCTCCCATTTCTGCTCGTTCTTTCGCGCGGACTGCACAATGGGCGAGTACTTGATGAGCTTGATGATGAGCTTATTCAGCCAGGAAGCCGGGAATCGAAGCGGGCGCTCGACATCCATGAAGAGCACCACGCGGGTTCCGTTCGTCTCGTTCCAGACCTCGTGGTCGTGCGTGTCGTCAAACAGGAGCCCTTTTCCCTCCTCCCAGTGCCGTATGTCGTTGCCTACCCGGATGCGGCACTTCTCCTTCGGCTCCGGCACAAGCAGGCCCAGGTGGTAGCGAAGGACGCCCTTGTACGGCCCACGGTGTGGCGGGATGTGCTTGCCCGGCGCCAGGATCGAGAAGAACGCGGTCAGCATGCCCGGGACGCTCTCGACGAGGCGCGTCGTTTCCGGGCAACGGGCCGCGTTCACCTCGGATTTGTACCCGTAGCCATAGAGAAAGAACGTCTTCCACTTGTCGTCCCGGGTGATGGAGCGCTGGTCCTTCGAGATGTCCTGAAAGTTGGGCAGGGCCTCCTGGTGTTCGAGGACGGCGTCCAGTTCCTTCCGGATCACCTCCCAGTTGGCCTCCAGTTGCCGGGCCCAGGGGAATTCGTCCGGGTCGAAGAAGGTGGCGTTGCCGTGGGGCGAGTACTTGACGATGATGCGCTCGAGCCACTGGACGAGGCGAAAGGCCAGACGCATGGCCGGACTGAGGGCCGGCTTGAGTTCGGCGCGCTCGAGGGCCGGGGCGCCATCGACGGGCTTCGTCGCGTCTGTTGCCGTATTGGGATGTTCCATGATCTACCTCGATGGGGGTTGACCTGTTGACCAGGAGGGCTTGTACTACGCTGTGTGACCAAAGATCGCTGCGGTTTCGTGTAGGCGGGACACCGTTCGTTTCAAGCGGAAGGTGACCTTCGATCCTGGCTGACGACGGCTACCTACTTTCCCGGCCCGCTACTATATTGCAGGCAACTGATCCATCCAGAGAACAACCCGACGATTCACCATGCCTGTTCGCACAGCCGAAGCCGTCTGGGAAGGCGACCTGCCTTCCGGAAAAGGAACCATGAAATTCGGCGGTGGCGCCTTCGAGGGTGCCTACTCCTTCGCCTCGCGCTTCGAGGAAGGCACGGGGACCAACCCCGAAGAACTGATCGCGGCGGCCCACGCCGGCTGCTTTTCGATGGCGCTCTCGCACGGGCTCGCCCAGGCCGGCTACCCGCCCCGCCGCGTCCACACCACCGCCCGGGTCCACCTGCAGAAGCACCCCGAGGGCGGCTTCCATATCCCGAAGATCGAACTGCATACCGAAGCCGACGTGCCGGGCATCGACGAGGCGACCTTCCGGGAAAAGGCCGAAGCCGCCAAGCAGGGGTGTCCCGTATCGAAAGTGCTCGCCGGCGCGGAGATCGTCCTCGACGCCCGGCTCACCGGTTGAACATAGCGGCCCGGGTCCGGCGCGTCAGGCGGCTTCGCCGGACGCGTCCTCCGGCTCGAAGCGCAGGGCGGCCGAGTTGATGCAGTAGCGCAGCCCGGTCGGGGCCGGTCCGTCGTCGAAGACGTGGCCGAGGTGGGCATCGCACCGCGCGCAGAGCACCTCCGTGCGCCGCATCGCGAGGCTGCGATCCTCTGCCGTCGCCACGTGCTCCGGGGCGACGGGCGCGTAGAAACTCGGCCATCCGCTGCCGGAGTCGTACTTCGCCTCACTGCTGAAAAGGGTCGCTCCGCAGCAGGCACAGCGGTACACGCCCTTGTCCTTATGATTCCAGTATCGTCCGGTAAAGGCCCGCTCGGTCCCTTTTTGCCGGGTGATGCGGTACGTCTCCTCATCGAGGAGCGCCCGCCACTCCGCATCCGACCTGTGCACCTTCTCCATACCCGATTCCGTCTGTTGACATGAACGAGGAAGGCACCGGTACGTACGGAAAGTGTTCCGCCGCCCGGTGCCTTCCGAGGCGATCATCCGGGTTGTTACCGGTCCACGTTGGCGTTCTCGCGCTGTTCGAGGACGGTTTCGGCGTAGCGAAGCATGGCCGGGGTGTCCACGTCCTGCCAGAACCCCTCCCCGATGTCGAGGACGTACATCAAGCCCTCGGCGGCCAGCCGGGCGACCCCTTCGGACAGCGAGGCGTCCCCCTGTTCGGCATAGACGGCCTCCAGGGCATCCATGAGGCCCTCGGTGCAGACAAACGCCCCCGTGTCGATGCAATTGTACTCCGGGATCGTCTTGCCGATGTCCACGATGCGGCCTTCCCGCTCGAGCACCTTCGTGGCGTCGTCCATGTCGAAGATGGTGTCGAGCTTATAATCGACCAGCAGCGTGGCCCCGCCCACGACGGGGGTGTGGTTGCCGGCCAGCACCATCACCTCGTCCCCGAAGACGTGGTCCGCCATCGTGAGCAGAAACGTGCCCTCCACGAACGGGCGGGCGGCCAGCACGGAGAGCCCGTTCTTCAGCGTGTAGTGCGGGTTGAAGGCGAAAGCCAGCTCGAGCGGCCCGTCGTAGGCCTCCTGAACGGCATCCCGCACGTCCTCCGCCCCGAAGCCCAGGACGATGACGGCCTGCCGGCAGCCGGCCACCGCGAGGCTGTCGAGCGTACGCAACAGCAGCGGTCGTCCGGCCACCGGCGTAAGCGGCTTGAGGGCGGTCTCGCGCGAGACGCCCCGCAGCCGCGAGCCGAAGCCCGCCGCCAGGATGACGCCGGTCGTGGGGGTCTGCGGCATGATCTCCTCCCGGCTCAATGATCAAACTCCTCTTCGTAGCTCTCCGACAGATGGGTGATCGGCTCCTCGCCGCCCATCACGCGGAGCGTGTTCTTGAGCCGGAAGTGCTGGATGAACAGGTCATGCTCCTGCACGTGCCCTTCCTCGACGTGCGGGCTCTTGAAGTAAAACGAGAGCCATTCCTGAATGCCCTTCTTCCCGGCCCGACCGGCCAGGTCGAGGAAAAGGGCCAGGTCGAGGACGATGGGCGCCGCCAGGATCGAATCCCGGCAGAGGAAGTCCACCTTGATCTGCATCGGATAGCCGAGCCACCCGAAGATGTCGATGTTGTCCCAGCCCTCCTTGGCGTCGCCGCGCGGCGGGTAATAGTTGATGCGGACCTTGTGGTAGAGGTCTTTGTAGAGCTCGGGATAGAGGTCAGGCTGGAGGATGGTGTCGAGCACGCCGGACTTCGTGACTTCCTTGGAGCGGAAGTTTTCCGGGTCGTCGAGCACCTCCCCGTCGCGGTTGCCCAGGATGTTGGTCGAGAACCAGCCCTGGATGCCGAGCATGCGGGCCTTGAAGCCGGGCGCCAGAATGGTCTTCATGAGCGTCTGGCCCGTCTTGAAGTCTTTCCCGGCAATGGGGACGCCGCGTTCGAGGGCCAGCTGTTCGAGCGCGGGCACGTCGGCCGAGAGGTTGGGCGCGCCGTTGGCGTACGGGACGCCCTCCATGATGGCGGCATAGGCGTAGAGCTGCGAGGGTGCGATGGCCGGATCGTTGTGGCGCATCCCCTCTTCGAAGGCTTCGATGCTCTGATGGCAGGCCGCCGGGCGAAGGTAGACCTCGGTGGAGCCGCACCAGACCATCACCGCGCGGGTCGCCCCGGTCTCGTCGATCTGCCGACGGATGTCATCGCGCAGCATCTGGGCCAGCTCGAACTTGTTGGCCGCCTTCTTGACGTTGGTGCCGTCAAGTTTCTTGGCATACGCCTTCTCGAAGGCCGCCGGCATCGGCTTGATGCTCCGGAGGAAATCGGCCATGGGTTCGAGGTGTCGGGCCTCGAGCACCTGCGCCCGGACAGCCGCCTCGTACGCATCATCCGGATAGACGTCCCACCCGGCAAAGGCCAGATCCTCCAGCGGAGCCAGCGGCATGAAGTCGCGGATGAGGGGGTTGCGATTCTCGGAGCGTTTGCCCAGTCGGATCGTTTGCATCTGCGTGATCGAGCCGATGGGTTTGGCCATCCCCCGGCGCACGGCCTCGACGCCGGCAATGAAGGTGGTGGCAACGGCGCCCATGCCGGGCAACAGAACCAGCAGTTTGCCCTCGTGGGGCGCAATGGTCGAAACGCGCATTGAAAGAAAGGGTTTGAGCGATGAATCGTGCTGTCCCACCGCGACGCCCTCGAGCGGAGCACCACGGTAGCCGCAGGAGAGGCACCTTGCACCTTGCGGCACGGCCCTTCATACGGAACGGAGCAAGATAGGGATTCCTTTCTTAACAATATGCTAACTCCCTGCGAACAATCCCGTAATTTCAGGCGTGTTCTGCGGTTGTACGCACCTCCGCCCGGAGCGTACGTGGCCCTACCACCCTGCAACCAGCCCCTCCCGTGACGGCCTCCCCCACCCCACCGCCCACCGCCGACGTGGCCCTCTACGGGCACGATCCACTGCCCGGCCTGATCGATGTGCAGCCGCTCCTCGACGGTGACCCGGCCCGGATGCGCCTGTACCGGCGCGCCGAGGACGGGGCTTCCATCCAGACCGAGGACGTCCCCTTCTATCCCTTCTTTTTCCTGAGCGAGATCACCTACCTGCGCGGCTTCCCCCGGGAGCGTTACCGCTTCCAGCACCTTGCCGGAGAAAACGCCTACCGGTACCTGGTCGTCTTCCACACATGGGGTGCCTACTGGGAAGCCCTCCGTCACGTCGAACGCGCTACGAAGCCCGAAGCCCCCACTCCGCTCTACCTGATCACCAGCCCGGCCCAGCAGTACCTGATGCAGTCGGGCCGTACCTGCTTCAAGGGGATGGCCTTCGATGACCTGCACCGGCTGCAACTCGACATCGAGGTGTATGCCGAGGAAGGCTTTCCCCTCGCGTCCCGACCCGGGGATGCGATCATCGCCGTGGCGCTTTCGGATAACCGGGGCTGGCGGCACCTGCTCCACCTGGCGCCCGGCATCGAGGTGCGGCACGGCGAACCCTGTGCCGACGAGGCCATGCTGCTGCGGCGGCTCGTCGAGATCGTACGCGAGCGGGACCCGGACGTCATCGAGGGACACAACATCTACGCCTTCGACCTGGCCTACCTGATGGCCCGCTGTGAACGCCACGGGGTGCCGTTCCGCCTGGGGCGTGACGGCAGCCTGCCCCGCGTCTTTCCCGCCTCGATGCGCTTCGCGGAACGGTCCGTCGATTACCCGGCCCTCGAGATCGCCGGCCGGCATGTCATCGACACCTACTTCCAGGTGATGAGTTACGACGTGTTCAAACGCGACCTGCCCGCGTACGGCCTCAAGGCCGCCGCTCGCTATTTCGGCTTCGCCGCCCGGGATCGTACGTACATCGAGGGGACCGACCTGGCCCGGGTGTGGCGGGAAGACCCCGCTCGCCTCCTGGCCTACGCACTCGACGACGCCACCGAGACGGAACGCCTGGCCCGCCACCTCTCCGGCTCGACGTTCTACCTCACGCAGATGCTCCCGATGCCCTACGGGCAGGTCGCCCGCACCGGCCCGGCCGCCAAGATCGAGGCCCTCTTCGTCCGCGAATACCTGCGGCGGCGGCACAGCCTGCCCCGAAGTCGCGCGGGCAGCCAGACGGCCGGCGGCTATACGGATATCTTCTTTACCGGGGTGGCCGGCCCCATCGTCTACGCCGACGTCGAAAGCCTGTACCCGTCGATCATGCTCCGCTATGACGTGCGGCCCCGGAGCGATGCCCTCGGCCTCTTCTCGACCCTCCTCCGCCGCCTGACCGACCTCCGCCTCGAGACGAAACGGCAGATGAAGACGGCCCCCGACGCCCGGAGCCGCAGCGAACTCGACGCGCGGCAGAATTCGTTCAAGGTACTCATCAACAGCTTCTACGGGCATCTTGGCTTCAGCCTGGCCCTGTTCAACGATTTCGAAGAGGCCGACCGGGTCGCCCGGACCGGACAGGAGTTGTTGCGCCGGATCATCGGCCTGATCCGGGAGGCCGGCGGGCGTGTGATCGAAGTGGACACGGACGGCGTCCTGTTCGTCCCCCCGCCCGCCGTGCAGGGCGAAGCCGACGAGCGCGCCTTCATCGAGCGGCTCAACGAGGCCATGCCCGAAGGCATCCGCATCGGGTTCGAAGGGCGGTTCAAAAAGATGTTTTCGTACAAGAAGAAGAACTACGCCCTGCTGACCTACGACGACCGCCTCCGGTTCAAGGGCTCCTCGCTCGTCTCGCGGTCCGTCGAACGGTTCGGGCGGCGGTTCGTCCGCGAGGCCGTCCGCCTCCTGATGAACGAGGACCTGCAGGGCCTGCACGACCTCTACCTTGCCTACCGGCAACGCATCCTGACCCACGCCTGGGAAGGCGTCGAGGACTTCGCCCGCACCGAGACCCTCAAGGATACACTCGAACAGTACGAAGCCGACGTAGCGGCCGGGCGGCGCCCCCGGGCGGCCACGTATGAACTGGCCCGGCAACGTGCCGAGCGCACCGGGCAACCCGTCCGCAAGGGAGACCGCATCGCCTACTACATCACCGGCACCGGGGCCCATGTCACCGGCTTCGAAAACGCCCGCCTCGCCGAGGCCTGGGACCCGAACGCTCCCGACGAGAACACCGCCTATTACCTCCGGCGCCTCGACGAATTCGCCCGCAAGTTCGAACCCTTCTTCGCCGAACACGATTTCAGGCTTCTCTTCTCCCCCGAAGACATGTTCGGCTTCTCGGCCGAGGGTATCCGCCTCGTCGCCCACGAGCACACGCCCACCCAGCCTGCCGGCGAGATCCCCTTCTGACGTCGTTCTGAAGCCCCTCCGGTCGCGGGCACACGCTGCTCGTCTGCCCCAACGTCGTCACGTTGCCCCCGGCCCGCATGATGGCAGCGAGCACCTTGACCTCGTCATGGGTCGACCCCTTCCTTCAATTTCTCCGATTTTTTTCTTCGGACGGGTGCGCTTCCGCTGGCCCCGGATTATATAAGCAGGACCGAAGGCCGGCTCCATGGCCGGCATCGATCGCCTGTTCACAGCACGGAGGTACACCCATGTCTTCCTATCGCATAGAGAAGGATTCACTCGGTGAGGTCCGGGTGCCGGCCGACGCGCTCTACGGCGCCCAGACCCAGCGTGCCCTGGAAAACTTCCCGATCAGCGGCATCCGGTTTCCGCGCCGGTTCATCGAGGCGCTGGGCGTCATCAAGATGGCGGCCGCCATCGCCAACCGGGACCTGGGCCTGCTCGACGCCGAAAAAGCCGAGGCCATCATAGCCGCGGCCAAGAAGGTCATCGACGGTGAGGTGGATGACCAGTTCGTGCTCGACATCTACCAGACGGGCAGTGGCACCTCTACGAACATGAATGCCAACGAGGTCATCGCCAACCTGGCGACGGAGCGCCTCGGCGGGCAGCGCGGGTCGAAGCTGGTGCACCCGAACGACCACGTCAACATGTCGCAATCGTCGAACGACGTGATTCCGACGGCCATGCACATTGCGGCCCGTGTGGCGCTCGAGGAAGAGCTGATTCCGGCCCTGGAACGGCTGTTGGCCGCCCTCGAGGAAAAAGAACGTGCTTTTGATGACGTGCTCAAGAGCGGACGGACGCACCTCATGGACGCCACGCCCGTACGGCTCGGCCAGGAGTTCGGCGGCTATGCGACCCAGGTGCGCTACGGCATCCGGCGGCTCCGGGCGGCTTCGGACGAGCTGTCCTGGCTGGCCCTCGGCGGAACGGCCACCGGCACCGGCATCAACCGTCATATCGAATTTCCCGAGCGGGCGATCCAGATCATCAGCGAAGTGACCGGCCTGACGTTCTTCGAGGCGGAGAACCACTTCGAGGCCCAGGCCGCCAAGGACGCCTACGTCCTCACGGCCGGTGCCCTGAATACCGTGGCGGTCTCGCTCATGAAGATCGTCAACGACATCCGGCACCTGGCCAGCGGGCCCACGAGCGGCCTGGCCGAGATCCGGCTGCCCGCCATCCAGCCCGGCTCGTCGATCATGCCGGGTAAAGTCAACCCGGTCCTCTGCGAGGCCATGATGATGGTCTGTGCGCGGGTCATGGGCAACCACACCACGATCACCATTGGCGGGCAGCACGGCAACTTCGAACTGAACGTGATGATGCCTGTGATGGCCCACGCCCAGCTGGAGAGCATCCAGATCCTGGCCGGCGCCTGCGAGGCTTTCCGCACCCGCTGTCTGGAAGGCATCGAAGCCGATCGGGAGCGCTGCCGCGAGTTGCTCGAGTTGAACCCGGCCATTGCCACCGCACTCAATTCCGTCATCGGATACGACAAGGCGGCCGAAGTAGCCAAGATCGCCGCGCGTGAGCGTCGGTCCGTGCGGGACGTGGTCCGGAAGATGGGTCTGCTCTCGGACGAGGAGCTGGACCATTACCTCAACGTCCGTGACATGACCGAACCCGGCATCCCGGGGCATTGAGCGGCGAAGCCGGGACGCAAGTTACACCGGGCGGGCGGGCGTGTTTGAACGGGAAACGCCCGCCCGCCATGTCGTTCCCCCCCGACGATGCCCCGCCTCCCCTGCTGCTCGGCGAACCGTTGCCGGGTGCGTCGGCCGTGCCGGAGACCTTTGTGCAGGCCCTGTGGGCCGCGCGTCGTTACCGGTCCGGCTCGCTCCGCACCACGCGGGGCGAGCCGGTCGTCGTCCTCGACCCGGGGCAGCCCAACACCGGCCATGGCCCGGACTTCCTGATGGCCCGCCTGCGCATCGGGGAGGTCGTGTGGGCCGGTGACGTGGAGGTGCACGTCGCCTCACGCACCTGGCAGGACCACCGGCACGACCGGGACCCGAGGTATAACCGGGTCGTTCTCCACGTCACGCTTTACGAAGACCTGTGGACCGGCCGCCTTCAGCGGCAGGACGGCACGCCGCTCCCGGAAGTGTGCCTGTATCCTCACCTCGAGGCCCCTGTACGATCCCTGCTCTATGGTTTCCTCCGCCGGGACACCTCGCCGCTACCCTGCGCCACAGGCTGGCGCTCCGTACCGGAGCCGGTGCGACGCGACTGGGTCCGCACCCTGGCCGAGGAACGCCTTCGGGAGAAGTATGGCCGGCTTGGTGAACGGATCGGGGGTCCTTCGGATCTGGCGGACGTGTTGCACGAGGAACTGTTCGCGGCACTCGGTTATGCCGAGAACGCCGACCCCATGCGGGTGCTGGCTCGCCGCCTCCCCCTGCACCGTCTCCGTCCCTACGAGGATCCTGCCGACCTCGAGGCGCTCCACTTCGGCCTGGCGGGCCTCCTGCCCCGCCCTGCCGACCTGCTGGACGCCGACCGCGCCACGGCGGACTACGTCATGGAGCTGCACGAACGCTTCGCTCGCCTCGAACCTCACGTCGGCGAGCCCCGGCTGACCCGCTCCGACTGGTCCTTCGCACGCCTGAGGCCGGCCAACCACCCCGTGCTCCGTCTCGCGCAGGCCGTGGCCATGGTGCGGGCCTTCCTGCTTCATGATCCGGCGGCCCTCTTCTTCGAAGACCTCCTGCGTCCCGACCCGCTGAAGCAGCTGCTCCGGCGGCTGGCCGTACGTCCCGGCGCCTTCTGGGAGACCCATTACACCCTCCTCCGCGCCTCGCGTCGCCATGACCCCACGCTGGGGCTCCCCCGCCGCCGGCGTATCCTCGCCAACGTCGTGGCCCCCTGGTTGCTCTTGGCGGCCCGGCACGCCGGACATCCCCTCCCCTTCGAACGGGTGTGCGCTCTGCTCGAACACCTCCCGCCGGAGCGGGATCACGTGGTCCGCACCTTTGAGGACCTCGGCACGAAACCCCGGCATTTGCTCGACAGCCAGGGGCTCCAGCAACTCTACCGCACCCGCTGCACACCGGGCCATTGCCTCACCTGCCGCATAGGACAGACCCTTCTGGAAAAGCCCTGACCAGCCTGCCGCGCCCCCCGGCTTGCGAATGGCTACGCTTTCCCTTTACTTCTGCCCGTACGT
Source organism: uncultured Rhodothermaceae bacterium (assembly GCA_964552015.1). Taxonomy (GTDB): domain Bacteria; phylum Bacteroidota; class Rhodothermia; order Rhodothermales; family ISCAR-4553; genus Rhodocaloribacter. Next base: position 55,000 of record CAZKFR010000008.1, on the reverse strand, counting down.
CCCGTCCTTCCATCCGACCCCTGGCGCCCATGCTGATACGTCTCGTGCGGATGACCTTCCGCCCGGATCGCCTGGCCGACTTTCTGAGGCTTTTCGATGAGACGGCCCCGCACATCCGTGCGGCTCCCGGATGCCTGCATCTGGAGCTCTGGCAGGACCTACGCTATAGCAACATTCTTACCACCCACAGCCACTGGGCCTCGGAAGAAGACCTGGAGGCGTACCGGGATAGCGCCCTTTTCCGAGCGACGTGGGCCCGGACGCGTCCGCTGTTCGCCGCCCCACCCCAGGCCTTCAGTCACGTCGTCGCACGAGCCGCCATCTCGGCCGCCTCCGGCGTTTAGGCCGGCGCGCACCGTCCGATACGTAGACGCAGAGACCAGGCCCAGCGCCCACCCCGATTCGTCTTCCCACGCTTCGTCTGCTCCCGGGCCATGCTTCCAGACCTCGAACTGCGGTTTCCACCCCTGCCACGTACGATCACGGACGTATCGAACCTGTTGGCCCAGCGTGCGGAGGTTCCAGATACACCGGAGCTGGTCCGCATCATTGAAAAGGACCCGGTGATGGTGACGACCATCCTCCGCCGTATCAACTCGGCGTACTACGGGCTACGCCAGCCTGTCGCCGATGTGCGTAAGGCCGTCTTTCTGCTGGGATTCATGGAGGTCAGCAACCTCGTCCTGTCCACGGCCATGCTGAAGGTGCGGGACCTTCTCTCGACCGAACGCCAGCTACGGCTCTTCGACCTGATTCTCCAGGCCAGTATCGGAACGGCGGCCTATGCACAGGACCTCTGCAAAAAACTCCATCTGCCTACGGCCGAAATGGCCTATACGGCCGGTCTGCTGCACAATGTGGGACGCCTCGTCTTCCTCTACAACGATCCGGAGCGCTACGCGCAACTAGGGGAGCGAGAGACCGGAACACCCTTTCCCCTGCCCGAACAGGAACGAGAAACCTTCGGGCATGATCACATGCGGCTCGGGGCCGCGGCCGCCCGTCACTGGGAACTGCCCGATGAGATCGGCCTCATCATCGGCTCGTACCTCACGCCGGGCCACATCAAGGAGCCGGGGGTGCGCCAGCTCGCCATGACCGTCTCCGTAGCCGCTTCGGCGACGACGCAGCTGTGCATGGAACCCGCCCGCGACGCGCTGGGCTTCGAGGCCAAGACGGCGCTTCGTCTCCTGGCACGTAGCCACGGTCTCCCGTCGTCGTCCCTCATCGAGCACATCGAGGCCCAGCGCGGGACCATCCGGGACTACATCACCATGATGACGCGAGGGCATTGATCCGGGCGAACGACGCGGCCCTCACAGGGCCGTCGCACTCCGGTAACGCGCCACCACATCCTCGGCCGTCGGCGTCTGCAGGCGCTCCTCGATACGGACATAATAGGGCGGAATGGCCTGATAGCTGCTCAGGAGACGTACCGTCAGGGCCGGCATGGATTCCGCATAGGCCATGGCCCAGAGGAGATGCTCGTACTGTTCCTGCACCACGATCTGCTCCGTGACGATGGCCCCCAGGGCCCGGCTCAGCTCACGGTACGAAGCGCCCTGCTGCAGCGTCTCGTACTTCGCCCGGTGGGTTTCGAGCATTTCGGCATGACGCTGCGTCACCCAACGGTACGCGTCGACGTAGGGTGCGACGGCCTTCACATCGGCAAGGGCCTCCGAGAGCATGGCCGCCTCGGCTTCCGCACGACGCAGCGCCTCGGCGAAGCGTTCGTTGGCCGCCTCGATCTGCGCCAGCGTAGCCTCTTCGGATCCGTAGCCACCGTACGTGCGGCACCCCGTCCCCGCCAGGACGACCAGCGCCAGCACGAGCACAGCGTGGGTGCGGTGAAAAACAGCGTTCATGTCGGTCGAGATTCGTTTGGATGCCATGGAGCGGTCCTAATATGAGGCACCCTCCTTCTTAAAACATCCGGTCGAGCGCATTTTCGGCGCTTTTTAACGTTCGCCCATCAGATGATCGTATCATCGGGGATTTCCACGTTCTTGGGAATCACGACGATCCCATCCCGGATGTAAAAGTTAGGGCCTTCTCCCTCCTGGACCCCATCACGATTCTTGATGACGCACCGCTGCCCGATGCTCACGTTGCGGTCGATGATGGCCCCTTCGATGTAGGACCCTTCCGCCACGCCGGGCCGGGCCGGCCCCTCGACCGGATCCCGTAGCGACACGTCATGCCAGGGGAAAAAGTCGGCGCCCATGAAGATCGTATCCTTGATCGTCGTGTTGGGCCAGATCACCGAGCGCAGGCCGATGACCGAGTTCGATATCTGGCTGTCGACGATGATGCTGGCCTCGGCAATGATGGAATCCTCGATGAAGGAGTTTTCCACCTTGGCCGGAGGCAGCATCCGGGCGTTGGTGTAAATGGGGAAACGAGGGTTGTAGATGTCGAATTCCGGTTGCCGTTTCGCCAGCATCAGGTTGGCGTCGTAAAAGGAGCGGATCGTCCCGATGTCGCTCCAGTAGCCATCGAACGGGAAACTGACGACGCGCCGCTTCTGGATCGACTGGGGTATGATCTGCTTGCCAAAATCGTTCGCATCCGGGTATTCTTCGAGGAGTTCGCGGAGCACCCCCCGGCTGAAGACATAGATACCCATCGAGGCCAGGTAGATCCGCCCGGCCTGGCGCATCGTCTCGCTCACCTCGCTCTCCTTGCCGGAGAGTTCTTCCCGGGCCGGTTTCTCGTAAAACTCGGTAATGACATTCCGCTCGCCCGTCTTCAGGATGCCGAAGCCGGGGGCCTCCTCGGCCGTGACGGGAATCGTCGCAATGGTGATGTCGGCGTCGTGCTCCTTATGATGCTCGACCATCTCGCGATAGTCCATCGTATAGAGCTGGTCGCCGGAGAGGATGAGCACGTAGTCGTAGCGGTAGTTCCCCACGTGGATCATGCTCTGGCGCACGGCGTCGGCCGTGCCCTGGAACCACTCTTTGGACCGGGGTGTCTGTTCGGCCGCAAGAATGGAGACGAACCCCGTACGGAACCGGTCGAATGTGTAGGCCCGTGCGATGTGCCGGTTGAGGCTGGCCGAGTTGAACTGGGTCAGCACGAAAATCCGAGAGATGTCCGAGTTGATGCAGTTGGAGATGGGAATGTCAATCAGGCGGTACTTCCCGGCCAGGGGCACGGCGGGCTTGGCACGGTGCATGGTCAACGGGTAGAGCCGGGTGCCGGCGCCGCCTCCGAGGATGATGGCAATAATCTCATCGGCGTAGTTTCTCATCGCGTACGTCGTAGGGTGAATGCAGCGTTTTCCCGCCCCGCTCCTGCCGGACCGCCTTCACGGGCTGCCTGAACGTACTAAGGATTTCTTCCGGGTTCAAGAGGCCGGGACAGGCCGTACCGGAAAAAGCATCGTTTTATCCGTCTGCTAAAAAACCCCGAATCCACCTGCGGGATCGAATCTCCCTGGCTCCGGGGGCGTGTATGGTTGCTCTGCCGCGCTACCGCCCGAGCAGCGCCGGACGACAGGGCCCCGCACCGGGGGGCCGGACTGCCCCTGCAGGGTCTCCCCGATCAACCGGTTTGATCCTGCCGTACCACGTACGAAAGTTGTACGCCCCGATGCATCAGATCATCAAGCGAAACCTCACCCACATCGTGTTCTGGACCACGATCGTGTTCTCGTTGCTCGCCCTGGTGTTGGTGCTCCTGCTGGAGGCCCATCCGGCCTGGCTTCTGGCCTCGACGGCCTATAACCTGTGGAGCGTCGTCAAGAGCGAGACGACAGGGTTCGTCAAAGTGAAAGAGATGCGGCGGGCCTTCGAGCCCCCCCGGCATTTCTCGGGTCTGCAGATCCTTCTGATCGTGATCCTGATGCTGGGCCAGATCGTGGCGATGCTGGCCTCCTGGCTGCTCTGAAGCGGCGAAGGGGCAACGGGTGTACCCCGCGAAACTCGCTCACGGCGAGCCGTGTACACGAAGGTGTCATCGTCACGGTTCGAGGCCCATCTTCATGAGCGAGCAAACCCGTCAACTCGTCGATCAACTACGTCAGCGCCTGCACGGGGTCCTGCGTCGGATCACCCTGGCGGAGATGGCTTTCGGTCTGATCCTGCTGCTCGGGGCGATTTCGGCCTACTGGGTCGTGGTCGTGGCGCTGGAAGCCGGCTTCTGGCTGGACGTGACGCCCCGCTCGATCCTCTTCTGGCTGGGGGTACTGCTCCTGGGCGCGCTCTTCGTGTATTTCCTGCTGGTTCCTCTTCTCCGCCTGACGGGCCTGTTGCCCGGCCTTTCGGAAGAACACGTGGCCCGGCGCATCGGCACGGCGTACCCGGAAGTGGGGGACCGACTGGTCAACCTCCTGCACCTGGCCGAGGGTCGTCACAGCGAGGCGCCCCCGTCCCTGCTGGACCGGGCCGTGCGCATGCTTTCCGAGCAGGTGGCACGGGTTCCCTTCGAACGAATCGAAACCTTCGACCGAGCGCGACGGGCCTCCCGTATGGCCGCGCTGCCCGTGCTGGCGCTGCTGGTGTTCGTCCTGGCGGCTCCCTCGACCTTCATGGACGCCTCGAAACGCCTGCTCTCGCCCGGCGTTGCGTTTCAGAAGCCGGCCCCCTTCGTGCTGCACGTCCTTCCCGGCGATGTGGCGCTGATCCGCGGTGCCTCGCTCGACGTGGCCGTGCAGGTGGAAGGCACCACCCACCCCGATCGTCTCACCCTCGAACTGCGCCATCCCGACGAAGAGGCCATCACGCCGGTGCCCCTGCAGGCCGACTCGTCCGGTGCCTTCCGGCATACGGTGGTCAACCTCCGGCGCGACCTCCTGTACCGGGCCGTGGCCGGCCCCGTGGCGAGCCCCTGGTTTCGCGCCACCCTGATCGAGCGCCCGCTCGTGCGCGGTCTCCAGGTCCAGCTCACCTTCCCCGCCTACACGGCCATCCCGCCGCAACGCCTCGAACCCAACGCCGGCGACGTGACCGCGCTCCCGGGGACCGAGGTGGACGTTGCTGTCACCGTGGGCGGGGCCCGCGTGGCCGAGGCCTACCTTCGCTTCGACGACGGCACCCTGGACACGCTCGCGCTCGACGGACCGACGGCTTCCGGGCACTTCACGTTGCAGCGCGAGGGCACCTACCAGATCCTGCTCCACTCCGTCGAGGGCGTGGAAAATCAGGACCCGATTCAGTACCGCCTCAAGCTGCTCTCCGACGCCCCGCCGGCCATCGTCCTTCTCGAGCCCGAGCCGCTGGCCGAACTCAGCGAACAACGCCATACCACCCTCCGGCTACGCATCACCGACGACTTCGGCTTCGCCCGGCTGCGCCTCTTCTACCGGCTCGCCGAGCGCCGCTTCGGTGAACCCCAGACGACGTTCTCCTCCCTGGACCTCCCGCTGAACGACCGCCGTCAGCTCGACCAGGAAATCCTCTTCCCCTGGGACCTGCCAGGCACGACCGGGCTCGACCTCGTACCGGGTGACGTCGTCGAGTATTACGTGGCCGTCTGGGACAACGACACCGTAGCGGGCTACAAATCGGCCCGGACGCCGGCGCATCGCCTCCGCTTTCCTTCGCTGGCCGAGCAATACCGCCAACTCGACGAGCTCGAAGAAGGTGTCGAGGAAACGCTGGAATCCCTGCGTGAAGAGGCTGAAACCGTCCGCGAACAGTTCGACGAACTCCGGGATGAGTTGCGCCGCAAACCCGAGGCCAGCTGGGAAGACCAGCAGCAACTCGAACGCCTGCAGCAACGCCAGGAACAGCTCGAGCAACGGGTCGAAGACCTGACCCGGCGCATCGAAGAGACGACCTCCATGATGGAGGAAAACAGCCTCGTCAGTGAGGAGACCCTGGAGATGTACCGTGAGCTACAGGAAGTGGCACGCGAGATCAACAGTCCCGAACTGATGGAGGCGCTGAAGCAACTCCAGGAAGCCATGCAGGAGATGAACCTCCAGCAGCTGCAACAGGCCCTGGATAATTTCCAGTTCAACGAAGACCAGTACCGGCACCGCCTGGAACGCACCCTCGAGTTGTTCAAACAGCTGCGGGTTCAGAAGAACCTCGAGGAAATAGCACGCCGGGCCGAGGAACTGGCCCGGCAGGAGGAACGCCTGGCCGAGGAAACGGGCGCCCTGCTGGAAGAGAACCCTGACGAGAAGGGCGACGACGCAAAGAATCGGGACGATACACAGGAGAGTCCGGATAACGAGGGAGAAAAGGGTAAGGAAAACCAGGCGGAAGAGGATGAACCGGGCGAAACGATCGAGAACACCTCCGACCCGGCCGGCGAAGACGAGCGTGCCGGTCAGCAACGTCCATCCTCCTCCGACGAACAGGCTCCGACCGGCGAGCAGAACAACGAGGACTCCCCGGACGAGGGTGAAAACGCGGAAGCCCGCGAGAAGCTGGCCCGCGAACAGGAGCAGGCCCGCCGGGACATGGAGGCCCTTCAGGAAAAGCTGAACGAGCTCCGCGAGCAGATGCAGGAGGTGAAGCACGCGCCGTCCCAGCAGATGCAACAACTCCAGCAACAGCTCCAGCAGAAGCAGTTGCCCCAGCAGATGCAGCAGAACGCGGAGCAACTGCGCCAGAACGAGCTTCAGCAAGCACGCCAGGGCCAGCAGCAACTCCAGCAACAGCTCCAGCAGCTCCAGCAACAACTCCAGCAGATGCAGGAAAACATGCAGGGGCAGCAGATGCAGATGAACATGTCCGGCCTGCGGCGTGCCCTCAACGACGTACTCCTGCTCTCGGAGCAACAGGAGACCCTTCGCGCCCGCGTGCGTGGTCTCTCGGCCGACAGTCCCCAGCTCCGCGAACTCGCCCAGGAACAGGTAGCCCTCAACGAGGGCCTTTCCGTGGTGACCGACTCCCTGCACGCGCTGGCCAAAACCATCCCGCAGATGACCCGCTCCGTGCAACAACACGCCGGCGAGGCGCTGCGCGAGATGAGTGCGGCCACGGAGTCCCTCTCGGACCGCGTGGCCCAGCGCGCCAGCGGACACCAGAAAGGGGCCATGACCCACCTGAACGAGCTAGCCCTGTTGCTATCGGACCTGCTCAACCAGATGATGAATTCGATGTCCGGCGCCTCGGGTAACATGTCCATGCAGCAGATGATCCAGCAGTTACAACAGATGGCCGGGCAGCAGCAACAACTCAACGAGCAGATCCAGCAACTGCTCAATGACCTGCAGGGCAACCGCCTCTCGCAGGATATGGAGGAGCGGTTACGCCAGCTGGCGGGCCAGCAGGAACAGATCCGCAATCAACTCAAGGAGATGAGTCGCAATCGCCAGTTCCAGAACGAGGTTCTCGGCGACCTGAACCGCATTGCGGAACAGATGGAAGAGACGATCCGGGAATTGCAGCAGCAGCGCGTCAACCGGCGCACCATCGAGCGGCAGCAACAGATCCTCACCCGACTGCTCGACGCAACCCGCTCCCTGCAGGAACGCGGCAAAGAGAAACGACGGGAAAGCCGTTCCGGCGAGGATGTCCTGCGCACGAGTCCGGAGGAATTGACACCGGAAGAAAAGGCGGAAAAACTGCGTCGTGACCTTATCCGCGCGCTGGAAAGCGGCTACGCGCCGGACTACGAGGAACTGATCAAACGCTACTTCGAGCTCCTTCAGAAGCAGACGGAGCAGGCTCCTCGTTGACCTGGCCGACGGAGACAGGCGTGTAGTCCAGAAAGCGCCTCCGCAATTCCGGGGTGGGGATCCGGCACTGATCCGTGCGACCGAACCATCGATAGCGGTGCCGCGCCACCCAGTCGTAAACTCGATCCCGGATCGGACGGGGTACGATGAGCAACCCGTAGAGCCACGACCATACCCCCCGGAGCCGCCGGGCAATGCGCAGGGCAGCCGCGGAGCGGTGGTAGGCCCGTTCGCCTTCGATCAGGACGATGCTATCTAACCCGTCCCCCTCGACGCCGCACCTTCGAAGAAGTCGCTGCCCGATGTCCGACTGCAACGGTGCGAACTTGAAATAACCGTCCGGATCGTGGTCGATGATGAAGTTGACCGAGGTGTTGCACAGGTTGCAGACCCCATCGAAAAGCACGATGGCATGGTCGGCCAGCAGGCGATCCAGATCGTCGTTATGATCTTCGGTGTGTACCATCGGTATTCCCCGCAACCCCTGTGAATGCCCTCTTTGCCTTTCACGTACGCACGGGCGCCGAACAGGTTTGTCGGCGGGGGGCGATCCCGTTTTTTCTTTGCAATAACGGCTCTTCCGGGACCCCCGGCAAGGAACTTTCGGTGGATGTGCTTTGTTTTCCGGCACAATAACGGCCCCACTCCGGGGTCTGCCTTCGTACGCCGTCCGGCCCACGACCCGTACCGACCTCGAAACCCGCTCCAACCCTTGAAAATCCACTCCTATCTTTTTAAATTTTAAGGTTTGTTTTATCTGACGTCAAACCGTCGTCTTCGCCTCCCCGCCCCTGTCGGTCAGGACGAACGGTTCCACGTAATGCAACGGGTCCGGTGCGGTGCCCACGTGCCGGATCATGCCCACAAACCAAAGCAGCACAAGCATGACGAACGCTATGAGGACCCTCTTTGTATCGGGTGAGGTTGCCCCCTTCATCAAAGGAACAGAACTCGCCGAACTGGCTTGCGCCCTGCCTGCGCGACTCCACGAGACCGGTTCGTATGAGACGCGCATCATGATGCCGCGATACGGGACCGTCAGCGAGCGTAAAAACCGCCTGCATGAAGTCATCCGGCTTTCGGGCGCCGAGATTCCGCTGGGAGAAGAAAAAGAGGTTCTCAAGGTCAAAGTCGCTTCGATACCCGGGCAGCGCTTGCAGGTCTATTTCATGGACAACAACCACCTGTTCAAGCGGAAGGGCATCTTCACCGACAAGCAGGGCAAACTCTTTCCGGACAACCTGGAGCGGGCGCTTTTCTTTGGCCGGGGCGTGCTGGAAACGACGCGGTCGCTGGGCTGGTCGCCCGCCATCGTTCATGCCATGGGCTGGATCAGTGGCCTCCTGCCCTGGCTCCTCCGTACCGAATACGCCGGGGATCCGTTGTTCCAGGATGCCAAGATCGTCTATACGCCCCAGGAGGTCGATTTCGAGGCCCGCTTCACGGAAGAGCATCTGAGCAAACTGGGGCTCCCCGAGGCCTTGCTGGATAAATCGCCGGTGGACATGGGTCTGGCCCACGCGGACATGGTCATCTACCCCCCCTCGCTCACGCCCGAGGGCAACGCCCCCCGTTTCGAGGGCGAACATGAAGAAATGGCTGAACAGGCCATGACCCTCTACGAACAGGTGCTAAACGGCGTACCCGCCTGAAACCTGACGACACGGGCCGGCATACATCCCCCGTTTCCTGTAAAGACCCCATCGACGTTCGTCGCGTGGGGTTTTTACTATCCCCGCCCCACATACGAAGCACCCACCTTCATCCGTTCTCTGGCGGATCCCCGTACGCCATGCCTGAACCAAACCCAACCACGAAGCCTGTGCCGAAGACGTATCGTCTCCTCCTGGTAGCCGTCTGCGTGCCGTCGATTCTCGTACTCGCTGCCTGCGAGGACCCCTCCAGCGTGGGTCTGGACCTCGTCGGTGCCGACAACACCCAGCCTACGGTCACCGTGGTCCGTCCCGGCGACATGTCCAACGAGGAGGTCCGGGATTTCACCGGCACGTCGTCCGTCATTCCCCGCGCGCTGGCAGGGCAGGTCGACGATCCCCTGCTGGGGACCACCAGCGCGACAGGCTACGTGGATTTCATCGCCCCCTCGGCCATCCCCGAGGGCTTCCGGGATGGCCAGGTAACCGAGGCATCGCTGCAACTCGTCCTCGACTACGTCTACGGTGACACGACCGCACCGGTCACGCTGGCTCTCTACGACGTGCTCGAGGCCTGGGATGCCACCACCTTCCTTGCCGATACCACGCTGGCCGCCGCTCCGGATCCGATCACCGAGTTCGAGGTCCACGCGCGAGACTCCTTGATCACCGTGGCCCTCCCGGACGCCTGGATCTCGGAGAACGACGCACGCCTTCGCGCTACTACCTTCAACGACGATTTTCACGGGTTCAAACTGGCCTGGCGCTCGGGAAACACCGTGCTGGGCTTCCGATCCTCGGGTTTTCGTCTCGTGGCGACGTCGGGCGGCACGTCGGTGTCGTTCCTGGCGGGGAAGACCGGTACCGGGATTGCCCGTTCGGGCCTGCCGGACGTGGGACCGAACCGGCTACTCATGCAGGACGGCAGCGGTCTCAACGTGCAGGTGCGTTTCGACTTGCGCGCCGACGGTGTAGCGGATCATGCCGTCCACCGCGCCCGTCTCGTCTTCCCGGTCGATACGCTCGCACTGCAGTCGGAAACCGCCGGCTTTGTCCGCCCCACGCCCGGTGAAGTTTCGCTCTTCGCCATCACGCCGGACGACCTGATCCAGGAAATCGCACGGGCTTCGATGGACGACGCCGGCCGGCTGGTGTTCGAGAATGCCGACATCCGGAGCATCCTTCAGCGCCTGACGCTCGGCGAAGACCTGATCGACCGGTTCCGCCTCGGCTTCCCTGTCGAGAACAACACCATCGACGCGCTCCTCCTGTACGGCCCGATGGATTCGACGGAAAGCCCGGAACTGATCCTGACCCTGAGCCCACCCGACAACTAGTTCGTTCGTTGCCCCATCTGGTGGCTCCTTCCTACCTTCTGCATACTCCCATGACGTATTCGAACGCTCTTCGCGTCCTGAGTCTGCTGCTTTTCGCTCCGTGGCTGTCGTTCTCATCCCACGCCCAGCAAACCGGCGATGGCTCCGTGTACTCCCGCTTCGGGTTGGGCGAGTTGCGGCAGTTTCCCTCTTCTCAGTTGCAGGCGATGGGCGGTGGCGGCACAGGCTTCCCGTCCTTTGGCGCCGTCAACCTGAGCAACCCGGCTTCCTGGGGCGCCCGGGTTCTCACCCGCGTATCCGGGGGACTGCTGTACGAGAACCTCACGATGACAGACGCTTCCGACGCCCGGAGCCGGCTGGTCTCCAGCGCGCTCAACGGCATCCATGTGGGCTTCCCCCTGAAGTCCCAGAAGCTCGGCCTCGGGCTGGCCTACGTACCGTACACCCGAGTGAACTACCGCGTTCAGGAGGAAGGCACGCTGTCACCGCCCGACGACGACGAGGTCCCCTTCACGATCCAGCACACCGGGGGCGGCGGCCTGCAGCAGGTCACCGGGGGCCTGGGCTGGCAGATCAACCCGAACGTGGCCGTTGGCCTGCAGGCCAACTGGATCTTCGGCATCCTCGAACAGCGGCGTGAGACGCGCTTCGCCAGTGGGTTCTACCAGACCGCCACCGTCGCCAGCGCCACGCGGCTCCACGGCGTCAACGGCACCGCCGGCGTGCTGGTACGCCTGCCCAACCTGCTCCGTCCGGCCGATCAACTGGCCTTCGGCGCCACCTTCACCCTGCCGACGACGCTGACCGGCAAGCGGGTCCCCACCCTGGCCCTGGGCCAGGCCGAGCCGGACACCCTCGCCGGCGATCGATCCGGGGACGTCTCCCTACCCTACGGCGTGGCACTGGGCGTCTCGTACCAGACCGACAGCCGCTGGACGTTCCTGCTCGACGGTCGCTACGAGCCCTGGAGCCAGTTCGAAAGCACGTTCGACTTCCCCGGCTATGACCCCGACGCCGGGCTTACGCTCCGCGACCGCTGGCGTTTTTCCGGAGGAATTGAATATTTTCCGGCCGGCCGTGACTTCAATGCTTCTTTCCTGCGTCGCACGGCCTACCGGCTCGGCTTTTATTACGACGCCTCGTATGCGTCTCCGTTGCCGGACGTAACGATCCGCACCCTGGCCGTGACGGGTGGGTTGAGCCTGCCCACGATGCATCCCGGCACGCGGATTGATCTAAACCTGGAGGTAGGCACGCGCGGCACGACCGACCGCGGACTCATCCGCGACCGGTTCGTTCGTGTCGGTCTCAACGTCAACTTTGGAGAACGCTGGTTCGTCAAGCGGAAACTCGGTTGAGATCGCCGTGTCTATATAAGCACCCTGCACCACCAACCCGGACCTTTTGACCATGAACTACCTGCCTATGCGCGTCCAGCAGGCCATTTACGTGGGGCTCCTCGCTCTGATGGCGCTTCCGTTAACGGCCCTGGCGCAACCGGAAGAGGCCCAGGAGAAGCCCTCGCAACAGGAAATCGCCATTCATTACAGCCTGTACTACGAGGACTTCAAGAACGGTAACTACGAGGGCGCCCTGCCCAACCTGCGCTGGATCTTGAAGCACGCCCCCGGTTTCTCCCGCAACAACGACAAAAACTTCGAGCGGGCCGTCGAGGTCTATGCGAAACTCGCCGAAGCCACAGATGACCCGGATCAGCGGCGTGCCTACCTGGACTCGGCCCTGATCATGCTGGACACGGCGGTGCCCACGATTCAGGACATCGGAGGCACCATCGATCCCTTCGAGTGGAAACTGAAAAAGGGTAACTTCATCCTCCAGCACAAGGATGACTTGCCCGAACTCGTCGACAGCGTCGGAGCCATCTACTACGAAGCGTGGAAGCTGAATCCCCAGAAGACCGACCTTTATTACATCGAATACATCATCCGGGATCTCGTCAGCAAGGATGACAAAGCGGGCGCCGTGGCCTTCATGGAAGAAGTCGAAGAGCTGCGCGGCGACGATCCGGAGATCATGGCCCGTATCACGGAATTTCGAAACGTCCTCTTCGATTCCCCGGAAGAACGGATCGAATTTCTGGAGCAGCAACTCGAGAAAAACCCGGACGATATCGACCTGATCACGGAACTGTTCGAACTGTACCGCGAAGAGGGACTCCGTGATAAGATGTACGCGATGGGCGCCCGGTTGCAACAGATGCAGCCCAGCGCCCGGGTCTACCGCCTGCTTGGCAAGATGCGTCTGGAAGACGGCGACGCGGACGAAGCCATTCGTCTCTTCGAGGAATCGCTGAAGATGGAGGGGGGCCAGGAGAACGCCCGCGAGGTGTACTACAACATCGGTGTGGCCCATCAGCAGGCCGGTCGCTTCGCCCGGGCCCGCACGGCGTTCCGCAAAGCCCTGGAAGCGGATCCCAACTTCGGTATGGCCCTCATCGCCATTGGCGACCTGTACGTGCAGGCTGTCCAGCAGTGCGGTTCCTTCGAGCGGGAAGACCGGGCCGTCTACTGGCTCGCCACCGATTATTATGAGCGTGCCCGTGCCCGGGACCCGCAGGTCGCCAACCTCGCCAACCAGCGCATCAACAGCATCCGGCGGTTCTATCCCACGGCGGAAGACAAGTTCTTCAAGCAGTGGAACGACGGCGACCCGTACAAGATCGATTACGGCTGCTATACCTGGATCAACGAAACGACCCGGGTACGCTGAGTACCCACAGGATCCTGCTTCGCAGGGGCCGGTGTCCGGAAGGAGACCGGCCCCTGTTTTTTTTGGGATAGACCGGAAGCGTTTTCAGGTCTGCCGGCGGCCTCTTCTTTACCAAGACCCCACGCCGCACCCTTGTTATTCCGAAGCGGGATATCGAATTTCCGCACGGAATGTGTTCACGCCTTCCCTCCTCCATCACGAACGTTCAACGACATGTCCCTGATACTGGATATCGTAGCACGACAAATCCTCGATAGCCGGGGTAACCCGACCGTAGAAGTCGAAGTCCTGACCGAAGATGGTTACCTGAGCCGCGCCGCCGTCCCGAGCGGTGCCTCGACCGGCGAGCACGAGGCGGTAGAACTGCGGGACGGCAACAAACAGATGTATCTGGGCAAGAGCGTCCTGCAGGCCGTCGAGAACGTGAACGAGGTCATCGCCCCGGAGCTCGAGGGGTTCAGCGTCCTCGATCAGGCCGAAATCGACAACCTGCTCATCGAGCTCGATGGTACGCCCAACAAGAGCCGCCTCGGCGCCAACGCCATTCTCGGCGTCTCGCTCGCTGTGGCCAAGGCCGGCGCCGCCACCGTCGGGCTTCCGCTCTACCGCTACATCGGCGGCGTCCATGCCCATCTCCTGCCCGTCCCGCTCATGAATATCCTCAACGGCGGACGCCATGCGGACAACAACGTGGACATGCAGGAATTCATGATCATGCCCACGGGGGCCGATTCGTTCTCCGAGGCCCTGCGTATGGGCGTCGAAGTGTTCCATCACCTCAAGAACGTGCTCAAGAGCCGGGGCTACAACACGGCGGTGGGTGACGAGGGCGGCTTTGCCCCCGATCTGCGCTCGAACGAGGAAGCCGTCGAAGTCATCCTCGAAGCGATCCAGACGGCCGGATACCGTCCCGGCGAGGACATCCACCTGGCCCTCGACCCGGCCACGAGCGAGATGGTCCAGGATGGCCGTTACGTCTTCTGGAAAAGTGATCCGAACCGCCCACGCACGTCCGAGGACATGGTCGCTTTCTGGGAGAACTGGGTCCGGCAGTACCCGATTCTTTCCATCGAGGATGCCATGGCCGAGAACGACTGGGAGGGCTGGCGGATGCTGACCGAGGCCATCGGCGACCGGGTTCAGCTCGTCGGTGACGACCTCTTCGTCACGAATACCGCGTTCCTGCGCCGTGGGATCGACGAGGGATGTGCCAACAGCATCCTGATCAAGCTCAACCAGATCGGGACGCTCACCGAAACGCTCGCCGCCATCGAACTGGCCCATAAGAACCGCTTCACGGCCATCATCAGCCACCGCTCCGGGGAAACCGAGGACACGACCATCGCCGACCTGGCCGTAGCGACCAACGCCGGCCAGATCAAGACCGGTTCGGCCTGCCGGAGCGATCGCACGGCGAAATACAACCAGCTCCTGCGGATCGAAGAAGAACTGGGGGATACGGCTCGCTATCCAGGACGGGCCGCCTTCCGTTTCGGCTGACCCGACACCGTACCATGCCCGATACGTCCCGAAAGCCGGCCCCGACAAGGCTCCGCCGCCCTGTCCTGCTGGCGGCGCTGCTCGTGCTGCTGGCATGGCTGCTGTTCTTCGACAGCTACAGCGTCTGGAAGCGGGTGGGCTGGCACCGGGAGCACGCCCGTCTGAAGGCGGAAAACGCCGAACTGAAGGCCCGCATCACCGAACTGGAGCAGATGCTGGAGGACGGCCTTTCGGACGAGGTGGTGGAACGGATCGCACGTGAACAGTTTGGCATGCGGCGGCCCGGGGAGACCGTGTACCGGGTGGAACGCGAAGAGTGAGCCGCTATCTCACAGGGCCGGGCGCAGCCGGTCCACGACCTGAAGGGACATGATGAAACAGCGTTTTGCCGTTGGCGTCGATCTTGGTGGAACGTCGATCAAAGCGGCTCTGGTGGAGCGGGGCCGGGGTCTCGTTTACGAGACGAACCGCCCCACGTACGCTGAAGAAGGTCCGCAACGCATCATCGAGCGCATCGGCGACATCGTCGAGGAGTTGATCGAGAAGGCCCCGGAGCAGCGCATCGCCGGCATCGGCATCGGCTCACCCGGGGCCATCAACTGGGAACGAACGACCGTCAGCCATCCCCCCAACTTCCCGGGTTGGGAAACGATCAATCTGCACGAGGCGCTGCAGGCCCGCTTCGGCGAGAAGATGCACGTCTTCGTCGAAAACGACGCCAATGTGGCCGGCCTGGGAAGTGCCCACTACGGGGCCGGCAAGCCGTTCGACTCGTTCATCATGGTCACCCTGGGCACCGGGGTGGGCGGCGCCATCATCTACCAGAACAAGATCTTTCGGGGCGCCACGGGTGCGGCCGGAGAGATCGGCCACATGACCATCGACTACGAGGGGCCGTTCGATCGCTCGGGTGTGGCCGGTGCCATCGAGGCCTATCTGGGGCAGCGTTTCCTCTCGCGGCATGCCCGGTACCGGCTCATGAACCGGCAGGAAAGCCTCGTCCACGAGATGGCGGGGCCCGACCTGCAGGGCATCACGCCGAAGATGCTCTACGACGCCGCCGTGCGGGGCGATGCCGGCGCCATCGAGGTGCTGGCCTGGGCCGGACACAAACTCGGCTGCGTGCTCGGCTCGGCCGTCAACCTCCTCGACATCCGCAAGATCGTCGTCGGAGGGGGGCTCTCGGCCGCCGGCGACTTCATCCTCGAGCCGGCCCGTGAGACGCTCCGCCGCTTCGTGATGCCCGGCATGTGGGCGGGCCTGGACATCATCCAGGAAACCCGTGGAAACGAGGTGGGTATGCTCGGAGCAGCCCATCTCGTATTTCAGTATCTGGATGAGCAGGCTCCCGCAGACGCCGTCCCGTAAAGCCTTTCCGGTACGCCGGTCCCGCCGTCTCACCGCCGCGGCCCTGCTGGCCGGGCTCTGCTTCCTCACCGGGCTCCCCTTCGCCCGGGCGCAGCAGACGACCGCCCCCCCCACGTCGACGCCCAGCCGCGCCTCACGATCGACGGCCCTGAAAGAGCCTGTCCGCTTCAGCGCCCGGGACTCCCTCATCGTTACTTTTGATGACGTAGCGGGCGATACCGGCACCCTCTATGGCGAGAGCCATGTGGCCTACGGCGATGTCGTCCTGAGCGCCTACGGCGTGACCATCCTGTTCGACCGGCGCGAGTTGCAGGCCTTCGGCCTGCCGGTGGATACGGGCATGGTCGGACGGCCCCGTATCCAACAGGGTTCGGAAACCTTCTCGGGCCGGATCCTGGCCTTCAACCTGCAGACGGAGCGGGGCCGTGTCGTCGGGGCGCAGACCCGGATCGAAGATGGCTTCATCCGGGCCGGCATCGCCAAAGTGAAGGAAGACAGCGTCATCTACATCAAGGACGGCGCCTACACCACCTGCTCCTGCGTCGACGATCCTTCGTATTCGCTCCGCTCCAGCAAGATGAAGATCGTCAACAAGAAGTGGATCTACACGGGTCCGCTCC
Source organism: uncultured Rhodothermaceae bacterium (assembly GCA_964552015.1). GTDB lineage: Bacteria > Bacteroidota > Rhodothermia > Rhodothermales > ISCAR-4553 > Rhodocaloribacter. The sequence continues at coordinate 38,157 of CAZKFR010000008.1, read as the reverse complement.
AGCTCTATCTGTACAACATCCCGACACCGCTCTGGCTCCCTTTCGGCTTCCTTCCCGCTCAGAGCGGGCGGCGCAGCGGTCCCCTGCCCCCCCAGTACGGCGAGGACGAATTCGGCTTCTACCTCCGGGGGTGGGGCTGGTACTTTGCCCTGAGCGACTACATGGACCTTCAGCTCAAGGGCAGCCTCTGGACCCGCGGCAGCTGGGGCATCAACGCCCTCTACCGCTACAACAAACGCTACACCTACAGCGGCCAGCTCGAGGTCGATTTCTCCCGGCTCCGGCGCGGCGAGTCCGGCGACCCGGACTTTGCCGTGGAGAACCGGGGCCGGTTCCGCTGGAGTCATAATCAGACGATCAATCCCACAACGCAGTTCGGTGCGGACGTCAATCTGACGTCCTCCAGCTACCTGCGTACACTCTCCGAGGTCTATGAGGATCGCGTACAGCAAACGACCAACTCGAGCGTTCGGTTCAGCAAGCGCTGGCCGGCCGGCGGACGCAACCTGAGCATCAACCTGACCCACCGGCAAAACTTCGCCACGGGGGCCGTCGCCCTCACCCTGCCCAACCTGAGTTTCTCGCAGAACGCCTTCAAGCCATTCCGTCGCGCCTCCCGGGGGGCCGGTGCCTCCGAAAGTTGGTACGAGCGCCTCACCACCAGCTACAGCCTGGCCCTGACCAACACGTTCGACTTCCAGCCGCTCTCGGACACGACGGGCATCTCCTGGGTCGACGCCCTCTTTTCCCCCTCACAATACCGCGAGGCGACAGGCCGGGACGAACCCTTTGCCTTCAAAGCCACACACCGCATCCCCGTCAACGCCACCTTCAACGTGGATCGGCTCCCCCTGCTCGGGGGCTTCCGGATGAACATGTCTCCGTTCTTCAACTACCAGGAGGACTGGTTCATTCGCACGATCCGGCAGTCCCTCTCCGACTCGACCAACACCCTCGTCCGCTCCAGCGTCCCCGGCTTTTTTGCCCTGCGCCAGTTCAACCTGGGCGTCTCGGCCAACACCACGTTCTACGGCCTCTTCCCGATCGCCCTCGGCCGGTACCGGGGCCTCCGCCATACGGTCCGGCCCTCCCTCAGCTTCAATTACCAGCCCGACTTTTTCGACCCCTCCTGGGGCTATACGCGCACCTATGTCGATGCCCAGGGCAACGAGCAGCGCTATGCCCTCGTCAGCGGGGTGCGGCGCGGGCTGCAACAGGCCCTCTCCTTGACCCTCAACAACACGTTCGAGACGAAGCGCGTCGAAGCGGACTCCACCGGCGAGACGCGCAGCCAGACGACCAAACTCTTGAACCTGGATTTTTCCACCAGCTATAACTTCGCCGCCGACTCGCTCAAGCTGAGCAATATCGTGATGCGCGGGCGAACCCGCCTGCTGGGCCAGGTCGACCTGGACGTCAACGCCACGTTTTCGCCCTACCGACGCGACGCCCAGGGTCGCACCATCGACGACTTCGTCTTCAACCTGCGCGGCCTCGACCTGGCCCGGCTGACGAACCTCAGCATCACCGCCCGTACGGCGCTGCGTAGCCGCACCCGCACCGGCCAGAGCCGACCGGCCACCTCGGGACGGGCCAGCTTCAACCAGAACCCCTTCCTGAACCAGAACCCGTTCCTCGAGCCGGGAGCCCTGGCAGGCCCGGGCACGGCCACGAGCGATTTCGCCATCCCCTGGTCCCTCTCCCTCGACTTCACCTTCGGCATCACCCGGACGGGCCTGACCGAGAGTCGACGAGCCATTCTGAACCTGAGTACCGACTTCAATCTGACACCCAACTGGAAAGTACAGGCGCGTTCAGGCTACGATTTCGAGCGCAAAGAGCTCGTAACGACCAGCCTGGCGCTTTTCCGAGACTTCGAGTGCTGGCAGATGTCGTTCAACTGGATACCCTTTGGCGACTTCCAGTCCTGGGGCTTCGACCTGCATGTCAAGAGCGGGCACCTGCGGGATCTGCTCCGTATCCGACAGCCCAAATCGGACATCAAGGATCGCTTCCGCACCCTCGTCCAGTAGCGTTCTGGCGGTCACGCACCTTCCATTTGCCATGAAATCGAGGGTGACGGCCAGCGCCGCCGGAAACCCGGATACCCGTCCGGGGATACAACGGGCGAGAGTGTTTGAACAACATGGGCCCAAGCACGGACCGACGCGTCCAAGGAACCCCTCAAGCATGTATCACCATCCGAGGGCCGGGCACGGTCGCAGCGCCTTTCCCTCGCCTCTCCATGACTCCTATCGCCTTCAGGAAGCTCACCCGGCGCCTGACGCAATCCCTCCGGCCTTCTTCGTCGCCTGACCCGACGGCTCGGCGCGATCGTATCCTGGCCCGGCGGCTACACGACCGCTTCGAACGTGACCTCGACCTGGCCGGCATCCGTGGCCTTCATTTCTACGTGCGGGACGGCCAGGTGACCGTGTACGGCCTCATCCGGAACGAGCTGGACCGCGACCTCCTGCGGGCTCTGCTCGAACACACCCCCGGCGTGAACGGGGTCACCGACCTCCTCGATGTCCTTCCGGACGAAGGCGACATCGCCTGACCTCGCCCGGCTCCCGGCTACGCTATCTTGCGGACCCAGGCGTTCCGTACCCGCTCGAAGCCCAGGTGGGCGTAGAACGTGGACGAAATGTCCGAGTCGCGGAGCACCAGGTCCGTGCCCTTGCAGCGCTCCATGATCTCCCGGATCAACCGCTTTCCGATCCCGAGGCCCTGCACGTCCGGCTCGACGGCCAGTTCGCACAGATAGCTGTTCAGGACACCGTCCGTAAGCACGCGGGCCAGACCCACGAGATGACCGTGGTGCCAGACGGAAAGGACGAGGGAGGAGCGCTGGAACATCTCCCAGACCTGCTCGGGGTCGTCGACGAAACGTAGGAGCGGGGCCCGGCGGTAGAGGGTCAGGATGCGGGCGGGCGTCAGCCCTTCCAGCCCTTCGCGCACTTCGATTTCTTCCCGGATCATGGTCGTTTGCAGGTTTTGCGTGGTGATCAGGTTCGGAGGGGATGGACGGGGTTCAACCTGGCCTCGCCCTACGACCCTTCCAGAAGGCTCCGGGCATGTACCCTCGTGCCCCGGGTCCATGTTTCGCTAGCGGTCGGCGGCGAGCACCCAGCGGAACTGACCGGCCCGCAGGCGTACGCGCTCCTGCACCGGCACATCGGGATCGAGCCACATACGGAGCGTGGCCATCCCGGCGTCGATCACCCACTCGGCGTACGTTCCGAGGAACTGGCGGGCCTGGACGCGGCCTTCGACCCCGCCTTCGTCCACCGGTTCGAGATGTTCGGGTCGGACGGCCAGGACGTGGCCGGAGGTGGGCGGCGGCGTGCCCGCCAGCAACGTTGCCAGGCCGGGATGCGTCACGACATTGCTTCCTCCCAGGAACGAGGCCACGAAGGCCGTCTCCGGGGCGCGATACAGCGATTCGGGCGGCCCGACCTGCTGGATCCGCCCCCCCTTCATGACCGCGATGCGGTCCGACAGGGCCAGGGCTTCCTGCTGGTCGTGCGTCACATAAAGGCTCGTCGTACCGAGGCGCTGCTGGAGGGTCTTGAGTTCACGCCGGGTCTGCTCGCGCAGGGCGACATCCAGGTTCGAGAGCGGCTCGTCGAAGAGCAGCACGTCCGGCTCGACGGCCAGGGCGCGAGCGAGGGCCACCCGCTGCTGCTGGCCTCCGGAGAGTTGCGTCACCGGCCGGTCGGCCAACCCGGCCAGGTCGACCCGTGCCAGCACCTCCTGCACCCGGCGTTCCCGTTCCGCCCGGGGCACCCGACGTACATGCAGTCCGTAGGCCACGTTCTCCCCGACCGTCATCGTCGGGAAAAGAGCGTAGTTCTGGAACACCATGGCCGTGGGACGCCGCTGGGGCGGCAGCGTCGTGACGTCCCGCCCACCGATGAGGACCTGCCCGGCATCCGGCGTTTCGAAGCCGGCCACCAGGCGCAGCAGGGTCGTCTTCCCGCATCCGCTTGGCCCCAGGAAGGAGAAGAACTCCCCGGGGCGGATCTCCAGCGACACCTCGTCCACGGCCACGACCGGGCCAAAACGCCGGGTCACGCCCCGTAGCGAGACCCCGGCCGCCGGGCGCGCACCAGCCGCCGCGGCTTCATCGGATGACCGAACGCGCCGGGTCTTCATCATGGGAGGGTACAGAGGACGACGCCGCACCGTGCCACGGTGGCCGCCGGTTCCCCGGTTCAGGCTTCGATCGCCGCCAGCGCCTTCGTCACCTTCTCGGCGGCTTCCTGGAACAGAATCGCCGTCTCGATCTTGAGCCCGCTCTCCTCCAGGATCTGCTTGCCCTCCTCGGCATTGGTCCCCTGCAACCGGACGATCAGCGGCAGGTTGATGTCCACCTTCTTCGCCGCCTCGACGATCCCCTTGGCCACCCGATCGCACCGGACGATGCCACCGAAAATATTGACCAGGATGGCCTTCACGTTCGGGTCTTTGAGGATGATACGGAAGCCGGCCTCGACCGTCTCCGGGCTGGCCGAACCACCGACATCGAGGAAGTTCGCCGGCTCGCCCCCGGCCAGCTTGATGATGTCCATCGTGGCCATAGCCAGACCGGCTCCGTTGACCATGCAACCCACGTTGCCATCCAGCTTGATGTAGTTCAGGTTGTACTTGCTCGCCTCGACCTCGAGGGGATCCTCCTCGTGGATATCACGCAGTTCGGCCAGATCCGGATGACGGAAGAGGGCGTTGTCATCCAGGTTGAGTTTGGCATCGACGGCCAGTACATCGCCCTGCTCCGTCAGCACGAGCGGATTGATTTCGGCCAGCGAAGCATCGCTTTCCTCATAGGCCCGGTAGAGCGCAGCGATGAACTTCGAGGCCTGCTTGAAGGCTTTTCCTTCAAACCCCAGGCCGAAGGCCAGACGGCGCACCTGGAACGGCTGCAGCCCGATGGACGGATCGACCCATTCCTTGAGGATCTTCTCGGGGCTTTCCTCGGCCACCTTTTCGATCTCGACCCCTCCCTCGGTCGACGCCATGATGACGTTCATGCTCCGCTGGCGGTCCAGCGTCACCCCGACATAATATTCGCGGGCAATGTCGACGGCCTCAGCAACGAGGACGGCCCGGACCTTCTGCCCTTCCGGGCCGGTCTGATGCGTCTTGAGCATCATGCCCAGGATGGCGCCGGCCTTCTCACGCACCTCGTCGAGGCCACGGGCGAGTTTCACACCGCCTCCCTTGCCCCGCCCGCCGGCATGGATCTGCGCCTTGATGACGAACAGGTCGGTGCCGTTCTCGGCCTGCATCTTCTTCGCGGCCTCGACGGCTTCCTCAACCGTCCGTGCCACGATGCCGGGCTGTACGGCCACGCCGTACTTCGCCAGAATGTCCTTGGCCTGATATTCGTGAACTTTCATGTGCCTGGGGTCTTTATGGTTTCGTTCGGAGCCGGAGTAAGCTACAGAAGCCCCACGGGGATGGCAACCGGAACCATTGTTCGTTTTCGTTGAGTTTTACGCCCGCGTTTACCTTCTCCTTCCCCCACCCAGCCCCACACCCCTGCATGACCACCTTCGACCGGCATATCATGCGCCGCCTCCTGCAGGGGTTTCTGTTCCTGATTGGAGCCCTGATCATCTTCTTCATCGTCCTGCACTACGTCGAATCCATCGATGACTTCATGGACCGCGGGGCGACGATGCGCGACGTCTTTCTGGTCTATTACGTCAACTACATCCCGGAGATCGTCCGGCTGACCTCCCCGCTGGCTCTGTTCCTCTCGTGCGTCTACCTGACCGGCAAACTGGCCCAGCAGCTTCAACTCGCCGCCCTTCAGACGAGCGGCGTTTCGCTCTATCGTATCCTTCTCCCCTACGCCTTCGTAGCTATCGGCGTCACAGGGTTCATGTTCTGGTTTAACGGATACGTCGTACCCCGTACGAACCAGGTGGTACTCGACTTCGAGATGAAGTACCTCAAGGACGCCCCCCGGCAGCTGGACCTGAACGACATCCACCGCCAGAACCGCCCGGGGAGCATCGTGGCCGTGGGGTACTACGACCGCGTCACCCAGCGGGCTTACCGCGTCTCCCTCGAGCATTTCGAGGAGGGAAAACGGCTCGTCTCGCGCATCGACGCGCACGAGATGGCATGGATCGACTCGCTCGGGGTATGGCGACTCTCGGAACCCATCCTGCGCACGTTCACACCGGACGGGCGCGAGATCCGGCGCAGGCTCGCTCGCCTCGACACGACGCTGATGCTTCGCCCACGCGACTTTGCACGGACCGAGCGCGACGTGGCCTCCATGACGATCCCCGTCGCTTCCGACTATGTGGAACACCTCCGCCGCTCCGGCGCCGGCAATATGGGCCGTACCCTGGTCGAGTACTACAGCAAATTCTCCTATCCCTTTGCCAACCTGATCCTGATCCTGATCGGGGTCCCGCTGGCCGCCGTTCGACGGCGCGGCGGCCAGGCCGTTCGGATGGGGCTCGGCCTGCTGACGGCATTCTCGTACCTGGCCGTACAGAAACTCGTTGAACCCTTTGGCTATGCTGGCGACCTCGATCCCGTCCTTGCCGCCTGGCTGCCCCACGTCGTGTTTTTCGGGATCGCCATGGTGATGCTCTGGCGTGTGCGTAAGTGAGCCGCGTGCCTGCACCTCAGGCCTGTGCCCCGGCCGTCCGGGCCACCAGCGAGGCCAGCGCCTCCACCCACTGCGCGTGATCGTTCAGGCAGGGGATGAGCCGGAACACCGAACCCCCGTTTTCGAGGAACACTTCCCGCCCCCGCTCGGCGATCTCCTCGAGCGTCTCCAGGCAGTCCGTCACGAACGAGGGGCAGAGCACGGACACCTTGCGCACCCCCTTCCGGGCCAGTCGGATTAACTCCTCCTCCGTGGCGGGCGTGAGCCAGGCATCGAGGCCCAGACGCGACTGGAACGCGATGGTATAGTGGCCCGGCTGCAGGCCGGTGGCCCGGACGAAGGCTTTCGTGGTCTCGAAGACCTGGTGGCGGTAACAGGTGGCGAGGGCCGGGGCGATCGTAGCGCGCGAGCAGGGCCACATCGGCCCGCTCCCGAGGGTTGACCTCCATCATCATCTTCACCCACCTTTTTCCCTCTTGTGGACACTGGCCAGGCTTTCCGGGGATGATTGGTTCAAAATGTCCGCAATCTTCACGTAGTTTTGCATAACTTTGTGGGTATTTGTTTAAATTTGCCGGCTATAAACTACCACGCTTGACCCTTGCTTGATACAGGGTTTTCTCGACACACCATGACAGGGAATTCCCTACAAGCCCTCGCGGCTCCTCATGCCTGAAGCCCCCACCATCGTGCTCCCGTCATGCTCTGTTGAACCAACAGGTGCGCTTTGACACGCATTGTCCGTTTTGCTATGCCTTCGTCGTCTCCTCGGATCGTCATGCTCGGGATGAGTCACCACACGGCGTCGGTAGCCGTGCGCGAGCGTTCAGGGCTTGCTCCGAACGCGCGTCAACAGCTCCTGACGGATACCCGCCGTTTTGAAGGTGGGCTGGTGGTGCTCTCGACCTGCAATCGAACCGAGCTCTATGCCACGGTACACGGCACAACCACCGATGCGAAGGCCATTCTTCTGGAGTTATGGAGCGCGCATGCCGGCACGACGCCTGCGCTGCTCCAACCGCATCTGGTGTACCTGGAGGGGCAGGCGGCGGTCCGACACCTCTGCCGGGTAGCGGCAGGCCTCGAATCGCTCGTGCTGGGTGAACCCCAGATTCTGGGCCAGGTAAGCGACGCGCTGAACCACGCCCTGGCCCACCGCCGCGCCGACGCCTGGCTGAAGGCCCTCTTTCAGACCGCGCTGCGGAGCGGCAAGCGGGCCCGCACCGAGACGGGCATCAGCCGCAACCCGGTCAGCATCAGTTCCATGGCCGTACGCATGGCCGCGCAGCGGGCCGGCGGGCTGGCGGATAAGCACGTGGCGGTAATCGGGGCCGGCGAGATGGCCCGCCTGGCGCTCAAGGTCCTCACGAAAGAGCCGCCGGCGCGCCTCACGGTGCTGAACCGCGACCCCGGCCGGGCCGCGGCTCTGGCCGACCGTTTCCATGCCACCCCCCGATCGCTGGCGGAACTCCCCGCCATGCTCACCGAGATCGACATCCTGATCAGTGCGACGGCGGCCCCCCACCTGATCCTGGACTACGAGGCGGCCCTACCGGCCCTTGACCTCCGCCGGGAACGCCCACTCTATGTGATCGACATCGCCCTTCCCCGCGACGTCGACCCGGCGCTGGCCGCGCACCCGCTCGTCCACCTGTTCGACCTGGACACCCTCGACGTCGAGGTAAGAGCCTCCCTCCTCGAACGTCAGAAAGAGATCCCGCGCGTCGAAGCCCTGATCGAAGAAGAACTGGCCCAGTTCGAGCGGTGGTGCCGCCAGCATACCGTTAACCCCGTCATTGCCACCCTCCGCAGAAAGGCCGAGCAGATCCGCCTGCAGGAAGTGGAGCGCGTGATGGCTTCGCTTCCGGATGCCTCCCCCGAAGTACGCGAGCAACTCCAGCATTTTTCGAGAGCGCTCGTGAAGAAATTGCTGCACAACCCCACGGTGCGTCTTCGCGACGAAGCCCTCAACGGGCAGGTCCGGGACTATGCCGAAGCGATCCGCTATCTGTTCTGTCTCGACGACACCCCTGCATCATGACCGAGCACCCCCTCATTGCCGGCACACGCGGTTCTCGCCTGGCCCGATGGCAGACCCGCCACGTCCTCGATGCCCTGACGGCGGCCTGGCCGGGCATCGTGTGCACCGAGCGCGTCGTATCGACCCGGGGAGACCGGGTGCTGGATACACCGCTCCCTCTGATCGGCGGCAAAGGGCTCTTTACGGAAGAACTGGAGGCCGCCCTGCGTGCCGGCGAGATCCATCTGGCCGTGCATTCGCTCAAGGATCTCCCCACGGACCCCACCCCGGGCCTGGTGCTCGGCGCCGTGCTTCGCCGCGGCCCTGTGGGGGATGTGCTCGTAGCCCGGGTCCCCCACACCCTGTCTTCCCTGCCGGAAGGTGCGCGGGTGGGGACGAGCAGCACCCGCCGGGCGGCGCAGGTGCGCCATGTCCGCCCCGACCTGCGGGTCGAGCCCATCCGTGGCAATGTGGACACACGCCTGGCCAAGGTGCAGCGGGGCGACTATGAGGCGGCCGTCCTGGCCGCCGCCGGACTCGAGCGCCTGGGGCTTCGGGCCGCCATGACGCCCCTCCCCTTCGACGTCATGCTGCCCGCCCCGGGTCAGGGCGCCCTGGCCGTGCAGTGCCGGGCCGACGACGAACGGACCCGCACCCTCCTGGCCGCTCTCGACGACGAACCCACCCGCCGCGCCACGGAGGCCGAACGTGCTTTCCTCCGCGCCCTCGGGGGCGGTTGTGCCACGCCCGTCGCGGCGCTGGCCGGGGTCGCGGCCGACGGCACCCTCCACCTGACCGGCCTCGTCGCATCGCCGGATGGACGCCGGGTCCTGCGCAGGGAAGCCCGGGGCACCACTCCCCACGACCTGGGCGAGGAACTTGCCGACCGTCTCCTGGCGGCCGGCGCCGACGCATTGCTCCACCATGCCTGAACCCCTGTCCGGCCTTCGCATCGTCGTCACCCGGCCGCGCGATCAGGCGCAGGCCTTTGCCGCCCGGCTCGAGGCAGCCGGCGCTACGACCATTCTGTTCCCGACGATCCGGATCGCCCCGCCCCGGGACACCGCCCCGCTGGATGCCTCCCTGGCCCGCCTGCCCTCCTACGATCGCGTCATCTTCACGAGCGTCAACGGCGTGCGCCACGTCGCCCGGCGGCTCCAGGCCCTCGGCCTTACCTTCCCCGACGACCTGCCCGTGGCCGCCATCGGCCCGGCGACGGCCGCCGCCCTCCGACGGCTCGGCCTGACGCCCGACCTCGTCCCGGAAGACTACGTGGCCGAGGCCATCGCCGAGGGACTCGGGGACGTGAACGGCCGGGCGATCCTGCTCCCCCGGGCCGACATCGCACGGGAGGCACTGGCCCGCCTCCTCCGCGAGCGGGGCGCACGGGTCGACGAGGTCGTCGCCTACCATACCCTGCCCGACCGTCCCGAACCCGGAGCACGGCACGCCCTCGAAGCCGGCGTGGATGTGCTCACCTTCACCAGTTCGTCGACCGTTCGCAACTTCGTCGCCCTGCTCGGTGAGCAGGCCCTCCGTATCGCCTCCGGTGCGGTGGTCGCCTGCATCGGCCCGATCACGGCCGGCACCGCCCGCAACCTCGGCCTCACCCCGGACGTGATCGCCCGGACCTACACGACCGAAGGGCTTCTCGAAGCCCTCATCGACCATTTTGCCGACTGACTCGATCATGCTCGATCCATTGACCCCTTCCACCCAGTCACAACCGGCTTTCCCCGCCATCCGCCCACGACGCCTCCGGCGAACGGCAACGCTGCGCCGCATGGTCCGCGAAACGCACCTGACGGCGGACGATTTGATCTACCCGATGTTCGTCACGCACGGCACGGAGGTGAAGGAGCCGATCCCGTCGATGCCCGGACAGCATCGCCTCTCCGTGGACGCTGCCGCAGACATGGCCCGGACCGCATGGCACCTCGGCGTTCCTGCCGTCCTGCTCTTCGGCATACCGGCCGAGAAAGATGCCATTGGTCATGAAAACTTTGACCCGGACGGGATCGTCCAGCGGGCTATCCGGGCCATCAAGGCCGAGGTGCCCGACCTGACCGTCATAACGGACGTATGCCTGTGCGAGTATACCGACCACGGGCACTGCGGTCTGCTACAGGCTGAACATGACGCGGCCACCCACCTTCCGGCCGGGTATGTTCTCAACGATGAGACGCTGGAGGTGCTGGGCCGTGTGGCCTGTTCGCACGCCGAGGCAGGAGCCGACATGGTGGCCCCGAGCGGGATGATGGATGGCATGGTCGGCGCCATCCGCACGGCCCTCGATGCCCACGGCTTCAGCCATGTGCCCATCCTGTCGTACAGTGTCAAGTATGCCTCGGCGTTCTACGGGCCGTTCCGGGATGCGGCCGGCGGTGCGCCGGCCTTTGGCGATCGGGCGAGCCATCAGATGGACCCGGCCAACGCCCGCGAGGCCCTGCTCGAGGCCACCCTCGACGTGCAGGAGAGCGCCGACATCCTGATGGTCAAGCCAGCACTCGCCTACCTCGATGTGATCCGTCGCCTGCGGGATACCTTCCCGGAAAAGCCCCTGGCAGCCTACAACGTCAGCGGGGAGTATGCGATGATCAAGGCCGCCGCCGCGCAGGGCTGGCTCGATGAACGACGGGTCGTCATGGAACTGCTCACCGGCATCAAGCGCGCCGGTGCCGACCTCATTATCACCTATCATGCCCTGGAGGCAGCCCGCTGGCTCGGTGCCGGATGACGTCTTCAGCATCCCGAAAAAACGCAACCTCGCCACCCCCAACGCATTCCGACCCCAGGCTCTACCCGACCGCATCCAACCACACCACCATGGCACTCGACATCCAGATCGACCGGCCCGGCCTCGACCTGAGTGAGAAGGGACGCTCCGAAACCGGTGCACCCCTTTCGCTCGACCGGCGCCTGTTCATGCAACTGCTCGTCTTCGGAAACTGCGAGACCTCGAAGCCCCTGATCGAAACCCTCGAGGCCCGCGGATGGCCGGGCGTGCTGTACGAGGACGTCAACGACCCGTACGGCGTGGGCCTCCTGACCTACACCGAGGACCCGTCGTTCTTCATCGACGCCCTTCGCCCCCTCGTCCGTAGTGCCCCGTTCCGATCGCTCGTCCCGAAGCCCGAATTCACCATGATGGGCCGAACGTATTCGATCGGGTACGAGCGGGACCTGGAAGACGTGCTGCTGCGCCGCCCGGTCCGCCACGTGTGCAACCCGGCCTGGCCCTGGGCGATCTGGTATCCCCTCCGGCGCTCGGGCGCCTTTGAGAAGCTGCCGGCCGAGGAGCAGCGGAAGATCCTGATGGAGCACGGCGGCATCGGGAGGGCCTATGGTCGCGCCCACTACGCCTTCGACGTGCGCCTGGCCTGTCATGGTCTCGACCGGCTCGACAACGACTTCGTGACGGGCCTGATGGGGCCGCGCCTGCATCCGCTCTCGGCGGTCGTCCAGCACATGCGCCGCACCCGGCAGACTTCGGAGTTCCTGACGCGCCTGGGCCCGTTCTTCGTCGGCAAAGCCGTATGGCAGGCTCCGCTGGAAGACGTCTGAAACGACTCCGATGCGGAGGTCTACGCGCTCCGGTCAACCGCTTGCCCGCGTCCTCCATCACCCGACACCTGACCATCATGTCTTCTCGTCCCGACCGATTCCTCCGCGCCTGCCGGCGTGAACCGGTAGACGCCACGCCGGTGTGGCTCATGCGGCAGGCCGGCCGTTACATGCCCGAGTACCGCGCCATCCGGGCACGCCACAGCATGCTCGAGGTCATCCACAACCCCGAGCTCGCCGCCGAGATCACGCTCCAGCCCCTGAACGCGTTCGACCTGGACGCGGCCATCATCTTTTCCGACATCCTGCCCCCACTCACCGGGATGGGTCTGAAGCTGCGGTATGAAGCCGGTCACGGCCCCCGCTTCGACAACCCCATCACGACCACGCGGGACATCGACCTGCTGGCGACACCCCCGGCCGAGGAAACCATGGTCGGCACGCTGGAGGCCATCCGGCTCGTGAAGGCGGAGCTGGCGGGCCGGGGTATCCCTCTCATCGGGTTTGCCGGGGCACCCTTCACCCTGGCGAGCTATGCCATCGAGGGCGGCGGGACGAAGCACTACGTCAAGACCAAGACGCTCATGTACCGGGAGCCTGCCGCGTGGCGCCGGCTCATGGACAAGCTCGTCACGGTCGTTGCGGATTTCCTGCTGGCCCAGGCGCGGGCTGGAGCCGATACCCTGCAGGTGTTCGACTCGTGGGCCGGCGCCCTTTCTCCGGCGGATTACGGGCGTTTCGTCGCGCCGTACAACCGCGACCTGTTCGAGCGCCTGGAGTGGGCCGGGGTGCCCACGATCCATTTCAGCACCGGCACCGGCGGGTTCATCGAGACGGTGGCTGCCTGCGGCGGTACGGTCGTCGGGATCGACTGGCGGCAGCCGCTCGACGCCGCCTGGCAGCGCATCGGTCCCGGACGTGCCGTCATGGGCAACCTCGATCCCGTCGCCCTGTTCGGCCCCTGGCGCGAGCTCAAGGCGCACATCGACGACGTGCTGGACCGTGCCGCCGGGCGCCCCGGCCACATCTTCAACCTGGGTCACGGCATCCTCCCCGAAACGCCCGTCGAGAACGTCCGTCGCCTGGTCGACTACGTCCACGAGCGCACGGCTCGACCGGCCCCGAGGGCCGAGGCGGCCGTCTCGACAGCGCAATCCTGACCGAATCCATCTACCCGACCCATGACCGAACCGATCGGTGTCCTGATCATGGCCTATGGCGGGCCGAACAGCCTGGAGGAGATCCCGGGCTACCTGGCCGACATCCGCCGGGGCCGACCGACCTCCCCCGAGGTGCTCGAAGAAATCACGCACAACTACCGCCGGATCGGCGGTCGCTCGCCGCTGCTGGAGATCACGCGCCGGCAGGCCGATGCGGTGCTCGCGGTACTGAATGAGGAGACGCCCGTATACCGCGGCTACCTGGGGATGCGGCACTGGGCCCCGTGGATCGAGGAGACCGTCGGGCAGATGATCGAGGACGGGATCCGCCGGGCCGTGAGCCTGGTGCTGGCTCCCCATTTCAGCCGGCTCTCGGTGGCGAAGTACCAGCAAAAGATCGCTGACGGGATGGCGATGTACCGGGGACACATCGACTTCGTCCACATCGAGAGTTACCACGACGCGCCCGGGCTGATCGAGGCGCTGGCCCGGCGCGTCGAGGAGGGTCTGTCCCGCTGGCCCGAGAGCGAACGGGCGACCGTACACGTGGTCTTCAGCGCGCACAGCCTGCCCGTGCGTATCCTGAAGACGGGCGACCCCTACGACCGGCAGCTCCGCGAGACGGCACGCCTCGTGGCCGAACGGGTAGGGCTGCCCGAAGACCGCTGGACCTGGAGCTACCAGTCCGCCGGCCGCAGCCCCGAGCCCTGGCTCGGACCGCAACTCGAGGAGCACCTGCCGGCCCTGGCGGCACGAGGCATCCGAAACGTGCTCAGCGTGCCGGTGGGTTTCGTCAGCGACCACGTCGAGATCCTCTACGACATCGACATACAGGCTCAGGAGGTGGCCCGGGAGCATGGGATGCGGCTCGAGCGGCCGCCCGCGCTGAACGACGATCCCGTTTTTATCCGGCAGCTGGCCGATCTCGTCCGCGAACGAGCGGCGGCGGCGGGATGGCTGGCCGGCGTCGAACCCGTGGCGTCCTGACGTGGCCCGTTCCATGAATCCGTTTCGCATCGTCATCGTGGGGGGGGGCATCACGGGGCTGACGGCGGCCTACCGCCTCCAGGCCCACGCCCACCGCACGGGGGCCCCGTTCGAGGTGCACCTCTTCGAGCGCGATGCCACCCCGGGCGGCAAGCTCCGCACCGAGCGGATCGGCGGCTTCCTCATCGAGGCCGGCCCCGACATTTTCCTCGCCCGGAAGCCGGCCGCGCTGGATCTCTGCCGCGACCTGGGCCTGGCGGACCGGCTCCGGCCCACCCGGCCCGAGCACCGGCGCAGTTATCTCCGGCACGGCGACCGGCTCATCCCGCTGCCGGAAGGCCTGAGCGGCCTGGTACCGACCCGTCTTCGGCCCCTCCTCGCCAGCCCTCTGCTCTCGCTCTGCGGCAAGCTCCGCCTGGGACTCGACCTGGTCCTGCCGCCCCGTCGGAACACGGACGACGAGACCATCGCCGCATTCATCAGCCGCCGCCTCGGCCACGAGGCCTACGAGCGCCTCGTCGATCCCCTCCTCGGCGGCATCTACGGAGGGGGCGGCGACATGCTGAGCCTTCAGGCCACCTTCCCCCAGCTTCGCACCCTCGAACGCCGCCATGGGAGCCTGATCCGTGGCCTGCTCCGCGAAGCCTCGTCGACGGCTTCAGGCCCTGCCTTTCTCTCCTTCGACGAGGGGATGGGCACCCTGCCGCACGCCCTGACGGCAGCCCTCACGAACGTCCGCATCGTAACCGGCCAGGCGGTCGACAGCGTAGAACCGGCCGGGCAGGGCTACCGGGTACGTGCCGGGCAAACGATCCTGAAGGCCGACACCGTCCTGCTGACGACCCCGGCGTACGTCTCAGCGCGACTGGTGGCGTCGTTCGCACCGGACCTGGCCGGCGAACTCGCTTCCATCCCGTACGGCTCGACCATCACGCTCTCGGTTGCCTTTCGCCGGGAGGACGTGCCGCATCCGCTCGACGGATACGGCTACATCGTCCCCCGCCGGGAGGCCTCGTCCGTACTCGCCTGCACCTGGGCTTCCTCGAAGCTGCCGGGACGTGCCCCCGAAGGCCACACCCTTTTTCGCCTCTTCCTGGGCCGGACGGACGACGAAACCCTGTTCGACCGGTCCGACGCCGAACTGCTCGCCCTGGCGCGGGAAGAACTGCGGCGCACCCTGGGCGTCACGGCGCCGCCGCTCCTGCACCGTCTGTACCGGTGGCGGCGTGCCATGCCGCTCTACGTCCTCGGCCACCCCGAACGGATCGAACGCATCGAGCAACTCCGCAGACAATGGCCCGGGCTCCACCTGGCCGGGGCGGCGTTCCGAGGCGTGGGCATACCGGACAGCATCCGGGATGCCGAGCGGGCCGTCGACCACATCGTCATGGATCTTACGAAAGGCTGATCCCATGTCCTCTCTCAACCTGACCATCGATCACTCCGTCGCCCTGTACGAAGAAGCCTGCCGGCTTCTGCCGGGCGGCGTCGACTCACCGGCACGCGCCTTCAAAGCCGTTGGCGGCCAGCCTCTGTTCATCGAGCGCGGCGAAGGGCCGTACCTCGTCGACGTGGACGGAAACCGCTACATCGACTATGTCCTCTCCTTCGGGCCGCTGATCCTGGGCCACGCCCCGGAACCCGTCGTCTCCGCCATCGAACGGACCTCCCGCCGGGGCACCAGTTTCGGCGCCCCCAGCCCCCTCGAACTCGACCTGGCCCGCCGGGTGATGCATTTCATGCCCGGCATCGAGATGATCCGCTTCGTCAACTCCGGTACTGAGGCAACGATGAGTGTGCTTCGCCTCGCGCGGGCCTACACGGGCCGCGACAAGATCGTCAAGTTCCGGGGCAACTACCACGGCCATGCCGACATGCTGCTGGTGCAGGCCGGCTCGGGCGTGGCGACGCTCGGCCTGCCCGACTCGCCCGGTGTACCGGCCGCTGCCGTAGCGGACACCCTCCTGGCCCCGTTCAATAACCTCGACGCCGTCGCCGGCCTCTTCGAGCGCTTCCCTGACCAGATCGCCGCAGTGATCCTGGAACCCGTGGCCGGCAACATGGGCGTGGTCCTTCCCAGGCCGGACTTCCTCGAAGGGCTACGTGCCCTCACCCACGAGCACGGTGCCCTCCTGATCTTCGACGAAGTCATGACCGGCTTCCGCGTGCACCCCGGCGGCGCCCAGACCCGCTACGGCGTTGCCCCCGACCTGACGGCCCTGGGCAAGGTCATCGGCGGGGGATTACCCGTCGGGGCCTACGGCGGGCGGCGTGACATCATGGAGATGGTAGCCCCTGCCGGACCGGTCTACCAGGCGGGCACCCTCTCCGGCAACCCGCTTGCGATGGCCGCCGGGCTGGCTACCCTCGACGCCCTCACGACGCCCGGCCTCTGGGACGGCATCGCCGAACGGACCGCACGCCTGGCCGAAGGTTTGGCCGACGCCGCCCGGGAGGCCGGCCTCCCCGTCCACATTGCCAGCGTCGGGACCATGTTCACCCTGTTTTTCACCGACACCCCGGTGACCGACTGGGCCACGGCCGCCTCGGCCGATACCGACCGCTATGCCCGCTTCTTCCGCGCCATGCTCGACGAGGGGGTCTACCTGCCCCCGTCTCAGTTCGAGGCCTGCTTCCTCTCAGCCGCCCACACGGACGCCGACCTCGACGCCACGTTGACGGCAGCCCGGCGCGCTTTCCGCCGGCTTGCCTGACGCCGCCGGACTCAGGCCTCGCCCCCGGGCACCCCGAACCGCATGGCCGGCAGGCCCCCGTGCTCGGCAATCTCCCCGTGCGCCTGCTCGTACTTGTCGATGTTCTCCGCCAGGGCATGCAGGAGGCGCTTCGCATGCGAGGGCGTGATGATGATCCGGCTCTTCACCCGGGCCTTCGGCACCCCCGGCATGATCCGGATGAAGTCGAGGATGAACTCCTCGGACGAATGGGCAATCATGACCAGGTTGGCGTAGACGCCTTCGGCCACCTCGTTACTCAGTTCGATATCGAGGTGCGCCGACCCCTGGAGGTTATCGGGTTCGTTCATGCGATGCTCTCGCTCTGAAGGCTGGAGGGAAAGGAGGCGGGCTTACCCGTGCCGCCCCGTTCCGTTCCGGGCCGGGGCAGCCAGCACGTTGATCAGGTCGCTCCGTGTGATGATCTCATACCCCGTGCTCTCGGGCCGGTGTACGAGGACGGCCCCGCCTCCCTGATCGAGGTACGTCGAGAGCAGGTCGAGATGAAGCGAGGGAGGGACGACCGGCATGGGTGCATCCATCACCGTACGGATGGACTCCTCGCGAGCCGCCGGGTTTTCGATCAGCCGGTTGAGGATACCGTTTTCCGAGACGCGGCCCACGACCTCCTCCCCTTCGAGGACCGGCATCTGCGAGATACCGTGCTCCGTCATCAGGCGAATGGCGTCGGCCAGCGTCTCGTCCGGACCGACGGCCACCAGCGGCGCAGGGGCCCGCCGGGCGCGTAGAATCTCTTCCACCGTCACCTCGGTGCGCTCCGGGAGGAAACCGTGGTTTCGCATCCAGGTGTCATTGTACGTCTTCGAGAGGTAGCGGAACCCGGAGTCGGGCAGAATCACCACCACCACATCATCCGGCGTGAGGCGGTCCCGGTGAGCCTGCAGCCAGGCGATCGCCCCGGCCATCGCCATCCCGCTCGACTGACCGACGAACAGCCCTTCCTCACGAGCCAGACGACGCGTCATGAGCATGGCATCGCGGTCCGAGACACGCACAAAATCATCGACCAGCCCGAAATCCATGTTGCCGGCCAGGATATCCTCCCCGACACCCTCGGTGAGATAGGGGTGGATCTCGTCTTCGTCGAAGACGCCTTCATGGAAATACTTGTAGTAGACCGAGCCGTAGGGATCGACGCCGATGACCTGGAGGTCCGGCTTTTTCTCCTTGAGGAAACGCGCCGTGCCCGAGATCGTGCCCCCCGTGCCGGCCCCGGCGATCAGGTGGGAGACGCGTCCCTCCGTGTCAGCCCAGATCTCGGGGCCGGTCGTACGGTAGTGGGCTTCCGCATTGGCCGGGTTGTCATACTGGTTGAGGTACACCGAGTTGGGGATCTCCTCCGCCAGACGACGCGCCACCGAATAGTAGGAACGCGGGTCCTCCGGGGCGACGTTGGTGGGACACACGATCACTTCGGCCCCCAGGGCGCGGAGCACGTCGAGCTTCTCCTGGCTTTGCTTGTCGGTGGTGGTAAAGATGCAGCGATAGCCCCGTGCGATGGCGGCCAGCGCCAGGCCCGCACCCGTATTGCCACTCGTGCCCTCGATGATCGTCCCGCCCGGCTTGAGCCTGCCTTCCCGTTCGGCCGCCTCGATCATGCTGATGCCGATACGGTCCTTGACCGAGCCGCCCGGATTGAAAAACTCGACCTTCGCCAGCACGGTACACGGCAATCCCTTCGCTATGCGGTGAATCTGCACCAGCGGCGTTTTACCAATCGCCTCCAGAATGTTAGCGTACCACATGTACCTTCCTCTTACGTCAAAAGTGGTTATATTGCCCCGGGCCCCTTCCCGGGTACGAGCCCATCACCCTGTCGCACCGTCCTGCGCCATCAAAAATGGCACGGCCCCGTGATGAAACCTCCGGAGCGCGCCATGCAGGGGATCGCCCCGGACGCCCTGCCTGCCGTTGGTCGCCCTTAGCCCGGAAAATTACATCCCGGCCCCACCGGAGGCCAGCCGCCACGTCGTAATTCAACGGGGATACATACACGCCCGTACCCTGTTCCAGCCCCTGACGCACGGCACCCTGCCGGCCGTAACGGTAACACCATGGAAGCTTTCCCGCCCGTCGAAGCCGAACTGCTCGTGGCCACGCTGACGCCTTCGGGGGACGTCGTCTACCGGAATGACCCCTGGGTGCACGTCTTCTCCGAGGCGTCCGATCCCTGGTCGATGCTTCCGGAGTCGGATCGGCACCTGGTGTCCGGACTCGTGCGCGAGGCCGCCGCGGGAACGCCGGTGACGAACCAGCTCTTCCTCGTACCCCACCCGGATCGCGCTCAACCCGTGCCGGTCCTCCTTCATTTTCTTCCCGTCTTCGGCCCCTCCGGTAAGGCTTCCCCCGAAGTCCTTGCCCTCACAATCACCGGCGAAGTCCTCACACAACCCACCTCGTGGACCAGCAGCCACACCCTCCGGCACCGGATGGAAACGCTGGGTCGCATGACCATGGGCATCGCGCACGACTTCAACAACTTGCTCAGCAACATCCTCGGGCATCTGGAGCTGCTCCGAGCCGCCTGGCCCGCGGACGTGCCCGATGCCCTCGTCCACGATCATGTGCGTCCGATCGAGCAGGCCGCCCTGGACGGCGCCGCCCTCGTCCGGAAAATCCAGCAGTACATTCGCCAGGAGAAAAAGACGGCCTTCGAACCCATCGACCTGCCGGCTCTCATTCGGGACGTGGTGACCCTGACCCGTCCCTACTGGAACAACGAACCTCGCCTGCAGGGCATCACCATCGAGATGGAACTGGACCTGCAGCCCGTCCCTCCCATCCAGGGTTCAGGACCCGAGTTGCGGGATGTACTGGTGAACCTGATCCTGAATGCCGTGCAGGCGATGCCCGAGGGCGGCCAGATCCGGATCCACACGCGGCTGGAACCGGAACGGGGCGTGCTGGTCGAGGTGGCCGACACCGGCACGGGCATTCCCGAGCACCTGCAGGGGCGTATTTTCGACCCGCTGTTCACCACGAAAGGCCAGCAGGGTAGCGGGATGGGCCTGGCTGTTTCCTACGGCATCGTTCGCGAGCATGATGGTACCATCGACGTCCGCTCGACGCCCGGCGCCGGAACGGTCTTCACCCTGACGTTCCCCCCTGCTGAAGCCGATCTCTCGGTGCCCGGTGTGGACGCCCCCCGTTCCGCAGGACGCACCGGCCGCATCCTCGTCGTCGACGACGAGCCCGGCCTCCGTACCGTCCTCAACCGCCTCCTCACGATGAAGGGCCATGCCGTGCAGGTCGCCGCCTCGGGCACCGAGGCGCTCGAACGCGCTCAACGTGAACCGTTCGACCTCGTGATCACGGACCAGGGTATGCCCGAGATGAACGGGCGCGAGCTGGCCCGGCGCCTCCGCCAGCAAGCGCCGAACCTACCCATCCTCCTGCTCACAGGTGACACCGACCCGGGAGAGCCCGACGAAGCGGTCTCAGCCATCATGCCTAAACCCTTCCGCATCGACCGCCTGGATGCCCTCGTGCGGCAGCTCCTGAGCCAACCCTGACGTCCCCACCGCACGCCGGAGCCTGGCCTCATGCCCGGGCCGGAGGTAACCTCTTTTTTGGCCGGACATCTTGTCACACACCCCCGCTTTGGCCTGGTTTTTGAACCAGCCATGGATGCATCCTGACAGGCGGGTCTCCCCGCCCGTTTTCATATGGCACGCAGAAGCCTATTTTTCAAATAGATGAACATGATGACGGATATTTACCCCTTCTGGTTCACCGAAGAAGATCCCGAGCAGAGCATCCCTCTGCCAACGCCGGATGAAGAAAAAGCTATGAGCACCTCCGAACTGCCGGAGGAACTGCCCATCCTGACGTTGCGCAACACGGTGCTCTTCCCCGGGGTCGTCCTGCCCATTACCGTGGGACGGGACGCCTCGCTCAAACTGGTCCGCGACGCGTTCTCCGGCGATCGCCTCATCGGCGTCGTGGCGCAGATCAGCAAGGACGTGGAGAACCCGACGCCGGACGACCTCTATCGTGTCGGTACGGCGGCCACGATCCTGAAACTGATCAAGATGCCGGACGGCACCAAGTCCATTGTCATCCAGGGCAAACGCCGGTTCCGGATCGAGGAATACACGCAGACGACGCCCTACTTCAAGGCCCGTGTGTCGCCGATTCAGGAGGACGAAGAGATCGACCAGATCGAACTCCATGCGCGGATCCGGTCCATCAAGGAACTGGCGATCCAGATCGTCAACCTCTCGCCCAACCTGCCCAGCGAGGCCGCCTATGCGATCCAGAACATCGAGTCTCCGACGTTCCTGATCCACTTCATCGCCTCCAACCTCCAGATCGACGTAGAGGAGAAGCAGAAACTGCTCGAGAGCGTCTCGTTGCTGGAGCGAGCCGATCTGGTGATGGGGCACCTCACCCGCGAGTTGCAGGTCCTGCAGCTCTCCGAGGAGATCCGCTCTAAGGTCAAGAGCGACGTGGACCAGCAGCAGCGCGAGTACCTGCTCCGGCAGCAGATGAAGGCCATTCAGGAGGAACTCGGGGAGACGGACGCAACGGCCTCCGAAATCAATGCGTTGCGCGAGCGGGCCGAGCAGAAGAACCTGCCCGAGCACGTACGCGAGACGCTGGAGAAGGAACTGGAGAAACTCGCCCGCTCGAATCCGGCTTCGCCGGACTATGCCGTCACCCGCAACTACGTCGAGTGGATCCTGGACCTGCCCTGGAACGAGTACACCGAGGATCACTACGACCTGGAGCGGGCCAAAAAAATCCTCGACGAGGATCACTACGACCTAGAACAGGTCAAGGAGCGTATCCTGGAGTACCTTGCGGTGCTCAAGCTCAAGGGCGACATGAAAGCCCCCATCCTGTGCTTCTACGGACCACCCGGTGTGGGTAAGACCAGTCTCGGTAAGAGCATCGCGCGGGCCCTGGGGCGTAAGTTCGTGCGCATGAGCCTGGGTGGCGTCCGGGACGAGGCCGAGATCCGGGGTCACCGTCGCACCTACGTAGGGGCCTTGCCGGGTCGTATCATCCAGGGGATGAAGAAGGCCGGGTCGAACAACCCTGTCATGATGCTCGACGAGATCGACAAGCTCGGGGCCGACTTCCGGGGTGACCCCTCCAGCGCCCTGCTCGAAGTGCTCGACCCGGAGCAGAATTACGCCTTCAACGACCACTACCTGGAGCTGGACTACGACCTCTCGAAGGTGCTCTTCATCGCGACGGCCAACTACGTCGAGATGATCCCGCCCCCGCTGCGGGACCGCATGGAGATGATCGAGATCACCGGGTACACGCTCGAGGACAAGGTCGAGATCGCCAAGCGGCACCTGATCCCCCGTCAGCTCGAAGCGCATGGCCTGACGCCGGAACAGCTCCGGTTCACCGACGAGGCCATCCGCGAGATCATCGACGGGTACACGCGGGAGTCGGGGGTACGCCAGCTCGAGCGCAACATTGGCGCCATCGCGCGCGGTGTGGCCAAACGCATCGCCATGGGCGAGGTTACCTCGGCCGTCGTGGACAAGGACGACGTCGAGACGTACCTCAAGGCCCGTAAGTACTTCTCGGAGGTGGCCCAGCGCACGGAGGTGCCGGGGGTGGCCACCGGCCTGGCCTGGACGCCCGTGGGCGGCGATATCCTCTTCATCGAGGCTTCCGTCTCGCGGGGCAGCGGCCGGATGATCCTGACCGGACAGCTCGGCGACGTCATGAAGGAATCCGCCCAGGCGGCCCTCTCCTGGGTGAAAGCCCATGCTGACGAACTGGGCATCCCGTACGACGCCTTCAAGCACTGGGACGTCCACGTCCATGTGCCCGCCGGGGCCGTCCCCAAAGACGGGCCCTCGGCCGGGGTGGCGTTGCTCTCGGCCATGGTGTCCATCTACACGCAGCGCCGGGTCCGCCACACGGTGGCCATGACGGGCGAAATCACCCTGCGGGGGATGGTGCTGCCCGTGGGCGGCATCAAAGAGAAGGTGCTGGCCGCCAAACGGGCCGGTATCGAGACGGTCATCCTCCCCGAGAAAAACCGGAAGGACGTGGCGGAGATCAAGCCCGAGGCCCTCGAAGGACTGAAAATCGTCTACGTCAACCGGGTCGAGGAAGTGCTCGATCTCGTGCTCGAACCGGAACCGGTCAGCGACCCGCAAACGTTCTTCAAAACGGATCAGGAGGAACCGTCCCACGATGTTTCGGTCAGCGATGGTGCGGCCATCCTGGAGACGCCCTCCGAGAACTGACCGGGCGCCTCAACATGCCCCACCCGCTTCCGAAGACCCCTGCCCGCCGGTAGGGGTCTTTTCTTTTTCCGCTGTGTATTCCTCCAGGATACGGGCGTCCTCAACGTTCGGATCGAGGCCCTGGCGAAACGCACGCTCGGCATCGGCGACGATCGATGCGGTCTGGTCGAGCACGGCGTCGATGGCGAGGCCGAGGACACGCACGGCGGCCCCGCCGAGCATGACGGCTTTCCCGAGCAGATTCAACCGCTCATACTCGACCAGCCTGTCTTCCCGCTTTTCCATTCAGCCCTTCTGGTTTACATCGTTGCCCGAGGCGTTTCCTCCCGACGCGGGCTTCGCCCCGCGTCTGGCGCCGGACGATGGCTTCTTCGACCCGGCGTTTTTCGTTCTGCCCTCGCCTGGCCCGGACGATGCGGTATCCGCCTCCGCCGGCTCCGTCGTCGCACAGGCGGCCTGGAAAAGATCTTCGAGCACGGTGCCCAGTGTCTGTCCGGCGGCTTCGATGCCCTGGGCCATCGTGGCGGCAGCGCCTTCGATCAGGAAACGCATGCGTGCCTCGAGGTCCAGCGCTTGAAACGCCTCGCGCGCCCGTTCATAGGTCGTTTGTTTTGCCTTCTGCTTCTGGGCCATGGGTCGATCGGGTCTGCCCCGGTATCCGTTGGATGTGCCAGATATTTGCCGTAGACTGTAGACGAGACCGGTGCCCCCAGGTTTCACCGGCCCGTTCCTCCTCCGACGTATGCCCTGTCCTTATGCCCGAAACGAACCACGGACCTGCTTCCGACTCGTCGGAACCGCCCACGTTTCTTGAAGGCACCGTCATCCGTGCTACCGGCAGCTGGTACGACGTGCAGGCCGGCGACCAGGTTATCCCGTCGAAGGTACGCGGGCGGTTCCGACTCGAAGTGACGGAGACGACGAGTCCCGTGGTCGTCGGCGATCGCGTCACCCTTCGCCTGAACGACGATGGCACGGGCCTGATCACGGAGATCCATCCCAGGAAGAACGAACTCAAACGCCGGGCGGCAGGCCGGCGGATCGGGATGGTGCACGTGATCGCCGCCAACATCGATGCGGCCTGGGTCATCCAGTCCATCCGCCAGCCGAAGATCAACCCGGGGTTCATCGACCGCTTCCTCGTCATGGCCGGCGTGCACGACATCCCGGCCGGCATCGTCTTCAACAAACTCGACCTGATGAAGCCAGCCGACCGGGATGCGGTCTTCTTCCTCCGCGACCTGTATGCCGGGCTGGGCTATCCGGTCCTGATGACGAGCGTGAAGACCGGCGAGGGCCTCGACGCCCTGGCCAAGGCCCTGAAAGGCCGGGTGAGTGTGGTTTCCGGGCCGTCGGGGGTCGGGAAGTCGTCGTTGCTGAACGCGATCGAGCCGGGCCTGAACCTTCGGATTGGCGACGTGAGCCAGAAGACCCAGAAGGGGCGCCACACGACCACGTATGCGGCCCTGTATCCCCTCTCCTTCGGGGGCTTCGTCGTCGACACGCCCGGCCTGCGGGAGTTTGGCCTGGTGGACCTCGACCCGAGCGACCTCGGCCACTATTTCGTCGAGTTTCGCCCGTACCTGCCGGCGTGCCACTTCCCCAACTGCACGCACGACCACGAGCCGGGCTGCGCCGTCAAGGAGGCCGTCGAGCGGGACGAAATCACGCCGGAACGCTACGAGAGTTATCTCAACATCCTGCATTCGCTCCGCCTGGGAGAGAAGGACGTTGGCCGATGAGCCACCGCGACGGAGGCTTCGACCCGGGCATGACCGTTCTCCGGCCGGACCCCGGCGTCAGGCTTTCTTCGCACGCGACGACCGGCGCTTCCCCGAGCGGGAGGTGCGTTCTTCGAGCAGCGACAGCGCTTCTTCGAGCGTTATGTCCTCCGGTTTCCGGTCTTTCGGGAGCGAGGCGTTTACACGCTGGTGCTTCACGTACGGGCCATACCGCCCGTCCATCACGACGATCATCTCGCCGGTCTCGGGATGGGGGCCGAGTTCGCGCAGCACCTTCTTCGTGCCGCCGCGCCGGGCTTCCTTCGCCGTCAGGAGTTCGAGGGCCCGGGGCAGGTCGATCGTGAGCACGTCGTCGCCGGGCTGGAGCGAAGCATAGGTGCTGCCGTGCTGCACGAACGGGCCGTACCGACCGATGCCGGCCAGGACCGGCTCGCCCGTTTCCGGGTGCTGGCCGAGCGTCCGCGGCAGCGCCAGCAGGTCCAGGGCTGTCTCCAGCGTCACCTCGTCCGGCGCCATGCCTTTCGGTAAGGAGACGCGGCGGGGCCTGGGCTTGCCCTCCTTGTCGCCCAGCTGCACATACGGCCCGTACGGCCCTTCCAGCACGTACACGGGAAGCCCCGTTGCGGGGTCGGTCCCGAGCGGACCCTGCTCGTTGATCGAAGCCCGGAGCAGCCCCTCGAGCATCTCCTTCGTCACTTCGTCCGGCACCACCTTTTCCGGCAGGGAGGCCGTGCGTCGCTCCCCGTCGACTTCCCCCTCCACATACGGCCCATACTTCCCGACGCGCACCGTGTACGGCCCCCACTTCGGCACGTGGATCGCGCTCACCTCGCGCGGATCGACGCTGTCGAGGGCTTCCCGTACTTTTCGGTCGAGCCCTTCGTCCCCGAAGTAAAAATCGCGCAGGTAGGGCACGGCGTGTTGCTGCCCGGCGGCGATGTCGTCCAGGGCCTGCTCCATGCGGGCCGTGAAGCCGAGGTCCACCAGCCGGGCAAAACGGGCCTCGAGCAAGTTGTTCGTGGCGAAGGCCGTGAAGGTGGGTACGAGCTGGTTCTTCTGACGAAAGGCATACCCCCGCTCGACGATCGTGTCGATGATCGTGGCGTAGGTGCTTGGCCGGCCGATGCCCTGCTTTTCCAGCTCCTTGATGAGCGTAGCCTCGGTGTACCGGGCGGGCGGGCGCGTTTGCCGCCCCAGCGGCTCGACCTCACGGCAGGAAGGCCGATCGCCCTCCTTCAGGTCAGGCAGGGGTTGCTCCCGGTCCTCGAGGGCGGCGTCCGGGTCATCGCTCCCTTCGACGTACGCACGGAAGAAGCCGGGGAACAGGATCGTCTTGCCTGAGGCCCGGAAGGTGGCGACCTCGTCCCTTTCGCCCGCCTCGATCGTCACGGTCACGAGCCGGAGCCGGGCCTCCGCCATCTGCGTGGCCACGGTTCGCTTCCAGATCAGGTCGTAGAGCGCTCCCTCCTCGCCCCGCAGCCCCAGTTCTTCCCGGGTCTTCATCTCCCGCCCGGCCGGGCGGATGGCCTCGTGCGCTTCCTGTGCGTTCCGCACCTTGCTCTGGAACTGCCGGGGCGCGGGGCTCAGGTACTCCTTCCCGTAGCGCTCGGCGACGGCCCTGCGGCTGGCCTCGACGGCCTCCTCCGAGAGGTTGGTCGAGTCGGTGCGCATGTACGTAATGTAGCCTTGCTCGTAGAGCCGCTGCGCCACCTGCATCGTCCGGCGTGCCGAGAAACCGAGCTTGCGGCTGGCCTCCTGCTGCAGCGTCGACGTGATGAAAGGCGGATAGGGGGAACGCGTCTCCGTACGGGCATGGACGTTCGTGACGCGCCAGGGAGCCGAGGGCAGCCGCGACGCCAGCGCGCGAGCCTCCTCCTCGCTCAGCACCACCACATCGCGCCCCGGAACGAGCCCGTCCTTCAGCCGCCCCGTCTGATCATCAAAGTCGCGCCCTGTGACCACGCGCAAACCGCGCACCTGCGTAAGCGCCGCCTCGAACAGCATCCCCTCCTTCTCCAGCAACGCCTTCAGGGTCCAGTACGAGGCCGGCACGAAGGCAATGCGCTCTTTTTCCCGCTCCACGAGCAGCCGCACCGCCACGCTCTGCACACGCCCCGCCGAGAGCCCGGGGGCAATCTTTTTCCACAGCAACGGGGACAGGCGATACCCGAAGAGACGGTCCAGGATGCGGCGTGCTTCCTGGGCCTCGACCAGATGCTGATCGATCTGGCGCGTCTGCTCCAGCGCCCCCAGAATCGCCTCCCGGGTGATCTCATGGAACACCATGCGCCGGACCGGTACCTTCGGCTTGAGCACTTCGAGCAGGTGCCATCCGATGGATTCACCCTCCCGGTCCTCGTCCGTGGCCACATAGAGTTCGTCGGCCTCCTTGAGGGCAGCCTTGAGATGCTGCACGACCTTGCGCTTGTCGGAAGGGATGACATAGATGGGCTGAAAATCGTGCTCGACGTCAACCCCGAGGTCTTTCCACGGCTTGTCTTTGTACCGGGCCGGCACCTCGGCGGAGGACGACGGCAGGTCACGCACGTGGCCCATGCTGGCCTCCACCCGGTATTCCTTCCCGGGCAGAAACCGGGAGATCGTCCGGGCTTTCGTCGGTGATTCTACAACGACCAGTCGTTTCATGGTAAGCGACGTCTAACGTGAAGGGAGCACCGCGGGTAGGACGATGCGACGGTGCCTGATCCCCTTTTACTTCGCGTGCGAGAAGGTTCCCGGGATGGCCTTCTTTTTCACCGTCCCGCTTTCCCGGTAAGCTCTGCCGGATGGGTGACAGCCGTCCGACACCGGCCCGCCCGGCCCCAACCGCACCGCGTCCGGAGGCCCTGCAACAAAAAGCGCTTCCAGTAGCGCGAAGGAGTCGTGTACCGTGTTTTTTTGATCTTAGCCTCACAATCGGGGGTGGGCCGGAATGTATCTTCCTGACACCACCGCGCACGAAACGATGACCCCATTCTCTCAACCAAACTGGGCCCGAACGATATGGAAGCAGCCGAAAAAACGACCGGGGCGATGACCTCGATCAAGTATACGTACGTCTTCGGCAACGGCAAGGCCGAAGGGGACAAATCGATGAAGGACCTCCTGGGCGGCAAGGGAGCGAACCTGGCTGAGATGAGTGCCATCGGGCTGCCGGTGCCGCCGGGTTTCACCATCAGCACGGTGGCCTGTAAGGAAT
The DNA here is from genome assembly GCA_964552015.1 of uncultured Rhodothermaceae bacterium. Lineage (GTDB taxonomy): Bacteria > Bacteroidota > Rhodothermia > Rhodothermales > ISCAR-4553 > Rhodocaloribacter. The sequence goes on along the minus strand of CAZKFR010000008.1, from coordinate 9,880 downwards.
ACTACGAGGCCGGCGAGCGCTGGCCCGACGGGCTTGAAGAACAGGTGGAGGAAGGCATCCGCCACATCGAAGAGGCCATGGGTGCCGGCTTCGGCGACCCGGAGAACCCGCTGCTGGTGTCGGTCCGCAGCGGCGCGGCCATCTCGATGCCCGGCATGATGGACACCGTCCTCAACCTGGGCCTCAACGACGAGGTGGTCGAGGGCCTGGCCCGCAAGACCAACAACGAGCGCTTCGCCTACGACGCCTACCGCCGCTTCATCGACATGTTCGGCGACGTGGTCTCGGGCGTCGACCACCACTACTTCGAAGAGGCGCTCGAAGGCCTCAAGCAGGAAGTAGGGGCCAAGAACGACGTGGACCTGACGGCCGAGCACCTGAAAGAGCTGGTCGACCGCTACAAGGCCGTCTACCGGCGCCACAAGGGCCTCATGTTCCCGGACGACCCGCGCGAGCAACTGCGCCTGGCCATCAGCGCCGTGTTCAAATCGTGGAACAGCGACCGGGCCATCAAATACCGGCAGATCAACAAGATCACGGGGCTGCTCGGCACGGCCGTGAACGTGCAGGCGATGGTCTTCGGCAACATGGGTGAAGACAGCGGCACGGGCGTCTGCTTCACGCGCAACCCCTCCACCGGCGAGCACAAGCTCTACGGCGAGTTCCTGGTCAATGCCCAGGGCGAGGACGTGGTGGCCGGCATCCGCACCCCCGAACCCATCGACAAGATGGCCGAGCTGCTGCCGCAGGCCTACCGTGAGCTCGTGGAGACGACCAGCCTGCTCGAGAAGCACTACAAAAACATGCAGGACATCGAGTTCACGGTGCAGACCGGCAAGCTCTACATCCTGCAGACCCGCAACGGCAAGCGCACCGGCGCCGCCGCCGTAAAGATCGCCGTGGACATGGTGCGCGAAGGGCTGGTCGATAAGCGCACCGCCGTCCGCGACCTCGTCGAGCCCCGCCACATCGACCAGCTCCTGCACCCCCGCTTCAAGGATGAGGAGGGCTACAAGGACAAGGTCATCGCCAAGGGGCTGCCGGCCTCGCCCGGCGCCGCCGTCGGCAAGGTGGTCTTCTCGGCCGAAGATGCCGAGGCCGCCCGCGACCGGGGAGAGGACGTCATCCTCGTCCGCATCGAGACGAGCCCCGAGGACGTCGGCGGGATGGACGCCGCGAAGGGCATCCTGACCTCGCGCGGCGGCATGACCAGCCACGCCGCCGTCGTGGCCCGCGGCTGGGGCAAGCCCTGCGTGGCCGGCTGTGGCGACATCGTGATCAACTACAAGACGAAGTCGTTCACCAACGGCGAGGTGACGGTCCACGAGGGTGACTGGATCTCGATCAACGGCTCCACGGGCGAGGTCATCCTCGGCAAGCAGGAGCTGGTGGATCCCGAGCTGAGCGGCGACTTCGCCACGTTCATGTCGTGGGTGGACGAGTTCCGCGTGATGAAGGTGCGCACGAACGCCGACACCCCCGCCGACGCGGCCAAGGCCCGCGAGTTCGGCGCCCAGGGCATCGGCCTCTGCCGCACCGAGCACATGTTCTTCGAGGGCGACCGCATCCTCTCGATGCGGAAGATGATCATGGCCTCGAACGAAGAGGAACGCCGGGCAGCACTCGACGAACTGCTCCCCTATCAGAAGGAGGACTTCCTCGGCATCTTCCGCGCCATGAACGGCCTGCCGGTGACGATCCGTCTGCTCGACCCGCCGCTCCATGAGTTCCTCCCGCACGACGAACAGGGCCAGCAGGAGATGGCCGAAGCGCTGGGCGTGACGGTGGATGAGGTCCGGGCCAAGGTGGAGGCCCTGCACGAGTTCAACCCGATGCTCGGCCACCGGGGCTGCCGCCTGGGGATCACCTACCCCGAGATCACGGAGATGCAGGCCCGTGCCATCCTGGAGGCCGCTGTCGAGCTCGACCAGGAAGGCGTTTCCGTGCTGCCCGAGATCATGGTACCGCTCGTGGGCACCGTCGAGGAGCTGAGCAACCAGCGCGCCGTCATCGAAGCCACGGCCGAGAAAGTCTTCGCGGAGAAAGGCCACCGGGTCGACTACCAGATCGGCACGATGATCGAGATCCCGCGGGCCGCGCTGACGGCCGACGAGATCGCCCGGGTGGCGGACTTCTTCTCCTTCGGCACGAACGACCTGACGCAGCTCACCTTCGGCTATAGCCGCGACGATGCGGGCCGCTTCCTGCCCTTCTACGTCGAGCACAAGATCCTCAAGGAGGATCCCTTCCAGACGCTCGACCGGGACGGCGTCGGCCAGCTCGTCAGGATCGGCGTGGAGCGGGGCCGTTCGACCCGCCCGCTGCTCAAGGTGGGCATCTGCGGGGAGCACGGGGGCGACCCGGCCTCGGTGCACTTCTGCTACGAGGTGGGGATGGACTACGTGTCCTGCTCGCCCTTCCGCGTGCCGGTGGCCCGCCTGGCCGCCGCTCAGGCCTACCTGGCCTCCGAGGACCAGAAAGCGGAGAACTGAGAAGACGCTGGTCTCCACGCCGGTCGTCCACACGAAAGGCCCTTCCCGTGATTACCGGGGAGGGCCTTTCTCGTATCCGGTCCGCAGAGGACGGAGACTTCCTTTGATATCCCGTGGATGCTGCTCACGCCGTTCGTGTGCGTCGTACCCGCTGCTCCTCTCGCTCCGCATCCCGGTCATCGCCCGACAACGGCTCCGGTTCGCGAGCGGGGGGTAACAGGTTTCGCTCTTCGAGGTCATCGAGCCGCGCGATGAGGGGTCGCATGGCCTGCTCCATAGCCCGCTTCACGAGGGCTTCCAGCTCGCTCGTCGTGATCCCGCCATCTCCTCCCGCGCGGGCTCGCCCCTTCTCCCTGCGGTGGTCCAGCACCATCTTCGTGATCATGAGCGATGTGAAGGACACAATGGAGAAGATGATGATGATGAACACTTCTTCCGGCATGATTCGGCAGGGTCTGGTCGTGGTCTACGGCACCGCGTACGGGGCGGGTCGAAACAGGTTACGGCGTAAACCGGCCGCATGCAACGCCGGGCCGGGGCCATGGCCTTTCTCCTGAAACCGCAGGATCGTTTCTTCCGTGTGCGTATCTTCCCCTCCGAAACCTACCGAGGACACCATGGATCTTTCTCTACGCGGCCGGCGGGCGATGGTATGCGGCAGCACCCAGGGCATCGGGCGGGCCTGTGCGCGGGAACTGGCCCGGCAGGGCGCGAGCATCACCCTCGTCGCCCGCAATGAAAAAGCCCTCACCGCGGTCCTGACCAGCCTACCGACCACCGACGACCAGGACCACGAGATCATCGTCGCCGACTTCGAGAAGCCGGGCGAACTGGCCTGGGCCGTACGTGACTATGCGGTCGGGGGCATCCCGGTGCACATCCTGGTCAACAACACCGGAGGGCCGCCGGGCGGTCCGCTCACGGCCGCGGGCGTGGACGAACTCCAACGTGCCTTCGCCATGCACGTGCTCTGTAACCAGGTGCTCATGCAGACGGTCATCCCGTCGATGCAGGCTGCCGGCTACGGGCGCATCATCAACATCATCTCGACCTCCGTCAAGCAGCCCATCCCGGGGCTGGGCGTCTCGAACACCATCCGGGGGGCCGTGGCGAACTGGGCCAAGACGCTGGCCGGCGAGCTGGGTCCCTACGGCATCACGGTGAACAACGTGCTGCCCGGCGCCACCGAGACGGCCCGCCTGCAGGCGCTCATCGAGAAGAAGGCCGAACAGACCGGGCAGACACCGGACGAGGTGGCCGAGGCCATGCGGCAGGCCATCCCCGCCCGGCGCTTCGCCCGGCCCGAAGAGGTGGCCTGGGCCGTCGCCTTCCTCGCCTCCCCCGCCGCGGCGTATATTAACGGCGTGAACCTCCCCGTCGACGGCGGACGCACGCAGTGCCTCTGACCCCGCGGCATGGAATACCTCAGCAACTATATCGACGGCGCCCTCTGCGCCCCCCTCCACCAGGGCTGGATCGACAACATCAACCCGGCCACCGGCGAGGTCTTCAGCCGCGTCCCAGACAGCGACGCCGACGATGTGGACAAGGCCGTGGCGGCTGCCGAGAAGGCGTTCCCGGCCTGGTCGGGCCTGCCTGCCGAGGAGCGGTCGCGCTGGCTGCTCCGGCTCGCCCGCCTGATCGACCGGCACGCCGAGGCCCTGGCCCGCGACGAGTCGACCGACAACGGCAAGCCCGTGGCCCTGGCCCGCCGCGTCGACATCCCCCGGGCCGCGAAGAATTTCCGCTTCTTCGCCACGGCCATCCTCCACGCCGCCACCGAGGCCCACCCGACGCCGGAGGCACTCAACTACACGCTACGCCAGCCGCTCGGCGTCGTCGGGTGCATCTCGCCGTGGAACCTTCCGCTCTACCTGTTCACGTGGAAGATCGCGCCGGCGCTGGCGGCGGGCAACTGCGTGGTGGGCAAGCCCTCGGAGGTGACGCCGCTGACGGCCTTCCGCCTGGCCGAGCTGTGCCTGGAGGCGGGCCTGCCGCCCGGCGTGCTGAACATCGTGCACGGCTACGGCGCCAAAGCCGGTGCCGCGCTGGTGGCCCACCCGCGCGTGCAGGCCGTCTCGTTCACCGGCGGCACCCGCACCGGCGCTACCATCGCCCGGGCCGCCGCCCCCCAGTTCAAGAAGCTCTCGCTCGAGCTCGGCGGCAAGAACCCCAACATCCTCTTTGCCGACTGCCGGTACGACGAGGCCCTCGAGACGGCCGTCCGCGCCGCCTTCACCAACCAGGGCGAGATCTGCCTGTGCGGCTCCCGTATCTTCGTCGAGCGGCCCCTGTATGCGCGGTTCCGGGACGACTTCGTCCGCCGGGTGGAAGCGCTTCGGGTGGGCGACCCGCTCGATGAGGGCACCGACGTGGGCGCCGTCGTCTCGGAGGCCCACCTGGAGAAGATCCTCTCCTACATCGAGCTGGCGAACGACGAGGGCGGCACGGTTCTCTGCGGCGGGCACCGCGTCCGCCTCGAAGGACGCTGCGCCGGTGGCTTCTTCGTCGCCCCCACGGTCATCGAAGGGCTGGGACCCGACTGCCGGGTCAACCAGGAGGAGATCTTCGGACCCGTCGCCACGCTGATCCCGTTCGACACCGAGGAGGAGGTGCTGGCGTGGGCCAACGGCACCCCCTACGGCCTGGCCGCCATCCTCTGGACGGAGAACCTCAGCCGGGCCCACCGCCTGGCCGCCCGCCTGGAGGCCGGCATCGTGTGGGTCAACTGCTGGATGCTGCGCGACCTCCGTACCCCGTTCGGGGGCATGAAGCAGTCCGGCGTCGGGCGCGAGGGTGGCTGGGAAGCCCTCCGCTTCTTCACCGAAGCCAAGAACGTGTGCATCAAACACTACGACCGGGACCCCACATGAGCGCTCCGATCCACACCGAGAAGGCCCCGCCGCCCGTGGGGCCCTACCCCCACGCCCGCCGTGTGGGCAACCTGCTGTTCCTCTCCGGCGTCGGCCCCCGCAAGCCCGGCACCACGGACATCCCCGGCGTCACCCTCGACGCCGGCGGCCTGGTGGTCGCCTACGACATCGAGGCCCAGTGCCGCTCCGTCTTCGAGAACGTGCGGGCCATCCTCGAAGCCGCCGGCGCCCGGTGGGAAGACCTGGTGGACGTGACCGTCTTCCTCACGAACATGCGGGACGACTTCGCCACGTACAACCGCGTCTACGCCGAGTACTTCCCCGACCCGGCCCACCGCCCGTGCCGCACCACCGTCGGCATCGACGCCCTCCCGACGCCCATCGCCATCGAGCTCAAGTGCATCGCCGCCCTGCCCTGAATCACCAGACCCAGACCCGCCATGAAGAAGCCCTTTAACCTCCAGGAATGGATCGACGCCCACCGCGACGTCCTCAAGCCGCCCGTCATGGCCAAGTCGCTCTTCGAGGACTCGGGCGACTACATGATCTTCGTCGTGGGCAGCCCCAACGCCCGCAAGGACTTCCATTACAACGAAACGGAGGAGTTCTTCTTCCAGCTCGAAGGGCAGTTGAACCTGTGGACCATCGACGAGGACGGGAAGCAGGTGTGCAACGTGATCCGCGCCGGCGAGGTGTTTCTCCTGCCGGCGAAGGTGCCCCATTCGCCCCGCCGGCCGGCCGGCGGCGTCGGCCTCGTCATCGAGCGCAAGCGCCCCGGCAAGAAAGACGGGGTGATGTGGTTCTGCGAGCACTGCGGCGAGAAGCTCTACGAGCGGTACTTCCCCGTCGAGCAGATCGCCGAGGAGCTGGGCCCCGTGCTCCAGGCCTTCGCCGCCGACGAGGACCTGCGGACGTGCAAGACGTGCGGGAGCGTGCTGGAGATCTAACCCGGAAACCGTTCCACGTTGCACGTTTCATGTTCAGGGTTGAGGACTACGGTCTAGCGTTGGTCGATGCTATGGAAGGCGTCATGGTGAAGCGCGATGTAGCCGCACCCTTCACGGGTGCGCGTCTCTGTCCGCTGGCGTACCCGGGCTAAAGCCCGCGACTACAGGTGGGCAGCCCGGGCTAAAGCCCGCGGCTACCCGTGGGCGGTTCGCTCAGGGTAACCATGCCCCCAATGACCACGACCTCCGCTATACCTTTCAACGTGTAACGGGGACC
>CAZKFR010000008.1:0-3191 GCA_964552015.1 uncultured Rhodothermaceae bacterium | reverse complement strand
CCATGCCCCCAATGACCACGACCTCCGCTATACCTTTCAACGTGTAACGGGGACCAACGTGCAACGTGGAACGATGCAACGTAAAACGCCCATGCCCATGCCCGACAAGGCGCCATTTTTCAAGGTCGACATCCACACCCACATCCTCCCGAAGACGTGGCCGGACCTGCGGGAACGGTACGGGTACGGCGGCTTCATCCGGCTGGAGCACCACAAGCCCTGCTGCGCCCGCATGATGAAGGACGATGAGTTCTTCCGTGAGATCGAGGACAACTGCTGGGACCCGCACCGGCGCATGGCCGACTGCGACGGACACGGCGTGCACGTGCAGGTCCTCTCGACGGTGCCCGTGATGTTCAGCTACTGGGCCAAGCCCGAGCACGCGCTGGACCTCTCGAAGCTGCTCAACGACCACATCGCCTCGGTGGTGGCGGCCCACCCCACCCGGTTCGTCGGACTCGGGACGCTGCCCATGCAGGCGCCGGACCTGGCCGTCCGCGAGCTCGAGCGGTGCGTGAACGAGCTGGGGCTGGCCGGCGTCGAGATCGGCTCGCACGTGAACGACTGGAACCTCTCCGACCCGGCCCTCTTCCCCGTCTTCGAGGCGGCGCAGGACCTCGGCGCGGCCATCTTCGTGCACCCGTGGGACATGATGGGGATGGACCGGATGCCGAAGTACTGGCTCCCCTGGCTGGTGGGCATGCCCGCCGAGACGTCGCTGGCCATCTGCTCGATGATCTTCGGCGGGGTCTTCGAGCGGCTGCCCCGCCTGCGGGTGGCCTTCGCCCACGGCGGCGGCTCCTTCCCCGCCACCATCGGGCGCATCGAGCACGGCTTCCGCGTCCGCCCCGACCTGTGCGCCGTGGACAACCCGGTCAACCCCCGCGCCTACCTCGGCCGGTTCTACCTGGACACGCTCGTCCACGACCCCGAGATGCTGCGCTACCTGATCCGGCTCATTGGCCCCGAGAAGCTGGCCCTCGGCTCGGACTACCCGTTCCCGCTGGGCGAGCACGTCCCCGGCAGCCTCATCGAAGGCATGGACGACCTCTCCGACGACGTGAAGGCCCGCCTCCTGGGGCTCTCCGCCCTGGAATGGCTGGGCCTAGAAAAAGAGCGGTTCGTCCCGGCATGATCGCCACCGTGCATATCGGCGGCGCGGCGTACCGCGTCGACCTCGGCGCGGGCCTCGACGTGTCCATCCCCCTCGCCTTCGGCGGGCCGCAGCCTTCGGCCTTCGGCATCCCGCCCGCCACGGCCGAGCCCTTCGAAGCCGGCGGGTTCGTGGGGGACGTGCGGCGCGGGGGCAGTTGTAACGTGTCCACCCTCCGCCTGACGCCCCACGGCAACGGCACCCATACCGAGAGCGTGGCGCATCTGGTCACCGACGGCCCACCCGTCCACGCCGTCGCGCCGAAAGGGCTGGTACCCGCCACGCTGGTGAGCCTCACCCCCGAGCCCGCCTTCGCGTGCCCGGACGCCTACGACCCCGCACCGGCGGCCAACGACCGGCTCCTCACGCGCCGCGCCCTCGAAGCCGCCCTGGCCGACGCCGCCGACGCGTTCCTCGAAGCCCTCGTCATCCGCACCCGGCCCAACCCGCCCGACAAGCGCCACCGCGACTACCTCGACCAGCCGCCCCCCTTCTTCTCCCTCGACGCCATGCGTTACCTCGTGGCGCGGGGCGTCCGCCACCTGCTCCTCGACCTGCCCTCGGTGGACCGCCTGTTCGACGAGGGGAAGCTGAACGCGCACCGCCTGTTCTGGAACGTGCCGCCGGGCCAACGAACCACCACCCCGGAAACCGCCACGCACCGGACGATCACCGAGATGGTCTACGTGGACGACGCCGTGCCGGACGGGCGCTACCTGCTGGCCCTGCACGTCCCGCCGTTCGCCTCCGACGCCGCCCCCAGCCGCCCGGTCCTCTACCCCCTTCAGGCTGTGGAATCACGCTGACGCCTCCTGGCCTTCAACCTTCAATTTGCAATCTTCAATCTGCAACCCCCATCATGGATTTCGAGCCTACGCTGGACTTCGCCCGCCGGATGGACGCCGACGACCCGCTGGCCGCGTACCGGGACCGTTTCCACATCCCGAAGACGGCCGACGGGGCGGATTGCCTTTACTTCACCGGCAACTCGCTGGGCCTCCAGCCGAAGGCCACGCGGGACTACGTGCTGGAGGAGCTGGAAGACTGGGCGCGGCTCGGCGTGGAGGGCCACTTCCACGCCCGGCACCCGTGGATGCCTTACCACGAGTTCCTCACCGAACAGACCGCCCGGCTGGTGGGCGCCCGGCCCGTCGAGGTGGTGGTGATGAACTCGCTCACGGTGAACCTCCACCTGATGATGGTGTCGTTCTACCGCCCCACCCCCGCCCGGCACCGGATCGTCATCGAGGCCCACGCCTTCCCCTCCGACCGCTACGCCGCCGCCTCGCAGATCCGGTTCCACGGCTACGACCCGTCCGAGGCGCTCGTGGAGCTGGCGCCGCGCCCGGGGGAGGACACCCTCCGCACCGAAGACATCGAGGCCTTCCTGGCGCGGGAGGGCGAATCCGTGGCGCTGGTCCTGCTGGGTGGAGTCAACTACTACACCGGGCAGGCGTTCGACCTGGAGCGTATCACACGGGCGGCCCACGCGCAGGGGTGCGTCGTCGGGTTCGACCTGGCGCATGCCGCGGGCAACCTGGCCCTCCGCCTGCACGACGACGGTCCCGACTTCGCCGTGTGGTGCTCGTACAAGTACCTCAACGCCGGACCGGGTAGCCTCGCCGGCTGCTTCGTCCACGAGCGGCACGCCCGCGCCTTCGACCTGCCCCGCTTCGCCGGTTGGTGGGGGCACGACAAGGCCACCCGCTTCCGGATGCCCGAGACGTTCACGCCGATGCCGGGCGCCGAGGGGTGGCAGCTGAGCAACCCGCCCATCCTCCCGCTGGCCGCCCTTCGCGCCTCAATGGACCTCTTCGATGAGGTGGGCATGACGCGCCTGCGCGAGAAGAGCGTACGCCTCACCGGCTACCTGGCCTACCTGCTCGAGCGGCTCGGCCCGGACCGTGTGCGGATCATCACCCCCGCCGACCCGGCCCAGCGGGGCGCCCAGCTCTCGCTCCGCGTGGCCGGCGGCCGGGCGGCCTTCGAGCGCCTCACCGCCGCCGGCGTCGTCTGCGACTGGCGCGAGCCCGACGCC
>CAZKFR010000007.1:45333-84439 GCA_964552015.1 uncultured Rhodothermaceae bacterium | reverse complement strand
TCCGTTTTCCACATAAACACAACGAGGCATCCTATGGCAATTGGCAACCTGAAACTGAAGAAGGTGTCCGAAGCGGATCAGAAGATGATCCGGGACATCGAAGTAATGATGGGGCCGGAGCCCAACGAGATGGGCTTCGTGAAGAACCTTTTCTGGGGGCGCTTCCGCGACGATCTGGTCTTTCCGTACCCCCGCGAGACGAAGGCCGAGCGCGAGAAGGCCGACCGGCTGCTGGCCGAGCTGGAGGAGTATCTGAAGAATGAGCACCCCTCCATCGAGATCGACCAGGAGCAGTACATCCCGGACTGGGCCATCCGGCGGCTCTTCGAGATCGGCGTGATGGGGATGACCATTCCGGAGGAATACGGGGGGCTCGGTCTGGGCGTGACCAGCTACAACCGCGTGCTGGCCCTGATCGGTCGGTATTGCGGCTCCACGGCCGTCGTGGTTTCGGCGCACCAGTCCATCGGCTGCAAGGCCATCATGCTCTTCGGCACCGAGGAGCAGAAGAAGAAATACCTGCCGAAGGTGGCCCGCGAGTACCTCTCGGCCTTCTGCCTCTCCGAGCCCAATGTGGGCAGCGACGCGGCCGGTCAGCAGACCCGCATCGAGGAGAGCGAAGACGGTAAGTATTACATCCTCAACGGGGAGAAGAAGTGGTCGACCAGCGGGGCGCTGGCCGGTGTCTTCACGGTGATGGCCAAGCACCGCATCAAGAACCCCCGGACGGGCAAGGTGGAGGACAAGGTGACGGCTGTCATCGTCACGCCGGACATGGAGGGCGTGGACGTCTTCGAGAAAAACCGGAGCAAGTGTGGCATCCGGGGCACGTGGCAGGCCCGCATCCGCTTCACCAACGTGAAGGTGCCCAAGGAGAACCTGCTCCACAAGGAGGGCAAGGGGCTCAATGTGGCGCTCACCTGCCTCAACTATGGCCGGTGCACCCTCTCGGCCGGTGTCTATGGCGGTGCGCGGCAGGCCATGGACCAGGCCATCAAGTGGGTGCAGACCCGCTACCAGTTCAACCGCCCGCTGGCCGAGTTCGAGCTCGTGCAGCAGCGCATCGCCCGCATGGCCGCCTACAACTTCGCCATGGATGCCATGCTCTACATGACCACCGGCATGCTCGACCGGCACGACAAGGACATCATGGTGGAGACGGCCATCACCAAGGTCTTCTGCTCCGAGATGGGCTGGCGCGTCATCGACGACGCCCTGCAGATCATGGGCGGCGAAGGGTACATGACGGAGAACGAGCTGGAGCGCATCTGGCGCGACAACCGCATCCACCGGATCGTCGAAGGCTCGAACGAGGTCATGCAGCCGTTCATTTTCGGCTACGGCGGTAAGCAGCTCGCCGAGCAGATGCTGGGCATTCAGGAAGCACTCGGCTGGGATCGTGAGGAGTCGCTGGCGCAGAACCTGAACCGTATCCTCGGCAACGCGCTCAACCTGGCCCTGCTGAAGCGGGCCATCCCGCTCGGTATGGAACTGTTCCTGGGGGTCAAGCCGCCCGCGCCGGTGGTGGCCGGCGTGCATCCGTCGCTCCAGCCCTATGCCGACCGGCTGGCCCGGCTCGTGCAGCAGCACGCGCACTTCTTCAAGATGGCCAGCAAGTGGCACCGCGAGGAGATCGTGACGCGGCAGGCCGTACAGGCGCGCCTGGCCAACAGCGCCATGCTGCTCTTCGCACTGACCTCGTCGCTCTCGCGGATGGATGACCTGCTCCGCTCCGGCGCCCACGGCGTCGAGTTCGACCGCGACCGGACGGCCTTCGAGCATGCGTTCGACCTGTTCGAACTGGAGATTCTCCACAACTTCCACGAACTGCGGCACAACGCCGACGAGAGCATGCGCAAGGCGGCCGCCGCGGCCCGCCGGCACAACGACACGCTGCCCAACAGCGACTTCTACATCCACGAAGCCTCGCCCGTGGCCAAGGGGACGGGCAAGCCGGTGCAGAAGGAGCACATCAAGCAGTTCCCCGGCGACCGCTACGTGGAAGCCGGCGGCGACGGGCACGCTGTCTCGGCCGACGTCGAAGCCAAGCAGAACGGTGGTGCCAAGAAGAAGGCGGCTTCGGAAAAGTGAGCCTGCCGTCTGAGCAACCGGAAGCGCGGCGTCCCTCCCCGGGCGCCGCGCTTTTTTTAGCGTCCTCCCGTTCCGGAGGTGTCGCCGGCGGCGGGCGGTGGGGGCGGGGTACGGCCCTGCTCGAAGAAAAGACGCTCGCGGATCTCGGTCAGCCGTTGCCGGGCGTAGTGTTCCATCTGCGGCAGGGCGCCGGGCTGGACGCGTTCGAGGAAGGCCTCGTACTGGCGGAGGGCCGTCGTGGGGTCGGCGTAGTAGGCGTCGTAGAGGGCGGCCAGGTGGAACAGCACTTCAGGGCGCTCGGGGGCCAGGGCGTTCACCAGGCGATACGCACGTATGGCCGCATCGTCGCGGTCCATCTGGTCGTAGGTGGCGGCGAGCTGGGCGTAGACGTCGGCCAGGGTGGTGCGGCCGAGCAGGTCGGCAGCCCGCTGGAGGAAATGCAGGGCACCGTCGTAATCCTGCCGGTATAGCTTGACCGTTCCCAGGTAGAAGGCCGTCATGCCGTCGAGGCTGTCGGCGGTGAAGGCGCGGCTGAGGAGGGAGTCGGCCTCGGGGAGGTGGTTACGCAGGTAGTGAACAGCCCCCAGGTTGCGGAGCGTGAGGGCCGAGGTGTCGCCCAGGGCCACGGCCTGCTCGAAGGAGGCCTGGGCGATGGGGTACTCCTCGCGCTGGAGGGCCACCTCGCCCCGGCGTTGCCAGAGGATCGGCTCTTCGGGCAGGGCCTCCACGGCGGCGTCGGCCACGCGGCGGGCGGATTCCAGGTGTTCGGTGGCGACGTAGACCTGCAGAAGGCCGAGCCAGACGGGCAGGCTCCGGGGCTGGAGCCGCCGGGCCCGCTCGTAGTGGATGATGGCCTGATCGGTGGAGTCGAGCGAACGGTAGAGGCCGGCCAGGCGGGCGTGCAGCATGGCATTCTCGGGGTCGCGGGCGAGCAGCTGGCGGTAGAGACGACGTGCCTCCTGAAGCCGTCCCGCCTCAACCAGCAGGGCGGCCAGGTTGCCGGCGATGCCGCGGTCGGTCGTGTCCCGGGCATAGGCGCGCCGGTAGGCCGCAAGCGCCGCACGGGACTGGCCGAGGCGGTTCAGGTTGCGTCCCAGCGCCGCCAGCACGCGGGCCTGCGTCGTGTCGGCCTGGCGAAGGGCCTCCACGGCCCGGTCGTAGCGCAGGAGCTGTTCATGGGCCAGCCCCAGCAGGCGGTAGCCTTCCGGGGAGAGCGGGGCGCGGGCCGCGGCGGCCTCCAGCGTGTCCACGGCCGCTTCGTAGGCGCCGTCGGCCAGGGCCAGGCGCGCCGCCTGCAACGTGGCGGCAGGTTGTCCGGAAGCGGGCAGGATGGCCGGTGCGAGCAGGATCAGCAGGGCGAGAACGAGCGGGATCGGGCGAGACCTGGGCATGGGGGAGACGTCAGAAAAAAACGGCGGTGGTAGTGTGGATGTGCTCGTTAGACACGCCGGCAAGGCGAACGTTGCGGCTACGGAGAGCCGGGCCTGTCGCGGGCCGGGGAGAAGAATCCGTCAAGAGCGAAAAAAGGTGAGAAAAGCCGGGGGCCAGGGGACCTATTTCTTTGAAATCGGGTTCAAAAACGGGTATTTTGCCAGACATTGACGTTGCGGAGCCGCGCCGCCGGGATTGGTTCCGGTACCGGGACGAACCCCCCGGATGGGACCCTGCGCCGCGCTCCTTTTTTGCTGTCGTACCACGAGGTCCATCGCATGGAACAGGAGAAGAAACGCATCATCCCGATCAACATCGAGGAGGAGATGAAATCCTCCTACATCGACTACTCGATGTCGGTGATTGTCAGCCGCGCGCTGCCGGATGTGCGCGACGGGCTCAAGCCGGTGCACCGGCGGGTGCTCTACGGGATGAGCGAGCTGGGACTGACGCCGGGGAGTGCCTACAAGAAGAGCGCCCGTATCGTCGGAGAGGTGCTCGGGAAGTACCACCCGCACGGCGACTCGGCGGTCTACGACACCATGGTGCGCATGGCGCAGGACTTCTCCATGCGCTATCCCCTGGTCGACGGCCAGGGCAACTTCGGCTCCATCGACGGCGATGCGGCGGCGGCCATGCGGTACACCGAGGCCCGCATGACCCGTCTGGCCGAAGAAATGCTCCGCGACATCGGAAAGGAGACGGTCGACTTCCGCGAGAACTTTGACGGCTCGTTGCAGGAGCCGGAGGTGCTGCCGGCCGCCTTCCCGAACCTGCTCGTCAACGGCACCGACGGCATCGCGGTCGGGATGGCCACGAAGATTCCCCCGCACAACCTGGGCGAAGCCATCGACGCCGTCGTGGCCTACATCCAGAACCCCGACATTACGATCGACGCGCTGATGCAGCATCTGCCCGCGCCGGACTTCCCCACAGGCGGCATCATTTACGGGTATGCCGGCGTGCGCGAAGCCTACCACACCGGGCGTGGGCGCGTCATCATGCGGGCCCGGATGCATGAGGAAGAGATCCGGCCGGGCCGGCTCGCCCTCATCATCACGGAGATCCCCTACCAGGTCAACAAGAGCAGCCTCATCGAGAAGATCGCCGCGCTGGCCCGGGACAAGCGCATCGACGGGATCGCCGACCTGCGGGACGAGAGCGACCGGGACGGGATGCGCATCGTGATCGAACTGAAGAAGGATGCCGTCCCGCTGGTGGTGCAGAACCAGCTCTACAAGTACACGCCGTGCCAGCAGACCTTCGGCGTGAACATGGTGGCGCTGGTGAACGGCCGTCCGCGCACGCTCACGCTCAAGGACCTGATCCGCCATTACGTCGATCACCGGCACGAGGTCGTCGTCCGCCGCACGCAGTACGACCTGCGCAAAGCCGAGGCCCGCGCCCACGTGCTCGAAGGCCTGACCATCGCCCTCGACCACCTCGATGCCGTCATCTCCATCATCCGGCACTCGCCCGACACGGATGCGGCCAAGGTCAACCTGATGGCGGGCGTCCTGCCGGCCAGCCTGACGATGGCGCAGCGCGAACGCCTCGGCCTGCCCACGCACGACGAGGCCCTGTTCGCTCTCACCGAAGCCCAGGCCGATGCCATCCTGGCCCTCCGCCTGAGCCGCCTCACCGGCCTCGAGCGGCAAAAGATCGAGGAAGAATACCGGGCGGTGCTCCAGGAGATCGAGCGGCTCAAGAGCATCCTGGCCTCCGAGGCCCTGCGCATGCAGATCATCACGGACGAGCTGCTCGAGATCAAGGAGAAATATGCCGACGCGCGGCGGACCGAGATCGACTATACCGGCGGCGACGACCTGCTCATGGAAGACCTGATCGAGGACGAGCAGGTCGTCGTGACGGTGTCCCACCAGGGATTGATCAAGCGGACGCCGGTGGCCGAGTACCGCAAGCAGGGCCGGGGCGGCGTCGGGATGCGCGGCTCGGGCATGCGGGACGAAGACTACATCGAGCACCTGTTCGTCTCGTTCAACCACGACTACCTGCTCTTTTTCACCGACCAGGGGCGGTGCTACTGGCTCCGCGTCTTCGAGATTCCCGAGGGGAGCCGCACCAGCAAAGGGCGCTCCATCCGGAACCTCATCCAGATCGACCCGGAGGACCGCGTCCGTGCCGTGCTGGCCGTGCGCAAGGAGGATTTCCTCGACGAGGACTTCCTCGACACGCACTACGTGCTCATGGCGACGCGCCGGGGGCAGGTGAAGAAGACCTCGCTGGAGGCCTTCAGCCGTCCGCGTGTCGACGGCATCATCGCCATCGACATCGTGGAGGGGGACGAGCTGATCGAGGCCAAGCTGACCGACGGCAACGCCGATGTGATCCTGGCCTCGTCGAGCGGGCTGGCCATTCGCTTCCACGAGCATGACGTGCGCCCGATGGGCCGCAACACGCGCGGGGTGCGAGGCATCAGCCTGGGGACCGGCGAGCAGGTCGTCGGCATGGTGGTCGTTCCCGAAGGCGAGCAGCCGGACGTGCTGGCCATCAGCGCCCGGGGCTACGGCAAGCGGACAGCGCTGGAGGACTACCGTATCCAGGCGCGCGGCGGAAAGGGGATCATCACGCTCAAGACGACCGCCAAGACCGGCCCGCTCGTGTCCATCAAAGGCGTTCGGGAGACGGACGACCTGATGATCTCGACGCAGAACGGCCTCATGATCCGGATGCACGTCGGCGACATCAGCGTCTACGGGCGGAACACGCAGGGCGTGCGTTTGATCAACCTGAAGCCGGGTGATGCCATCGCCGACGTGACGCGGGTGGTGACGGAGGAGGAAGAGGAGCAGGAAGGCGCGGCTGCCGGTGCCCAGCCCGTCGAGTCGGCCTGACGGGTCAGCCCTTCCGCCGGGGCGTCGGGCGAACCGGCTCGGCGGCCGCCTGCCGGGCTACGCGGCAACTCACGGAGAGCGCACCGAGCAAGAGGGCCAGGCTCAACAGGGCCAACGCCTTGACGAGCAGCAGCCATGCACCACCCAGCGTGAAGACCCCGACGAGCAGGGCCAGCACCGTGCTGATGGAGAGGAGAATGCCGAATTGCATGGCCGGGTCCGGATACGGAGCAGGGGGTCGATCTCTTCCGTAAGGTAGATGCCTGTGGGCAGACCGTTCGTAAGGGACGGCCGGGGCGCCGCGTCGGTGCGGAACGCCTTACCCTGTCGGCGCTTTCCGACACCGGACGGCGGGCGGAACGGTATTCAGGCACGGCAGGGCAAGAGAGGGGGCTTCTCGTCCCGCTCTGTTCATGGTAACTTGTTCATCGCGCTACTTTAGCCACGGACGGAGCAGGTCGATACCGAGCCTGAACGCCGGTGGTAGGGATGACCGGGTTCTGTAACGATGAGCCTTCACAGCCGGTACCCGTAGCATGTTTCTGGCGGGTGCACCGACGAATCGCTATGATCCATCCGGGCAAGGAGGAACCGACGGGTAGCAACGGGGGTGCGAGCGCATGGCCGAACTGGAACACGTAACCTGCTATACCGGAGCGCCTGACATGAGCCTGCGCTTTCCACCGTTGCCACGCAGTGTGGCTGAAGTGGCCACGCTGCTTTCCGAACAACAGGACGTGCCGGATACGCCGCGTCTGGTGGAGATCGCCCATGCCGATCCGTCGCTGGCGTTGACCGTGCTCCGGCGGGCCAACTCGGCCTTTTACGGCATTCCGCGCCAGGTCGAAGAGGTGCGCCAGGCGGTCTTTCTGCTGGGTTTCCTGGAAGTCTGCAACCTGGTGCTGGCTTCGGGCATGCAGGAACTGCGGGGGCTTCTGTCCACCGCCGGCCAGCAACGTATCTTTCACGCGATCCTGCGGGAGAGTCTGGGCACGGCCTATCTGGCGCAGCAACTGGCGCTGGGACTGGATCTGCCGCATCAGTCGCTGGCCTATACGCTGGGGCTGTTGCACAATGCGGGGCGGCTCGTGCTGCTCTACAACATGCCCGACGACTACGAGGCGCTCTGGGACGAAGAAAACGCGCCCACGGCCGAGGACGAGCGGGCGCGCCTGGGGTGCGAGCACCGGCACCTGGCCGTCCGGGCCGTCGAAGAGTGGATGTTGCCGGTGCGCCTCAAACGGATCCTGGAGGAACTTGCGGTCCCGGGTAGCCTGGACGATGACGACCTGCGCCCGGTGGCGTATGCCCTCCGGGTTGCCCGCGAGGCGTTGCCGTCCCTGCTGCAGGGCGGCCACCCCGACAGCGACGCCTACGCGGTTGCCTGTGCCGAACTGGGGAACACGGTGCAACTGACGGCCGAGATGATCGATGAACGGGTGGGTGCGCAACGGGAACGTGTGATGCGTTATCTTGCCGTCATGCAAGCCTGAACGTTCTCGCCCTCCCATGTTCCGATGCGTCGCTCTGCTCCTGCTGTTCCTCCTGACGGCAGGCCCCCCGGTTCATGCCCAGAAGCCCGTCCCACCCCTGACCGGCCGTGTGGTGGACGCGGCGGACATCCTTTCGCCGGAGACGGAGCGGCTGCTGGAAGACCTGCTGGCGGCCCATGAGGCCGAGACGAGCAACCAGGTGGCCGTGCTGACGATCCCGTCCCTCGACGGGGAACCGCTGGAGGACTACAGCCTGCGTGTGGCCCGCACCTGGGCCCTGGGTAGGGCCGATGCCGACAACGGCGTGCTCCTGCTCATCGCGGTGAAAGAGCGCAAGATCCGGATCGAGGTGGGGCTGGGGCTGGAAGGCGTGTTACCGGATGCCGTTGCCGCGCGGATCATCCGTCACGAGATCACACCGCGCTTTCGAGAGG
Source organism: uncultured Rhodothermaceae bacterium (assembly GCA_964552015.1). Taxonomy (GTDB): domain Bacteria; phylum Bacteroidota; class Rhodothermia; order Rhodothermales; family ISCAR-4553; genus Rhodocaloribacter. Next base: position 76,135 of record CAZKFR010000007.1, on the reverse strand, counting down.
GCGACTACGACGGCGGGGTGGTAGCTGGCGTGCGGGCCATTCTGGGAGCCATCGAGGGCACGTACACACCTCCAGAGACCTCGGGCGATCGGCCACCTTTCTGGTTTGGCCTGCTCTTCATGCTTATGCCGTCGCTGTTTGCCTTCTTCGCCCTCATCGGTCACGGTTGTGCACGGTGGTTCCTCTTCTTTTTCCTGATGCCCTTCTACTGGGCCGCCGGGACCATGCTGTTCGGGATGCAGCGAGGCGGGTGGATCCTGCTGGCCGTCTATGTGATCACCTTCGTGCTGCTGATGCGCCATCCGAAGATCCGCCGCATCGCACGTGAGCTGAAAGAGAACAAGAAAGCGAAGGTGGGACCATTCACGTTCACGGCCGGTAGTGGTGGTTTCGTAGGCGGTGGTGGTGGCGGTGGCTTCAGTGGCGGGGGCGGCTCGTTCGGTGGCGGAGGGGCCTCCGGCGGGTGGTAGGGTGGTCAGTCGGGTCGGCGCAGTGTCACCAGCACGGGGAGGTGGTCCGAGGCGAAGCGCCCGTCCTCGCACTCGGCCAGCATGCCGTAACGGAGCACCCGGAGGCTCGGTCCGGTAAAGACATAATCGATCCGGCGGGCCGGCCGCACCTCGCCCGTGAAGCCAGTAAAGGTGCCTTCCGGACCGTGGGGAGGGGTTTCGGTGCGTATCCGGGCATCGGCCAGGGTTTCCGTCAGGAGCGCATAGCCCGGAGCCTCTGGCGTGAAGTTGAAATCGCCGGTGAGGATGACGGGCAGGGCCCCGGCCAGCTCGGCCAGGCGGCGGGCGATCAGGCGGGCGCTCTCGGTGCGGGCGGTCGTGCCGAGGTGGTCGAAGTGGGTGTTCATGAAGAGGAAGCGCCACCCGGTGGAACGGTCCTCGAACACGGCCCAGGTGGCTATGCGAGGCAGGGCGGCATCCCAGCCTTTGCTGCCGGGTACGCCGGGGGTGGGAGCAAGCCAGAACGTACCGTGCCTCACGGGCGTGAGCCGGTCTTTCCGGTAGAAGATCGGAGAGAACTCGCCGCCGTTCCGGCCGTCGTCCCGGCCGACGCCGAGCCAGGCATAGCCCGGCAGGCGGGCGGCCAGGGTGTCGATCTGATGGCGGAGCGCTTCCTGGAGACCGGCCACGTCCACGTCATGGAAGCGGATGGTCGAGGCCACGCGCTCCTGCCGGTTCGGCCATGCATGGATGCCATCCTGCGGGTTGTCAAAGCGGATGTTGTAGGTCATCACACGCAGGTCCTGCGCCGTCGTCGGGAGGGCGAACAGGCACAGCAGGGCGGCGGTCAGGCAGGCCGTGAGGCGAAGCAGGGTCATGGTGCCACGGGGCTTAGGGCGCCGAGTGATCGTCCTGTTCGATCTCGAGGATGAGCCCGTCGGTGTCGCGGACGAACAGGCGCTGCTGGATTTCCTGGTAGGGGTAGCGGGCTGCGTCGAGGCGGGTGCGGAGGGCGAGCCAGGCCCGGCGGGGCAGGCGGAAGCCGAGGTGGTGCAGGCCGCCGCGTCCGGGGATGGCCGGGTGCTCGAGTTCCGGCATCTCGATCAGTTCCAGCACCTCGTGGCCGTGGGCGTCGAGGAGCAATGCGCGCCGGCGTCCCTTGCGGATGGGGTCGGCCTCGATGCCGTGCAGCCGAAGGCCGAGCAGGTCGACGTAGAAGGCCACGGCGCCGTCCAGGTGCGGGGTGGTAATGGCGGCGTGGTCGAGGCGGACCGGAGCGTCGTCGTCGGGGGGGGAAGGCATCGGCATGGTCGGGCGGGAGGTGTTCAGGAGGGCACCAGCGGGGCGGGCTCTGTCCGCTGCTGGAAGCGGGACACGTCGATGCCGAGGCGTCGCATCTTCTTGTAGAGCCCCTGCCGCGTCAGGCCGAGCAGGTCGGCGGCCGCACGGACCTGGCCGCCCGTCTCGGTGAGGGCGCGTTCGATGAGCGTGCGCTCGGTGGCGGCAACGGCCTCATCCAGGTTGTAGAGGAGGGGCGGGCCGGCCGGCCCGGTACCGGTGGGGAGGGCCGTTCGGAGCGAGGCGGAGAAGTCCTCGAGGTCGAGCAGGGGAGCCGGTTCGCTGGCGACGTTCAGAAGCGCACGCTCGATCTCGTTGCGCAACTGCCGCACGTTGCCGGGCCATTCGTAGAGGATCAGGGCGTCCAGTGCCTGCGGGGTGATGGAGATCATCGGGCAGCCCGGCGGGCGCAGGTGCCGGAGGAAGTGGCGTACGAGCAGGGGGATGTCCTCACGCCGCAGACGCAACGGGGGCACCTCGAGCGTGACGACGCGCAGGTGGTAGTACAGGCTTTCGTGAAACCGGCCTTTACGAACCAGGGCGTCGAGGTTGCGGTGCGTGGTGGCCAGGAGGCGCACTGTCGCCGAGGCCGAGCCGTCCCCCGGGCGAGCCGTACTACCGGCTTCGAGGAAGCGGAGGACGACGGACTGGAGGTCGAACGGGAGGTCGGCCACTTCGTCGAGCAGCAGGGTGCCGCCCGGTTCGTCGGCATTGCCCGAGAGGTGGCGTTCGAGGCGCTCGCGGGTGAGATCGGCGCAGGCAAGGAGTCGGAACGGTGCCTCGCGGCGCTCGCTCGTGGCATGGAGGGCGCGGGCGATGAGCTCTTTGCCGGTGCCGCGCTCGCCGAGGATGAGGATGGGGCTGTGGCTGGTACGCAGCCGGTGGATGCGGCCGGCGAGACGTCGCATGGCGGGGCTGGCATAGACGAGGCCGGGTAGCGGCAGCGTGGGCTCCCCGCCGTGCGTCACGTCGTTCGGGAGGGCGGCCGTCAGGCGCCGGGCCTGCTGGTCGGCATGGTCCAGCGCCAGGGCCACGACGGGCAACCAGGGGCGCAGGCGGTCCATAGCGGCCTGCCAGGCGGGATCGTCGGGCGCGGCGTGTGCGCCGAAGAAGAAGGCCTGCTCACCCCGGGCGTGCAGGCGCATCCAGCACACGGGATCGTGCCGGGCGGATTCGGCGTCGGGCGCGGGCAGGGGCAGGGAGGCCGGGGAGGGGCCGTGCTCGCGAAGGAGCGTCCAGCCCTCCCGGCGGTGCCAGGCATAGACACCGAGCCAGCGGCCGGGCAGGAGCCGTTCGGCCGCCTGCAGCCATGCTTCGGCGACGAGTTCGACGGAAAGGGCGGACCGGGCCAGGGCCAGACCCAGGTTGTCGGGCGGCGCTGCGGTGGAGCGACGCCGGGCCGGCTCCCGGCGGAGACGCTCGGTCCGGACGACATCGCCCAGGAGGGCGTAGGTGGCGCGGGCCTGCGCAAGGTAGGCTTCGCTGTCTGCCGTACGGCCCTCGCACCGGGCCAGGGCGGCGAGCGTCTCGAAACGCTGGGCGGCCAGGGGCAGGGCGCTGAAGTGGTCGCTGTAGGCCTCGCTCTGGTGCAGGTACGTTTGCGCATTCTCCAGGTCGCCCTGCTCGGCGCTGAGGCGGGCCAGCCGGAGGAGGGCTTCGGCACGGCGTCCGTCGTGCCCGGCCTCGGCCGCGTGGACCATCGCCTGGCGGGCCTGGTCGTGGGCTCGATCGAGAGCGCCCTGACGAGCCAGGAGGTCGCTACGAAGCAGGGCGGCTTCGGCAGCCAGGAGCGGACGTCGGCCCGGCAGGAGGTCGGCACCGAGTGCGTCGAGGTGTCGTGCCGCGGCGTCGAGGTCGTCGCCACGGAGGGCCCGGTGCGCCTGCAAGAGGAGGAGGTGCACGCCGGCGCCGGAAACCTCGGCGGTAGCCGGTTTGGCCCGGGCGAAGACCCGGTCGGCCGCCTCGAGGTCGCCACGCAGGAGGTGCGTGCGGAGCAGGGCCAGGTAGGCTTCGAGGAGCGGGCGTCCCGGCGGAAGAGCCGCCAGATGGTCGAGCGCCGTGCGGGCCAGGTCGAGCGCGGTTCCGGGGGGGCGGCCGAGGTCGAGATCGACGAGGGCCTGCTGGGCCAGGGCACGTCCCAGCGCGGCCGGGTCGTCGTGATGGCGGGCCCGTTCGGCCAGGCGATCCAGGTGGAAACGCGCACAGGCGTACCGTCCTTCGTAGTGGTCGAACCGCGCGTGCAGGGCCTGAAACCAGAGCGAGGCCTGGACGTCGTCGAGTGTTTCTTCGAGCGGGGCGGCCCGGTCGAGGGCCTGGCCCAGCAGGCCGGCTTCGTCGAGGGTGCCATAGGCCAGGGCCTGGCCCAGCAACGCCCAGCAGCGCCCTGCCGTGTCCAGGGTCTGCTCGAAGAGGCGGTAGGCCCGGTCGAGCAGGTGGATGGCGCGCGCCGCGTCGTGCGTCGCTGTGTCCTCCCAGGCGTGGGTCCATCCGAGCCAGAGCGCCACGTCGCCCCGCAGAGCCGGCGATGCCGTCTCCTGTTCGACGAGCGGTGTCAGAGGCGCCAGCAGCGTACGGGCGCGCCGTGCGTCGCCGTAGCGCAGCAGCCCGACCCGCGCCAGCAGCACACGCACCGTGGCTTCGCCGGCCTCCGGCACCGGCGCGTCCGTCGGGCTCTCTGCCGGCAACAGCGGTTCCAGCATCCGCGCCACGTCCGCCGCCCGCCCCTCGGTGAGCAGGCTCCGGGCCATCGCTATGGTCTGGCTGTGTCGCAACGGTTCGAGGCGTGATGTTCTGTAGATAACGGGTGTTGTTGTAGATACAACAATCAGAGAAGCCCTAGTTCGAGCTTGGCCTCGTCGGACATCATCTCGATGGTGAACGGCGGGTCGAAGGTCAGTTCCACGCGCACGTCCTCGACGGCCGGGATGGCGCGGATCCGCTGCTCCACCTCGTAGGGGAGGGTGCCCGCCGCCGGGCAGTTCGGCGCCGTGAGCGTCATCTTCACGTACACGGTGTTGTCCGCATAGGCCCGGATCTCGTAGATCAGGCCCAGGTCGTAGATGTTGACGGGGATCTCCGGGTCGTAGACCGATCGGATGGCTTCGATCACCTGTTCGCTCAGGTGGTCCGGGGATTCGTCGACGATCTCGGTGTTCATCGTTCCTCCTGGGAAAGGTCCGGGGATACGTTCTCGTCGCCGAGGGCCACGGCATAGAGCTTCATCTGCCGGATCATGGCGTCGAGGCCGTTCTTGCGGGTGGGGGACAGATGCTCCTTCATCCCGATGCGGTCGAGGAAGGACAGGTCGGCCCGGGCGATGGCCTCGGGTGGCTGCCCGTTGAGCACCCGCACCAGCAGGGCGATGAGCCCCCGCGTGATCAGGGCGTCGCTGTCGGCCTTGAAGACGATGTGGCCGTTATCCCGCTCGGCCCGGAGCCACACCTGCGACTGGCAGCCGCGGATCCGGTACTCGTCGGTCTTGTATTCGTCTTCGATCAGCGGCAGCGAGCGGCCCAGCTCGATCAGGTGCTCGTACTTGCCCATCCAGTCGTCGAACAGGCTGAACTCCTCGACGATGGCTTCGGCGCGTTCCGCGATGGTGTCCTGCACGGGATTGTGGGGTTGAGGATGGCAGATGGCAGATGGCAGATTGAAAATGGCAGAGGGCAGATGCCGGTCAGCCAAACAGCTTTTTGACCTGGCGGATGCCGTCCACCAGGCGGTCGATCTCTTCGCGGGTGTTGTAGAAGGCGAAGGAGGCCCGGACGGTGCCGGGGATGCCGTAGCGCTGCATGAGCGGCTGGGTGCAGTGGTGGCCGGTGCGCACGGCGATGCCGAGGCGGTCGAGGATGGTGCCGGCGTCGTACGGGTGGATGTCGTCGATGAGGAAGGAGACGACGCTGGCCTTGCCGGGGGCCGTGCCGATGAGGCGCACGCCGTCGAGGGCGGTGAGGCGCTCGGTGGCATAGGCCAGCAGGTCGCGCTCGTGCCGGGCGATGGCGTCGTAGCCCAGCCCCTCCAGGTAGTCGATGGCGGCGGCCAGCCCGACGGCGCCGGCGATGTGGGGGGTGCCGGCCTCGAACTTGTGCGGCGGTTCGTTGAAGGTGGTGCCCTCGAACGAGACCGTCTCGATCATGTCGCCCCCGCCCTGGTAGGGGGGCAGGCGGTCGAGCCACGGCGCCTTCGCATAGAGGACGCCCAGCCCCGTGGGGCCAAAGAGCTTGTGGCTGGAGAAGCAGTAGAAGTCGCAGCCGAGCTTCTGCACGTCTACCGGCGCGTGGGGCACGGCCTGGGCGCCATCGACCAGCACGGGGATGCCGAGGCTGTGCGCGTCGCGGACCATCTGCCGGACCGGGTTGACGGTGCCCAGTGTGTTCGAGACGTGCACCACGGCCACGAGCTTCGTCCGCTCGTTCAGCAGCGCCAGGTACTCCTCGTACACCAGCTCGCCGGCGTCGGTGACGGGTACGACGCGGAGGCGGGCGCCGGTGCGCTGGCACAGCAGCTGCCACGGGACAATGTTCGAGTGGTGCTCCATAGCCGTGACGACGATCTCGTCGCCGCGCCCGACGGCCAGCCGCCCGTAGGCGTCGGCCACCAGGTTGACGGCCTCGGTGGTGCCCCGCGTAAAGACGATCTCGTGCGGCCCGGCGGCGCCGACGAAGCGGGCAATCCGCGCACGCGCACCCTCGTAGGCGTCGGTGGCGCGCTGGCTGAGCGTGTGCACCCCCCGGTGCACGTTGCTGTTCTCCCGCTCGTAAAACTGCCGCAGCCGCTCGATCACGGCGCGGGGCTTCTGGGCCGTGGCGGCGTTGTCGAGGTAGACCAGTGGCTGGCCGTGCACCTCCTGGTGCAGGGCGGGGAAGTCCGCGCGGACGCGGTCGACGTCGAAGGACGTTTCGAGGGTCGAAGCCGGGGTCGCCATGGGCACCTCACAGGTCTGGGGGTGAAGGCAGGGGACGTCAGCCGAGGCGTTCTTCGATGGCGGCGTCGAGGTAGGCCCGCAGCGGCTCGATGCGCACGGCATCGACGACGTCGCGGGCGAAGGCCAGCAGCAGCAGCTTGCGGGCGCGGTCGCGGGTCAGCCCCCGGGCCCGCAGGTAGAAGAGGGCCTCGCGGTCGAGCTGGCCGGTGGTGGCCCCGTGGCTGCACTTGACGTCGTCGGCGTAGATTTCCAGCTCGGGCTTCGAGTACATCTGCGCCTTCTCGCTCAGCAGCACGCTCTTGTTCGACTGGTAGGCGTTGATCTGCTGGGCGTCCGGGTGGACGTACACCTTGCCGTTGAAGACGCCGGTGGCCTCGTCGTCCAGGATGCCTTTGAACAGTTCGTTGCTCATGCACTGGGGTTGGGCGTGGTCCACCAGCGTGTGGTTGTCCACATGCATCCGCCCCTTACCCAGGAACAGCCCCAGCAGGTGCGTCTCGCAGTGCTCGGCGTGGGGCAGGTACGTGTGGTTGTTCCGCACCACCTCGCCGCTGAGCGTGACCGTGTTCGTCGAGGCGTAGCTGCCGGTCTCCTGGAAGACGTGGAGCGTATCCACCTGGCAGGCGTTCGGCCCCTCGTCCTGAATCAGGTACGTATCCACGTGGGCGCGGGCGCCGGTATAGACCTCCGTGACGCCGCTGGTGAACGTCTTCGCGCCGGTGAGGCTGCGCCGGTGCTCGATGAACGTCACCTGTGCGCCCTCGTCGACCACGATCAGGCGACGCGGCTGGAGGAAAGCGTCGCCCTCGGTGGCGGTGAGGCTGAGGAGCAGGATCGGCTTCTCGACCACCGTGCGGGCCGGCACGTGGAGGAACAGCCCGTCGTGGGTGAAGGCCGTGTTCAGCGCGGTGAACACCTCGGCGGCGGGGTCGGCATAGCGAGCGAAGTGGCGGTCGAAGACGGCCGCATGGGCTTCGGCGGCCTCGGCCAGGCTCGTCACCACCACGCCGTCCGGCAGGCCGTCGAGCGCCGAGAGGCCCGGCACGAAGCGGCCGTTGAGGAGCACCACCCGGTAGGCGTCGAGGCCCGGGATGAGGTGCGGGGCCAGGTCGGCCTCCGTCATCGTGGCGTCGTCGGCCAGGTGTACGGCGTACGGGTGCCGCAGGGTGTTGGTGATGGGGGTGTACTTCCACGCCTCCGCCTTGCGGGCGGGGAAGCCGAGCCGGCGGAAATGGTCGATGGCCTCCTGGCGCAGGCGCTGCAGGCGCGGGTTGCTCCCGTTGAGCGTGTGGCCCGCGTGCACCTCGAAAGCCTGGAGGAAGCGCGCCTCGGGGCGGGTGCTGGTGTCTTTTTCGAGCGTCGTCAGCATAAATTCTTTGGCGTTACGCGTTGAACGTTAAACGTCGAACGTTCGTGGGTCAGGCGACGGGGGCGGCTTCTTCGCGGATCCAGTCGTAGCCCTGTTCTTCGAGCTGGAGGGCCAGTTCCTTGCCGCCCGTCTTGACGATGCGCCCGTCCACGAGCACATGCACCACGTCCGGGACGATGTAGTTGAGCAGGCGCTGGTAGTGGGTGATGACGAGGAAGGCCCGTTCCGGCGAGCGCATCTGGTTGACGCCGTCGGCCACGATGCGCAGCGCGTCGATGTCGAGGCCCGAGTCGGTCTCGTCGAGGATGGCGAGCTTCGGTTCGAGCATGGCCATCTGGAAGATCTCGTTCCGCTTTTTCTCCCCGCCCGAGAAGCCCTCGTTCACCGAGCGCTGCTTCAGGCTCGGGTCCAGGTTGACGAGGGCGGCCTTCTCCTTCATCAGCTTGAGGAACTCGACCGCGCTGAGCGGCTCCTGCCCCCGGTGCTCGCGCACGGCGTTGACGGCATGGCGGAGGAAGTTGGACATGCTCACGCCCGGCAGTTCGACCGGATACTGGAAGGCCAGGAAGACGCCCTCGCGGGCGCGCTCGTCCGGCTCCATCGCCAGCAGGTCCTGCCCGTCGAAGAGGACCTGGCCGCCGGTCACTTCATAGTCTTCGCGTCCGGCCAGCACCGAGGCCAGCGTGCTCTTGCCCGAGCCGTTGGGCCCCATGATGGCGTGCACTTCGCCCGGGCGGATGGTGAGGTTGACACCTTTGAGGATCTCCTTGTCCTCGATCTTTACGCGGAGGTCTTTTATGTCGAGCATGGTGTTCATGGTGTGTCGAAACGGTTGGAAACGCTGAAAGAAGCAGGCCTGCCCGTCAGCCGACGGAACCTTCGAGTTCGATGTCGAGCAGCTTGCGGGCCTCGACGGCGAACTCCATCGGGAGCTTGGCCAGGATCTCCTGGCAGAAGCCGTTGACGATCAGCTTGATGGCGTCCTGTTCGCTGATGCCGCGTTGCTGGCAGTAGAAGATCTGGTCCTCGCCCACCTTCGAGGTGGTGGCCTCGTGCTCCACCTGGGCCGTCGGGTTCTGGATCTCCAGGTAGGGGAAGGTGTGGGCGCCGCAGGTGGAGCCCAGCAGCATCGAGTCGCACTGGGAGAAGTTGCGGGCGTTGTCGGCGTTGCGGCCCACCTTGACCAGGCCCCGGTAGCTGTTGTTCGAATGCCCGGCCGAGATGCCCTTCGAGATGATCGTGCTGCGGGTGTTCTTCCCCAGGTGGATCATCTTCGTGCCGGTGTCGGCCTGCTGGTATCCCTTCGTGAAGGCCACCGAGTAGAACTCCCCCACGGAGTGGTCGCCCTTGAGGATGACGCTCGGGTACTTCCACGTGATGGCCGAGCCGGTCTCGAGCTGCGTCCACGAGATCTTCGAGCGCTCGCCGGCGCAGATGCCGCGCTTGGTGACGAAGTTGTAGACGCCGCCCCGGCCTTCCTTGTCGCCGGGGTACCAGTTCTGGATGGTCGAGTACTTGACCTCGGCGTCTTTGTGCGCGATGATCTCCACGACGGCGGCATGGAGCTGGTTCTCGTCGCGCATGGGGGCGGTGCAGCCCTCGAGGTAGCTCACGTACGAGCCCTCCTCGGCGATGATGAGCGTGCGCTCGAACTGCCCGGTGCCGGCCTCGTTGATCCGGAAGTAGGTGGAGAGCTCCATCGGGCAACGCACCCCCTTCGGAATGTAGCAGAACGACCCGTCGGAGAAGACGGCCGAGTTGAGGGCGGCGTAGAAGTTATCCGTGTAGGGGACCACCGACCCGAGGTACTTGCGCACCAGCTCGGGGTGCTTCTGCACGGCCTCGCCGAAGGAGCAAAAGATGATGCCCAGTTTCTCCAGCTCTTCCTTGAACGTGGTGGCCACCGACACGCTGTCCATCACCACGTCGACGGCCACGCCGGCCAGGCGCTTCTGCTCCTCGAGGGGGATGCCAAGGCGGTTGAAGGTCTCGATGATCTCGGGGTCGACCTCGTCCAGGCTGTCGTACTTCGGTCGTTTTTTCGGCGCGGCGTAGTAGCGGATCGCCTGGAAGTCGACGTCCGGGTACGTCAGGTGAGCCCAGCGGGGGTAGGCTGCTTTCTCGTGGAGGGACTGCCAGTGGAGGAAGGCGCGCAGGCGCCATTCCAGCAACCAGGCGGGTTCCTCCTTCTTGGCCGAGATGAAGCGGACGATGTCTTCGTTGAGGCCGGGCGGGGCTACCTCAGCCTCGATCGGCGTCACGAACCCGTAGGCGTACTCACGCTCGGCTACTTCCTGCAGGAAATCGGTTTCCGTGTTGCTCATGGGTGATCGGGTTGAATAGGCGGTCGTAGGGGTTTATCTGGACTTATTCCACGAAGACGGCCGGCATCATGCCGGTACCGGGAGCGATCAGGGCGGTGGTTCGAGGAGAAAGGATTGTAAACGATCGTTTACGTGCAGCACGTGTGTCAACGACAGATGACAACACGCCTGGCAGGCTGTTCCGTTCCCTTCTTAACGGGAGTTTGACACGGAAACTCGGAAGGGACTTTTCGGTAAGGAGGGATGCCGCGCGGGGACCTTTTCCCTGGCTGCTTTTTTCTTCAACACCCACCGATTGCCGGCCCGACATGGACCTCACGATCACCGACCGAGCCCTGGCCAAGATCAAGGACGTCGCCCGGAAGGAGGGCGTGGACCTGAGCGAAACCTTTCTGCGCGTGGCGGTCGTGCCGGGCGGCTGTTCGGGCCTGACGTACGACCTGGGCTGGGACACTACGCGGCAGGAATCCGACCACTACGCCGAGGTGGAGGGGGTGCGGCTCGTCATTGACCGGAAGAGCCTGCTCTACCTCGAAGGCTCGGAACTCGACTTCACGGACGGGCTCGAGGGCCGGGGCTTTCACTTCGTCAACCCCCAGGCCGTGCGTACGTGTGCCTGTGGCGAATCGTTCGGCCTCTGATCGGTACAGGACAGACCGGGCACGGCTACAGCCTGCAACGGACGACGGTATCGTCCGACATCGATTCGTGCTGCCGTCTGACAGGTAGGCCGTCATCGTGTGGCTACCTTGCGTTGGTGAAGGAATAAACACCTGTTTGCGATACGCTTGCCATAGCGTGAAGCATACTGTGGCGCAGAGATTGCAAGGATATGGCTGGAGCCCGGATGTCGAGGGGCACCTCTGTCAAGACGACCGATACATGAAGACCTGCCAAGCACGTGTCATGGAAAAGAAACAGGCTTATTTCGGGCGGATGTGGATCGTACTCCTGGCAGCTTTGCTTACGGTGGTGGCTGCCTGCGGGACGGAAGAGACCACGGGCGTTTCGCCCTCGGAAGAAGAAACTCCGTATATGTACGTGGCCGGGTACAGCAATACCCGGGGTGTGGCCGATGCCGTGAACCAACTCGTAGAACCGGACTGGTTTCCTCCCAACAGCGTGACACGCGACGGCTACAAGCTGCTCATCGAAGAGCCGCAGGGAGGAAGCATTGCGGCCTACGTAGAGGGTGCGTTGCAAGCCCAGGTAGACTATGCCCAGCGCTTCAACCGGCAGATCACTGGCATCTGGTGGCAGGTCGGTATTCGCGGGCAGGAAGCCATGACGCCGACGGATCGGCAACGCGAACTGGCCCGCGACATTCTGGCCGAGATCCAGCGGCGCTGGCCCGGTATCCCGGTGTATCTCTCGCCCATGACCCCGTACGACGGACATGTCTGTTCCTCGTCGGGGCCCGGTGGGCCTGCCACCTCGGCCATCCTGGTCGATGAACTCGCGGCCGATTTCGACAACGTCGTCAAGCTCCCGCCGTTCTCTGCCCTCAAGCGCGAGCAGACACGTGACGGCTGTCACGAGACCGACGCCTACTACCTCGAGCATGCCCGCGAATTCATCGACTACATCGAGGCACGGCTGGCCAACTGATGCCGGGCGATCCGGGAGGCGTACCGCTAGGATTCCTCCTTCTTCTCGATCGGCATGAGGAGCACCGGGCGCGATGCGTGCTCGACGACGTCGCGGGTGACGCTCCCGAGCAGGAGACGCTCGAGCCGGCTGTGATGCCGCTTCCCGAGCACGATCATGTCGACGTTCTGCGCCTCGGCCTCCTGGAGGAGCGTCGGGGCCGGATCGCCGTGGAGGAGAGCCGCCTTGACCGGCCGGGTGAAGCGATGGACGAGAAACGCATCGAATTCGTGCTGTTCCGCTTTCTCGATGTTTTCCTGCACGTCCGGATCGTACAGGACGTACGAAAAGTCACCGAACCCCGACATCGGATCGAGCGGGATCGACGAGGCCGGAGCGGCCGAGAATACGTGGACCACGAGCAACTCGGCTTCGAGGCGGGCGGCCAGGTCTTCCACGGCGCGGGTCACGTTGACGGGTTCTTTCAGGTCGACGGCGAACAGGATCTTCATGACGGAGAGGAAAAAAGATGTCGGGGAGGGCAGGAAAGCATGGGACGGCCGGGTCGCCGGCCTGCAAGATACGTGATATGCCTACAAACCATAACACCGCTCCGTAGGCATGGAGCAGGAAGCCCACGACGTGAGGCCCTGCACCGAGAGGGTCACACCGCTCCGTATGCATGGAGCAGGAAGACACCGCGGGCATGCTTCATGAGGGCATGAAGGCCCGTCGCCCTGCCCGACGATGCCTTCAAGGGCTGCGAACCGGTCTGCAGGCGACTCCGCCCGACGTTTTGGGTTTGAAAATCACGTTGTTCTGCTTTTTCTTTGAGAGCCCGCGAGGTGGGGCGCATGCCCGGTCTGCCTCGCACGGTGCGACAGCGTCTATCCCGGTAGCGGGTCGGGGCCGGACACGGCACGGCTGCTGCCCGGGGCATGGTTGTTCAACCTGACATGGAGGTAACACGATGGGTAAAGGTGATAAGCGCACACGACGTGGTAAGATCTGGCGGGGCTCGTTTGGCAAGTTCCGCCTGAAGAAGAACAAGAAGAAGCGCGCATCGCGCTGACGTCCGCCTCGTCCGGATGAGGCGATGCGGTGAACGGCATCCGGCGGCGCAGGTCCCGTTTTCCCGGCGAGATCGCCTCCAGCCTGCGTCGCCCGCTTTTTTTCCCTCGCTCCCGTTGTCTCATGCGTATCCTGATCGTAGCCCTCGTCATGGCGATGCTCCCGTACATGGCTACCGCGCAGCAGACGGCCAAGCCGGTGCTGCACGGGCGGCACTGGGTGGCCATTACCGGCAAACCGCTCGGTGCCACGGCGGGGGCTGCCGTCTTCATGAAGGGCGGCAATGCCGTCGATGCCGCCTGTGCCATGCTCGCGGCCACCGCCACCATGTGGGACGTGCTCGGCTGGGGCGGCGAAACGCAGGCGCTCATCTACAACCCGCACACCGGCAAGGTCATCGCCATCAATGCGCTCGGCGTGGCCCCCACGGGCGCGACGGCCGAGTTCTTCAAGGCGAAGGGGATGAAGTACCCGCCGGAGTACGGCCCCCTCGCGGCCGTGACGCCCGGCACGCCCGGCGGCCTGATGGTGATGCTGGCCGAGTACGGCTCGCTCAGCCTGAAGGAGGTCCTGGCGCCGGCGATGCAGATGGCCGAGGGCTACCCCATCGAGGCGCAGACGGCCGACCGGATCGAGCGGGAGAAGGAACGGATCAAGGGGTGGACGTATTCACCCGGCGTCTTCCTGCCCCATCTGGGCCAGGAGCGTGAGGCGCCGTATCCGGGGGAGATCTTTCGCCAGCCCGACCTGCTGGCCACGCTCCAGAAGCTCGTCGATGCCGAGGCGGCGGCACGGGCCGAGGGTAAGAGCCGCAAGGAGGCCATCTATGCTGCCTACGATCGCTTCTACCGGGGCGACATCGCCGAGGAACTCGTCCGTGCCGTGCAGGAAGAAGGCGGCCTCATCACGCTGGAGGACCTGGACCGCTGGCAGGTCCGGATCGAGGAGCCGGTGATGACCACCTACAAGGGCATCGACGTGTATAAGCTCACGACGTGGACGCAGGGGCCGGTGATGCTCCAGATGCTCAACATGCTGGAGCCGTTCGACCTGAAGGCGATGGGCTATAACTCGGCCCGGTACATCCACCTCCTTTACCAGGTGATGAACCGCGCCTTCGCCGACCGGGACTTCTACTACGGCGACCCCTACTTCCCGCCCGAGGAGCCGGTTCAGGGACTGCTTTCGAAGGAGTATGCGAAGGCGCGCATCCAGGACCTCGACTGGGAGAAGAACGACCCCGCCGTCAAGCCCGGCGATCCCTATCCGTTCCAGGGAGGCACCAACCCGTATCGCGAGTATCTGGAGCGATGGGCCGCCGCGACGCCCGAGCGGACCGATGAGGCGGGCTTCGAAGACGACTTCTATGCCGGCACCACGTCGATCCAGGCGGCCGATGCCGAGGGGTGGGTCGTCTCGGTGACGCCCAGCGGGGCCTGGATCCCGGCCGTCATTGCCGGGCGGACGGGGGTGGGGCTGAGCCAGCGCATGCAGAGCTTCGTGCTCGATCCGGCGGAAAACCCGTACAATGTCGTCGAGCCGGGCAAGCGACCCCGCGTCACGCTGACGCCGGGCCTCGCGCTCAAGGAGGGCCGGCCCTACCTCTCGTTCGCCGTGCAGGGCGGTGACAGCCAGGATCAGAACCTGCTTCAGTTCTTTCTCAACGTGGTCGAGTTCGGGATGAACGTGCAGGAGGCGGCCGAGGCGGCCAACATCAACAGCTTCCAGCTCAAGGCTTCGTTCGGAGAGCACGAGTCGCGCCCGGGGCGGCTGCTGATCCAGGAAGCGACCCCGCCGTGGGTACGGAAAGAGCTCCGGGCGAGGGGGTACGAGCTACGCACGGCCGAACGCACGTCCGGTCCCATCAACGCGATCTTCTTCGACTGGAAACACGGCAGCTTCTGGGGCGGGTCGAGCCACCACGGTGAGGACTACGGCATCGCGTGGTGAGGGCGGCTACCGGGTTGCGGCATCGGGCTACAGGTCCAGGGTGAGCTGGGCCGTCTCGTCCGTGAACACGGCGCCTTCGTGGCGTAGCAGCCAGCGCTTGCGCCACAGGCCGCCCCCGTAGCCGGTCAGCGAGCCGTCGCTGCCGATGATGCGGTGGCAGGGGATGAGCAGGGCGACCGGGTTGGCTCCGTTGGCCCGGGCGACGGCGCGGACGGCTGCCGGACGGCCGAGTTGCCGGGCCAGCGCGCCGTAGGAGCAGGTCTGGCCGTACGGAACGGA
Organism: uncultured Rhodothermaceae bacterium; assembly: GCA_964552015.1. Taxonomy (GTDB): domain Bacteria; phylum Bacteroidota; class Rhodothermia; order Rhodothermales; family ISCAR-4553; genus Rhodocaloribacter. The sequence goes on along the minus strand of CAZKFR010000007.1, from coordinate 60,844 downwards.
CCGGAGCGCCGCCCACACGGCTTGTTGAAACGGGGTGCCGCGAGTCGTTACCGGCACCGTGAACGCGCGAAGGCGACCCGCGAAATAGGCGTTCAGTTCTGCCGCCAGTCGTGTGTGCAGGGGCGAGGGCCCGGCAACGAAGGCGGCGCTCCACCGGTCGGCCAGGCGGGTCAATTGGTATTCCAGGCGCGGTGGATCCGTGTATTCGAGCAGGCATACCCCGTCCCCGGTCGTTCCGGCGAGCATCGGGCCGAGCGGCGTGGCGATCGGGTGCAGGTGCACGATCTCGGACCCCTGTCCTCGCTCCGGTCGGCGCCGCGTCAGTCGGAGGATGCGTTCTTCGAGTTCTTCCGGCGTCGTGGCAACGACGTGTTCGGGCTCTGCGCCCGGGGGCGGTCCCGCGGACATGACTTCAGGTACGTTTCGTGGTAGGGCTCATCACGCTCTCCAAGGTACGCGTACGCCGCGGTACGTGCCACCGGGTTGACCCGCTCGGTCACGCCTGTGCCAGGACCGCCGGTGCGGCGAGGCCCTCGGTCTTGAGGTAGGCGTACGGGTCGTGATGGAGAGCGCCCTCGGGGAGCCAGTCCCACAGCCATCCCAGGTCGTGCCGGATCTGCTCGACGAAGAACGACGGGATCTCGGTGGTCTCCTGCTCGAAGAAGGCGCGGAAGGCACGGTCCTCGTCGAGCAGTCGACGTACCGTCTTGAAGTACCGGATTTTGCCCCATCCCTCGAAGGTGACGGCCCGCACGACGTTCATCAGTTTCGGGATCCAGCCCCGGTTGGCCCGCAGCCGGTTCGTGATGGCGCGACGCGAGAACGAGTACGTGTGCAGGTCGATCATCCGGTCGTAGAACTCCGGCCAGGTATAGTTTTTCGGCCGGACGTTCATGGCGCCGTTGTTGTTGAGGAAATGGAAGGGGAAGGGGATGACGCGGTCCTGCCGCTGGTATTCGAGGTTGAGGGGGGCACTGCGGCCGAAGGCGGTGAGCATCGAATAGGCCGGGAAGGCGCCGGGGGCCGCGTCGAGGAAGCGCTTGGTCAGCTCGAAGGGGGCGTCGCCCTCGTCGGTGTCGAGACCGAGGACGAAGTTGGCCTGCAGGTAAGGCAGGTGCCGGAGGATCATGTTGACCTGCTCGGCGACCCGGTCGACCTTCTCCCGGCCCAGGGTCCGTCCCGTCTTGGTCTTGTAGCCCATGTCGAACCACGACTCGATGCCGGGCAGGATGGCGCGGAAGCCGTTCTTCGCGAGCCGTTTTACGTTGGGTTCGGAAAGTAGCGAGAGGGTGCTTTCGGCGATGAACTCGACGCTGCCGGGCGGTACGGCTTCCTCGATGGCATCCAGGTAGTCGTTGAAGCGGACGCCGAAGTTGGGGTCGTGCCAGCCGACGATGGGTCGCTCCATCTGCTCGCGGACGAAGCGCAGGTCGGCCTGCATCTCGTCGAAGTCGAGGGGCTGGTAGGGCACCACGGCGTCGACGCAGAAGCTGCACGTGTACGGGCAGCCCAGGCTGCCAATCATGGGCACTACCTTGATCAGCGGAGCCTTCTCGTGCAGACGGCGGATGTGGTGCCAGCGCTCGCGCACGCTGGGCAGCCGGGCGGGTTGCTGAGGCGCCGAGAGGTAGCGTCCCAGTGGCCGGTGGGGCGCACACTCCTGCACCACCTCTTCCACGATGGCCTGGTCGGTGAACCCCAGCACATAGTCGAAATATTTACAGGCGTCCTCAGGGTAGCAGCGGGCGTGGGGGCCGCCGAGGGCCGTCACCGCACCCTTCGAACGGTAGTAGTGGCTCAGCGCATAGGCTACCTGGGCGGACTGCGTGAAGGCGCCGATGATGACGAGGTCGAGGTCGTCCGGGAGGGGCTCGATGAGCGGGTGGGGGCCGTTGTGGTAGGTGATGGCAACGTCGTGGCCGAGCTGCTCGCACCATACGGCCACGCACTGCGGCATGATGCTCGTCAGGTTGGCCCGCATGATGCGCCCGTACCAGTTCTGATGACCCGTCCGGGAGACGATCTCCAGGATGCCGATGGAACGTTTGCGCATGGCATCGTGAGGCGAAGTGAGAAGACGGTGGTGCCTCGCCCACACGACGGAGAGCCGGATGCGCCGGCCCGCAAGGCGAAGATTCACGGGCCAGTATACGAAACGGACGGCCTGTATTTCAAAAAAACGATGAAGCGTGCGCCGGGTGGGGATGTGCGTGCGTGTTTTCTGTCCACACCGGGGAGCGGGGCTCCGGTCCGGCCTCAACCGATCCGGTCGAAGCCGGTATAGGGCTGCAGGGCCTCGGGGATGCGGATGGTGCCGTCGGGCTGCTGGTAGTGCTCGAGCAGCGCGGCCACGACGCGGGGGAAGGCCAGACCGCTGCCGTTGAGCGTGTGCAGCACCACCGGCTTGCCGCCGCCGGCCGGGCGGTAGCGGATCTGCATGCGCCGTGCCTGGAACGCCTCGAAGTTGGAGACGGAGGAGACCTCCAGCCAGCGTTGCTGGCCGGCGCTCCAGACCTCCAGGTCGTACTTCTTCGCCTGCGTGAAGCCCATGTCGCCGGTGCACATGAGCAGGCGGCGGTAAGGCAGACCCAGCCGGCGGAGGGCCCGTTCGGCGTCCTCGCGCAGCGCTTCGAGCGCCTCGTAGCTCTGCTCGGGGTGGACGAACTGGACGAGTTCCACCTTGTCGAACTGATGGAGGCGGTTGAGGCCGCGCACGTCCTTGCCGTAGGAGCCGGCCTCCCGCCGGAAGCACGGCGTGTAGGCGCAGAACCGGACCGGCAGATCGGTCTCGTCGAGGATCTCGCCCCGGAAGAAGTTGGTCACCGGTACCTCGGCGGTGGGGATCAGGTAGAGGCCGTCGCGCGGGACCTCGTACATCAGGTCCTCCTTGTCGGGGAGTTGTCCCGTGCCGGTGGCGCTGTCCGCGTTGACCACGTAGGGGGGCTGGATCTCGGTATAGCCGCCCTCGCGCACGGCCAGGTCCAGGAAGAAGTTGAGGAGGGCGCGCTGGAGGCGGGCCCCGGCGCCCACGTAGAACGGAAAGCCGGCACCGGTCACCTTGGCGCCGCGCTCGAAGTCGATCAGGCCGTGCCGGGCGGCGAGTTCCCAGTGGGGGAGCGGCTCGAAGTCGAACGCCGGCCGTGTGCCTTCTTCGTGGACGACGACGTTGTCTTCCGGGCTGTGGCCCACGGGCACGCTCGGGTGTGGCACGTTGGGGAGTTCCAGGAGCAACCGTTCCAGTCGGGCTTCGACGGCCCGCATCTCCTCCTCGAGGGCCTTGATGCGTTCCTTCATCTGCCCCGTCTCGGTGATGATCACCTGCGCCTCGTCCCGCCGGCCCGCCTTCATGAGCGTGCCGATCTCCTTCGAGCGCGTGTTGACGTGGTGCTGCAATTCCTGCAGCTCGGTCTGGAGCGCGCGGCGGCGCTCATCGGCGGCCAGCACGGCGTCGACCGTCTCGACGCTGCCGGCACGTTTGTCCCGGATGGCCTGGCGCACGCGCTCGGGGTGCTCTCGGATGAAGTGGAGGTCCAGCATGATCGTCGGGATCAGGGTGAGGCAGGTAGGGCACCCGGGCGGTGTTCGTTTCCACACGCGGGGCTCCTGCGAGCCGAAAAAAAATAAAACCACCCGAAAGCGGCAGGGAATTCTCCATCAAGATTGCCGGGGCGTTCGTGCCCTCGGCACGCCCCGTTGCCGGCTCATCACGGCTGGGTGACGGAGAGGCCCAGGCGCTGGCCGAGGTGGCGGAGCGCCTCGTCGGTGGGATGGGGACGGAAGCCCAGTTCGGTCTCGGCCTTGAGGATGATGAACCCGGTGCGGGGCGGACGGGCCGCCGTCTGCCGGAAGCGGGTGCCGTCGGTGGGGTGGATGAGCGAAGCGTCCAGGTCGAAGACGCGGGCGATGCGGAGGGCAAACTCGTAGATGGAGAAGAGCTCGCGCCCGGAGAGATGAAAGACGCCGGACTTGTTGAAGCGGACGATGCGTTCGATGCCGGCGGCCAGGTCGACGACGTAGGTGGGCGTGCGCCACTGATCGGTGACGACGTGGATCTCCTGGCCGCGGGAGAGCTGATCGAGGACCCACAGCACGATGTTCGAACGGCTGAGGCGGTTGCCGGTGCCGTAGACCAGGATGGTACGGGCCACGGCCCAGCGGTCCAGCCCGGCCCCGCGGACGACGTTTTCCGAGGCCAGTTTCGAGCGGCCGTAGAAGCTGATGGGGTTGGGCCGATCCGTCTCGCGGTAGGGGCCGTTCTGGCCGTCGAAGACGAAATCCGTCGAGACCTGGATGAGGCGGCTGCCGTGCTGGAGGCAGCACCGGGCCAGGTGTTCGACGGCCTCGACGTTGATGCGCCAGCAGGCCTCGCGCTCCGTCTCGCAACGGTCCACCTGCGTCATGGCCGCACAGTTGATGACGGTGTCCGGCGTGAAGTCCTGGAAGACGCGGCGGACGGCGTCGAAGTCGGTGATGTCCAGGGGCAGGTAGCCGCCGGTGCCGCCGTCGAAACGGGGGGTAGCGTCCCGGGCCGTGGCCAGCAGGTCGTACTCGGGGTGGCGGCTCATCTGGGCGACGAGCTCCTGGCCGAGCAGACCGTTGGCGCCGGTGATCAGGATGCGTTTGTACAGCATGACGGCGAGGGTGTGGAGGGTCAGGGTGGGGGCGGCACCGGGGAAGCGCCCGTAAAGATACGGAACACCGGGGGTTTCGTGCCGGGCGGGGTCAGAGGTAATAGCGCAGACCCACGCCGGCGTCGAGGTGGCCCCGGGTGGCAGGGAGCAGGTTCAGCCGGGGGGCGAGTTCGAGGAAGACCTCGAAGCGTTCCCGGAAGAAGTTGACACCGAAGAGCCCGCCCACGCCCAGGCCAAGGCCATCGCCTTCGATACCGAGCACCGCCCCGGGGCCGAGGTAGTAGTTCAGCGGTGAGTCCGGGATCGGGCGCTCGCGGACGAGGTGGGCGTGCAGATGAAAGGCATCGCCGAGGTCCCAGGAGGCCAGCACCGAGAGCGCGTCCGGCCGGTAGCCGGGCAGCGGTGACGTGCCGGGCCGGTACAGCTTGAAGGTGACCCCTGCCGGCGCTCCGACCTGTCCGCCCACCCCCAGGGTGCGCCCGGCCGGCTGGGCCGGGGCTTCCTGAAGCCACAGCAGACTCACCAGCAGGAAGACGAGGAGACGCAGGCGGCTCATGGCGCTTTCAGCGTGGCCAGCAGATCCGACTTCAGCAGGCTGGCATCGTCCAGCTTGAGCCGCCCGGCCAGGAGCAGCCGGAATTCGCGGCGCCGGGCGGCGTTCTCGTAGCAGCGCCGTTCCTCCTCCGTCTCCGGGTGGATCGGTGGCACCGGCTTCGGGCGGCCATCCTCCCCGAGGGCGACGAACGTATAGAAGGCCCGGTTGCACTTCCGCTTCGTCTGGTCGCGCGGGTTCTCGGCCCAGACGTTGATCTGCACCTCCATCGAGGTGTTGAACGCCCGGTTGACGCGGCTCTCCAGGATGACGATCTCGCCGGCGCGGATCGGGCAGTTGAATTCCACCGAGTCCACCGAGGCGGTGACACAGACCCGGTTGGCATGACGCTGGGCCGCAATGGCGGCGGCCACGTCCATCCAGTGCAGCAGGCGGCCACCCATCAGGTTGCCCAGCCCGTTCGTGTCGTTGGGCAGGACGATCTCGCTCATGATCGTCCGCGAGGCGCTGACGGTCTTTTTCGAGGCGGTCGACGTAGATACTTCGTTCATGGCAGCGCAGAAGGGTGAGGGAACGCGGGGAGGGCCCGACGCGGGGGCCTCGGACCTCGATCCCGAGGGACCGGGGTGCAGCGCCGGCGCCCGTACCCGGGGTGGCGACGCTCCGGGTCCGTGGCCCGGCGTGGGGCGAAACGCAGCCTCACGTCTTCTGTTTCTTCTTCCGGGCGGCCGGAAAGAGGATATTGTTCAGAATGAGCCGGTAGCCCGGTGAATTTTTGTGGAGGCTCAGGTCGGTGGGCGGGTCGTTGACGAAGTGCTGGTAGTCTTCGGGGTCGTGGCCGGCATAGAAGGTGAAGGTGCCCTGCCCCAGCGTCCCGTGCAGGTAGCGGACGGCGTCCCGGCCCGGGGCCTCGGCCAGGATGACGACGCCGGGCTTGATGAGGTCCTTGCGGAAGTTGGTCGTCTGCCCGACGAACCCCTTGATGGTGGCGACGTGGTTCTGCGTCAGCATCGACGGAACGGGGTCCCATTTGGCCGAGAACTCGAACAGGGTGAAGTAGTCGAGGGCCGGATTGAGGAGCTGGGGCGGCGGGGGGCCCGTATCGATGTTCGAGTGCTCGTATTCCTGGGCATTGAAACTCGGCGTGAAGTTCTCGAAGGCCAGCGTCTCGGAGAAGTCGAGCTTGCTGAGGGCGTCCGGGTCGATGGGGTCCCCGTCGTACTCGGCCGGGACGATGTCGGTGGCGTGGGCAGCCAGGGCGATGTCGAAGGTGTCGGTGCCGGAGCACATGGCAAAGAGGAAGCCGCCGTTGAGGACGTAGTCGCGGATGGTCCGGGCCACGGCGAGCTTGAGCTGGCTGACCTTGCGGAAGCCGTGCCGCCGGGCGGTGGCCTCGGCCTGACGCTGCTGCTCGATGTACCAGGGCATGGCCCGGTAGGAGTAGAACTTGCCGTACTGGCCGGTGAAGTCCTCGTGGTGCAGGTGCAGCCAGTCGTAGTCGGCCAGTTTGCCGGTGAGGACCTCGTCGTCGTAGATCATGTCGTAGGGCACCTCGGCATAGGTGAGGGCCAGCAGGACGGCATCGTCCCACGGCTGCGTCACATCCGGGGCATAGACGGCGATGCGCGGCGGCTTCTCCAGGCGCACGACGGCCGTGTTGCGGTCCTCGCGCTCCACCTCGGCGATGATCTGGGCGGACTGCGCCGGGCTGAGGGTTTCGAAGTAGACGCCCCGGATGCGCAGTTCCTGCTCCAGTTCGGGAAAGGTGGCGATGAGGAAGGAGCCCCCCCGGTAGTTGAGCAGCCAGTCCACCTCGACGCCCCGGCTGAGTGTCCAGTAGGCGATGCCGTAGGCCTTGAGGTGGTCCGTCTGGCGGGTATCCATGGGGATGAGGAGGTCCTGCGCCCGCAGCGGAAGGGCGAGGAGCAGGCAGGCCAGCAAGAGGAACGAGCGGCGCATGGCGTTCGGGTTCGTTGGGAACGGGACATCAGGCATCGTCGCCGCGGAGGGCACGCAGCCGTGCGCGGACCTCGGGCAGCAACAGCGACCCGGGGAATTCGGTCAGAAGGCGGGTGTAGGTCTTGAACGCTTCGTCGGGCAGGCCGAGGTCCTGTTCCTGGATCTGTCCTGCCAGGAAGAGGCTGCGGTCGGCGAGGTAGGTGCCGGGGTGGAGGAGGGGCAGTTCGAGCAGGGCCTGCACGGCGTCTTCGGGGCGTCCGAGCCGGCGCAGGAGCCGGGCGCGGAAGAAGCGGGCGTCATCGGCCAGCGGGTGGTTGCCGTAGTCGCGGAGCAGCGCTTCGAGCACGGCCAGCGCCCGTTCGGGCTGGCGCTGGCGTTCGAGCAGGCGGGCCTCGGCATAGCGTCGCAGGGGCGTGTTCAGCGAGTCCGGCCCCCGGTTTTCGACGAGCAGCACCTTCAGTTCGATGGCGTCGTTGGCCACGTCGGCCGCCGTGTTTTCTTTGATGGCCTCGGCGATGGTCAGGGCTGCATCGAAGGCACCCTGATAGAAGTGGATCAGCGCCAGTTCGTAACGGGCCTGCTCGGCCAGTTCACCGGTGCGCAGCCGATCGATGAGGCGGGAGAACGCCAGGCGGGCGGCTTCGAGCTGGTTGCGTTGCAGGGCCACACGCCCCAGGTCGAAGGCGGCGAGATCGGCGGCCTCGGTGCCCGGGAAGCGGGTGACGACCTCCTGGAGGGTGGCCTCGGCGGCTCCCAGGTCGGCGAAGACGTCCTGCTGGAGCCGCCCGATGCGGCGGAGGACGTCAGGGTAGCGCGGGTGGTTCGGGTAGGCCTGCAGGAAGGCGCGGTAGGCGTCCAGGGCGCGGTCGTAGTTCGGGGCCGGGATGCGGTTGCCCCGGGCGTCGAAGGCCTGTTCGCCGCGCTGTTCGGCCCGGCGCTCGTACATCTCGGCCAGACCGTACCGGGCTTCCGGGGCGGCGGGGGCGTCCGGGTAACGGGCCAGGATTTCCTCATAGGCTTCCAGGGCCACGTCGTAGGCGCCGGCCTCGGCGGCCAGCCGGGCGAAGGCGAACAGCACCTGACCGCGTTCCTCCTCGAGCCGGTCGATGGCCCGGTTGACGTCGAGGGCTTCCCGGTAGTAGCCGCCCTCCAGGTAGAGCCACGAGAGCAGTTCGCGGTAGGCCCGGTTGAGCGGGTTCTGGCGGACGGCTCGCTCGGTCATGGCGATGGCGGCTTTCAGGGCTTCCTCCTGCTCCATGTACCGGCTGAGCCGGCCCCGGACGAAGTTGAGTTGCCGCTCGTTCCGGGCCAGCAGGTTCAGGTATTCCTCCATGGCCCGGGCATGATCGCCGGTGAGGCTGTAGAGGTAGGCCAGGTCGGTCTGGAAGAGGTCGTCGCGGTCGAGGGTGCGGCGGCCCTGTTCGAGGACGGCGATGGCATCCTCGAAGCGCCGTACCTGCATCATCGATCGGTAGACGAGCAGGTACGTGTTCACGTGCCCGGGCAGCGTGTCGAGGGCGGTCTGCCAGGTCTGCAGGGCTGCCTCCTCCTCACCCTTGAGGTAGAGCAGGCGGGCCTTCTCGGCCAGCAGGGCCGTCGGGACGGGCTGGCTCGCGATGCGCTCATCGAGCAGGCGCAGGGCGTCGTCGTACCGTTTGACGCTCTCGTAGGCCTGCGCAAGGCGCTCGAAGAAGACGTACGTTTCCGGCCGCTCGGCGTAGAGGTCCTCGAGCAGGGGGATGGCACGATCGAACTGGGCACCGCGCAGGTAAGCCTCAGCCAGCTGGAAGCGGGCCACGAGGCTGCTGTCGATGGCCTGGGCGCGGGTCGGCGTGGCTGCGAACCCGGCCAGCATCAGACCGGACAGGATGATCCGCGACAGGCGAAGCGAAAAACGGGACGGACGAGCACGCATGCGATCGGGCAGGGCAAGGCGAGGGAAGGCTGATATGGCGTCGGATCCGCGCAAGTTTCACGCCGGGCCGGTTCGGGGCGGAAGCAAACGACTTGGTCATACGTATGTACGTCGCCTGTTTCGGTTTCCCGTGCCCGGTGGTGCGGCGGGCCCCTTCTTTCCACGATCGTTCTATCCACATCGCATGACCGTTCTCGAACGCAATGGCCCGGGGCAGGGGCTCTGTGTGCTCGGGGCCACGGGCTCCATCGGCACGCAGGCCCTCGACGTGGTGGACCTCTTTCCCGACCGGCTGCACGTGCGCGCGCTCACGGCCCACGCCCGCGTCGATCGGCTGGCCCACCTGGCCCGTCGCTACCGCCCGGCCTGTGTGGCCATTGCCGACGTCACGCGCTACGGTGCGCTCAAGGAGGCGCTGGCCGGAACGGGCATCGAGGTGCTGGCCGGCGCCGAAGGGCTCTGTGAGGCGGCCACCCGCGCCGACGTCGATACGGTGCTGGCGGCGGTCGTCGGCTTTGCCGGGCTGGCTCCGACGCTGGCGGCCGTGCGCGCCGGCAAAAAGATCGCCCTGGCCAACAAAGAGACGCTCGTGGTGGCCGGTGAACTCGTCACCGGGCTGGCTGCCCGGCACGGCGCCACGCTGCTGCCCGTCGACAGCGAGCACTCGGCCATCTTCCAGTGCCTGGTCGGTGAGCCCGCCGAGGCCATCGAGACGCTCATCCTGACGGCCTCCGGAGGCCCGTTCCGCACCCGCCCGCGCCACACGTTCGAGGCCATCACGCGCGAGGAGGCGCTCCGCCATCCCAACTGGGACATGGGCGCCAAGATCACCATCGACTCGGCCACGATGATGAACAAGGGGCTGGAGGTCATCGAGGCCCGCTGGATCTTTGGCATCGAGCGGGAGCGCCTGCGCGTGCTCGTCCACCCGCAGTCCATCATCCACTCCATGGTGGTCTTCCGGGACGGCTCGACGAAGGCGCAGCTCGGCGTGCCGGACATGAAGGTGCCCATTCAGTACGCCCTCACCTACCCGGAGCGATGGCCGGCCCCCCACCCCCGCGTGGACTGGGCCGCCCTGGGCCGCCTCGACTTCGAAGAACCCGACCTGGAGCGCTTTCCGTGCCTGCGCCTGGCCTTCGAGGCCCTCGCGCACGGGGGCACGGCGCCGGCCGTGCTCAACGCCGCCAACGAGCAGGCCGTCGACCTATTCCTGCGGGATCGCATCCGCTTCGTGGACATCCCGCACCTGATCGAGCAGGCCCTGGTGGATCTGGCTGCCTCCCGGCCCGCCCGTTCGCTCGAAGAACTCGTCGAGACGGACGCCCGCGCCCGCCGGCACGTTCAGGAACTCCACCGTCGCACCGTTCATTGAACGCGAACGCTTGCAAGAATCATCGAAAGCATGATGTTCTGAGGTCGCCGCCGGGGCTCCTCCGGCCCCGGGTGCCGCGACCTCGCGCGCCCCTCCGCCCCTCGGTCGCTTCGTACGTTCAGCCTCTGATTTCGCCGCATGGACTTTCTGCTGAATATTCTTTCGTACATCGTGCCCATTCTGGGAGCCATCATGCTCCTGGTCTTCGTTCACGAGATGGGGCACTTTCTCTTTGCCAAGCTCTTCAAGATGCGCGTCGAGCGCTTCTCGATCGGCTTCCCTCCGAAGATCATCGGCAAGCAGATCGGGGAGACGGAGTACGTCATCGGGGCGACCCCGCTGGGTGGCTACGTCAAGATTGCGGGGATGGTGGACGAGAGCATGGATGCCGGCTTCGCCGAGCGCCCGCCCGAGCCGTGGGAGTTCCGCGCCAAACCCATCTGGCAGCGCATCGTGGTGATCGTGGCCGGGGTGGTGTTCAACATGCTGCTGGCGGCGGTCGTGTTCATCGGGCTCAAGAGTGCCTACGGCGAGCGCTACGTGCCGCCCGTGGGCGAGGTCCTCGTGGCCGACAGTTCGCTCGCCTACCAGATCGGCCTGCGCACGGGCGACCGTATTCTGGAGATCAACGGCAAGCCGCCCTCCCAGTTTGCCGGGCTGCGGGGGCTGCAGGAAGCCCTCCTGGCCGAGCGCCTGACCATCGTCGTCGAGCGGGACGGGCAGCGGCTGACCTTCGAGGGGCCCGAGGACATCATGACGCAGCTCAGCCGGGCCAAGGGCAACTTCGGCATTAGCTTCGATCCGCCCGTGGTGGGGGCGGTCGTCGAGGGGGCCCCCGCCGATCAAATCGGCCTGCGTCCGGGCGACCGTATCCTGGCCATCGACGGGCAGCCCGTCCGCTTCTGGCATGAGATGACCGGGCGCATCCAGCAGACCGAGGGCCGGCCGTTTGCGCTGCGCTGGCTGCGGCCGGACTCGCTCGCGGCGGTCGTGCCGCCCGGCCTGCAGCCCGTCGATACCCTGGCCGGCGGCCTGGTCTACGAGGCGACCGTCACCCCGGAGGTGAGCGGGGATCGCATCCTGCTCGGTGTCTACCAGATCGTCCGCTTCGTCGACTATGACCTCGGGGAAGCCGTCGTGGCCGGGCTGGACGACACCTGGCTCAACACGAAGATCATCGTCACCAGCCTGAAGCGGGTTTTCTTTGGCTCCGAGAGCATCCGGGAGAACCTGGGAGGGCCGATCCAGGTGGCCGTCCTCACCCGCGAGGCCGCCGCCAGCGGGGCCTATGCGTTCTGGAACATCGTTGCCGTGCTCTCGATCACGCTGGCCATCGTCAACATCCTGCCGATCCCGGCGCTCGACGGCGGCCATCTCGTCTTTCTGCTCTACGAGGCCATCACCCGGCGCGAGCCCTCGCTGAAGGTGCGCATGGTGATGCAGCAGATCGGGATGTTTCTGCTGCTGCTCCTGATGACGTTTTTGATTTTCAATGACATCCTGCGGTTGTGAGCCCGGCCCGCTGGCAACCGATCGAACGAAAAACACGTTGAAGGAACCGTATTTCATGGATGCGATGAAGGCAGCAGCGATGACCGGGCAGGCGACCGTGCTCGACCCCGAGCGGGACGACCGGGCCGTGCAGGCGGCTCTGAAACGCCGCGGCGTGATGCCGCGCCACATCGCCATCATCATGGACGGCAACGGGCGGTGGGCCCGGGCGCGCGGGCAGGCGCGGTATGTGGGGCACTACGAGGGCGTCGAGTCGGTCCGCGAGGTCACCGAGGCCTGTGCCGAGCTCGGCGTGGAGTACCTGACGCTCTACACCTTCAGCACCGAGAACTGGCAGCGGCCCCGCAAGGAGGTCAACGCCCTGATGCAGCTGCTCATCCGCACGCTGCGCCGGGAAAAGAAGACCCTGCAGAAGAACGACGTCCGCCTGAAGGCCCTGGGCGACCTGTCGATGTTGCCGGAGGCGTGCCGGCGTGAGCTGGAGGAGGCGATGGCCGAGACGGCCGGCAACCGCCGCATGACGCTCCTGCTGGCCCTCTCCTACAGCGGCCGCTGGGAACTGCGTGAGGCCGTACGTACGCTGGCCCGCCGCGTCGCTGCCGGGGAACTCGATCCCGATGCCATCGACGAGGCGACCATTGCCGCGGCCCTCGGGACGGCCGGCATGCCGGACCCCGACCTGCTCATCCGCACCGGCGGCGAACTGCGCGTCTCCAACTTCCTGCTCTGGCAGATCGCCTACGCCGAGTTCTACGTCACCGAGGTGCTCTGGCCCGACTTCCGGCGCGCCCAGCTCTACGAAGCCATTCGTGCGTTTCAGGACCGTGACCGCCGCTTCGGCCGGGTCCAGGAGGACGCTTGAACGTGCCGATCCGGTGGTGCCGGGCATCGTTCCGCCCGCCCGCGACCGGCCTGCGACGCCCCCACAATAATCCCTCCCTCCGAGGCGTTCAACGGAGACGCCGATTCGCACCATCTTGGAGAAACCAAGTTTTGCGCTTGCCCGTTTAGGTTGCGCTCCACCGTTTAGATCGCCCGCATTCGTGGTAACCCGTTCGTATCCCAACTTCTTTCCCATGCACGTTCGTTGTTCGTGGCTTCTGCCGGGCCTGTTGCTCGTGTTGATGTCCGTCGCCGCACCGGTGGCGGCCCAGACGCCGCTGGCGGCCCGCGCCGATCTGCCCGCCGAACTGCGCCCCCAGACCTTCGAGATCCTGGGCATCAGCGTGGAGGGCGTCGCTTCCGACTATACCCGCACGTTCGTCCTGCAGACCAGCCGCCTGGCCGTCGGGCAGCAGATCACCCTGCCGGGTGACCCCGCCCTGGCCGATGCCATCCGCGCCATCTATCGCCTCGGCATGTTCTCCGACGTCAAGATCCGGGAAGACCGCCGCTTCGACCAGGGCGTCTACCTGGTCATCGAGGTGAAGGAGGTGCCCAAGCTGGCCGACTACACCTTTACCGGCATCAAGGGGGGCGACCGGAAGAAGCTGCAGAAGGAGGTGCCGCTCTACAAGGGCACGCCCGTGCGGCCCAGCGCCATCGAGCGGACGGTACAAATCATCAAGGAGTTCTATGCCGAAAAGGGCCACCCGCTCGCTTCGGTCGAGGTCGTCCGAACCGTCAACCCGGACAACTCGCTCGTGCTCGACTTCCAGGTGGACAAGGGGCCGCGGGTGGGCGTCGGCGAGGTCATCATCCACGGCAACGAGCAGCTCTCCGACGGCGACCTCATCGGCGCGATGAAAACGAAGCCGAAAAAGTGGTGGCAGTTCTGGCGGAAGAATACCTTCAAGCCGGACGAGTTCGACGAAGACCCGCAGCGCATTCTGGAGAAGTACAATGAGAAAGGCTTCTACGACGCGCGGATCGTCCGGGACACCACGTACCTGCGGATGGAAGGTGACGACCCGAAGATGGTCGTCGAACTGACCGTGCACGAGGGGCCGCGCTTCCACATCCGCAACATCGTCTGGGAAGGCAACACCGTGTATCCGGACGAGGTGCTGACCGAGGCGCTCGGGCTGGCCCGGGGCGACGTCTACAACGCGAAGCGGCTGGAGGAGAACCTCTACGGCAACAAGAACAGCAGCGACGTCATGAGCCTCTATATGAACCGGGGCTACATGCGCGCGCAGGTACAGCCCATCATTCGTGTGGCGGGCGAAGACTCGCTCGACCTCGTTTTTGACGTCTTCGAGGGCGACGTGTACGAGTTCGGCACCATCGAGATCACGGGCAACACCAAGACGAAAGAGCACGTCATCCGACGCGAGTTGATCACGTTTCCGGGCGAGACGTTCAGCCGGGATGCCATCCAGGAGTCGATCCGGCGGTTGATGCAGCTCAACTACTTCGCGCAGGAGTCGCTCGTGAAAGGCCCGGACATCCGGATCCGGGAAGAGGACAAGGTGGTCGATCTGAGCTATCACCTGGAGGAGACCGGCAGCGACCAGCTGGAGCTTTCCGGCACCTGGGGGCGCTTCGGGCTCGTGCTGCAGCTCCGGTTCACCTTCAACAACTTCTCCGCACAGAACCTCTTCAACGGATCGGCCTGGCGACCCCTGCCTTCCGGTGACGGGCAGAAGCTCTCCGTGGCCGTGCAGACGAACGGGAATTTCTTCCAGCAGTACTCGCTCTCGTTCACCGAACCCTGGTTCCGGGGCCGTCCCACGCCGATTGGTTTCTCGGCTTCCTTCTCCAAAATCACCGGCTCGACGTTCCTCTCCAACTCCAGCCCGGGGAAGCTGCTCACCACGTCGCTCTCGGGCTTCTACGAGCAGCGCCTGAAGTGGCCGGACGACTTTTTCAGCACGGCAACCACGATCGGCTATCAGTACTTCGACAACGACAACTGGCTGAGCACGCTGCCGCAGGGCGTCAGCCAGCAGGTGACGGTGCGGCAGACGCTGGCCCGTAATTCCACCAATCACCCGATCTTCCCCTCGTCAGGCTCCAAGATGAGCCTCTCGCTCGAGATCGCACCGCCGCTGGGGGGGTTGATCCAGTATCACAAGTGGCGCCTGACGTCGGCCTGGAACGTGCCGCTCTCGCGCAAATTCTCCGTGGGCTTCAGCATGGACTACGGCTACATCGGCTCGCTCACGGGTAAGGAGGTGGCCTTCGAGCGGTTCGTCGTCGGGGGGTCCCCGTTCGAGACGCAGGGCTTCTTCAGCTTCTTCGGAAAAGACGTCATCTACATGCGGGCCTACCCGCTCGGCGCCATCGGTCCGCGCCAGAACGGCGACCCCTTTGGCGGGCGCATCCTGAACCATTACGCCGGCGAGCTCCGGTGGATGGCCGTGCAGACCGAGCAACTCTCGGCCGCACCGTACGTGTACGTCGAGGCCGCCAACACCTGGGACGGCTTCCAGAGCTACAACCCGGGGCAGCTCTTCCGGTCGGCCGGCTTCGGCACCCGCCTCTTCCTGCCCATCCTCGGCATGGTCGAACTGGTCTACGGGTACAACTTCGACACGTTCGTGCCGGTCAACAGCAACCACGACGGTTCGAAGAAGTGGACGTTCCAGTTCACGCTCGGCCAGGGCTTCGGCAAATAGGCGGCC
>CAZKFR010000007.1:34001-45233 GCA_964552015.1 uncultured Rhodothermaceae bacterium | reverse complement strand
CCGGCCTTCATGATGCTTTAGCGCAAAATTAAACGACCCCATGCGACGTGTACACTATCTTGGACTCCTCTTGGCCGGCCTGGCGGGGTGGATGACCCTCCCGGCGATGGCGCAGCAAAAGATCGGCTACGTGGATTCGGAGTACATTCTGGACCGCACGCCCGATTATCGCACCATCCAGAACCAGCTCGACCGCCTGACGCAGGAGTGGGAGGCCGAGTTACAGAAGAAGCAGCAGGAGGTCGACGAGCTGTTTCGGGAGTACCAGGCCCGCGAGTTGCTCTATACGAGTGAGGAACGACAGCGTAAGCGTGAGGAAATCATGCGGGCGGAGGAGGATCTGGAGCGCCTGCGTATGCAGTACTTCGGTCCCGAAGGCGAGCTCTTCCGCCAGCAGGAGCAGTTGATGCGGCCGCTTCAGGAACGCATCCTGGCGGCCATCGAAGAAGTGGCCACGCGCGAGGGCTTCGACTTCGTCTTTGACAAAAGTGGGGACTTCCTCTTTCTCTATGCCCGCGAGCAGTACGATCTGAGCGACCGGGTGCTCGAAGAGCTTGGCATAGACATTGAGAACAGCGGGCGGTGAGGGACCGCATCCCGCACCCTGTGAACACCACGATACGGAGATACACCATCATGAAACAACGAAACTACCTGGCCTCACTGGTCGCCTTCGGCCTGCTCGTGCTGCTACCGGTGCTGCCGTCGGCAGCGCAGACGTTCAAGGTGGGCTACACCGACCCGGAGGCCATCGTGGCGGCCATGCCCGAGTACCGTCAGATCCAGCAGACGCTGCAGCAGGAATACCAGCAGGCCCAGCAGGCCCTGCAATCGCTCAGCGCCGACTTTCAGGATAAACTCCAGAAGTACCAGAAGCAGCAGCCGCTGCTCACGGCCGAAAAACGAGCCGAGCGGGAACAGGAGTTGCAGCAGTTGCAGCAGGAGCTCCAGCAGTCGGCCGCGCAGAAGGACCAGGAGCTGGCCCGCCGGGAGCAAGAACTGATGGCGCCGCTGCTCGAGAAGGTGCAGAATGCCATCGATGAAGTCGCCAAGGCCAACGGGCTGGCGATGGTCATGCGGGCGCCCGCGCTGATCTACGTAGACACGACCGTGGTGATGGACATCACCGAGGCGGTGGCTCGTAAGCTGGGCATCCCGCTCGAGGACGCCCAGGTCAGCACCGGAGCGGCCGCCAACGCCAACTGAACGAGCCGCCCGATGGGAATACGCGACGGGCATCCGCTTTTCCGGCGGGTGCCCGTCTTGCGTTCCGCCTGGGATCGACGGAAGCGCGACGTATTCTTTCGTGCAACGCGGCGGCCTGCTGCGGCGTTGTGTATATTGCCGCGTCCCTTTCCCCATTGCTGGCTTGCCATGAGCACGCAGACCGTAGCCCCGCAATCCGTCGACGTCAAGCGCGTCACCACCCAGTCGCTGCAGGAGATGAAGGCGACGGGCATTCCCATCGCCATGCTCACGGCCTACGACTACACCACCGCCCGCATCCTGGACCGGGCGGGGGTCGACGTGCTGCTCGTGGGCGATTCGGCCTCGAACGTGATGGCCGGCCACGAGACGACGCTGCCGATCACGCTCGATCACATGATCTATCACGCCCAGTGCGTGGTGCGGGCCGTGCGGCGGGCGCTCGTCGTGGTGGACCTGCCCTTCGGGTCGTACCAGGGTAACTCGAAGGAGGCGCTGATCTCGGCCATCCGGGTGATGAAGGAGGCCGGTGCCCATGCCGTCAAGCTGGAGGGCGGTCAGGCCGTGGTGCCAACCATCGAGCGGATCATTACGGCCGGCATCCCGGTGATGGGGCACCTCGGGTTGACCCCGCAGAGCATCTACCGGTTTGGCACGTACAAGGTGCGGGCGCGCGACGAACAGGAAGCCGAACAGCTCAAGCGTGACGCCGTGCTCTTGCAAGAGGCCGGGTGTTTCGCCATCGTCCTCGAAAAGATTCCCGCCACGCTGGCAGCCGAGGTGACAGCCTCGCTGAGCATACCCACCATCGGCATCGGGGCCGGCGTGCACTGCGACGGGCAGGTGCTCGTCACGCACGACGCCCTCGGGCTGACGACCGACTTCAACCCGCGTTTCGTCCGCCGGTATGCCCGGCTCGATCAGGTCATCACGGACGCTGTGCAGGCCTACATCCAGGACGTGCGTGGGCGTGCCTTCCCCAGCGACGAAGAAAGCTATTGAGCGGCTGCCGGTCGCCGGTGGACCTGCTGCCGGGCCCGAGGGGTCCGGCCTCATCCGAGCCCATCGCCACCATGAAACGACCGCTGATCCTGATCAGCAACGACGACGGTATCGACGCGCCGGGGATCCGGGCGCTGGCCGAGGCCCTTTCCGGGCTGGGGACGCTCTATGTCGTCGCCCCGCTCACCGAACAGAGTGCCGTCGGGCACGCCATCACGGTGCGCGATCCCGTCCGCGTGCGTCCATGGCCGTTCGAGGGCGTGCCCGGCGTGGAGGCGGCCTATGCCGTCAGTGGCACCCCGGCCGACTGCGTCAAGCTCGCCATCGACAAGCTCGTGCCGCGGCGGCCGGACCTGGTCGTCAGCGGCATCAACCAGGGGCCGAACACCGCCGTCAACGTCATCTACAGCGGCACCGTCAGCGCCGCCACGGAGGCGGCCATCCTCGGCATCGACGCCGTCGCCGTCTCGCTCTGCCAGTGGGAGGGGGGCGACTTCGGGCCGGCGGGTCATTACGCCCGGCGGATCGCCGAGCAGGTCCTGCGCCGGGGGTTGCCGCCGGGCCTGCTGCTCAACGTCAACGTCCCCGCACTCCCCCTCGACCAGATCCGGGGCATCCGCACCACCCGGCAGGCCCGTTCCCGCTGGGAGGAATCGTTCATCGACCGCGTCGATCCCGCCAACCGGCCCTATTACTGGCTCAGCGGCCGCTTCGTCAACCTCGACGACGGGGAGAACACCGACCTGGCGGCCGTCGAGCAGGGCTACGTCTCCGTCACGCCCATCCAGCATGACCTGACGGCCTACACCTTCCTCGACGAACTGGGGCGGTGGACGTGGGACGCGGCGCCGGCCGGCGAAAAGTCCGGCACGAAATGAAACCCGGCTCCGGCCCGACGGGTTGGAAAAGGGCCTCGCATCGGAAGCGGTTCCGAATGGTGCGACCACGCAGACACGAGACGATCATGGACGAAGCCACCCTCTTGAAGGAGTTCGAAGCCCGCATCGAGGCGGGGGAAAAGATTGAGCCCCGCGACTGGATGCCCGAGCGCTATCGCAAGCAGCTGATCCGCATGATGTCCCAGCACGCCCACTCGGAGGTCGTCGGGATGCTGCCCGAGGGCAACTGGATCACCCGCGCGCCCAACCTGCGGCGCAAGATGGCGCTCCTGGCGAAGGTGCAGGACGAAGCCGGCCATGGCCTCTACCTCTACAGCGCCACCGAGACGCTCGGCGTCGACCGGGACGACCTCATCCGCGACCTGCTCGACGGCCGGGCCAAGTATTCGAGCATCTTCAACTACCCGACGCTGACGTGGGCCGACATCGGCGTCATCGGGTGGTTCGTCGACGGGGCCGCCATCGTCAACCAGACCATGCTCGCCAAGTCCTCCTACGGCCCGTATTCGCGGGCGATGATCCGCATCTGCAAGGAGGAGAACTTCCACAAGCGGCAGGGTTACGAGATCTGCGTGACGATGGCCAACGGCACGCCCGAGCAGCGGCAGATGCTGCAGGATGCCGTCAACCGGTGGTGGTGGCCCACGCTGATGATGTTCGGCCCGCACGATACCGACTCGCCCAACAGCGCCGAACTGTTGCGGTGGAAGGTGAAGCGCAAGACCAACGACGAGCTGCGCCAGCACTTCGTCAACATCACCGTGCCGCAGGTGCAGGCGCTGGGGCTGACGTTGCCCGATCCGGAGCTCCGCTACGATGAGGAGAGCGGCAACTGGATCACGGGCGAGATCGACTGGGAGGAGTTCTGGCGTGTGGTTCGGGGGCACGGGCCCTGCAACCGGGAACGCCTGCGGGCCCGCCGGGCCGCCCATGAGGAAGGCGCCTGGGTGCGCGAAGCCGCCCGCGCCTATGCCGCCAAGCAACACCAGAAGACCCGTCCCGCTGACGGAGTAGGAGTGGCCTGATGTCTGAGACGAACGATCACATGATCCCCTGGGAGGTGTTCGTGCAACCCCGCACGGGCGCCCCGCACGAGCATGCGGGCAACGTGCACGCCGCCGACGCGGAGATGGCACTGCAGAACGCCCGCGATGTGTATGCCCGGCGTGGCAAGGTCGTCAGCATCTGGGTGGTGCCGGCCCATGCCATCCACGCCACGAAGCCCGGCGATGAAGGGCCGTTCTTCGACCCGGCCGACGACAAGCCGTATCGCCACCCGCTCTTTTACAAAGTGCCGCATGGCACGAAGAACATCTGATCTTCAGCCGCAGGACCCGTGAAGCTCGACAACCTCGATTCCGCCACGCAGAAGGCGCTTTTCGATTATCTGCTGCGCCTCGGCGACGACGCGCTCATCCTGGGGCACCGCCTCTCCGAGTGGTGCGGGCATGGCCCTTACCTCGAAGAAGACATCGCGCTGGCCAACATCGCGCTGGATTGCCTGGGCCATGCCAATGCCCTGCTGACGCTGGCCGGGGAGGTCGAAGGAGCCGGTCAGACGGCCGACGACCTGGCCTTTCACCGCGACGCCATCGAGTTTCGCAACCTGCAGATGGTGGAACTGCCGCGCGGCGACTTTGCCTTTACCATCGTCCGGCAGTTTCTCTTCTCCGCCTACGCCCACCTGCTCTACGAAGGGCTGCGCGAGAGCACCTTCGAACCGCTGGCCGGCATCGCGGCGAAGGCATACAAAGAGGTGAGCTATCACCTGCGGCACAGCAGCGAGTGGATGCTGCGCCTGGGCGACGGCACCGACGAGAGTCACCGGCGTACCCAGCAGGCCCTGGACGACCTGTGGATGTATACGGCCGAACCGTTCGAGACGGACGATACGGTGCGCACGCTCGTCGAGGCCGGCATCGCGCCGGACGTACCCGCGGCACGCGACCGCTGGCACGAGATGGTGGCGACCGTCATCGAGACGGCCACGCTCAGGCTGCCGGAGGACGAGCCGTACATGGCCACCGGCGGCCGCTACGGACGCCATACCGAGCACCTGGGGCATCTGCTGGCCGAGATGCAGTTCCTCCCCCGCGCCTACCCCGACGCCGAATGGTAGGTGCCCATCCGGTGCGTCGGCCCCTCCGCGGTAGCCAGTCTCCATCCTCATGGACGTGACCAAGGACGACATCCTGGCGCTGCTCTCGGAGGTGAAGGACCCCGAGATCCCCGTGCTCGACGTGGTGGAGATGGGGATCGTCCGTGACGTCCGCCTCGAGGGGGATACGCTCCACGTCGACATCACCCCGACGTACTCCGGCTGCCCCGCCATGCAGACCATCACGGAGGAGATCACCCGTACCCTGCGGGCCCGGGGCTTTCCGAAGGTGGAGGTCCACACCGTCTTCCGCGAGGCCTGGACGACGGACTGGATGACGGAGGCGGCCCGTGAG
This sequence comes from uncultured Rhodothermaceae bacterium, assembly GCA_964552015.1. Taxonomy (GTDB): domain Bacteria; phylum Bacteroidota; class Rhodothermia; order Rhodothermales; family ISCAR-4553; genus Rhodocaloribacter. Next base: position 39,673 of record CAZKFR010000007.1, on the reverse strand, counting down.
AAACTGCGGGCCTACGGCATTGCCCCGCCGCCGCCGGTGGAGGAGACGCATCCCGGCCTGATCCCGTTGACGACCATCGCCACCCCGAAGCCGGTGCCGTGTCCCTTCTGCGGCTCCGAGGACACCCGCCTCACGAGCGCGTTCGGCGCCACCGCCTGCAAATCGCTGCACTACTGCAACGCCTGCCAGCAGCCCTTCGAGCACTTCAAGGCGCTCTGAACAGGGCACGGTTTCCCGGCCCTTGCAGGCTTCGTTGACGAGCGTGGTGTCGCCGCACCCGCTACGGGCATGCCTCGTTGCACGCCAGGCCGACAGCGCCGGCGACTCCGAACGGGCCGCCCGGGCCTGCGTCAAGCTGTTTGCGTAGCGGGGCCGGGACCCTACTTGATCCGGTACCCGCCTTCCTCGTTGGCAAAGATCCAGGCGACGACGGCGCCGATCTCGATCGTCTCGTAGAGGTAGGTGGTGCGGGTGATGGAGGCGGTACCCTGCGTGTGCAGGTGCGGCGCGGAGGCCAGCATCCGCCCGAAGCGCTCCTGCCATCCCCGGATGTTGACCGGACGCAGGTCCACCCACCCCTTGCGGGCCCAGCGGTCGACGTCCTCGGGGTGCAGCGGCACCTCGTCGTAGATGCTCTCGGGGATGTTGATGAACGGCCCCCGGATGAGCCGCCGGCCGTCCGGCGCCAGGATGGGCACGCCGATGGACACGATCTGGGTGCGGAGCGTGTCGTTGGCCTCCAGGAAGTCGAAGAGCGTCGCGGCGATCTCGTCGGTGGGGGTCTGGCGGACGGCCTCGAGCGTGCCGTAGTTGAGTTTGAGCAGGTGCGCCTCGTAGAGCAGCTTCGAGAGCTCGGGTGGGCCGAGCTGGCCCAGGGCCACGCTGTGCCCGTGCGAGGCCTGCTCGATCTCCTTGAGGCGCCGCAGGGCGGTGTGGCGCAGCACCCCGGCGCGGTAGCTGGGCATCATCACGTTGCTGTCCACCCCGGCGATGATGTCGTGCCCGGTGTTGCTTCCCTGGATCTCGAGCACCACCTGCTCGGCGATCTCCTCGGGGGTGAGGAATTCCATCTGGTCGATGTGGGTGATGGTCTCGAACTCGCCGCGGGCGAAGAAGCCGTTCTCGCCCGTGTCCACGCCGGCCATCATGAGGGGGCCCAGGGGCTGGTAGCGGTGCTCGTCGTCGCGGAGGACCAGGCGCCCTGCGAGCGGCTCGACGCGGCTCTCGTAGACCTGCTGGGGCCGTCCCCGTCGCTTGACCACCTGGTGCGCCACGCGCCGGTAGCCGATCATGGCCGCCGGCTTGAGCTCTTTGACGAGCGGGCCGCCGGGCGTGCGGGCCATGAGGAAGAGCAGGCCCGTGTGGGCGAAGGCCATGGCCGTCTTGGTCATCAGCTGCACGCTGGGCTTGTCCTCGCTGTGCGTGTACGGGATGTTGAGCCCCATGCCGCCGGTGCCGGTGGTGCCCACCTTCACATAGACGCGGGTGCCCACCTCGCACATGGCCCGGTGCAGCAACCGGGCGTGGCGGATGAGCTGGGAGGTAGCCTGCGAGATGAGCAGCGTGCTCACGTCATGCTCGAGGCGGGTGCGCGTTTCGGGGTCGTCCGGCGCCGCGCGTAGCTGCCCCAGCGCGTCGTGCGTCTTCTTGCTGATGCTCTCGACGTCCTGGTAGCTGATGGCCGTGGCCGTATTGATGCAGTCCACGATGACGTCGGGCCGGTGCTCGCGGATGAGGCGGACGAGCACCGACCGCTCGTAGGTGGCCTCCAGGTCGCCGAAGAGGTCCTCGTAGAGGGCCTCCCGGTGGGCCGGGTCGTCGAGCAGCTGCCCGCGTGAGGCCAGGCGGAAGTCGTCGCGGACGAAGATGTTGCCCCAGGCGCCGACGAACTCGATGTCGGGGAACTCCTCCCGGACGTCGCCCAGGAACGTTTCGACCTCCTCCTGGAGCAGGCTCGCCACGACGATCTTTTTGGGGCGGAGCTGGCGGCTCACCTCGCGCACGATCTGCGAGCCGACGAGGCCGGCGCCGCCCAGGATCAGAAAACGTTCGTCTCGTAGCATGCGGATTGTCGGGTTGAAAACGTTCAATGATTAACGTGCAACGTTCAACGATTAACGTGCAACGTGCACCGGATCATACCTTTTCCTCCGGCCAGCGCTCGAGGACCTCGACGAACTTCGAGAGGAACAGGTTGGCGGTGTAGCCGTCGAGGGCGCGGTGGTCGATGGTGAGGGTGACGTAGGCGCGGGGGGCGATGTCGATCACGTCCCGCCCGTGCTCCTCCCGCACCTTGATCCGCTTCTCCATTTTGCCGATGCCCAGGATGGCGGACTGGGGCTGGTGGATGATGGGGGTGGCGATGAGGCTGCCGCTGACGCCGTGGTTGGTGAGGGTGAAGGTGCCGCGCTGCACGTCGTCGGGGAGCAGCTTGCCGGCGCGCGCCTTCTCGGTCAGCTCCTGCAGGCGCGCGGCGATGCCGAAGAGGCCGAGCAACTGGGCGCGGTGGATCACCGGCACGATCAGCCCCTCGCGCCCCAGCGCCGTGGCGACGCCGATGTTCATGTCTTCGAAGATTTCGAGGGCGTCGTCGTGCCAGCGGCTGTTGACCTCGGGCACCTCCTGCAGGGCCTCCACGGCGGCGCGGACGAAGTAGGCGGTGTAGGTGAGGCGGACGCCCCGGGCGGCGAAGGCGTCTTTGTGGCGCTTCCGGTGGTGGACGATGGCCGACAGGTCGGCTTCGAAGACGGCCGTCACGTGCGGGGCGGTGCGCAGCATGCTCTCGACCATGTGGTCGGCGATGCGGCGGCGCATGTGCGAATGCGGCACGCGGCGGCTGGGGATGGGGCCGGCGGGCGCCGGAGCCGGAGCCGGAGCGGCCTTCTCGGCGGCCTGGCGCTCGAGGTACGCCTTCACGTCCCGGTGGGTGATGCGGCCGCCGCGGCCGGTGCCCGGGATCTGCGCGGGGTCGAGGTTGTGCTCCTTGAGCATCCGCTTGACGAGGGGGCTCAGCCGCGTCCGCCGGTCGGGCGTGTCGGCGTCGGCCGTCGTGGGGGCGGCGTCGACCGGGGCGGCTTCGGCAGGGACGCCGGGGGCGGCTTCGGCCGGGGCCTCGCCGGCGCCGTCGGGGTCCAGGCGGCCGAGCACCTCGCCCGGGCGCACCGGGTCGTTCTCGTGCTTGAGGATCTCGCGGAGGATGCCCGACGCCGGCGCGGGCACCTCCATCGTCACCTTGTCGGTGCTCAGCTCCAGGAGGGGTTCGTGTGCCTCCACCGCCTCCCCCGGCTGTTTGTACCAGGTGAGCACCACGGCCTCGACGGCCTCCTCAGACGGCGGCATAACGATGTCGATCATAGGGCTTGCGTACGGCGGCGTTTCGGGGGGCATCGTCAGAACGTGACCAGGTCGTGCATCTTCTCGGCGATCTGGTCGACGCCGGGGACCGTGGCGGCCAGGAGGCCGAGGTTGTACGGGATGGGGATGTCGGGCACGGCCAGGCGCTCGATGGGGGCGTCGAGGTCGAAGAACGCCTCGCGCACGAGCGTGGCGGCGATCTCGGCGCCGAAGCCGGCGGTGAGGGCGTCTTCGTGGACGACGAGGCACCGCTTGGTCTTGCGCACGGAGGCCAGCACGGCGTCGCGGTCCCACGGCCGCAGGGTGCGCAGGTCGAGGATCTCGGCGTCGACGCCGGCAGCTTTGGCGGCCCGCTCGCAGCGGTCGACCATCGCACCCCAGGTGACCACCGTGAGGGCCTCGCCGCTCCGGACAAGCCGCGCCCGTCCGAAGGGAAGGACGTAGTCGTCGCCGGGGTAGGGACGGCGGGCCGAGGGGTGGTCCAGCAGCAGCCGGTGCTCGAAGAAGATGGTGGGGTTGTGCGACCGCATGGCGGCGCGGAGCAGCCCCACGGCGTCCTCGGCGTTCGAGGGGAAGGCCACCTGCCAGCCGATAGCGTGGACGAACCGCACCTCGTCGGTGACGCTGTGCCAGGGGTCGCCCACCTTGGCGAAGCCGCCGGGCATCCGCACCACGATGGGCGCGGCGAAGCGGTTGGCCGTGCGCCAGCGGATGGTGCCGCAGTTGTTGAGTTGCTCGGTGGCCGGGTCGGCGTACTTGCGGAACTGGATCTCGGCCACCGGCATCAGCCCGGCCAGCGCCATCCCCACGGCGCGGCCGACGATCCCTTCTTCGGAGAGGCTGGTGTCGAATACGCGGGCCTCGCCGAAGGCCTCCTGCAGGCCCATCGTGGCGGTGTGCACGCCGCCCTTGGGCCCCACGTCTTCGCCAAAGATGAGCAGGCGCGGGTTGACGCGCAGCTCGTGCTCCAGCGTGCGCCGGATGGCGGTGATCATGTTGGTCCGCGACGGCTCGGGGGCAGGCCGGTCGGTGCCTTCGGGGAGGACGACGCCCTCGGGGGCCAGCCCCCCGGCCTGCTGCACGTCGAGCGTGCCGTCGGGCTTCGTCTCGGCGAAGACATAGCGGGTGACGGCGGCGGGGTCCGGGTCGGGCCGGGCGAGGGTGGCCTCCAGGGCCGCCTCCACGTCGCGGCGCACCTCGGCTTCGAGGGCGTCCCAGGCGTCGGGGCTGAGGTGGTCGGGCACGAGAAAGGCGCGGAGCTTCGGCAGCGGGTCGGCGGCCCGCTCGGCTTCGAGGCGCTCGGGCGGCTTGTAGGCCTGGTTGTCCTGCCCGGAGTGGCCCGAGAGGCGCGGGACGGTCAGGCGCAGCAGGGCCGGCCCCTCGCCGGCACGCACCACGCCGACGGCCTCCTGGAGCAGCGACGCCGCCTCGGCCGGGTCGGTGCCGTCACCGTCGAAGAGGCGGAGGTGCTTGAACGACCGGAGGTTCTCGACGATGTTGCCGCCGGGCGTTTGCAGGTGCGACGGGACCGAGATGCCGTAGCCGTTGTCCTCCACATAGAAGAGGAGGGGGAGACGCAGCGTGGTGGCCATCGTGAGGGCGGACCAGAAGCCGTTGGTGGCCACGGCCCCGTCGCCGCTGTGGGCCACGGCCAGGGCGCCGTCGTAGGCGGCTTCGCCCAGCACGTCGCGGCGGTAGCGGAGGGCCTGCGCCCACCCGGCCGCCGGCGTGAACTGCGAGCCGACGTCGCCGGCCATGGGCAGCACCGTGGGGCCGTCCCGCCCCGGCAGGTTGCACACCACCCCGATGTCGCGGCCGTCGCTGAAGCCGCCGGCCTTGCCCATCGGCGAGGCGAAGGCGTCCTCCAGGCTCAACCCCAGCGTCAGCAGCAGCGGGCGGGAGCGGTAGTACGCGCCGACGCCGTCCTTCGGGTGCGTCAGCAGGCTGCCCAGCAGCACCTGCGGGACGTCGTGCCCGCGGGCGGAGAACTGGTAGAGCACCTTCCGCTCGGGCACCAGGCGCGTCTCCTCGATCTCGTCGATCAGGCGCGAGGCCAGCACCAGGTACGCCACCCGCCGCCAGTCGAAGGCGGAAAGGTCCGAGGGGGCGGGGCGGGCCGTTACCGGCTGTCGGCGGTCAGACATGTCGATCCTGGGTTGAAGATGGCAAATTACAGATGGCAGATGGCGCTTCTGATGAGCAGCCCCTCGGTGCCTTCGGGTCTTCGTGGCCCAGAATCCGTCCCATCAGGACACACCCCGTAAAACTCATGTTTTCGCCTTCTTTCGTTCGAGGAAGGCCGTCATGCGGCGGTACTT
>CAZKFR010000007.1:30774-33901 GCA_964552015.1 uncultured Rhodothermaceae bacterium | reverse complement strand
AAACTCATGTTTTCGCCTTCTTTCGTTCGAGGAAGGCCGTCATGCGGCGGTACTTTTCCTCGTCTTCGAAGAGCACGGCCTGGAGGGTCGTCTCCAGGGCCAGGGCGGCGTCGGTGCTCATCTCGGCCGAGGCGTTGAGCGCCGTCTTGGCGAAGCGGACGGCCAGCGGGCTGTTGCGGGCGATCTCGGCGGCGAGGGTGCGGGCGGCCTCCACCACCTCGTCGTCCGGCACCACCCGGTTGACGAGTCCGATCGAAAGCGCTTCCGAGGCGTCGACAAGACGGCCGGTGAAGATGAGCTCGCGGGCCTTGCCCGGGCCGACGAGGCGGGGCAGGCGGTACGTGGCGCCCGCGCCGGGGATGATGCCCAGCCGCACCTCGGGCTGTCCGAGCCGGGCCCCCTCGCCGGCCACGCGCAGGTCGCACGCCATCGCCAGCTCGCAGCCGCCGCCCAGCGCCCACCCCCGGATGGCGGCGATGGTGGGGGCGGGGAACTGCTCGATCTCGCGGAACAGGCCATTGTTGATCCGCCGCAGCGCCTCGGCCCGCCCCCGCTCGCGCAGCTCGGCGATGTCGGCGCCGCTGACGAAGGCCTCGCCGCCCGCGCCGGTAAAGATCAGCGCCCGCACGTCGTCCCGGGCGGCCAGCGCGTCGAGCATCCGCCGCACCTCGCCGACCATCGTCTCGTTGAGCGCGTTCCGTACCTCGGGGCGGTTGAAGGTGCACAGAGCGATACCCTGCTCGTCGACCTCCAGGAGGATCGTGGTGAAGTCGGTGGAAGGAGCCACGTCGAAGCCGGTTGGGTGAAGGAACGAATCGCGGAAATATAGGCCGTTTCCATACGGATGGGAAGGCGAAAAGATGGAAAGCCGACGGATATTCGAAAGGAGGCTGGCGTCCCCTTTGATCCCGTGCCTTCCCTTTTCCCCGAATCCTGAGTACCTTCCCGCCACACACCTTCATCCACGGACCACCGGAGAGGCATGGCATACCAGTTCATCCGATACGACGTCGACGCCGGGGTGGCCACGGTGACGCTGAACCGCCCCGACGTGCTCAACAGCTTCCACCGCCCGATGGCCGACGAGACGATCGACGCGTTGCAGCGGGCGGCGGCCGACGCGGCCGTGCGGGCCGTGGTGCTGACGGGGGCGGGCCGGGCTTTCTGTGCCGGCCAGGACCTTCAGGCGGTGCTCCCGAAAGAGGGCGAGCCGCCGGCCGACCTGGGTGAGATCGTGCGGACGCAGTACAACCCCATCGTCCGCCTGATCCGGCACACCGAGAAGCCGTTCGTGGCGGCCGTCAACGGGGTGGCTGCCGGGGCCGGGGCCAACATCGCGCTGGCGTGCGACCTGGTGCTGGCCTCGGAGAAGGCCTCGTTCATCCAGGCGTTTGCCAAGATCGGCCTGATCCCGGACAGCGGCGGCACGTATTTTCTTCCCCGGCTGGTGGGGCTGGCCCGCGCCACGGCCATGATGATGCTGGGCGAGAAGGTGTCGGCAACCGAGGCCCAGGCCATCGGGCTGATCTACAAGGTGTGCCCGCACGAGGCCGTCCTGGCCGAGGCGATGGAACTGGCGCGGCATCTGGCCTCGCAGCCCACCCGTGCCTTCGGCCTCATCAAGCGCGGCATCAACCAGGGGTTCGCCAACGACCTGGATACGCACCTGGACCTGGAGGAACAGCTCCAGCGCGAGGCCGGCCAGACGCACGACTACCAGGAAGGGGTCGCCGCTTTCCTGGAGAAACGCAAGCCGGTGTTCCGGGGGGAATAGGCGGGTGCCGGTTGCGCCCGCGCATCACGAACCACGCAAGACGAGGAAGCCTTTATGGCGAAGCCACTTACCGCCGACACGCCCGTCGGGGTGCTCGGCGCCGGGACGATGGGGCGCGGCATCGCGCAGGTTGCCGCCACCTGCGGGCACCCGGTGCTGCTCTACGACACGAATACGAAGGTGCTTCACGACGCCCGCACCCACCTGGAGAAGATCCTGGCGCGGCAGGTGGAGAAGGGACGGATGGCGCCCGGCGAGGATGCCGCCATCCTCGGCCGCATCACGTTCCTTTCGGACGAGCCCGAGCCGCTGGCGGCCTGTGGCCTCATCATCGAAGCCATCGTCGAAGACCTGGCCGTCAAGCAGGGCGTCTTCGCCCGGCTTGACCGGCTGGTGGCTGAGGATGCCATCCTGGCGACGAACACCTCGTCGCTCTCGGTGACGGCCATCGCGGCGGCGTGCGACCGGCCCGAGCGGGTGCTGGGCCTCCATTTCTTCAACCCGGCGCCCCTGATGCCGCTGGTCGAGGTCGTGCCCGGCGTGGCTACGTCGGAGGAAGCCCTGGCGCGGGCGCGCGCCCTGGTCGACGCCTGGGGCAAGACCACCGTGCTGGCACGCGACACGCCGGGGTTCATCGTCAACCGGGTGGCCCGGCCCTTTTACGGCGAGGCCCTCCGCATCCTGGAGGAGGGCATTGCCGACGTGGCCACCATCGACTGGGCCATGCGCGAACTCGGCGGCTTCCGCATGGGGCCCTTCGAGCTGATGGACCTCATCGGCAACGACGTCAACTACAAGGTCACCGAGACGGTGTGGACGGCCTTCTTCTACGAACCCCGCTACCGTCCCTCCTTCACGCAGAAACGCATGGTGGAGGCCGGCCGCCTCGGGCGCAAGACGAAGCGGGGCTACTACGACTACCGCGAGGGCGCCACGAACCCCGAACCCGTCACCAGCCCCGCCCTCGGCAAGACCATCTTTCACCGCATCCTGGCGATGCTCATCAACGAGGCCGTGGATGCCGTCTTCTGGCGCGTGGCCTCCCCGGACGACATCGACCTGGCCATGACGAAGGGGGTCAACTACCCCAAAGGGCTGCTCCGCTGGGCCGACGAGCTCGGCCTGAAGACGGTGCTCGGCTGGCTGGAGGCACTGCGGGAGGAGTACGAGGAGGAACGTTACCGTCCCAGTCCGCTGCTCCGGCGGATGGTTCAGCGCGGTGCGTGTTTCTTCGACGAGGGTACGTGACGCAGGGCGGATCCAGCCGGACGCACGGCCGGTTGCAGAGGCGCATCCGTAAAGGGTGCGGCTACAGGATTGATGTAGCCGCGGGCTTCAGCCCGGGCCTGCTAC
>CAZKFR010000007.1:28781-30674 GCA_964552015.1 uncultured Rhodothermaceae bacterium | reverse complement strand
CGCACGCCCATCGGGCGGCTGGGCGGGTCGCTCTCGAACGTCCGCGCCGACGACCTGGCGGCCCACGTGCTGCGGGCCCTGCTGGACCGGCATCCCGACCTCGACCCCGCCGCCGTGGACGACGTGTACCTGGGGTGCGCCAACCAGGCCGGCGAGGACAACCGCAACGTAGCCCGTATGGCGCTGCTGCTGGCGGGCCTGCCGCACACGGTGCCCGGCGTGACGGTCAACCGCCTGTGCGCCTCGGGCATGAGCGCCGCCGTGGAGGCGGCTCGCGCGCTCCGCCTCGGCGACGGCGACCTGTACCTGGCCGGGGGCGTCGAGCACATGACCCGCGCACCGTTCGTCCTGTCGAAGGCGAGCCGCCCCTTCGGCCGCGACGTGGAGTTGTTCGACACGAGCCTGGGCTGGCGGTTCGTCAACCCGAAGATGGAGGCGCAGTACGGTGCCGAGGCGATGGGCTGCACGGCGGAGAACCTGGCGGAACTGTACGGCATCAGCCGGGAGGACCAGGACCTGTTCGCCTACCACTCGCAGCGGAAGGCGGCGGCGGCCCGCGAGCGGGGGCGGCTGGCCCGCGAGATCGTGCCGGTGGAGGTGCCGCAGCGCAAGGCCCCTCCGCTGGTCTTCGACGCCGACGAGTTCCTCCGCCCGGACACCACGCTGGAGGGGCTGGCGAAGCTGCGCCCGGCCTTCCGCGAGGGCGGCACCGTCACGGCGGGGAACGCCTCGGGGCTGAACGACGGGGCGTGCGCGCTGCTCATGGCCTCGGAGGAGGCCGTCCGGCGCTTTGGCCTCACGCCCCGCGCCCGGATCGTGTCCTCGGCCGTCGTGGGGGTGGAGCCGCGCATCATGGGCATCGGGCCGGTGGAGGCCTCGCGCCGGGCGCTCGCCCGCGCCGGCCTCACGTTCGACGATGTGGCGGTGATCGAACTGAACGAGGCGTTCGCCGCGCAGAGCCTGGCCTGCATCCGCCAGTGGGGCCTGCCCGACGACGACCCGCGCCTGAACCCCAACGGCGGCGCCATCGCCCTGGGCCATCCCCTCGGCATGACCGGCGCCCGCCTCCTGCTGACCGCCCTCCACGAGCTCGAAGAACGCAACGAACGCTACGCCCTCTGCACCCTCTGCGTCGGCGTCGGCCAGGGCATGGCCACCGTCATCGAGCGCGTTTAATGTTTGAACGTTGAAATGTTATAACGTTGTTGCGTGACTGCCTTCGGGATCACGCACTACGCACCACGCACTACGCCTATTATCCCATGCCGAACATCTTCGAGTTCGAGGGCTTTCGCCCGGTCATCCACGAGAGCGCCTTCATCCACCCGAACGCCACGGTGGTGGGCAATGTCATCATCGGGCGCGACGTGTATGTGGGGCCCGGCGCGGCCATCCGGGGGGACTGGGGCGAGATCGTCATCGAGGACGGGTGTAACGTGCAGGAGAACTGCACCATCCATATGTTTCCCGGGGTGACGGTGCGCCTCGAAGAGGCCGCCCACATCGGCCACGGCGCCGTCATCCACGGGGCGCACATCGGGCGGAACACGCTCGTGGGGATGAACGCCGTCGTGATGGACAACGTGGTCGTCGGGGCCGGGTGCATCGTCGGGGCGCTGTGCTTTGTCCCGGCGGACATGCACATCCCCGACCGCAAGATTGTCGTCGGCAACCCGGCGAAGATCGTGGCGGATGTGAGCGACGAACGGCTGGCGTGGAAGACGGAAGGGACGCGGCTCTACCAGCAGCTCCCGGCGCAGCTCCGCCGCTCGCTCCGGCCCTGCGAGCCCCTCCGCGAGGTGCCGCCCGACCGGCCCAAAATGGAAACGACATACAAAACGTTTCGGGAGACGATGGCCGAGAAGACGAAGACCTGATTCGTCCCGCGCTTCG
>CAZKFR010000007.1:18638-28681 GCA_964552015.1 uncultured Rhodothermaceae bacterium | reverse complement strand
CGGCCCTCCCCGTATTCACCCTGACAGATACCGGCAGCCATGGAAACGACAGTCTATCTCGGGAAAGTGCAGAGCTATGCGCAGGGGCGCTGGCACGCGGGCGAAGGCGAGGCCCGCACGGTCTATCACGCCGTCACCGGGGAGCCGGTGGCCGAGGTGTCGAGCGCAGGGCTCGACTTCAAAGGGATGCTCGACTACGCCCGCACCGTCGGCGGGCCGAAGCTGCGGAAGATGACCTTCCACGAGCGCGCCCGGATGCTCAAGGCGATGGCCAAGTACCTGATGGCGCGGAAGGACGAGTTCTACGAAGCCTCCTGGGCCACCGGCGCCACGAAGAAAGACGCGTGGATCGACGTCGAGGGCGGCATCGGCACGTTCTTCGTTTATTCGAGCAAGGGCCGCCGCGAACTGCCCGACGAGCCGTTCCTGCTCGACGGCAAGCCGGAGATCCTGTCGCGGGGCGGGACGTTCATCGGCCACCATATTCTGGTGCCGCTCGAAGGGGTGGCCGTGCACATCAACGCGTTCAACTTCCCCTGCTGGGGGATGCTCGAGAAGCTGGCCCCGACGTTCCTGGCCGGGATGCCCGCCATCGTCAAGCCCGCCTCGGTCACGGCCTACGTCACCGAGCGGATGGTGCGGGCGATGATCGAGTCGGAGATCCTGCCGGAGGGGGCGTTGCAGCTCATCTGCGGCGGTGTCGGCGACCTGTTCGACCACCTGACCGGGCAGGACGTGGTCACCTTCACCGGCTCGGCCGAGACGGGCCGGCGCCTCAAGGCCCACCCCACGATCCTGCGCGAGTCGGTGCGCTTCAACATGGAGGCGGACTCGCTCAACTTCTCCATGCTCGGCCCCGACGTGACGCCGGACATGCCCGAGTTCGATATCTTCGTCAAGGAGGTGGCCCGTGAGATGACCATCAAGACGGGGCAGCGGTGTACGGCCATCCGCCGGACGTTCGTGCCGGCGGACCGCGTGGAGGCCGTCGTCGAGGCCCTCGCGAAGCGGCTCGGCGGGGTGACGGTGGGCAACCCGGCCAATGAGGCCGTGCGCATGGGGCCGCTGGTGAGCCGGGGGCAGGTGGAGGAGGTGCGGGCGCGCCTGGCCGAGCTGGCCGCCGCCGGCGAGGTGGTCTACGGCGGCCTGAACAATGGCTTCGAGGTCGTCGATGCCGACCCCGCGAAGGGCGCCTTCTTCCCCCCGACGCTGCTCTACTGCCCGCGCCCGTTCGAGCACACGGCGCCGCACGACGTGGAGGCGTTCGGGCCTGTCAACACCATCATGCCCTACGGCGACCTCGACGAGGCCATCGCCCTGGCGAAGCTGGGCAAGGGCAGCCTGGTGGGCTCGCTGGTGACGGCCGACGACCGGGTGGCCCGCGACGTGGTGCTGGGCACGGCGGCCTACCACGGGCGGCTCCTGCTGCTCAACCGTGACTGCGCGAAGGAGAACACGGGCCACGGCTCGCCGCTGCCGCACCTGGTGCACGGCGGCCCGGGCCGCGCCGGCGGCGGCGAGGAGATGGGCGGCATCCGCGGGCTGCACCACTACATGCAGCGCACCGCCATCCAGGGCTCGCCCACCACGCTGACGGTCGTCGGCGGCGAGTGGATGCCCGGCGCCGCCCGCCCCGAAGCCGACGTCCATCCCTTCCGCAAGTACTTCGACGAGCTCACCGTCGGCGAGACGCTCACCACCGCCCGCCGCACCGTTACCGAAGCCGACATCGTCAACTTCGCCGGTGTCAGCGGGGACTACTTCTACGCCCACATGGACGACCTGGCGGCCCGCGAGAGCGAGATCTTCGAGGGGCGCGTGGCCCACGGCTACTTCGTCCTCTCGGCAGCCGCCGGCCTGTTCGTCGACCCCCGGCAGGGGCCGGTGCTGGCCAACTACGGGCTGGAGAACCTGCGCTTCACCAAACCCGTCCGGCCCGGCGACACCATCCAGGCGAAGCTGACGGTGAAGAAGAAGACGTCGAAGGAGCCACGCGAGGGCGAGCGGCCGAGCGGGGTGGTGGAGTGGCACGTGGACGTGACCAACCAGGACGACGAACTGGTGGCCACCTACGACATCCTGACCCTGGTGGCCCGGCGAACCTGAGACAACAAAGCGGGGCCGCCCCACCGCAAGACGACCCCGCTACCGTGTACTTCTCAGATAAGCCCTTGAGAAGTGCTGGAAGCAGTATACGACGCGAAACGGCTCGAAAATGCCGGTGAATCCCGGATTGGCCTGTGAGGGATTCCCTTACAGGCGTAGTGGCCCGGCACCAGGCGTTGCCGTGCTCAGAGCCGTTGGGCGTACCGGTACGTCTCGATGCACGGGACCAGGTAGAGCAGCGGCGCCAGCGCGAAAAGCAGGACGACGACGTCCGAGTGCATGGGGACGAAGAACGCGAGGACACCGATGGCCAGCAGGACACCCGACCAGACCAGCATCCTGCGTGCTCCGTACCGGTTGATGGCGTACCACAGCTCGTCCGACGCGAAGGATGTGCGGAAGCGCACCCCGTAGAGGGGATTCCTCGGGATCTTCCCGCGCAGCAGCGGGATTGCCAGCCCGATGCCGAGCAGGGCGCAAAAGATGTTCGTCAGGCCAAGCAGCAGGTTCATGGGGGGTGTCAGGACGAACCGGGCTGTCGTTCTTTGCGGATGAGTGCTTCGAGTTGTTTGCGCAGGGTGATGTTCTCGAAGACGATGCCGACACAGTGAGCCGGCATCGGGAAAGCACGGACCGCATAGTAGCTGTGTTCGATGCGACCGTCGCCAGGGTATTCGAAGGTGCCGAGGTTGCGGGAATGCCCGCCACGCGCCATGTCGGCATAGATGTCCGGCAAATCCGTCGCGGCCAGGGGAGGGAAGGCTTCCGCGATGGTAAGCCCCGTCAGCGGGGCCAGGTCCGATCCGGTATACTCGGAAGCCTTCGCATTGGCGTAGATCAGTCGGAGGGAGAGCGGGTCTTCGGGGTCTTCCAGATGATAGATCAGCAACCCCAGGTTCATCTCGGCGAGCACGGTCGAGACGAACGACATCATGGTGTCGAGGTCGAGGGATTGGAGCGGTGAGGGGGTGTACATGGGGGTACCTCCGGAGGGCGGGCAAGGCTGCTCCGGGTGTACGGGCGCGGGGGGGATACGTTGCGCCGGACTCGGCGAAAAGGTCAGGGATCGTCCTCGACGTACAGGAGGGGTTCGAGTTGGGCCAGCGTTTTCGGGCCGATGCCGCGCACGCGGGTCAGGTCGGCCACGCGGGCGAACGGCCCGTGTTCTTCGCGGTAGGCGATGATGCGGGCGGCCATCGCCGGCCCGATGCGGGGCAGGCGCTCGAGTTCCTCGGCCGTGGCGGTGTTCAGGTTGATTCGTCCGGTGCCGGGTGCCGGGGCGACGGGAGGGGCCATGGAAGGGGCCGCATCCGGGGGGGCGGTGGTCTGGCTGCGATACCGCCGGGCCCCCTCTTCGAACAGCGACGTGTTCGCTTCCAGAGGTCCGGGTGCGGGGGCCAGCCACCGGACGAAGACGAGGCGGGCGGTGAGCCCGGTGGCCAGCAGAAAGGCCAGACCCAGGAGGGCGAAGCTCTCCTGCCGGGTCAGGCTGAGGCGTTGCTGGAGGCGGTAGAGCCAGCGCATGAGCCGGGGCCGTGCGGTGCCATCAGGAAGAAAGGACGGTGGCTCTGCCCGCAGCGACGGAGCCTTCGGGCCGTCGCCGCGTTGACAGGGTCAACACCAGGATAAACCCCGGCAGCCCGGTTCCATAACCCCAGGGTAGGCCCTCCAACCTCCACATCTTCAGGCTTGTAGCCGTCCGGGTACACGTCGGGATGACGTCGTTCGATCTCGTACCGATATGATCATTCGAACCGATGCGGTGGTGCTGCGCGGCATGGATTACGGCGAGACGAGCCGCATCGTCACGTTGCTGACGCGGGAGCGGGGCAAGGTATCGGTGATGGCCCGGGGGGCCCGGTTGCCCGGCAGTCGTTACGGATCCACGCTCCAGCCGATGGCTTATGTGGAGGTCGTGTTGTACTACCGTCCGACGCGGGGGCTCCAGACGCTGACCGAGAGCGCGCACCTGCAGCGCTTCCCCGGTATCGGCGCGGACCTGGAGAAGCTGGCGATCGGGTTGCAGATGGTCGAACTGACCGAGGCGCTGATGCAGGAAGAGCAGCAACTGCCCCCCGTACTGGATCTGTTGCTGGCGGGGCTGCAGCGGCTGGATCGCGCCGGGGAGCGGAGCGCCAACGTCTGGCCCTTCTTCCGGCTGCGGCTGGCCGGGCTGCTCGGGTTCGCGCCCTCCTTCGAGCGAGAGACCGTGGCGGCCCTGCCGGATGAGGGGGGCGTGCTCGATCCGGCCAGCGGTGCCATCCTGCCGCGCCCGGCACCCGGCATCACCGCAAGCCGGGCTGCCCTGCGTGCCTTCGCCATCCTGGCCCGTGCGGACCTCGATGCGGTCATGCGCCTGCGCCTGACCGATGACGTGCGCCGCGAGGTGGATCGCCTCGTGGAGGCCTTTCTCCGTTACCACTTCGACGACGTCTACCCTTCGCGAAGCGCGCGGGTCGTCGGCCGCCTCCTCGACGAGCGCGACGGCCCGGCTTCCTGAACGGCGCCGGCGTCTTGCCTTTCTCGCGGTGCGTGTCGTATACTGTGCGCCACATGTTACACATATACACGATGCGTCGTATGAGCCGCCGGGACCTGACCGCCAAGCAGCGTGATTTTCTGCTGTTCATCCGGGACTTCATTGCCGAGCACGGCGTGTGGCCGACCTATCGCGAGATCGTCGATCATTTCGGCTACCGCTCGCCCAACAGCGTGACGCAGAACCTGCAAGCATTGCACAAGAAAGGGTATCTGCGGCGCGATGCTACCGGCTACCAGCTCGTCGAGGAGCGGCTGCCCCGGCAGGAGCCGGCCGGGATCCCGATCCGGGGCATCATTTCGGCCGGACGGTTGCAGGAAGCCGTCGAGGAGCATCTGGGGACGATCACCCTCGAGACCCTCTTTCCCAACCTCGACCGTATCTATGCCATCCGCGTCTCGGGGCAGTCGATGCAGGGCGCCGACATCCACGACGGCGACTATGTGCTGCTCATGGACGACGACATCCCGAACGGCGGCATCGGCGCGGTGCTCTACAACGGCGAGACCTCGCTCAAACGCATCTATTACGACGAGCGCGGCCTGCGCCTCGAACCGGCCAACGAGGACTATTCCGACATTTACATCCAGCCGGACGTGTTTGAAGAGGTGCGGGTACTCGGCCGCTACGTCGGGCACGTCAACCGCAACGGCATCTTCAAGCGCACCGTGGGGCGGAGCTGAGCGGGGGCGCCGGGGCGTCCCGGTCGCGGCGTCGCACATTCTTCGCGGATCTTTGGCCGGGGCTCCCTCGTGCAATTTCGGCACGACGTGCCCGGACGGGCCTGTGCAACCGATGGCGTTTCCCTTCGATCGTTCTTATCTGCATGACTCCTCCCAACTGGCGTCAGAACCTCCTGCGGCGCGGCGGCGGTTTCTGGAAAAACGGGTACTGGTATGACCTGCACGTGGAGCGCCGGATGCCGCTGGTGGTGCCCATGCTCGAAGAGATGCTGGCGGCGCTGCCGCCGCTCGATGCACAGACCAGCGTGTGCGACCTTGCCTGCGGTACGGGCAATGCGGCCTACACCATCCTCTCGGCCTACCCGATGGCCCGGATGACGCTGATCGACGAGGACCCCGAGCTGCTGGCGCTGGCCCGGGCCAAGGTCGGCGACCTGCACGTCGACGTGCAGGCCCTGCAGGCCACCGTCTCGGCCGACGGGGAGCCGCTGCCCGGGGGGCCGTACGACGTGATCGTGGCCTCGCTGGCGCTGCATGCCATCGTCGGGCACGGGGTGGAAGGGGCCGAGGCGGAGACCCGGTACGAATTGCTGTTCCAGGGCCTCGGCGAGAGCCTCACCCCCGGCGGGCACCTGATCGTGGCGGACCACGTGGGCACGCTGGGCCTGTTCCGCCAGATGAAAGCCATGGAACGGGCGGGCTTCACCGATGTGGACTGCGCCTGGCGACAGGACGACTTCTTCGTCTGCGGCGGGCGCATCCCGGCCTGACGGCGCTTGCGTTCTTCCCTGCTCATGCCGTATATGCGGGCGACCGCGCCGGGTGACCCGTGCACCCGGACCTGCTCCTGACGATCCGATACGTAGCCTATGACCCGTACCGGGACGCCGGCCCGCCAGCTCGTGGGCATCGACGTGGGCGGCACGTTCACCGACTTCGTGTGGGTGGTGGACGGGCGGCTGGTGGTGCACAAGACCCCGACGACGCCGGCCGACCAGAGCCGGGCCATCGTGGCCGGGCTCGCGGCGCTGGGGGTGGCGCCGGACGCCGCCGTGGTCCACGGCACGACGGTAGCCACCAACGCCCTCCTCGAACGGAGCGGCGCCCGCACAGCGCTCGTCACCACCGCCGGCTTCGCCGATGTGCTGGCCATCGGAAGGCAGCACCGCCCCCACCTCTACCGCCTCAGCCAGCATCGCCCGCCCCCGCTGGTGCCTGCCGCCTGGCGCTTCGAGGTGCCCGAGCGGCTCGACGCCGCCGGCCGGGTGCTGACCCCCCTCGACGAGGACGCCGTGGCGCAGGTGGCCCAACGCCTGGCGGACGAGGGCATCGAGAGCGTGGCCGTGGTGTTCCTCTTCTCCTTCCGCGATCCGACCCACGAGCGCCGGGCCGCCGAGCGGATACGGGCGGCGTGCCCGGAGGTGGCCGTCTCGCTCAGCAGCGACATCCTGCCCGAGTACCGGGAGTACGAGCGGACGGCCACGACGGTGATCAACGCCTACGTGCAGCCGCTGGTGGCCCGCTACCTGGGGCGGCTGGAGGAGGCCCTCGGCGGTCGCACGCTCCGCATCATGCAGTCGAACGGCGGGGCCATCGGGGCCGGCCCGGCGGCGCGGCAGGCGGCCCGGCTGGTGCTCAGCGGCCCGGCGGGCGGCGTCGTCGGGGCGTTCGCGCTGGCGCGGCAGGCCCTGGGCACCGACGCGCCCCGCATCATGACGTTCGACATGGGGGGCACGAGCACCGACGTGGCCCTCTGCCCCGGCGCCGTGCCCCACACGTCGGAGGGCGTCATCGCCGGCCTGCCGCTCCGCCTGCCGTCGACGGACATCCACACCGTCGGGGCCGGAGGCGGGAGCATCGCCCGGGTGGATGCCGGCGGGGTGCTGCGGGTAGGGCCGGAGAGCGCCGGCGCAATCCCGGGGCCGGTCTGCTACGGGCGCGGCGGCACGGCGCCCACGGTCACGGATGCCAACCTGGTGCTGGGCCGCCTCGATGCCGGGCAGCGGCTGGGCGGGGACGCTTCGGGCGCGGCGGTGTCGGTACGGCTGGCGGCCGAGGCGGCGCGTGCGGCGCTGGCCGGGCTGGGCACGAAGCTGGGCCTCTCGGCCGAGGAAGCCGCGCTCGGGGTGCTCCGGGTGGCCAACGCCACGATGGAACGGGCGCTCCGCCGCGTCTCCGTGGAGCGCGGGCACGACCCGGCCGAGCACGTCCTGGTGCCCTTCGGCGGGGCCGGCCCCCTCCATGCCTGCGACCTGGCCGCCGCCCTGGGCATCCGCCGGGTGCTCATCCCGCCGTATCCCGGCGTCCTCAGCGCACTGGGCCTGCTGCTGGCCGACGTCGTCTACGACGCCTCCCGGTCGGTGCTGCGCCCGGCCGCCGCCCTGACCGGCGACCCCGCGCCCCTCCGGGAGGCCGCCGGCGCGCTCGCCCGCACCGTCCGTGAGGTGCTGGCCCGCGACGGCTTCGACGACGTGACCCTCACGGCCCGCCTCGACCTCCGCTATGCCGGGCAGAGCTATGAGCTGGACGTGCCGCTGGCCTGGCCCGTCACGGCCGAAGGCGTCGCAGAGGCCGTGGCTGCCTTTCACGCGGCCCACCGGCAGCGGTACGGGCACGCCCGCCCGGAAGCGCCCGTGGAGGTGGTGACGCTCCGCGTGCGCGGCACCGCCCCCGGCCTGCCGCTCGCCCTGCCGGAAGAGCCGCCCGCCGACACCCTGGCCGACGTGGCCCGCCTCCCCGAGCGCCCCGTCTGGTTCGACGCCGCCGGCCCAACCCCCACCCCCGGCTACGACCGCCCCCGGCTGCGCCACGGCCACCGGTTCGACGGCCCCGCCATCGTCTTTCAGTACGACACCACGGTGGTCATCCCGCCGGGCTGGCACGCCCGCGTCGACGCGGGGCGCAACCTGTGGGTGGAACGTTGACGCCGGAGGCCGTAGCTTTCCCTTCCTCCCTCACACCCGTGGCCCTGCGATGCGAAAGGTCTGTGCAACCCTCTGGATGGCGGCATGGGGCGTCTGGTGCGCCGCCGCCCAGCCCGCTGCGCCGCCCTTCGCCTGGGAGGGCGCGACGGTCTATTACGTGGTGACGGACCGCTTCGCCAACGGCGACCCGGCCAACGACCACGCCTACGGCCGGGGCTTCGACGCCGCCGGCCAACCCTATGCCCTGGATCCCGTCGGCCACTTCCACGGCGGCGACCTCGCGGGTCTGACGCAGAAGATCGAGGAGGGCTACTTCGAGGCCCTCGGCGTCGATGCCCTCGCGATCACGAGCCCGTTCGAACAGGTCCACGGCTGGATGGGCGGCGGGTCGGAGGGCGGCGTCCAGCAGTATGCCTATCATGGCGCATGGACGCTCGACTACACCGCGCTCGACGCCGCGCTGGGGACCGACGAGACGTTCCGACGCTTCGTCCGCACGGCCCACGCCCACGGTCTGCGGGTGCTGATCGACGTCGTCCTCGACCATCCCGGCCCCGCCACCCCGGCGGACATGGACGCCTTCGGCTTCGGCACGCTCCGCGGCGACGGCTGGCGCACCTGGCGGCCCGGCCCCGGCGAAAGCTGGCACGCCTACCCTACCCGCTTCGTCGACGCGGCCGGTACCGACTCGGCCTGGGCCCGCTGGTGGGGGCCGGGCTGGGTGCGCGCCGACCTGCCGGGCCATGACCCCTGCGGCGACGACGCGCTGACGGCCTGCGCCGGCGGCCTCCCGGATTTCAAGACGGAGTCGTCGGAGCCCGTAGCGCTGCCGATCTTTCTGCGAGCGAAGTGGGGGCCGGAGAAGACGGCGCGGGAGGAGGCCGCCCTCGAAGCATTCTTTGCGCGGACGGGCTACCCCCGCACGCCCCGCTATTACCTGATCAAATGGGTGACGGACTGGGTGGAGCGCCATGGCATCGACGGCTTCCGCATCGCCGGCGCCGGGCAGGTGGAGGCGGGGACGTGGCAGGCCCTGAAGCAGGAGGCCACCCGCGCACTCCGGGCCTGGAAGGCCGCCCATCCCGACGAAGCGCTCGACGAGGCCGATTTCTGGATGGTGGCGGGGGATGACGCCGCGCCGCCGTCCGCCGATAAGGGGTTCGATGCCGTCTGCGAGGATACCTTCCGGGGGCTGGCCCGGGCGCCCGAGGATCGCCTCGACAGCCTCTATGCGGCTCATGCGCAGCGGCGGGACACCGCGCCGGTCGGCGTGCTCGCGTACCTGTCCTCTCCCGGCGCGGGCCTGTTCGACCGGGGGCGGCTCGTCGAGGGCGGGACGCGGCTGCTCCTCATGCCGGGCGCCGTGCAGCTCTTCTACGGCGACGAGACGGCCCGCCCGCCGGGGCCATCCGTCTCCGACCCCGTCCAGCCGGCCCTTTCACCGATGAACTGGTCGGCCGTGGAGGAGGGCGTGCGGGCCCACTGGCAGGCGGTGGGAGCGTTCCGGAAGCGCCATCCGTCCGTGGCGCGGGGCACCCACACGAAGCTCTCCGACGCGCCGTATGCGTTCATGCGCACCTTCCGCTACGGCGCCTACGAGGACCGCGTGGTGGTGGCCCTTGGCGCCGCCGGGGCCACGCGCCTGAACGTGTCCCACGCCTTCCCGGACGACACCGTCCTGCGCGATGCCCTCACCGGGCGCATCGGCATCGTCTCGTACGGCATGATCAGCGTCGCTCCGCACGCGAGCGGGGTCATCCTGCTCGAAGAGGTGAAGTGATCGTTCGGGAT
>CAZKFR010000007.1:0-18538 GCA_964552015.1 uncultured Rhodothermaceae bacterium | reverse complement strand
CGTGAAACGCGAAACCGGTATGCCATGATCGATCCGATCAAGATCGCGCTGTACCGCCACCGGTTTGCCGGGGTGGCCGAGGAGATGGGGGTGACGCTCCAGCGGACGAGCTATTCGCCGAACATCAAGGAGCGGCTCGACTTCTCCTGTGCCGTCTTCGACGAGGACGGGCGGCTGGTGGCGCAGGCCGCCCACATCCCCGTGCACCTGGGCGCCATGCCGGACAGCGTGGCGGCGGCCCGGGCGGCGGTCGACGCCTGGGCGCCGGGCGATGTGGTGGTGCTCAACGACCCGTACGAAGGAGGCACCCACCTGCCCGACCTCACGATGGTCTCGCCGGTGTTTCTCGACCCGGCGGACCCGGCGCCCCGCTTCTTCGTCGCCACGCGGGCGCACCATGCCGACGTGGGGGGGATGACGCCGGGCTCGCTGCCCCTCTCGACGGAGCTATACCAGGAGGGGCTGATCCTGCCGCCGGTGAAGCTCGTCCGGGCGGGGGTGCCGAACGAGGACCTGCTGAAGGTGCTGTTGCGCAACGTCCGTACGCCCGAGGAGCGGCGGGGGGACCTGGACGCCCAGCGGGCCGCCCACACCGTCGGCGAGCGGCGGCTGCGCGAGCTGGTGGCGCGGCACGGCCTCGACGAGGTATGCGCCTATGCCCGCCACCTGCAGGCCTACAGCGAGCGCCTCGTGCGGGCGGCCCTGGCCACCTGGCCCGACGGCGACTATGCGTTCGAGGATCACCTCGTCCTCGACGACGAGGGGCCGACCCGCCGCATCCCCATCCGCGTCACGGCCCGTATCCGGGGGGACGCCGTCACGTTCGACTTCACCGGCACGGCCGACGCCGTGGACCGCTCGTTCAACGCTGTCATGAGCATCACCCGCTCGGCCTGCTATTACGTGGTGCGCTGCCTGGCCGGCGACGACGTGCCGGTCAACGCCGGCTGCTTCGCGCCGGTGGCGGTGACGGCCCCGGAGGGTTGCCTGGTGAACGCCCGCCCGCCTGCCGCCGTGGCCGGGGGCAACGTCGAGACGTCGCAGCGCATCGTCGATGTGGTGCTCGGGGCGCTGGCCCAGGCCCTGCCCGCGCGCGTCCCGGCGGCTTCGCAGGGGACGATGAACAACGTCACCATCGGCGGCCGCACGGCCGAAGGGCGTCCTTTCACCTACTACGAGACCCTGGGCGGCGGCATGGGCGCGGCCCCGGATGCCGACGGACTCAGCGGGGTGCATGTGCACATGACCAACACGCGCAACACTCCCGTCGAGGCGCTGGAGATGGCCTATCCGTTCCGCGTGGAGCGCTATGCGCTCCGGCCCGGCAGCGGGGGGCGCGGGCGGCACCGGGGCGGCGACGGGCTGGTGCGCGTCTACGCGATGGACGCCCCTGCCACGGTCACCCTCCTGACCGAGCGCCGGGAGGCCGGCCCGTGGGGACTGGCCGGCGGCGAACCCGGCGCGCCGGGGCGTAACCTCCTCCGGCACGCCGACGGACGCGAGGAAACCCTGCCCTCGAAGTGTACCCGCCGCCTCGCTGCGGGAGACCGGCTCATCATCGAAACGCCCGGGGGAGGCGGTTTTGGCCCGCCCGCTTGAGGAAGTTTCGAAGTAGCCGATACCTCCTCTGTTACGAGAAATCTGTCTTGGCACTCCGGTTGGCTGATCCGGCGTCTGGTGTCATACTATGAAAGACGCGCCCGAATACGTCCACCCCACGTTCGAGCACTTCCTGCGCTTCCATATCGAAGCGCCCGACTTCGGGCGTGACGATGAGGGCGTGGAACAGGTCGTGGCATGGATCATGGCCATGCTGAAGAAGCAGGGGTTTCCGTTTGCCACCACGCTGCTCAGCAAGGATGTGCACGTCTTGCAGAGTGACGGGCCGGAGGAACGGGGCCTCAAGCTGGTCTGTGCGGCCGGTGAAGCCACGGAAAAGGCGATTCCCTTTCTCATCGAGAAGATGGTGAACGACAAGCGCCACGACCGTAAGCGTCACTATGGCCCTATTGCCATCATCTCGAAGGGCGACCCGCACGAGTTCCTCCAGTTCTACGACCGGGCCGTGCGCAACGTGTTCATGCACAACATTGCTCGGTCGATGTATTTTGACCCGGCCACGATGAAGACGTCGTGGTACGGGCAGGTCAACTCGCACCTGCACAAACGTTATCTCGACGAGATCGTCCAGCGCATGATGCAGCTGGAAGGGATCAGTCTGTTTCTCACGCCCCATCTCATGACACCCCGGGGTAAGATGATCCTGACCGACAGTGCCCGGGCAGCCAGCCTGGCGATCACCCTCATCCGGCAGGTGCATCCCGGAGCGTCGGACGACCTGCTTTACACCATCGGGCTGGCCTGCCTGGTGCAGCACTTCGGCGTCATGTTCGACGAGACGAAGGACTACTATCCGGGTAAGATCTTTGAGGATCGGAACGAGAAGACGGTGGAGGTGCTGGCCGAGCTGGGGATCGTGGCCGGGCAGGAACTTTGCGCGCCGCTGGCCGAACTGGGCCTGAACGCCACCGAGGTGCTCGATCTGGTGCGGTATCGCAGCGGTCCGCCGGCCTCGGGGCAGGACCACAACCTGGCCCTCATCTACTGCATCGCCATCTCCAACGTGATCGTGGCCACGTATTTCACCGAGGAGACGCGCGTCTGGGTCGATGGCGAGGCCACGCTCGGGCACAACCCGGCTTTCGGCAGTATCAAGCGGACGATGAAAGAACTCGACGCACGTTTCAGCGAGGCCTTCTTCTACCGCTTCCACCGGGAAAAAATCGAACGCTTCATCGTCAATGCGGACCGGTATTACCGGTTGCACACGGAATCCCGGCTGCGTCAGGGACAGTACGTCTCGTCCGCACAACTCGAAGCGCTACAGATCCGGGAAGAGCGGTGAGGCGTTGCCGTCGAAGCGCAGGCGGACGAAGAACGAGCGACCCGGCTCGGGGAGCGGAGATGAGGTGCCGGACCCGCGGGCGTTGAGGTGGGGACGGACGTGTGCGTCGGTCAGGTTGTCGGCGCCGAACAGGAGCGTGATGCGGCGGAAGGGGCCGCTGGCGACGTGGCGGAGGTGAAAGCCGGCGTGAAAGTCGACCGTGGTGTAGCCGGGTGTGGGCGTCTCGCCCCGCAGCCGGGCTGCTCGGATCTGCCCGTCGACCACATGGAGGGTGGCGCCGACGAAGAACGTGCGGGCAGGCGGTGTGTAATGAAGGGCGAGGTGCGTGGCGCCGGCCGGGACGCCAAAGGCTGGCTCGTCCAGCGTCACGTCCTGCCCCCAGAGGGAGGAGACCTGAAGCGTGGCCGTCCATCCAGAGACGGTGTAGGCGAGCTGCCCCACCACGCCCCGGAAACGGCCTTCGCCGTTCCGATAGCGGAGGATGCGTTCGGTGGTGTCGATGCGGGCGGGGAGGTCGGTGGGAAGGAAGGTCGTGTAGTCGCTCAGGAGGCGGGCGAAGAGGCGCAGGTGCAGGCGCAGGGCAGGATAGCGGGCCTGGAGGGTGAGGTCGACTTCGGAGGCGCGTTCCGGCTCCTGGTTGGGGCGTCCCAGGACCTCGGCGCCGGTGTATGCGGCCACGGCCGGGAAGCGGTCGCCGAAGCGCTCGAGGACATCCGCCGTGCGGGCGACGGAGGTGAGGCCGGCCGCGAGCGTCCAGGGGGGCAGGTTGCGCTCGATGCGGAAGGCCAGGCTCGGGAGGGTCTCGGTGCGGGCCAGCCGGTCCGGGGCAAGAGGGCGGCGGGCCGCATTGGCGAGGTAGAAGGCGCTCGGTTGCCGGGCGTCGTGCCGGAACACGTCGAGGCGGGCGGCCCCCGCCAGCGTGAAGCCGAAGGCCGGGACGGTGCCCAGGAGAAAGAAGCCGACGTTCGTCCGGCGCACGTCGGGCGGGAGGATCTCGTCAAAGAGAAGCGTGCCCGCTGGATCGTGGCCGCGCCACGTACCGGTGTGGCGCAGGTGGTAGCCATCCATGCCGGCGTCGAGGGTCAGGCCGTCGTCCGAGACGATATGGGCGGCCAGGCGGCCGCCGAGAATGGTCTGGCGGGTATCCAGGCTCAGCACGACGGGCAGGTCGTCCGCCGTGCGGGGACGGTCGGTGCGCCCGGCATTGCCGGCCCGGCTGGTCAGGTGGGTCCAGTAGACGGCCGCCTCGACGGTGCGGATGGGGCGTTCGGGGGTCTCCCGGCGGAAAGCCAGCTGTGCGTCCCGCGCCACTTCCTTTTCAACGTCAAGCAAAAGGCCGGGCATGTCTACGTCGGCGCGGGTGTAGAGGCCGCCGCGGGCTTCGAGCCGCAGGCCGGGGGCCAGGTGGTAGCCGGCGTGTCCACGCAGGGCCCTCGTGCGGAAGTGGGCCGGGACGCGTGTGCCGTCGCCGGCCGTATAGTCGTCGCCCTGCCGGAGGGCGCCGTGCAGGCCGTAGGCGACGCGGCCCGACGTGCCGGCGACCCCACCCGCCCCCTCGGCGACGCGGCCGTTCGAGGCATAGCCTCCGAGCAGGTGTAGGCGCAGCGGGGCGTCGGGCACCCGGCGGGGAAGGAGGTGGAAGGCGGCCAGGTGACCGCTGCCCAGGGTGAGGGCGGCCGGCCCCCGCACCAGCACGACCCGTTCCACGGCGTCCGGGTCCACATAGGCGATGGGTGCATCGGAACGCAGCGGGCTGGCGGCGAAGAAGCGAGCATCGTCCACGTAGACGCCCACCCGCGTTTCGGCCAGGCTCTCGACGGTCGGGTCGAGGCCGAGGGCACCCCGGCGCACGACGTCGACACCGGGCCACCCCGCCAGCGCCGGGGCGATCTCAACGCAGGCGCAGGAGGCCCACACACCGGCCGAGAGGGTATCCAGGGTTCCGGTGAGGCCGTCACGGGGGGAGACCACCGGGGCTCGAACCGGCCGCAGGGTCAGGGCGACGTGGAGGGTGTCTCCGGCCCGCAGGTGTACCCGCAGGGTATCGGGGTGGTAGCCCGCGGCCAGGGCCTGCAGCGTGTACGTCCCGGCGGGTACGGCGCCGAAGAGAAACGTCCCGGCGGTGTCCGTGGAGGTGTGGAAGCGGGTGCCGGCCAGCACCACGCTCACCCGGTCGAGGGGCCGGGACGTGCCGGCCTCGGTTACCCGCCCGGCAAGGACCTGAGCCCGGACGTACAGGCCACTGCCGGCCATCAGAAAAAGCAGCAGCAGGGACGTGCGGCAGCGGTGCGTCATGGCGAAACGGCGGGCGAACATGGGCGCAAGGTACGCCATTCCCCCTAACCCGTCCACCATGGACAGATGACAGGAGCGGAAGAAAAACCCGCTCAACATCGTAGCGGGGTTGTGCTCCCGTAACGGAAATGATAGCTTCAGCGCCATGCGGCCCGTTCAGGGGGCATCCGGATGAGTCATGCTTCAGGCGAGGGAGGACGTTCACGCCGGAGAACGCTATGAGAAGGTACGTTTTTTTGCTTGGTCTGGGCGTATGGGCCTTCACGGCAGCGGCCCAGCACCCGGCCGTGGAGGCGGCCCGGACCTACCGCGCGGCCCACGCCGCCGAGATCCTGGCCGGCTTCGCCGAGCTGCTGGCGATCCCGAACGTCGCCACCGACTCGGCCGGCATCCACCGCAACGCCGCATACGTGCGGGAGGCGTTTGCCCGGCGCGGCTTTACCGTGGAGCTGCTGAAGGTGCCGGGGGCGCCGCCGCTGGTCTACGGCGAGCGGCGGGTGCCGGGGGCCACGCGCACCCTGGGTCTCTACGTGCACTACGACGGCCAGCCCGTCGACCCGACGCGGTGGACCCACGGCCCCTGGACGCCCACGCTCTACACGGCCAGCATGGAGGCGGGCGGCACGCCGCGCCCGCTGCCCGCCCCGGGCGAGCCGGTGGACCCCGAGTGGTACCTCTACGCCCGCAGCGCCGGCGACGACAAGGCCCCGCTGGCGGCCCTCCTGGCCGCGCTCGACGCCCTCGAGGCCGCCGGCCTCGGTCTCACGTCGAACGTCAAGTTGCTCTTCGACGGGGAGGAAGAGCGCGGCTCTCCCCACCTGAAGGACTACCTCGAGCGCTTCGGGGATCGCTATGCCGACGTGGACGTGTGGCTTTTCTGTGACGGGCCGGTCCACCAGAGCCGCCGCCCGCAGCTCGTCTTCGGGGTGCGGGGCGTCACCGGGATGGAGATCACCGTGTACGGCGCCACGCGGTCGCTCCACAGCGGCCACTACGGCAACTGGGCGCCGGTGCCCGGCACCCGGCTGGCCCACCTGCTCGCCAGCATGAAGGCCGAGGACGGCACGGTCCTCATCGACGGCTTCTACGACACCGTCGAGCCGCTGAGCGAGACGGAGCGGGCGGCGCTGGCGGCCCTGCCCGACTATGACGACGCGCTGCGGCGTGAGCTGGGGCTGGCCGAGACGGAGGCGAACAATGCCCCGCTGGCCGAACGGCTGATGCTGCCCTCGCTCACCGTGCGCGGCCTCGCCAGCGGCAACACCGGGGCGCTGGCCCGCAACGTCATCCCCGCCACGGCCACCGCCACCCTGGGCATCCGCCTCGTCAAGGGCAACGACCCCGAGCACATGCTCGACCTCGTGGAGGCGCACATCCGGAAGCAGGGCTACCACATCGTCTATGAAGAGCCGGATCTTGCCACGCGGCTGCGCTATCCGAAGATCGTCCGGGTGGACCGCCGGGGGAACGGCTATCCCGCCGCCCGCACGCCCATGGACCTGCCGATCACGGAGCGGCTCGTCGAGGCCGTGACGGTCGCCGCCGGCGAGCCGCCGCTCATGGTGCCCGCCCTCGGTGGGTCGCTGCCCCTCTACCTCTTCTCCGACGTGCTCGGCCAGCCCTTCGTCATCGTCCCCATCGCCAACCACGACGACAACCAGCACGCCCCGGACGAGAACCTCCGCCTGGCCAACCTCTTCTACGGCATCGACCTCTTCGCGGCCCTGCTCACGATGCCGGAGTGAGGGGCGCATCACGGTCCGGCACAAAAAAGGCCGCCTCTGCTGGAGGGCGGCCCTGGGTTACGACCGGGAGGCGCCTTACGCTTCCGCCGCCGTGGGTTCGGGCCAGAGCGCGCGGAGCTCCTGCGGCAGCAGGGCGCGCACTTCCTCCACCTCGCCCCGGCTGATGTGGCGGTTCAGCGTCTTGAAGACGCCCTGAACCACCTGCCGCGGGTTCACCGAAAGGCCCATCTGGTGAAACTCCTCCTGGATCGGCTGCAAGAACTCGTCGATGTGGCGGACGCGCACGGGCTTGCCCGTGGGGTCCCACCCTTCGAACAGGATGCCCCGCACCAGCATCGGGAGCTGTGCCGAGAACTGGGCGAGCTCTTCCAGCGTCATGCGGTCGCGGAGCTGGTGCAGCACCGACCGCAGGGCATGATAGGCCTCGCGGCGGCTGTTCAGGTGCAGCTCCTCCCGGATCTCCTTGAGCCAGCGGTTGGTCTTCTGGACCGTCGTGTCAAAGACTTCGAGTCCGGTTTCTGCCATGGCACTCACCTCCTCGTCGTTTTGTCAGACGATCCTTACCCTCACCTACCACCCGAGAGGGGTTCAAAGAATGTGCCTTCCCGGGTCGGCTGACAGAACGACAAACTCCCTGTTGACAGCGCTGGGTCGCCAGGGGCGGGCGGCGGAGCCGGTCAGTGCTTTACGAGGGTGTGCCGGGTCGCCGGGCGACCGTCACGTTCGAGGCGCAGGAGGTAGACGCCGGGCGGCAGGCCGTCGAGGTCGAGGCGGGTCTCCGGGCCCGCCAGGGTGAGGTGACGCAACCGCTGGCCGAGCACGTTGTACAGGGAGAGCACCTGCCGGGGAGCCGCCGGGGCGACGACGTGCACATAGGTGGTGGCCGGGTTGGGGTACACGGTGATGGCAGGTGCCGGCGGGGCGTCTTCGGTGGACGTGGCACCGACTAGGCGAAATTCCATACGGTCGACGTGGTAGGCGGCGCCCGTGAGCAGGCTCAGCCGGATGATCTGCGGGCCGGCCGCCAGGGAGAGGGTGCCGGAGAGCGGCGCCAGCGCCTGGTCGCTCCCGGTGGCGATCGGGTTCAGGATGGAGGTCTGTTCGCCGCCGGCCACCACGCGCAGGCGCCCCCCGCCGCCGACGGAGGCCACGTAGACCGTCACCTCGTACAGCCCGGCCTCGGCCACGTCGACCGTGTACTCGAGCCATTCCCCGGACGCGATGTGCGTGACCTGATACCCCCCGTCGTTCCGGGCGGCGATGTCCACGCCGACGCCGGGCCGATAGGCGCCGGGGATGTTCTCCGCGTCGGTGTCATGGTAGGTCAGCCCCTCGCCGCCCTCGTCGAAGTCCTCGGCCTCGAGGGTGCCGGGAAGGGGGTGCGGCCCGGCGGGGTAACTCGACCGCGCCGTGGGGGTGACGGTCGTCTGGATGGGGTAGGAGTACCGGTCGACGCCGCCGCTGTGGGCGATGATGCGGTACTGGTACGTCTGCCCCCCCTCGGCTGTGGTGTCGGAGAAGGCCGTCGCGTCGGGAGGCAGCTCGGCCAGGGGCGCGAAGACGCCATCGATGGTCCGCCGCTCGACGGTCAGGTGCGTGGCGCCCTCGGCCCGGTTGACCCAGGTGAGCGTGACGAGCGTGTCGACGGTGGACGTGAAAGCCAGCCGGGTGGGGCTGTCCGGATAGCCGTGGATGAGGATGTCCTTCTCCTCGCTCCAGGTGCGCCACTTCCGGTCGTAGATGTGGAAGTCGCCGCCGTCGTCCCACACCATGAAGGCCATGCCGTGGGCCACGGCCCCGTCCACGTAGGCGGCGTAGAAGGCCATCCGGTCGTTGAACGGGGTGGCCCGCACCGCGCCGAACTCGCTGATCATGACGGGGATGCCGTGCGCGGCCGACCAGTCGGCGACCAGCTGGAACTTGGCGGCCACGGCGTTCCGGTCGGCCTCGGTGCCCCAGCTTCCCTGGCCCATGCCGGCAAAGGTCCAGGGATCGTAGGAATGGTAGTAGGCCATCAGGTAATCGTCGTCGGGGATGGCGGCCTGGACGAGTTGCTCGGCGTTGGCCCATCCGTGGCCCGAGAAGATGACGATACGGGACGGGTTGCTCTCGCGGATGATGGACAGGATGCGGGCGTTGAGGTCGTCCACCTGCTCCTTGTTCATCCCGTAGGGCTCGTTGATGATCTCGAAGAAGAGTTTCTCGGGTTTGTCCTGGAAATGCTCGGCCACCTGCCGCCAGATGCTGTCGAAACGATCCCGGAGGCCGGCGTCGTCGTAGTTTTGCTTGAGCCAGTCCTCGTGGTGGGCGTTGATGATGACGAAGAAGTCGCGGGCCAGGGCCCAGTCGACGACCTCCTCGACGCGCGCCAGCCAGGTCGCGTCGACCGTGTAGGGCGGGGCGGCGTCGGTGTGCTGGTCCCACCGGACGGGGATGCGGACGGTCGAGAAGCCGGCGGCCTTGAAGTCGTCGAAATAGTGTTCCTGTGCCGGGCCGTTATTCCAGGCACCCTCGGTCGGGGGTTCGAGCGTGTTGCCCAGGTTGATCCCCCGCCCCATCATCGTGATGGCTTCCTGTGGGGTGAGCTGGGCCTGGAGGGGGGCGGCGAGGAACAGGCCGGCGAGGAGGAAGGCAACGAGACGGAGCATCGAGAGACGGTGTGTGAAAAGGTTTTCATCTGCCGGCAAAAGTACGCCTGCCGCGGCCGGAATTCAATGGGGAAACAGGGCTTCACGCTTGAAGCTGCTGTTCCACGCACCGGGGGCAGTCGAGCCAGACCTCGGCGGGGATACGGGGCAGGGCGCGGGGGCTCTCGCCGCGCTCGAAGACGGGCCGGTAGAGCACCTCCCCCTCGTGATGCTCCTCGCCGCAGGTGTGGCAGGCCACGTCGCCGTGTACCTCCACGGGCGTGTAGCCGGCGATGACCCAGCCCTCGTGGCCGATGTGGGCGGCCAGGCTCTCGAGGGCCGCCCGCACCGTCTGCGACTTGTTGCCGTGGTAGTACGTCTGCGCCAGCTTCTCGAGCAGGCGTACGGTGGCTTCGTCCAGGGTGAAGTTGAGGCGATGCATGGAACTCAGGCGGTTGGGGTGGGGGGATGGGTGCGGCAATGGGCGCCGGCGCGCCAGTTGCGCCAGTGGCCCGCGATGAGCACCACACTGCCCGTGACCGTCAGGGCCGTCTCGGTGAAGGCGCCCGGCATCCGGTGGCCCAGCACGCCGGCTACGAGAACGATCACGAGCCCCACGCTCAGCCAGAGGACGATGCGGCGGTCGTGGTGACGGCGGTAGCCGTGAGCCATGGCCAGGAGCGTGGTGGGCACCAGCAGCAGCGCAAAGACGGGGTGCAGCCATGCGTGCAGGTCCTCAGCCATCGGCCAGAGGGGCGCCAGCGCCAGTACCACCGGCAGCAGCAGGCAATGGATCATGCACAGGCCGGAGATCCCGATGCCCAGCCGATCCCAGAAGTCGGGTTTCGCCGCGGTCGGGGAAGAAGGAGACGGGGCCATCGGGTTGCCGGAATGTGTATCGGGGAGACGGCAGTGTGTATTGGATACACACGTCAACGCCGGTGTTACGGCGGCGATCCCGCAACGGGCCGGCCTTCATGACAAATAAACCGGACCCGGTCCGGCGGGCTTCGATGGAACCCGGAGCCTCCTGCCGCTTTGGGATAGACGGGCCGGGTACGACATCCGGCCTGACACGAATCACGGCAACGCCGCAGGGAGAAGCACCATGTCTCAGCACGCATCGCACCTGATCGACGCCCTCCGCGAGACGGCGCGCCGCCTCGAAGCCGGGGCTCGCTACGAATGGGGCCACATGGGCCGCTGCAACTGCGGCCACCTGGTACAGACACTCACCGGCATGACGGACCTCGAGATCGTCCGCGCCGTGGATTACGCACTCGACGAGTGGACCGAGCACGCCCGCGACTATTGCGCCGGCACCGGCCATCGCGTCGACGACCTGTTCCAGACGCTCCAGCGGGCCGGTCTCACCCCGGACGACCTCGCCCGCCTCGAGTACCTGTCCGACGAGCGCGTCCTGCGCCGCCTGCCGCCGGACCGTGCTCCGCTCCGTCACAACGATCCCCGCGACGCCGCGCTCTACATGCGTACCCTGGCGGACGTGATCGAGCAGGGGTGACCCGGGGCCACGCCGGAAAGATCCGGTCGGAAATTAAACCAGCGATAATGTGCTCGTAACGTCGGGATAACATCGGGGGGATAGTTTGCGCTCGCTGCCGGGCCTCATCACGGCCGGCGGCATCGCAGACGAATCCACCTGATGTATAGATTCGATGGTACGACGGAACGGGTCCGGCGTGGTGTGGAGCCTGGGGGTGCTGCTCCTGGGCCTGCTGCCGGGGGTGATGCCCGCACGGGCACAGCAAACCGGCAAGATCACCGGGGTGGTGGTCGATGCCGGCACGGGCGAGACGCTCATCGGCGCCAACGTGGTGCTCGACGGCACCACCACCGGCGCCACGACCGACCTCGACGGGCGCTATACCATCGACCGTGTGGCACCGGGGACGTACACCCTGGTGTTTTCGTATCTGGGCTTCCGGGATGCGCGCGTCGAGGGCGTGGAGGTGACGGCGGGTGCGGTGACCCGTGTGGATATGAGCCTCGTCGAGGAGGCCGTGGAGGTCGGGGGCGAGGTGGTGGTGGAGGCCCGCGCCCTGCGTAACAACGACGCCGTGCTCCTCAAGGACCGCGCGAAGGCCATCGCCGTCAGCGACGCCATCAGCGCCCGGGCCATGGCGCAGGCCGGCGCGGGGGACGCCGCCGAGGCCATGAGCCGCGTCACCGGCGCCTCCGTGGTGGGTGGCAAGTACGTCTACGTGCGCGGCCTGGGCGGGCGCTACGGCAACGCCCAGCTCAACGGCGCCTCCCTCCCCAGCGCCGACCCCGACCGCAACGCCGCCCAGTTCGACCTCTTCCCGGCCAACCTCCTCGACAACATCGTCGCCACGAAAACCTTTACGCCGGACCAGCCCGGCAGCTTCACCGGCGGCAACGTCAACCTCCGCACGAAGGACTTTCCCGAGCGCTTCGGCCTGCAACTCACCACGACGACCGGCTACAACACCCGGGCTTCGCTCAAGGACGATTTCCTCTCCGGACCCCGGAGCGACACCGACTGGCTCGGCTTCGACGACGGCCTCCGGGCCCTGCCGTCGCTGTTGCAATCGCCCGGCCTCGCGATCCCGCGGCCCACGCAGGCCCGGCGCGACCCGGCCCTGGCGGCACAGCTCGACCAGATCACCCGCGCCTTCCACCCGGTCATGGTGCCCGTCCCGCGCCGCTCCGGCCTGGACCTGAGCTATGCGGCCTCGCTGGGCACCCAGATGCCCGTCTTCGGGCGGGCGCTCGGCGTAGTGGCCAGCGCCACGTACAGCCGGGGCTTCAAGGCCTACGAGGGCGGCCGCGTGGCCCAGTTCGTCCTCACCGACCCCAGTGCCGAGGAACTCTTCGTCGACTACGACCTGGCCGACCGGCAGGGAACCGAGTCGGTCAACTGGGGCGTGCTGGCGAACCTGACCTACAGGCTGCACCCGCATCACCAGGTGGGCGTCAACCTGTACCGGTCGCAGGTGAGCGACCACGAGGCGCGCTATGCCGTCGGGCCCTTCCCGAAGAACTCGCCCGAGACGGTCCGCTTCGAGACGTACGTGCTGCGCTACACCGAGCGTGGCGTGCGTTCCGGGCAGCTGCGCGGCGAGCACTTCCTCCGGCCCGTGCGCATCGACTGGATGGCCTCCGTCGCCGGCACCCGCCAGGAGGAGCCGGACCTGCGCTTCTTCTTCGACCAGTTCGTCGACGTCGTACGCGAGGACACCACCTTCCGCGTCTACGACCTGGTGCTCGGCTCGTCGAACGCCACGCCACCGACGCGCCTCTTCCGGGATCTCGAAGAGGAGAACCGTGAGGTGCAACTCAACGTGGAGGTGCCGGTGGACCTGGGCCTGGCCGCGCCGGTCAAGCTCAAGACGGGCGGGGCGTACCTGAAGAAAGACCGTACCTTCCGCGAGCGCAAGTTCGACTATGTGGAAGGGAGCGTCCCCTTCCGGCTCTTTAACGGGGACGTCAACGCCTACTTCGGCCCGGAGAACATCGGCATCCTGGAGGAAAGCAACGGGCGGTTCGTCTTCGGCAACACCATCCGAGACGGCTCCGTGCCGTCGAACAACTACGACGGGACGCAGGAGGTGGCGGCCGCCTATGCCATGGCCGAGGTGCCGGTGACGCGGCGGCTGCGCCTCATCGGCGGGGTCCGCTACGAAGCCGCCTCGTTCGAGATCGTCAGCCGGGATTCGACGAAGGCGCCGGGGCGGCTCGACGACCGCGACGTGTTGCCCTCGCTCAACGTGGTCTATGCGCTGCAGGACAACATGAACCTCCGCCTCTCGGCCACGCGCACGCTGGCCCGGCCCACCTTCCGGGAGAAGGCCCCGTTCTCGGCCTTCGACTTCGCCGGCGGGCGGCAGACGGCCGGCAACCCGGATCTCCAGCGTACCCTCATCAACAACTATGACGTGCGCTGGGAGTGGTTCATGCGCCCCGGCGAGGTGCTCGCCGTCAGCGGCTTCTACAAGTACTTCAAGAACCCCATCGAGCGCGTCGTCATCTCGAACAACGACCAGGAGACGTACCAGAACGTCCCGCGGGCCCGGGTGGCGGGCGTCGAGTTCGAGGTGCGCAAGCTGCTCGACTTCGTGGCGCTGCCCGTCGTCCGGCGCATGACCGTCAGCACCAACCTGGCGCTGATCCACTCCGAGACGGACGTGCCCGAGCGCGAGCTCGCATTCGCCGAGGGCTTCGACATCGGCACGACGCGGCCGTTCCAGGGGCAGTCCCCCTACGTCTTCAACCTGACTCTCGCCTACGACCACCTCGAACGGGGCACCTCGGTGTCCGCGTCCTTTAACCGCTTCGGCAAGCGCCTCGCGCGCGTGAGCATCGGCGGCACGCCCAACATCTTCGAGTTCGGCCGCAACGACCTCAACCTGGTCGTGAAGCAGCGGCTCGTCGGCAACGTCGACGCCCGGTTCGCCGTCGCCAACCTGCTCGACGACGACTACGTCGAAGGGCAGGAATACAACGGCCGGCGGTTCGAAGCGCGGCGCTACCGGCTCGGGGTCACGTACAAGCTGTCCCTCACCTACAACCTCTGAACGCACGGCGTGGGGCGTCAGCGCACGACATCCCACGCATACCTCGGAACAAAAAATCGGGCGCATCCTGGCGGGGACGCGCCCGAAGGCAAACCGGAACAACGCGGTGGTATCGAGGCCGCCCCCGGCTGGCGGGCCGGGCACCGTACCGCCCCTCGCAGCGGCGGACGGCGAGCGCGTCGATCCACACACCCTGTCCTTTTCACGTAACCAGAAAGTTAATCATGAAAACCTTGCGGTACAACCTGCTGCCGGCCCTGCTGCTGGCGCTCACGATCCTGCCCGCCCGGGCGCAACAGGTCGTCACGGTGACGGACGCGGACATCGTGGGGAATGTGCTCTGGACATCGGACAAGACCTACCTGCTCGACGGGTACGTCTACGTCGAGGATGGCGAGACGCTCACGATCGAGGCGGGCACGGTCATCAAGGGCAAGGCCGACCCGACGACGGGGGACCAGGCCTCGGCGCTGATCGTGGCGCGCGGGGGCAAGCTCTTCGCCGAGGGGACGGCCGAGGCGCCGATCATCTTCACGGCCGAGGACGACGACGTGACGGTGCCGGATGACCTGACGCCGGCGGACAAAGGGCTCTGGGGCGGGGTGCTGATCCTGGGCCGGGCCACGATCAACGTCGGTGGCGGGGAGAACGCCATCGAGGGGCTGCCGCCGGAGGACCCGCGCAACTTCTACGGGGGCACGGACGACGAGGACGACTCGGGCGTCTTGCGCTACGTCTCGATCCGGCACGGCGGTGACATTTTCGGGACGGACAACGAGATCAACGGGCTGACGATGGGCGCCGTGGGCCGGGGTACGACGATCGAGTACATCGAGGTCTTCGCCAACCAGGACGACGCGTACGAGTGGTTCGGCGGGACGGTGGACACGCGCTACCTGGTGGCGGCCTTCTGCGGCGACGACGGGTTCGACTACGACGAGGGCTTCAGGGGCCGGGGCCAGTTCTGGTTTCTGATCCAGGGAGCGGAAGACGGGGGTTCGGGCGGCGAGCACGACGGGGGGACGGACCCGGAGACGGGGCAGCCCTTCTCGATCCCGGTGATCTACAACGTGACGTACATCGGTTCGGGGGCGTCGTCGCTGAACACGAGCAACGACCGCGCGGTGAAGCTGCGCGACAACGCCGGCGGGAAGTACTACAATTCGATCTTCACGGATTTTGCCGGTACGGGGATCAACATCGAGGATCTGTCGAGCGGTGAGGACAGCCGGGCGCGGTTGGAGGTGGGGGATCTGGTGTTCCGGAACAACCTGTGGTTTGGCTTCGGGGACATCAACGGTTCGGCGCTGCCGGGCACGAGGGGCGTCTTCGAGCAGGACTTCGTGCAGGCGGCGCTGGGGGCTACGGACAACTTCGTGGAGGATCCGCAGTTGCGGGGGATCAGCCGGAGCCGGGACGGGGGGCTGGACCCGCGGCCGGCACCGGGCGGCCCGGCCTTCACGCGCGGCACCTTCCCCGTCCCGGACGACGGCTTCTTCGTTCAGACCGACTATATCGGGGCCTTTGGCGAAGAAAACTGGCTCCAGGGATGGACGCATGTGGCCGAGGCCGGCTTCACGTCGACGGCCATCGAGGCGGTGCCGGGCGCTGAGATCCCGCGCCGGATGACGCTCGAGCAGAACTACCCCAACCCGTTCAACCCGCAGACGACCATCGAATTCCGGCTCGACCGCCCGCAGGCTGTCCGCCTGGCCGTCTATGACGTGCTCGGGCGCGAGGTGGCGGTGCTGGCCGAGGGCGCGCAGCCCGCCGGCGTCTTCCGCGTCACGTTCGACGCCACCGGCCTCTCCTCGGGCCTGTACCTGTACCGCCTGCAGACCGAGGCCGGCGTCCTCAGCCGGACGATGACGCTGGTCAAGTAACCCGACGGTGATGCCGGTGCATCCGTGCGCCGGTGGAGACGCGCGGAAACAGACGGGAACGATCGAGGACCAAGGATCATGCCTACGCCTCCTGTCGCTTCGCCCGCAGCTCCGCCGGCGCATGGCGAGCCGGTGCGCCCGGCCCTGCGCATGCGTACCCGCACGTCCCATTCCAGTCAGGTCCCGGCCGTGCTGCTCGTCGGCGAAGCACCGGAGGAGGCGGCCCGGTACGGCGATGCCCTCGCACGGGCGGGCTTTGCCGTCACGGTGGCCCGCGACGGTGCGGAGGCGGTGGATCTCCTCGCCGCGACGGCCCCGGACCTGGTCGTCCTCGATGCCGGGGCGCCGCGTTCCGGGGGCCTCGACCTGTGCCGCCGCCTGCGCGGGGCCGATGGCCGGGGCACGATGCTCCTCGTGCTCCTGGTGGAGCCGGGCCGTGAGCAGGACCGCCTGCGCGCCCTCGACGCCGGGGCCGACCTGGCGCTCGCGCGGTCCGTCTCGCCGGCCGTGCTCGCCGGGCAGATGCGCGCCCTGCTCCGCAGCATCGCCCGCTTCACGGAGGCGCCCGACGTCGTCGAGGTCGAGGATCTGATCATCGACCGGAGCCGGTACACCGTCTACCGCAAACAGGGGGGCCGGCGCATCACGCTGCACTTTCCCCGCCAGCAGTTCGAACTGCTCTACTTCCTGGCCGCACACCCCGGCCGGGTCTTCTCACGGGAGGAACTGCTGGCGCGTCTGTGGGAGAACAACGACCTGATGGTGCGCACGGTGGACGTGCACGTCCGGAAGATCCGCGCCCGCCTCGGCAGCGCCTACATCGAGACGGTCAAGGGCATCGGCTACCGGTTCAGGGAGCAGGCCGGATGAGGGCGAAACGGTTGCACGTTTCGGGTTTCATGGTGCACGTTTTTTCGTATCGCTCGCCTCGTTAGCGGCTTTTCTGCCCGAAACAGACCGTTCCGATCCGTCATGAAACCCCTGACCACCCGTGTGCCATGACGGCGCCGGCAAAGGTGCATGGCTGACGACCACGTTGTGTCTTCGTGCCTTCGTGGCAGAAGAACGATAAAAAGCGGGGCGCCCCGGCAAAAGCGACTGGAGCACCCCTGCTTTTCGACCGCACGTCCGAACGACACGCCGAGCTGGAAGTGCACGTTGCGGCTTGTATCATATATGACGGCTTGTATCATATATGATAAAAAAGCGAAAACAGGACCTGTGCGTCGAACTCCTGTGCCGAGGTGACGGGGAGGCGAAGGCTGGCCCCGAGGCGGAGGCGGTCGCCTCGAAGGGGGGACACCTTGAGGCCCGGCGCTACCGTGATCCTATCCTCGCCGACCTCTTCTCCGCCGAACAGATGGGTTTCGTCGAACTCGAAGAAGAGGGCCATGAAGGGGCTGAGGGCATAGCGTACCGACAGGCGCCATCCGGCTTCGGCATCGGCTTCTTCTTCTTCAACCGTCGAGAAGCCGGCTTCGAGGAAGGATACGACCTCCCACCGCCCTCGCTGAAAGCCAAAGTCGAGAAACGGTTCAATCTCCAGGCCCGTGTCCGATCCAATGCTCGCCTCTTCGGAGCCGGTCGGAAGACCGATCTCCACCCCCCCACCGAGCAAGAGCCCGTGTTCGGCGAGGGCAAAGTTGGCATATTTCAACCCGATCCCCACGTTGTCGAGGTGGTCCCTGGAGGGGGTCTTCGGGAGCGAGAGGAACGTGTAGGGGGCATCGATTTCCAGGCTGATCCAGGACGCGAAGGCATACTCGGCCTCTACCCGCAGGGTCGTGCGGTCGACCCCCTCCGGTTCATTCGTCACATGGATATCAAACCGCACCTTGGTGTCTGGTGAGGGCGACTCGCTCACCAGGGGATGTGAGAAGTGGAGGAGGGCGTGGTGGTGGCTGTGGGCATGCCCGTCGTCGTGGTCCTGGGCACGGGCCGTTGGGACGTTGAATAGGACGCAGAGGGCTACCAGAAGAGAAAGAAAAGTAACGAGATTACGCATCGGGAAGACCGTGTCGGATGGAAGGAGAACACGGCGGGGAGATGTTTCTACACAGGCACACGTCTCCCGGAGGGTACGATTGAAGGACAACCCGGTACGGAAAGAGAAAAGCCTGAGCAGCACACCCGCCTGAATGGAGAGACTGGGTTCAGGTGCGAGGTGGTGCGCGGGCGAGGAGCAGGGCAAGGGCCGGCCCGCCTTGCCAGGAGTCCCGGCCCGGAAGCTGCACGGCCACCATCTTCGGAAGGGTATCGACGGAAGGTGGTGTGCCGAGGAGGGAGGGTAAAGGATGGGCAAACAGCGCGGCGTAGGTGCAGGACGCATGCGGAAGGGCCGCCGGCCGGAGGCCGGCTTCGGCGTTGGAGGCGGGCGCGTGCGTTGTGTGGTGCACCGGCGTGGCGTTGCCGCGTGCAGCCATGTAGACGAAGTGGGACGTCGGCGCCACCACGCTGCCGAGGACCAGCGTGAGTGGATTGCCCCCAGAAAACTGACCCAGGCCGTATGTTAGTGCTGCCACCCCAA
>CAZKFR010000006.1:54751-88294 GCA_964552015.1 uncultured Rhodothermaceae bacterium | reverse complement strand
GCCACGGTGCCGGCTTCGGTGGCGGCATCGAGGAGGTGATCCCGTGCCTGGATCACGTCGTCCAGCGCCGTTGTGATCTGCGCTGCGTCGTTCGTCCGTACGGCGTCGATCAGTCCCTGCAGGGCCTCGGTGATGGTAAAGCCGTCGCCGGTGTCGTGGACGCGGGCCCCCGTCACGTTGATGGCCAGGTTGAGGTCGGGCCCGACGGCGCGGGTGCGGCTCTGTGCGTTGCCGTAGTAGGTGACGCCGGACGCGTCGGCGGTGCCGGAGCCGTCGCGCTCGAAGGGCTTCGTGGTCGTGTTCGTACCGGCAAAGAGGTATTCGTCGCCGACGCGGGTGTTGAGTACGTCGATCACCTCGTCGAAGAGGGCTTCCAGGGAGGTCGCCAGGGCTTCCCGGGCCTCGGCGCCCAGGGTATCGTTGGCGGCCTGGACGCCTTCTTCGTAGGCCGAGGTGAACAGCTCGGCCAGGTCGTCGAGGGCTGCCTGGGTGTAGGTGACCCAGGCCTGCGCTCCGTTCAGGGAACGTTCATACTGGTCGTAGCGGCGGGTGATCACCTCGAGTTTCCGGGCCCGCGCAAACCCGCTCGCATCGTCCGATGGGCGGTTAATACGGAGCCCGGTGGCCATCTCCTGCTGATACTGCGCCAGGTCCCGTTGGTGGAGCTGGAGCGTTTGCTGGAGAATGCCCTGGTTGAGGCTGATCTGTCGGGCCAGGTGGAGGGAGCGCATAGGGCTGAGGATCAGGTCCGTGGTCAGATAGCGAGCAGGGTGTCCATCATGCGCTGGGCGGTTTCGAGGACGCGGGCCGTGGCGGCGTAGGCCTGTTGCAGCTCGATCAGGCGGGTCATCTCCTCGTCTACCGAGACGCCGGAGGTTCCTTTTTCCAGTCCTTCGAGGTAGGTCAGGGCTCCGCTCTGGCCCTCGGCACGCGAAGCAGCCGCCGCGATTTTGCCGCCGAGGTCGCTGACCAGGTTGATCGCGAACGTCTCGGCCGTGTCGCGCCCGCCATTCAGGAGCGGCGCATTCCTAAGGTCCGCAATGGCGAGGGCCACGCTGTTGTCGCCCTCGGCCGTGGCATCGCCCGAGGCCGCGATGACGTTGGCATCGGCCAGGACGTTATCCGAGAGGCGGAACGTGCTCGCCGTCAGCCCGGCCGGGTCGAAGAAGGGCCGCCCGTTGGCCCCGTCGAGGCCGAAGCCGGTGGCATGCAGGGCATTGACTTCGGAGACCAGCGTGGCGGCCAGTTCGTCGAGGGCGGCCCGGGCGCCGGGCAGATCGGTCGTGAGCGCGTCCAGCCAGGCCCCCAGACGTCCCTCGCTGGTGGGCGTGAAGGCGACGCCGGTGTCGCTGAAGGAGAGTACCGGCGGGCTGGCATCCAGGTCGAGCGTCAGGGGCATGGCGTGTTCACCCTGCACCACCGCCATCCCGTTGATCGTGACCAGGTAGCCGTCGGGGGCCGAGGCGTTTACCTGCACGGGGACGAAGTCCGCCAGTTCGCGCACCAGCGCGTCCCGTTCGTCTTCGGCCGAAAAGTCGGGGGTGCCCTGGTTGTTGGCCTGGGCGATCCGGCGGTTCAGTTCTGCAATCTTTTCGAGCAGGCTGTTGAGGTCGTCCACGCCGGCAGCCAGCGCAGATTTTGTATCGTCTTCGAGCCGGGCGATGTCGGCGTCGAGCTGGCCGAAGAGGCCGGTGAGCGACTCGGCACGGCTCCGCAGGGTCAGGCGCTCGGCCGTCCCTAGCGGGTTGTCGGCCAGGTCGGACCATGCGTTCCAGAAGTCGTTGAGGCGATCCTGCAGGGAGCCAGTATCGACGGGGAAGATGCCCTCGAGGGTGCTCAGGATGCGGTGCTGCTCTTCGGCATAGCCGAGGCTGGTGCGGGCTTCCCGGGCGGCATGGGCGGCCAGCGCATCCTGCAGGCGCTGGTACGTGCCGATGTCGACGCCGTACCCGTAGGGCTGTTGGCCGACGGAGCGGCTCCAGATGCCGCGCCCGACGAAGTCGATGGGCTGCAGCCCGATCCGGCGGCGGTGGTAGCCCTCCGTGTTGGCATTGGCGACGTTCTGGCCGACGACGTTCATCGCGGCATCGAGCGTCTGGAAGGAGCGCCGGGTGATATGGTAGAGCTGGTTGATGCTCATGGCAGGGCAGGGTCATCCGACCCGGTTGACGACGGAACGCGGGGGCTGGGTCTGGGAAGTCTGGCCGGAGGCCGTGTAGATGCGTGCCGGCGGCGGTACGTCGAGGTCCTGCAGCACCTGAAGGGTTTCGCGTCCGAGGCGCACGGCGTACTGGAGGGCGAACTCATATTCCTCGCACCGCTTGTTCGTCCGGTTGGCCTGTTCGCGTAGTTGCCGGCGGGCTTCCCGGAGGGCGGCTACCGTGTCGGTGGTTCCGGGATGGTTCGCCAGGGCGTCGGCGAGGGCCTCCAGGTTCGGGGTGCCCCCTTCCACGCGAAGCAGACGCTGGAGCAGGCGTGCCTGCCGCTCGCGTGCCTGCCGGAGCGTCTCCAGCCCGTGGACCGTCTCGTTGAGTTCGATCGTCAGGGCTTCGAGCCGCTCGGCATCGCGGGACTGCAGGGCAGCCATGTGCGCGTCGAAGCACGCATGCAGGCGGGCCAGCGCCTCCGTCTCCTGGCCGAGCGTGGCGAGCAGGTTGGCCGCAACGGTGTTCAGGCCCTGCGGGGCAGGGGTGTCGGGACGGGTGATCATGGCTTCGGTGTGTCGGAGGGCTCCGTGGGTGGGGTCGCGCCGGTTCGGCTCCACTGGCGGGTCAACAGGTCAGACAGGCGGAGCGTGCCCTGATCGACCAGGTGCTTCGTGAGCACGTCGGTCAGGACGTCCCGCTGGGTCTGCTGGTAACTGCTCATCCATCCCGGGCCTCCCTCGCCGGCCAGGCCCGTCTTGAACAACCCGTCCGTCATGGTCTTGACGAACTGCCGGACGAGGACTTCCTCGAACTGCTTCGCAGCCTCCTCGGGCGAGGAGGGACGCCGTGTCGGCTGCGGGCCGGGAAGCGGGGGGAGCGGATGGGTATGTTCGATCTTCATGGCTCTCAGAGGATGACGAGTTCGCCTTGCAGGGCGCCCGTGCGGTCGATCGCCTGGAAGATGGCGATGATGTCCCGTGCGGTCAGGCCCAGGTCGTTCAGCGCGGCGGCGAGCTCATTGACGCTGGTGTTTGGAGGCAGGACGACCGAGCGCGTCCCTTCCTGTTCGATGCTGGCCGTGCCGCGTGCGCCCACCACGGTCTCGCCCTGCGAGAAGGGCGGTGGCTGCGCGACGAAGGGGTCGGCCTGCGTGGCGATGACGAGGCTGCCGTAGGTGACCATCACCTCGTTGATCCGCACGTTGCCGCCGGCCACGATGGTACCGGTCCGCTCGTTGATCACGATGCGAGCGGGCAGGTCCACGTCGATCGTCAGGGCTTCGAGTTCGGCCATCAGCCCCGGGATGCCACCCGGATGCGTGTCGCCCTTGACGCGGATGAGCCCGGCATGGGCTACCTCGGCGGCCCCGGGGTAGCGCGCGTTGATGGCTTCGGCCACGCGCACGGCGTTTGTGAAGTCCGGGCGTCTTAGGGCCAGGCCCAGGTCCGTGAGGGTGTTCAGGTCGAACGGCGGTGCCTTCGTCACGAACGCCCCACCGGGAATGCGCCCCGTGTTCGTGTGGTTGACCTGTACGCTGGAGCCCAGGGTCGAGGCCAGTACGGCGCCCGTCGAGACGGGACCCTGCGCCGTGGCATACACCTCACCGGTGGTGGGGTCCATCAGCGGGGTCTGCAACAGCATACCGCCCGAGAGCGAGCGGGCATCACCGAGCGCGGAGAGGGTCACGTCGAGACGGCTGCCGGCCACGGCAAACGGGTCGAGCGTGGCCGTGACCATGACCGCCGCCGCGTTACGCGCCGTAATGAGCGACGGGTCCACGGTGATGCCGAAGTGCTGCAACATGTTGGCGATGCTCTGCACCGTGTGTGGGGCCCCGCGCCGGCCACGGACGCGATCGCCCGTGCCGTCGAGACCCACGACCAGGCCATAGCCCGTCAGTTGGATCGGCATGGCCCCCTCGATGCGCACCAGGTCTTTGAGGCGGGACGAGGCCGCCTCCTGGGCATGGGCTTCG
The DNA here is from genome assembly GCA_964552015.1 of uncultured Rhodothermaceae bacterium. Taxonomy (GTDB): domain Bacteria; phylum Bacteroidota; class Rhodothermia; order Rhodothermales; family ISCAR-4553; genus Rhodocaloribacter. Next base: position 84,172 of record CAZKFR010000006.1, on the reverse strand, counting down.
GGCGTGGCCAGCAGCACCGCCGAGAGCACCATCAGAAGCCGGGCGAGGAGGAAAAGTGGGAGACGTTGCATCATCCGCATCGGGTTACAGGGGGTTACTTGGAGGCGTAGAGCACCGCACCGGCGAGCACGGCCAGGACGCCGAAGCGGACGACTTTTCCGGGCTTGAACAGGCCTTTCGTGAGCCCGCCCTCCCGTCGGTATTCGATCGAGGCATTGGCGATCTGGTAGGAGAGCACCGTGTTGTTCGTCCGGATGTCCTGCGGGCGGACGAGCCCCGAGACTTTCATCACGTGCGTCTCGCCGTTGACGCTCAGCCGGCGTTCGCCCTCGACGAACAGGTTCCCTGACGGCTCGCGGCGGACGATGGTGGCCGTCATCGTGCCGTTGAGCAGGTCGCTCTGCACCGACTCGTTCTCGTGCAGGGCCGACTTGTTGAATTTGGCATCCAGCGCGAAAGCCCCCGAGAGGGAGGAACCGCCGGAGACCGTGGCGCCGCCGCCGGCCTGGGCATTGGCCTTGTTCTTCCATCCACTCTCACGCTGCGCAGCCGTCCGTTCGGCCAGAACGATCGTCAGGATGTCGCCTTCCGAGCGGGCCTTGAAGTCGGCGAACATGGAGCGCTGGGCACGGGCCGGCAGGGCCAGGCCGGTCAGGAGGGCTGCGAGCAGGATGCCGCGCATCACGTGCGGGTGTGTCGTTGTCATAGCGTCACAGGGTTTCGACCCATTCGGCCGTACCCGGGCCGGTGAGCCGGGCCCGGTACGTCGTGGTGGCGTCAGGGTAATACAGGCGGATGAGGTCGCCGGTGAAGCCGGCCTCACGGGCCTTGCACGTCAGCCGGAGCGTGACCGGCCCCCGGCGGTACAGCATCACGACGGCGTCGCCGGTATGGGCGGCGTAGGGCGGGCGCAGGTCGCCGGCGCGGAGGGCCTGCCCGGCACGGAGGGTGCGGGTGGCGAAGGTCGGCTCGGACTGCATCCGGCGGAAGAGGGTGGCTGTGAGGGGCTGTCCGCGGAAGGTGGTCACATCGAGCCAGATCACACTCACGTCTTCCGGGGTGAGGAGCGTACCCGCCTCCAGGTCCCGGACAGGCACCACGACCGAGTCGTAATGGGCCACGTAGAGCAGCGTCCAGCCCACCTTCTTCCACGAACCGTCGGCTGCGGGGGCCAGCACGTCGGCCTGCGTGTGACCGCGCGGGAGGCCGTCCCCGGAGCGCAGGTACAGCCGCACCTCGTCGAGGTCGTCGAGGGCCCCTTCGGCCCGGAGGATGCGTACCTGCAGCCGACCGGCCTCCGAGGGATAGCGCTCGGCCAGGAGCGCCCGTACGGCCGCCTGCAACCGGTCGGCCAGCGGGTCGGGGCCCGCCGACGCGGTGCCGGCCACGAGGCCGGCCAGCAGAAGCGACAGGAGGATCGTGCGTGCGTACATCGGCTACTCCTCGGGGCGTGGATCCGGTTCGGTCACCGTTTCATGTTGTTGGCGATCTGCAGCATCTCCTCGCCGGTGGTGACCATCTTGGAGTTCAGTTCATAGGTGCGCTGGGCCGCAATCAGGTTCACCATCTCCTGCACGACGTCCACGTTCGAGGCTTCGAGGTAGCCCTGCATGATCACGGCCAGCCCGTCCTGGCCCGGCGTCCCGATGGTGGGCTCGCCGCTCGTCTCGGTCTGTTCGTAGAGGTTGCCGCCGATGGGGTTGAGGCCGGCCGGGTTGGCGAACCGGGCCAGTTCGATCTGCCCGACCTCCACGGCGTCGAGCTCGCCCTGGAGCCGGACCGACACGACGCCGTCCATGCTGATATGGATCTCCACGGCCGTCTCGGGGATGGCGATGTCCGGCTCGATGGGAAGGCCGGACTGGGTCACCAGGGTGCCCTCGGCATTGCGGGTGAGGGTGCCGTCGCGGGTGTAGGCGATGGAGCCGTCCGGTCGGCGGACCTGCAGGAAGCCGTCGCCGTTGAGGGCGATGTCGAGCGGGTTGCCGGTGTCGAGCAGGCTGCCCTGGGTGAAGTTGCGGACGGTCGCCACGGCCGCGGCCCCGTGGCCCATCTGCAGCGCGGCCGGCTCGATGCCCTGCTGTTCGCCCTCGCTGCCGGCCCGCATCGTCTGGTAGAGGAGGTCGTGAAAGACCAGGTTCGAGCGCTTGTAGCCGACCGTGTTGGCGTTGGCCAGGTTGTTGGCGATGTTATCCACGCCCGACTGCTGGGCGCTCATCCCGGTGGCGGCGGTTCGGATGGCTCGAAGCATAACCGTGTACGTCCTGGTTACGGTGAAAGAAGGTCAGAAGCGGCCGAGTTCGCGGGTGACCCGGCCGAGCAGTTCGTCGTCGGTGCGGATGCTGCGCTGTTGCGTCTCGAAGAGGCGGTAGTGCTCGATCATCTCGGTCATGGCCGCGATGGCGTCCACGTTGCTCTGTTCGAGGAAGCCCTGGCGCACGTCCGGTTGCTCCACGTCGAGGGGTTCCTGGCCGGCGGCATCGAAGGCCGCCCCGTCCAGGCGGCGGAGGGCAGCCGGGTCCTCGAAGCGGACGACGCGGAGGCGGCCCACCGTCTCGCTGCCCACGCGGATGCTGCCGTCCCGCTCGATCACGATGGCCCCGCCCTGATCGGTCGGAATCTGGATGGGGCCGGCCTCGCCCTCGACCTGGTGGCCGAAGACGTCCCGGAGCGTGCCCTCGGCATCCAGCATAAAGCGGCCCGACCGGGTATAGCGGGGCGTCTCGGTCGTCGCATCGGTCAGGACGAAGAAACCCTCGCCGTGGAGGGCGACGTCGAGCGGGTTACCCGTCTGTTCGAGGCTGCCGGGCGTAAAGTCGGCCCACTGCACCGTGCGCTTGACGCTCTGGGGCGCCCCCTCGGCGTTGAGCTCCTGGTTAAGGATTTCCGTGAAGGACCGATCCCGTTTGAAACCGACGGTGTTGGCGTTGGCCAGGTTGTTGGCGATGCGCTCCTGCTGGCGGACCATCCGGGTCATCGCGTCGACACTATTGCGGAGACGTAGCAGCATGGCACACGGGATTGGTGAACGACCCGGCGGCGTACAAACGCTCTGCCATGCCGTGGATGGCTCGTATTCGGCGGTTTCGAGCGATGCCATCGGGCATATTTTTCCCCGGAAGACGGCATATTTTCCCGGAGCGGGACCGGGATGGACGGTGAGGAAGCAAGCCGGCCGGAGCGGGAGCGAGGAGGCCGGCGGTGTCGTACTTTGGTAGGCCGGCGGCTGTACGGGAGCAGACCGCCGGGCTTCCTCACGCCATGCACGTATGCGCATCCTCCGTCCATCCTCGCTCGTTTTTCTCCTGGCGCTCTCGCTGCTGCTCGGGCTGGTCCTGGCCGTCATCGGGGCACGGGCGACGCCTCTGGGGCCGTGGCTGGGCCTACTCGGTCCGATCGTGGTCCTGGGCCGGGGGCTACGCCGGCCGTGGCGCCGGTGGCGTCTCGCGCGCCGGCCCCTGCCGGACACCTGGCGCTCCTGGCTCGAAGTGCACGTGCCCCTCTATGCCCACCTCGATCCGTCCGCCCGTGCCCGTTTCGAACGGGATGTTCAGTTTTTCATGCATGAGATGACGTTCGAAGCCATCGAAGGCGTCGAACTGACGGACACGCTGCGCCTGGCCGTGGCCGCCGGGGCGGCGCTGCTCGTGCACGGCCGGCCAGACTGGGAGTTGAACACCACCCGCACGTTTCTCTTTTACCCGGATCGCTTCGACGAGGACTACTACGAGACCTATGCGGCCGACTACGACGGGATGGTCCATCCGCAGGGGCCTGTGATCCTGTCCGCCCGCGCCGTCCTGGAGGGCTGGGATCATCCGCGGGACGGGGACAACGTGGTGCTGCACGAGCTGGCGCATCTATTCGACTTCGACAATGCCCTGGCCGACGGCACGCCTTCGCTCATGGACCCGGCCTCGGCACGGGCCTGGGCCCGCCTCGTCCGCCGGGAGATGCGCCGCGTGCGGATCGGCCGCTCGATGCTGCGACGCTATGCGGCTACCAACCCCGCTGAGTTTTTTGCGGTGGCCGTGGAAAATTTCTTCGAGCGGGGGCACGTCATGGCCATCCGGCATCCGGAGCTCTTCGAGGCCCTCAAGGCATTCTTCAACCTGGATCCACGGCTACCCGAGGAGCGGACGACCCCGGGATGAGTCGCCGCATCGGGAGAGAAGATTTTGCCCCCCACGGCAAATCCGACCGCCATCGCAAGGGATGGCCGAGGGGAGTATCCCGTCTATCGCCGGCATTTGGGTTGAATTATGGGTATTTGGCTCACACGGGCGATGCTTCTGGGCACGTGGCACGGGGCATGCGGGAAAAGAGGGCACTTCATTTGATCAGCCATAGCGTCGCCCCGTCCAGCGCCGGGTTCGAGGAGGCCGGAAACGGGGAGGTCCTACGTAGAAGGCCCATGCGTAAAGTGATTCGTACAGGGGTTATCGGGATCGGCAAGATGGGGGCGAACCACGCCCGCATCTACGCCACGATGCCGGGGAGTCACCTGGTAGGCATCTATGACCCGGACCTGGCGCGCGCCCGTGCCTGTGCCGAGGCATGCGGGTGTACGGCGTTCGACACGGTGGAGGCGCTCATCGCAGCGGGCGTCGAAGCCGTTTCCGTAGCGGTGCCTACGTCGAAGCACCGTGACGTAGTATGCCACGTGCTGGCGCTCGGGGCCCATGTGCTCGTCGAGAAACCCATTGCGAGTACGGTCGAAGAGGCCGAGGAGATGATACGGACGGCCGGGAGGAGAGGGCGCCTGCTCATGGTGGGTCACATCGAACGCTTCAACCCGGCCATCACAGCCATCCGGGACAGCGTGGGCTCGGAAGAGATCATCACCATCAACATCGTCCGTGTGGGGCCGCGTCCACCCCGGATCAAGGATGCCGGCGTCATTATCGACTTGGCTGTTCACGACATCGATCTGGTGCGGTACCTGACCGGCCAGCCGGTGACCGACGTCTACTGTGTTTCCTCGGCCCACGGCGACGTCTACGAAGACACGGCCTCGATCCTGTTGCGCACGGAGCGAGGCGTGAGCGCCCAGCTAACGGTCAACTGGATCACCCCGTACAAAGCCCGGGAAATTCAGGTGATCACCCCGAACCGCCTCGTGCGGGCCAATCTCCTGACGCAGCACGTACAGTCGGCCAGCCGGTATTCAGCCGAGGACGGTAGCTATCTGGTCCACGATCTCTATGTACCGTACCAGGAGCCGTTGAGGGCGCAACTGGCTGCTTTTCTCGATGCGGTGCGGCGGGGAGAAGCGCCACCCGTGACGGGGGAGGACGGCCTCCGTACGCTCGAAGTCGCTCTCCGGGCGGCAGCCTGTCGCACGGACTCCATCTTGCGTTGTGCTTCCTGAAGCATTGCCATGAAACGTATCCTCATCACCGGAGCCGGTGGGACGGCCAGCGGCAATTTCATCGCCTCCCTGCGCATGAGCGGCGAGTCGTTCCACCTGGTCGGCGTCGATACCAACCCCTATCATCTGGCCTGCGCGGACGTCGAGGCTCGGTACGTCGTTCCGCGCTGTGATGACCCGGCCTATCCGCGGGTCCTGGCAGAGATCATCCGGCGTGAGAGGATCGACCTGGTTCATCCACAGCCGGATGTGGAGGTGGCTTTCCTCTCGACGCACCGCAACGCGATCCCGACCCGGCTGCTGTTGCCGTCCGAGACCGCCATCCGAACCTGTCACGACAAGATGGCCTGCAACGAGGCGCTCGTTCGAGCCGGTGTGCCGGTGCCGTTTTCAGTCCGTCTAGCGTCCCTCGATGCTCTATCGGCCTGTTTTGCCACGCTATCGGACGCTTCAGAATCAGAAAAGGTGTGGGTTCGCGCCGTACGGGGTGCCGGTTCACGAGCTGCTCTGCCTGTAACGACGCCGGAGCAGGCAGCCGGATGGATCCGATACTGGATCGAAGAAAAAGGACTCCAGCCGGCGGATTTCATGCTCGCCGAGTACCTGCCCGGTCGTGAATTCGCATTCCAGAGCCTGTGGTATCGGGGAGAACTCGTCACGTCGATGGCGCGCGAGCGGATGGAATATCTGATGGGCAACCTGATGCCGAGTGGTCAGTCGTCCTCGCCTTCGGTGGCACGGACGGTCCATCGGGACGACGTCAATGACGTCGCAACCCGGGCCGTACGCGCCGTCGATCCGGAGCCCCACGGCGTCTATTGCGTCGACCTGAAGGAAAATGCGGCAGGGCAACCCTGTGTGACGGAAATCAACCCCGGTCGATTCTTCACCACGAGCAACTTCTTCAGCACCGCCGGTTGCAACATGCCCTGGTACTATGTCCGACTGGCGCTGGGGGGGGCGTTGCCGGAGATGCCCCGGTACAATCCGCTGCCGGCCGATCTGTACTGGGTGCGCGGGGTGGATCGGGCCCCCCGTCTGTTCCGAGGAGAAGCCTGGGACGCACGATGCGCCGCCTGATCGACATACCGCTGTTGATCTGTGACTTCGATGGGACGCTGGCTTCGTTGCGGGTGGACTGGCCTTCGCTGAAGCGCCGTCTGGCCGGAGTCGTGCAGGCGATGGGAGGTGTCTGGGACGACGCCTCCGGTCTGGATGCCAACCTGCGACGTCTCCGGGATGAGCACGGTGAGCCGGTCTTTCAACGTCTGTGCGGGATGGTTGCCGAAGCCGAAGTTTCGGGCTTCGATCCGGCAACGGTACATCCGGGGCTCCGGGCGATCCTGCGTGCACGGGGTGGGCGGCCCCTGGCCGTCGTCTCGGCGAACACCCGGCGTGCACTCCTCGAAATATTTACGCATCCCGTCTGGCCGGTGTATCGGCCGTGCGTGATTGGCAAGGAAGATGTACGGCGTGGCAAGCCGGATCCCGAGGGGTTGCTTCGGGCCTGTCGGTGGTTCGGCATAGCTCCATCGCGTGCGCTCTACGTAGGTGATGCACCCGGGGACCGTCTGGCCGCCGAAACCGCCGGGATGGTGTTCATGGACGTGCGGTTCCTCGAAACGGTGGCGCAAGTCGCCGGAAAGGGCCAGGCAGCGTGATCTTGAAATAGTCGGTACGTGCCGTGAAAACAGTCGATAAGGAGTCCTGGAAGCCGGTGGGTCCACGGGTGCGTCAGGAACCACCTCGCCTCGGACGTTTCGCCATCGATCATGCCTTTGAGGCGTTGCTGGCCCGAGCGAACCATGCACTGGAAGGGATCGAGCAGGAGCTTGTGACGGAGCGGCCTGCGCCGTCCCACAGGATGCTTGTCATCTGTTATCCGCCCCGGAGTGGATCCACGATGCTGGCCCAGCTGCTGGCCCGGACTCAGGCGTTCAATTACGTAACCAACTTCCAGGCACGGTTCTGGGAAGCCCCGTACCTGGCCGGACTGATCGAGAAGAAGATCGGGATACGTGAGATGCCGTTTCCCGAGGTGATCCGTTCGGCCTACGGCGTCACCATGGCACCCCATGAGCCGCATGAATTCGGCTTTTTCTGGAATCGGTGGCTCGTGTTCGCAGGGGAGACGCACCGGGTGGCACCCACACTGATGCCGGAAGAAAAGACGGAAGGGCTGCGGCGGGAGCTGCTGGCCTTACGCTCGCTGTACGAAAAGCCTTTCTTCGTCAAAAGCGACCTGGTCGGGCTCAACGTGGAGTATTTCTATCGTCTGATGCCCGATGTCGTCTTCGTCGTGCTACGACGGGATCCGCTATTCATCGCCCAGTCGATCTACCGGGCGCGGCTACAGCTCTATGCTAGTTCCGAAGTGTACTGGTCCACGCGACCCTCGAATGAAGCGCATCGATACGTGGGGTCGCCGGAAGATCAGATCGTGCTCCAGATCAACGGGATCTACAACGACATTTACAACGGCCTGCGCCAGACCGGTGCCCCCTACATCGAGGTGCAGTACGAGACGCTCTGCCGGCAGCCCCGCAAGGAGGTAGGCCGGCTGCTCGAATTTGCAGGGGCAGAGACGTGGTCGCTGGCGCAGATTCCTGAACAACTTCCGGTGAGTGAGCGCCACGAACTGCCCCGCGAGGTGATTCGCCGCATCGTCCAGGCGATGTCCCGCCATGGATGATGGGTTCCGGAAGATGATCTGGTGAGCCCTCCGTCAGAAGAACGGTATTCCCCCGAAGGTGATGGTATGACGCACGAATCGTACTCGGAATCGTCCCCCGGCAAAGTTCCCGGTCCAGACCGGGTAGCAGGTCTCATGGCTATCTTCAAACACATGGAAGCCGGTGAATTCGCTGCAGCCCGGCAGGACCTGGCCATGCTCCAGAGCCGTTTTCCGGAAGATCCCGATCTCTCGACCGTCGAAGCGACCCTGTTGCTGGCCGAGGGAAACGGGCGCGGCGCCGAGCGGACGCTGGCGGCAGCCCTCGTGCGTCACCCCGACCACTTCGGTTGTCTCCTGATGCTCGGGAATCTTTACCTGGAGCAGGGGCATCATGAGCGGGCGGCCCGGCTGTATACCCGTGCGCAGCGCGTGGCCAGCGAGCAGGATCTCCAACAACTGGCACCTTACCAGGAACGTCTCCGGGGGGCAGGCTTCACCGGACCCGTCACTTCCGTGAAGCTGGCTTTCATCGTTCGCGAGGGCCTGGACCAGTTTCTTGACGACATTCCGCGCGAACTGGTAGCGGATTACGAGGTCCGCAAGTTCGTGGTGAATAGCACATCCGATGTCGATGATGCTCTGCGTTGGGGGGACGTCTGCTGGTTCGAGTGGTGCAATGACCCGCTCGTCTACGCCAGCCGCCATCCGCTGGCCCGTGAGAAAAAGATCCTTTGCCGCCTGCACCGCTACGAGGCGTTTTCAGGCTATCCGTCTCAGGTGAACTGGGACGCAGTGGAGCGCCTCATTCTCGTCACAGGCCATCTGCGTCACCTGCTGGAGAGCCGGGTGCCGGATCTGACCCGTCGGGTTCAGGTCGAGGTGATCCAGAACGGGGTCGATCTAGAGGCTTACCCTTTTACGGAGCGGGAGCCTGGCTTCAACATAGCCTGCATCGGTTATCAGCACCTGCGTAAGAATCCGATGCTCCTCTTGCAGATCATGGCGCGGCTCGTCGAGCAAGATCCCCGGTACCACCTCTTTGTGGCCGGGACGTTTCAGGATCCCTTGCTGCAGCTTTACTGGGACTATATGATCCGCGAGATGGGCCTGGAAGAACACGTTCATTTCGACGGATGGCAGGATGACGTCGCAAGCTGGCTCGAGGACAAGCAGTACCTGATTTCGACGAGCTTGCACGAGAGCTTCGGGTATGCCATTGCCGAAGCCATGGCCCGGGGTATCAAGCCCGTCGTGCACAACTTCCCCTTTGCCTATGAGATATGGGCCGAGGAGATGCTCTTCAACACCGTCGACGAGGCCGTCGAGATGATCACCTCCGACGAGTACGACTCCCGGCTCTACCGGGCTTTCATCGAGGGACACTACGCGCTCGAGAAACAGGTGGCCCGGATCCGGGCATTACTGGCCCGCCTCACGAACGGAGCGTACGGGGTTTCGACCCCCCGGCCTGCCGGACCTGCCATCCGGCTTGCCGGGCACGCCTGATCTTTTGTGGACACACTCGCCAGACCCCCATGGACATGAACGAAGTCTTCGACCCCGCACGCGATCTGACCGTTGTCATCCCGACCTACAACCGGAGCCAGTATTTCTTGCAATACCTCGAAGAGGGCCGGTGGGACGGGATTCGCATCCACATGGTCTGTGACGGTTGTGACCCCGAGGTGGTCAAGAAACTGCGTGAAGAGACGGCCGGGCATGACGTGACGCTCTTCGAGGAGTATCCGAACCGTGGGGTGGCTCATGCCATCGGGGTAGGCGTGCGCAGCGTCCGCACGAGCCACTACATGTTCTGCGGGGATGATGACTACAACGTCGATTATACCGCGTTTCTGGAAGAGGCTGCGCAGATCCAAGAGGCTCACGACGACGTGCTCTTCGTCACTATGCCTGAGATCGTCGCCGTCGGAGACGGTTTGACGCCCCGCGTGCAGTATGACCGCCGAGACTTTCGCGGCAAGACAGGCCGGCAATTACTGGAATTCCTCTTCCGAACGGGCGAGATGAGGGCGCTCGTGGCCGGTTCGCTGTTTCGGACAGCAGAGATGGTTCCGTTGCTTCCGGAACCATTCTTCAGGGTGAGCGAGGATTTTGTACTCCTGGCCCGGCTCTGTGCCCGCCATCCCGATCGCCGGGTTTATGTGACGGAGAGCGGGCGCCGGATGCGGCGGATTCATGCCGGCTCGCTCTCGTATCGCCCGCACTTCTCCCCGGAAAAAGCGCTCATGAACCTGGTTTCCATGGTCGTGGGGGGGTATTACCTGGAGCACGCCGGTGTGCTGCACCGGGCGGAGGTGGTTCGAAGGCTCCTCAACCGGGGTAACGTGCTGCAGCAGAGCTACGGTCTGGGGCGGCAGGTGGCGGCGGTCGTGGCCGGGTTGCTTCTCGACACGCACCTGGAGACGACGTCGAACGAAGCCCGCCGAACGCTGGACTACCTGAAGGACCACCGGGATGAACTGCCGCCCGAGTTTATCGCCATGCTTTCGGGGACTGGCAAGGCAACCCTGGCGGGCAAGGGGCAAGGCGAGCGCGCGACGAAGGAGTCCCCCGGCCCGGCACCGGAAGGGGCGGACGATGCCGCGGTGATTGTTGTCGGCGGGGGGACGTGTACCGGGACGACCCTTCTGGAAACCATCCTGTGCCAGGCTCCGACGAGCAACCCGAAGCTGCCCGAGGCGCACTACCTGCGTTGTTTGCTGGCAGCCTATCGGCTCGCCAGAGGGAGTGTGCACCATCAGGTACCCCAGTTCTTCGACGACGTGGAGGATTTTCGCCGGTACAACGCCGTGCTCGTGCGGGAATTTCTGGCACGCACGCGTTCTCGTGTCGGAGGTGTGCAGCACCTCGTGCTCAAGGATCCGGAGATGACCAAGACATTCCCGGAACTGCATGAATTGCTGCCTTCGGCCCGGTTTGTGTGTATGGTGCGCGATCCGCGCGACGTGGTTGCCTCGCTCCTGAACGTCGGGGAGAAGATGCTGGCGCAGGGGCGGAGCGACGTGGTAGCACAGGCCACGCGGAGCCGGGATCTGGTTGCCCTGTGCCGGTACTACCAGGCCTTCTATGCACCGCTCTGGACCGTTCAGGATGATCGCTTCTGGGAGCGAATCCTGTTCGTGCGCTACGAGGACCTCGTGCAGGACCCGGAGGGCATTCTAAAGGAGGTGCAAACCTTCACCGGGCTCCACCTCACGGTACCGGCATCGGACCGTTTCGATACCGGAACCGTCGATTTCGATCAGCAGGTGCATAGCCCGTGGTACTCCGAGCTGTATGGCAAACAGGTTACCGGTTCACGAGTAGGTGCGTACGCTACCGTACTCCGACCGGAGGAGGTACGGGCCGTAGAGCAGGTCTGTGCGGCCTTTATGCAACAGTTCCAGTATGTGCCCGCTGTCTCGGAGCAAGCCGCCTGAGGGGTGGCCGGACCCTCCTTTTGTCGCCCCCCTCGGTTAAGACGACTTTTGGGAGGCCCGATACGTTCGTGAGAGGCACGTATACTTAATCCAGCGTTACCACCCCTTCATGGAGCGTACGAGCACCTTCAGGGAGCGGCAGCCGGGCCGTTCACGACCTCCGGAAACCGCACGGGACGACGACACCCCGTTGCTGGACTTCCAGATGATCGAGGAGTTGCGGCAGCTCGACGAGGGCGAGGGCTTCTTTCTCCGGGAGCTCATCACGGCGTTCCTCGACCATGCCGGCGAGTTGATGCAGCAACTGGCCCGTGCCCGCGAGCAGGGGGATCGCTACGGGGTCGTGGGGGCCGTCCACGGGCTCAAGGGGGCTAGCCTGAACATGGGGGCGCTGGCCCTCGGGGCGTACTGCCGCAATCTGGAGCGGCAGCTACGGGCCAACCCGAGAGCCGACCTGGACGGCGCCATGCAGACGTTGTTGTACCTCTACGACCGGTCGTGCCAGGCCCTGAAGGCGCTGGGCGATACGGCGGATGCTCCGTAACCTCACGCCGCTCGGCGAACCCGCACGCGGAGCGAGGGAAAGCCGGAGATCCGGGCCTCGAGCACGTCGCCGTCCTGCACCGGACCCACGCCTTCGGGGGTGCCCGTGTAGAGCAGGTCGCCGGGCATGAGCGTGAAGATCTGGGAGCAGTACGCAATGAGCCGGGCGACGGGAAAGATCATGTCGCGGGTATGGCCGTGCTGGCGCACGTCGCCGTTGACCGTCAGCGAGATCTCGAGCGCCTGGGGGTCGCGGACCTGGCTTGCATCGACGAGCGGGCCCAGCGGGGCAAACGTGTCGAAGCCTTTCGCCACGGTCCACGGATGCCCTTTTTTCTTGGCCAGGGCCTGCAGGTCCCGGGCCGTCATGTCGAGGCCGACGGCATAGGCCGCGACGTGCTCCAGGGCCCTGGATTCGGGGATGTTCTTCCCGCCGCGGCCCATCACGGCGACGAGTTCCACCTCGTGGTGAACGTCCTGTGATTGCGGGGGAAGCAGAACGGTCCCGCCGTGCCCGACGAGGGCCGTTGAAGGTTTCAAGAAAACCAGCGGTTCGTCCGGAACGTCACTCTGCATCTCCGCCGCGTGTTTGGCATAATTTCTACCGATACAGAGGATTTTCCCGACACGGACGTCATGTCCGTGAGGGGGCAACAAAAGATCGATCATGTGCGTTCTGATTGCCTTTTCGCCCCAAAAAGACTATTTTTGCGGGCTGTAAGTATGTCTCACCAGGGGAAACCACCCTCGCGTCGGCCGGGTCGCCGGCGCCCCAAAGAAGAGGTGACACAATGTACGCGATCGTTGAGATAGCAGGCAAACAGTTCAAGGTACGGGAAAACGACAAACTCTACGTGCCGCGCCAGCAGGCCGACGTGGACACGACGCTCACGTTCGACCGCGTGCTGCTGGTTTCCAACGGCGACGAGATCCAGGTGGGGACGCCTGTGGTCGAGGGCGCCACGGTCGAGGCCCGAGTGCTCGACCATGTCAAAGCCGACAAGGTGCTGGTCTTCAAAAAGAAGCGTCGTAAGCGGTACAAAGTGAAGCGCGGCCATCGCCAGCCGTATACGCAGATCGAAATCCGCTCGGTGTCGCTGTAAAGCGCCGCCTGGACCGAATCGACACGTTGACCAAACGACCGAGAGGGGACTATGGCTCATAAGAAAGGAATGGGGTCCACCAAGAACGGACGGGACTCCAACCCGAAAATGCTCGGTGTCAAGGCCTTCGGCGGGGAATTCGTCAAGGCCGGCAGCATCATCGTCCGCCAGCGCGGGACGAAGTTTCATCCCGGCCAGAACGTCGGGCGCGGCGGCGACGATACGCTCTTTGCGCTGACGAGCGGGACGGTGCGCTTCTCGCGCGGCCGCCAGAACCGGCGCTTCGTCCATGTGGATCCGGCCGAAGCCTGATACCGGGTTCAGCCCGCCTTTCGAGGCTCCCGTTGCGGCGGGGGCCTCTTTTTTTTAGGAGCTGGACAGCCAGGTTTCGGCGAGTTCTTGCGGCGTCTGCCGCCGGCGGAGCAGCGCCGGCGGTGCGGCTGGGTCGGCCGGGAGCCACACCTCGGCCGGCAACGCCCGCAGGTTGTAGAGCGAGGCCATCGACATCCCGTAGGCTCCCGCATCGAGCACGGCCAGCACGTCGCCCTCACGGATCTCCTGCACCTCTCGGTCGCGGGCGAAGTGGTCGGCCGACTCGCAGATGTTGCCCACCACGTCGTACGTGCGTAGCGGCCCTGCCGGGTTCGACAGGTTGAAAAGGGCGTGATAGGCGCCGTAGATGGCCGGACGCACGAGGTGGCTCATGCCCGAGTCGGTGCCGGCGAACCACCGTCCGTTAGCCTCCTTGAGCGTATTCACCCGCATGAGCAACACCCCGGCCTCGGCCACCAGGAACCGGCCGGGTTCGAACCAGCAAGCCATCCCCTCCGACGGATGTTCGGCGAGGTAGGCCCGCAGGGGATCGACGATGAGCTGCTGGAAGCGGTCGAAGTCGAGTGGGGCCTCGTCGGGGCGGTAGGGGATGCCGAGTCCGCCGCCGAAGTTGAGGAAGCGCAGGCCGGCGAACGAGCGGGCGGCGTCGAGGAGCACCCGCACGGCCTGCCAGAGCACCTCGGCGCTGAGGATGCCGCTACCGATGTGCTGGTGCAGCCCCACGAGCCGGAGCCCGTGCCGCGCCACCACGGCCCGTACGTCGTCGAGCCGGGCGACGGGAATGCCGAACTTGGACCGTTCGCCGGCGGTGATGACGTGCTCGTGATGGCCGGCGCCCACCTGCGGGTTCAGGCGCACACACACGGCGGCCCCCGGGTAAGCCCGCCCGTACCGCTCCAGCCGGGACAGCTCGCCGATGTTCAGGAGCACGCCCTTTCCGTGCGCCAGATGCATCTCCTCGTCGGTCATGTTGTTGGCCGAGAACAGGATGCGTTCGGGGGCGAAGCCGAGGCGGAGGGCCACTTCCAGTTCGCCGGGCGAGACGGCGTCGATGCCCAGGCCCTCGTCCCGTATGAGCCGCAGGATGGCCGGGCTGGCATTGGCCTTCATGGCATAGAGCAGGCGCAGCGGCAGGCCCGTCAGATGCGTGCGGAGCCGGTCGATCTGCCGGCGGATGACCGCCTCGCTGTAGACGTAGGTGGGGGTGCCAAACGTTCGAGCGACGTGCAACAGGCGCTCGGGTTCAAAAGGTTGTTTCATCATGCCGGGAGGATGAGGCGTTGAGTTCGGAAAATACGGGGCCGGAAGGTCCGTGAGGGAAGAATCCGAAGGATGGGTCCCGTGAAGAAGTCGTGATGGGGGTGGGAAGATCGTATGAGATGTACAGGGGGCCCTTGTGCAGGGTAGGGTTCTGGGAGATATTAAGGACAAAGGAGTATGAAACCATAAAAAGAAAATGCTCTCGAAGGCCTGTGAATACGGCATCCGTGCGGCCCTCTTTCTGGCGAGCCAGCCGGAAGGGGTCTACGTGCCGATTCATACCATCGGAGAGCGGCTGGGGATCTCGCCCCATTTTCTGACCAAGATCCTGCAACAACTGACGCAGGCCGGGCTGATGAAATCCTTCCGTGGGCCCCGGGGAGGGGTGGCGCTGGCCCGGCCGGCCAAGGAGATCCTGCTGGAGGAGATCGTGGCGGCCATCGACGGGCGCAGGGTGTTCGAGGCGTGTGTGCTCGGCATGCCCGGGTGTGGGGAACGCAAGCCGTGTCCGCTCCACGACCAGTGGGGGGCGGTGCGGGCGCAGATCCACGCCCTCTTTGCGGGCACGTCGCTGGCCGAGGTGGGACATCGCCTGCGGACGGAAGACCTCCGCATCACGGATGTATCGCCTGTGGTTCAGGACGCCACGCGAGGCGCCGCGCCTCGTACCCGGGGGCGGTAGATCCTGTAGGGGAATCCCCTGCATTCTTTGTCTGGATTGCACCACGGGGTTGCCGGGGTAGCCCCGGCTTCCCGGCGGGAACGGACGGCGTAGCTTGGATCCCGTCGCCGGTCTGTAGACCCGCCCCGACACAGAACTTGAAATCATCTAACCAGGGACATCCTCATGAACGCAAGGAAACACATCAGCCTCCTGCTTCTGGTGCTGGCCGTCGGGCTGGCCGGTTGCGGTGGGAACGAGCAGGCCGGGTCCGGCAACCCGACCGGGCAGAACAACGCAGCCGCCGATGCCTCCGGTCTGACGCCGGAGCAGCTCGAAAAGGGTATCGGTCCGGTGACCCATGTCGAACTCGGCCCGCTCGACGAGGCGCTGGCCGCCAGGGGCGAAGAGCTCTTCAAGGTGAAGTGCTCGGCCTGCCACAAGCTCGACCAGCGCTATGTTGGGCCGCCCCTGGGCAACGTCACCAGCCGCCGTGCGCCCGAATACATCATGAACATGATTCTCAACCCCACCGAGATGGTGCAAAAGCACCCGGAGGCGAAGAAACTCCTGGCCGAATATCTGGCGCCCATGGCCGACCAGAGCCTCACCGAGGAGGAGGCCCGCGCCATCCTCGAATATTTCCGGAAGGTCAATCCGGAGCAGGGCAGCTGACCCACTTTTTCCCCAACACCCCAATCCCCAGTGCCTTAACAAGGAGGTGACCACCATGAACCCTACACGCATGAAACAGATCGGCTTCGGGCTGGCGACCGTCGTGCTGCTCGCCGCGATCGGCGCCAGCTGTACGGGCTCGCAGCAGGCCGGCAGCACCGACGACGCCGCCTCGAAGGTGTACGTCCCGCCGGGGCAGTACGACGAGTTTTACGCCTTTATGTCGGGCGGCTTCAGCGGCAACCTGACCGTCCACGGGCTGCCCTCGGGGCGCCTGCTCAAGACCGTCCCCGTCTTCTCTCAGTTTCCCGAGAACGGCTACGGGTACACCGAGGAGACCAAAGCCATGCTGATGACGTCGCATGGCTTCATCCCGTGGGACGATGCCCACCACCCCGAGCTCTCCCAGACCGACGGGGTGCCGGACGGGCGCTGGATCTTCATCAACGGGAACAACACCCCGCGCGTGGCCCGCATCGACCTGAGCACGTTCGAGACCGAGGAGATCGTGGAGATTCCCAACTCGGCCGGGAACCACGGCTCGCCGTTTATCACCCAGAACACCGAGTACCTGGTCGCCTCGACGCGCTTCAGCGTGCCCGTGCCGCAGCGGGACATGTCGATTGACGAGTACAAGGGCAACTTCAAGGGGATGCTGACCTTCATCAAGGCGGACACCCCCGGTGAGATGGACATCGCCTTCCAGATCCTGGTGCCGGGTTATAACTACGACCTGGCGCACGCCGGGAAGGGTCCCTCGCACGGCTGGATGTTCTTCACCTCGTACAACACCGAGGAGGCCCACACGCTGCTGGAGGTTAACGCCTCGCAGAACGACAAGGACTTCGTGGCGGCCGTCAACTGGAAGCGGGCCGAGCAGTGCATCGCCGACGGCAAGGCGCGGCAGATGCAGGCCAAGTACTACCACAACCATCTCAACGAAGCCCGCATCGCCGTCTCGGAGGTGAAGCGGAGCGTGACGGTGCTCGAGCCCGCCGATTGCGAAGGACTGGTCTACTTCCTGCCGACGCCCAAGTCGCCCCACGGCGTCGATGTGGACCCGAGCGGTGAGTACATCGTCGCCGGCGGTAAGCTGGCCACGGTCATCCCTGTGCACTCGTTCTCGAAGATGCTCCAGGCCATTGAGCAGGAGAAGTTCGAGAGGGTGGTGGACGGCATCCCGGTGCTGCAGTACGACGCCGTCATCGCCGGGGAAGTGGAGAACGCCGGCCTGGGGCCGCTCCACACCGAGTTCGACGGGAAAGGCTACGCCTATACCACGGCCTTCATCTCGTCCGAGATCGTGAAGTGGGAGCTGGGCACCTGGCAGGTGGTCGACCGCATCCCGGTCTACTATTCGGTCGGGCACCTGATGATCCCCGGTGGCGACAGCCGCAAGCCGTGGGGTAAATACCTGGTGGCCCTGAACAAGATCACGAAGGACCGCTACCTGCCCACGGGGCCGGAGCTGGCCCATGCCGCGCAGCTCATCGACATCTCGGGCGACAAGATGAAGCTCCTGCTCGACTTCCCGACGATGGGTGAGCCGCACTACGCCCAGGGGATCCCCGCCGACCTCATCAAGCCGCGGCAGGTGCAGTTCTACCAGCTGCAGGACAACAAGAACCCGTACGCCGTCAAGAGCGAGGATGAGACCCGCGTGGAACGCGATGGCAACACGGTGCACGTGTACATGACCACCATCCGCACCCACTTTGCCCCCGACAACATCGAGGGCATCAAGGTGGGCGATGAGGTCTACTTCCACGTGACGAACCTGGAGCAGGACTGGGATGTGCCGCACGGCTTCGCCGTTATCGGCGCCAACAACGCGGAGCTGCTCATCATGCCGGGTGAGACGCGTACGCTGAAGTGGGTGCCCAAGCGGGCCGGCGTCTTCCCCTTCTACTGCACGGACTTCTGCTCGGCGCTCCACCAGGAGATGCAGGGCTACATCCGGGTCTCGCCGCGCGGGACCAACGTGCCGCTGGCCTACAGCACGGGCCAATAACGTAGCGAGGGCCGCGAGGGGCCGGGGGCGCTGCCCATGCCGACAGCGCCCCCGGCTTCCGGCCCTCTTTATTATTATGAATGAGGTGATTCTCATGACCACCCGATCCCGCATCCTGCTGGCCGTGGCCGCGCTGTCGCTGGTCCTGATGTACGTCTTTCCGATCTGGACCATCTCCCTCGACGCCCCGCAGTACCCGGAAGGCATCGGGATGTACATCAAGATCAACACCATCACCGGCCATAAGCCGAACGACCTGAACAACATCAACGGGCTCAACCACTACATCGGCATGAAGCGGATCGTGCCCGAGTCGATCCCGGAACTCAAGCTGATGCCCTGGCTCATCGGAGGGCTGATCGTGTTCGGCCTCGCCGCAGCGCTCTCGGGCAAGCGCTGGATGCTCTATACCTGGACCGCCGCGTTTATTTTGCTCGCCATCGCCGGGCTGGTGGACTTCTACCTGTGGGGTTACGACTATGGCCACAACCTGGACCCCACGGCGGCCATCAAGGTGCCGGGCATGGCCTACCAGCCGCCCGTCATCGGCACCAAGAAGCTACTCAACTTCACGGCCCATTCCTGGCCCGCGCTGGGAGGCTGGATTGCCTTTCTGTCCGTGGGTCTGGGGGTGATTCTCTCGTACGCTGAATGGCGTCGGGCCAAACGCTCGAACCACCCTGTTTCCACCTGACCATGCGCCGCATCCGTTTCCATACCGTACTGGGGCTGTGCCTGCTGGGGCTGGCCGCCTGCACCCCGAAGCCGGAACCCATCCGGTACGGGGAGGAGCGCGGGGCCTATTGCATGATGAACATCGCCGACGAACGCTTCGGCGCCGAGCTGGTGACCACGAAAGGCAAGGTCTACAAGTTCGACTCCATCGAATGCCTGGCCGGCTTCCTCCTCGAGGAGCGTGTGGCCGCCGGGGAGGTTCACTCGCTCTGGGTGACCGACTTCGCGCATCCGCCCACGCTGATCCGGGCCGAGGAGGCGCTCTTCCTGCACAGCTCCAACGTGCACAGCCCCATGGGGATGAACCTGGCCGCCTTCGCCACGCGGGAGGACCTCGCGGCCGTCCGTGCCGAGGTGGGCGGTGAGGTGCTCACCTGGGATGAGGTGCTCGTGCTCGTCGGCCGGGAGCGGCACGGCCATCCCGCCCACGATCCCACCGCCATGCCATGAAAAAGACGCTGACCCTGCTCGTGCTCGTACTGGGCCTCGCCGCGTCGGCAGCGGCCCGGCAGGTGGTCGTCTCGCCGGAGGGGCCGGTGCGGACGATCACGGAGGCGCTGGCCCGTGCCGGCGCCGGCGAACGGATCGTGGTGAAGGCCGGCACCTACCGCGAGCCCACGCTGGTGGTGGATAAGCCGGTGACGCTCGAAGCCGAGGGCGAGGTCGTCCTCGATGGGCAGGGCGAGCGGCAGATCATGACCGTCACGGCCGACGACGTGACCATCCGGGGCTTCACTTTCCGCAACGTGGGGGTCAGCTATGTGGAGGACCGGGCTGGCGTGAAGGTCGACGGCGGGATGCGCTGCGTGATCGAAAACAACCGCTTCGAGAACACCTTCTTCGCCATCTACATCGCCAAGTCGGCCGGATGCCGCGTCGCCGGCAACCAGATCCGGGGCAACTATACGCGCGAGGCGGCCTCGGGTAACGGCATCCATCTCTGGTATTCCAAAGACGTCGTCATCGAGAACAACCGGATCCACGGGCAGCGCGACGGGATCTATTTCGAGTTCGTCGAGGACACGGTGGTGCGGGGCAACGAGAGCTTCGAGAACCTGCGCTACGGCCTCCACTTCATGTTCTCGGACCGATGCCGGTACCAGGGGAACACGTTCCGGGCAAACCGGGCGGGGGTGGCGGTGATGTACTCGCGCAACGTGGAGATGACGGGCAACCGGTTCGTGGACAACTGGGGCAGCGCCGCGTTCGGGCTGCTGATGAAGGACATCCGCGACAGCCGGGTGGAGGCCAACCGGTTCGTGCGCAACACCGTGGGGATGTATGCCGAGGGGATGAACCGCACCGACGTGCGGGCCAACGACTTCGTGGAGAACGGCTGGGCGGTCAAGATCCTGGCCAACAGCCTGGACAACCGGTTCCGGGAGAACAACTTCACGGGCAACGCCTTCGACGTGGCGACGAACAGCCGGTCCTCCTACAGCACCTTCACGGCCAACTACTGGGACCGCTATGAGGGGTATGACCTGGACCGCGACGGGGTGGGGGACGTACCGTTCCGCCCGGTGCGGCTGTTCTCACTGATTGTGGAGCAGAACGAGCCGGCGCTGATCCTCTTGCGGAGCTTTTTCATCGAATTGCTCGATGCCGCCGAGCGGGTGCTACCCGTACTTACCCCCGAGGCGCTCATCGACGAGGCGCCGCAGATGAAGCCGTACCCCCGGTCGCCCCTCGTGGCCGGGCGATGACGGCGATCCTTACCACCGCAAGCGACGAGGACGTCATGATCGAGATCAGAGGACTCAAGAAACGTTTCGGGGCGCGGGAGGTGCTCCGGGGGGTGACCGCGCAGATCCGTCCCGGCCGGGTGACGGCCGTGGTAGGGCCCAACGGCGCCGGCAAGACGACGCTGATCAAGTGCCTGCTGGGGCTGGTGCGGCCCGACGACGGGGAGGTCCGGATCGACGGCAAGGCCCTCAACGGCGACTGGGCCTACCGCGCCCACATCGGCTACATGCCGCAGGCCGCCCGTTTTCCCGAGAACCTGACGCCACGGGAGTTGATCGCCCTCCACAAGGACCTGCGCGGCCAGCCGGACCGGCTCGACGAGACGCTTTTTCACGCCCTGGACCTGGGGCCCGAGCTGGACAAGCCGATGCGGACCCTCTCGGGCGGGACGCGCCAGAAGGTGAGCGCCGTGCTGGCTTTTCTCTTCGACCCCCGCCTCCTGATCCTCGATGAGCCCAGCGCCGGCCTCGACCCCATCGCCAGCAGCCGCCTCAAGGACAAGATCCTGGCGGCCCGCGACGCGGGCAAGACGGTGGTGCTCACCTCGCACATCATGAGCGAGATCGAAGAGCTCTGCGACGACATCATCTTCCTGCTGGAGGGACGGATCGACTACGCAGGGCCGGTACAGGCGCTTATCGAACAGACCGGCGAGCGGCGGCTGGAGCGGGCCATCGCCCGGCTGCTCGAAGGAGGGCGCACGGGAAAGCTCCGCGTGGTGAAAGCCGCCGGGACTGACGTGATCGTGTCTATCGCCTGACGGGCAGCGTTCCAGGTTCTACGATGAGGCCCGATGGCCCGGAACCCGAAGCCTCGACCTTGCAATCTGCCATTTGCAATCTTCAATCCCAGAGCCATGCACACGGCCGCCAAGATCATCAAATACGAGCTCCACGACGTGGTGCGGAGCAAGTGGGTTGCCTTCTACGGGGTCTTTTTCCTCCTGCTCACCGAGGGGCTGCTCCGGTTTGGGGGGAGCGAGGCCAAGGCGCTACTCAGCCTCGCCAATGTGGTGCTGATGCTGCTCCCGCTGGTGGGGGTGCTCTTCGGGGCCATGTACCTCTACAACGCCCGCGAGTTCATCGAGATGCTGCTGGCCCAGCCGGTCGATCGCCGGTCGCTCTTCGGGGGGATGTACCTGGGGCTGGCCCTGCCGCTGGCGCTGGGCTTTGTGGTGGGGGTCGGGGTGCCGTTCGCGGTGCGGGGCGGGGCCGGGGCCGCCGGCTCCGCCCTGGCGTTGCTCCTGGCGCTGGGCGTCGGCCTCACGTTCATCTTCGTGGCCCTGGCGTTCCTGCTGGCCCTCGGCTTCGAGGATCGGGTCAAAGGGCTGGGGGCGGCTGTGCTGGTCTGGCTGGGCTTCACGGTGCTCTACGACGGCGGGGTGTTGCTCTTCCTGTCCCTGTTTGCCGACTACCCCCTGGAGACGCCCGTGCTGGCCCTGATGCTGTTCAACCCGGTGGACCTGGCGCGGGTGGCCCTGCTGATGAGCTTCGACGTGGCGGCGCTGATGGGGTACACCGGGGCCCTCTTCCAGCGCTTCTTCGGCGGCGCGCTGGGGCCCGTCGTCGCCGCTGGGATGCTCCTGCTCTGGCTGGCCGTGCCCCTGTGGGCGGGCCTGCGTCGTTTCCAGCAAAAGGACTTTTGATGGCTTGTCTCCGCCCCGGGGTATTGTGCCTCCTGCCCATGTAGGGAAATCCCTTACACGTCTTCACGTATTCTCCCCACGGCGGCACGCGTACCTTTCCTGTCAAATCGGCCCCCCTCGCCACCGTATGTTGCCAGCGAACGAAGGATGGCAACCGAATGGCATGGGAGGTGGGTCATGTTGCACATGCACAAAATTCTGGCGGCGAGCGATTTCTCGCCCGGTGCCGATGCCGCGCTGGAGTGGGCCCTCGATCTGGCGGTGCGTTTCCGGGCCACCCTGCACCTGATCTATGTTGAGGTCCTTCGGGATGACCCCTTTGCTCCGGCCTCGTACCCGAAAGAACACACGGAGCGGGTTCGGGCCCGGCTGCGGGAGCAGCTGACGACCTGCGCCGGACGGCGCGGGGACGTGGCGCTGGAAACCCTGCCGGACGTGCGCTGTGAGGTCCTCCAGGAGGATGCGGCCGCCACGGGCATCCTGCGTTATGCGCGTGAGGAGGACGTGGACCTGATCGTGATGGGCACGCACGGGCGGCGCGGGATCAAGCACCTGCTGCTGGGCAGTGTGGCCGAAGAGGTGGTGCGCCTGGCCCCCATGCCGGTGCTGACGGTCCGCGAGACGGTGCCGTCGCGGCTCATCCGATCGGTGCTCGTGCCGGTGGATTTCTCGCACCATGCCGGCGAGGCACTCCTGTATGCGAAGGAACTGGCCGCGCGGTTCGGGGCGCGGATCGATGTGCTCCACGTCATCGAAGAAGCCGTCTACCCGGCGTTCTACAACGCGGCGGTGTATTCGGTCTACGACATCCAGCCCGAGATCGAGAACGAGGCGCTGCGTCATCTGAAAGGACTGTGCGCGAAAACGCTGGGGGTGTGCAAGGACGTGACGGTGCACGTGCGCGTCGGCCACGCAGCTTCGGAGATCGTGCACCATGCCGAAGAGCAGGAGACGGACCTGATCGTCATGGCCACGCACGGCCTGACCGGACTGGCCCATCTGCTGATCGGTAGTGTCACCGAGAACGTGGTGCGGCGGGCGCCCTGTCCCGTCTTCGCTGTCAAGAGTTTCGGCAAGTCGCTGATCGCAGCGAACCGGAAGAGCCTGGAACAGGCGGATGCCTTCTCCTGAGCCGCGCCTGGAGGAAGAAAATGTACAGAGGCAAGAGGTGAAGCCATGTTGAGTCTGAAAACCATTCTGGTGCCGACCGACTACTCGACCTGCGCCGAAGGGGCCCTCATGCATGCACTCCATCTGGCCGACAAGCTCGGCGCCGAGGTGCACCTGCTGCACGTCCAGGAGGACTATGCGGGCCCTTTTCAGTACCGGTTGGGTGGCGGGGACGCCGTCGGTGGGGGATCTACGGTCGGGGATTCGGTAGCCCGGTGGAACGGGGTTGCGATCCGGTATTACCACCGGCTTCACGCCGATCCCACCGCCGCCATCCTGGAGCATGCCCGCCGCGAGGACGTGGACCTGATCGTCCTGGGCACCCACGGCAACCGGAGCATGGACCGGTTCCTGAGCGACGTCCCCGACCACTGGATCATCGGGGCGACGGCCGAGCAGATTGTCAAGACGGCCGATCGCCCGGTCTTTGCCGTGGGACCCCGGAGCAGCCGGCGCCCCGATCTCGTGGAGGCCGTCCTCGTGCCGGTGGATTTCTCCCGGAACGGGCAACGGGCCCTGCGTTATGGCGTCGAGCTGGCCCGGCTCTATGGTGCGGAACTCCGCTTTCTTCATGTGGTGCCGGCCGCCGATGCGCGCTCGGAAGCCGCGCGTCGTCTGCGGGCTCTGAGCGAGGCTGTCCTCGGGCCCGGCTCGAACGCTCGGGTGGAGGTGCGGGCCGGGCGGCCCGCCGACGTCATCCTGGACGTGGCTTCAGGGCTCACACAGGGCCTGGTGGTACTGGGTTCGCACGGACAGCATACGGAGACCGTGCACCCTCTGGGGCGGGACGTCGAGCACGTCATCCGGGCCGCACCCTGCCCCGTGTTCGTCGATCGGGTAGCCGGCAAGTCGCTGCTGAAGCCGAAAACGCAGGAAACGGCGGTGCGTCCGGCTCCGCTCCCGGCGCAGCCCATGCTCTGAACGCCCGGGAAACGACGAGCCCGAAAAAAACCTGTGGAGGCGATCATGAACGTGCAATCCGACATCAAGCTGCCGCGCCCCCCGCGCCGGGTGACCCGAACGGAAGGCAGCGTGCATCCCGAGCCGGTGACGGAGGCCCGGCCGCAAACGCCGCGGCGCCGCAAGCCCTACAAGCATCCCCATGCCGACCTCCGGCAGGACTACCGGCTCTTCGTCATGCTCGGCCTGGCCCTCTCCCTCGGCATCATGATCGTGCTGTTTCGCCTGCCGATGCAACCGGAAGACGAGGGCTTCGACCTGACGCTGAGCGAGCAGGAGGTCGTGCAGATGGAGGAGATTCAGCAAACCCGGCAGGAACTGAAGGCGCCGCCTCCGCCGCGCCCGCCGGTTCCGGTCGAGGTGCCCAACGATGAGATCCTGGACGACGTCGACCTGGACCTGGACGCTACGCTCGACATCGACGAGCCGCTGGCGGACCTGCCCCCGCCGCCCCCGCCTCCGTCCGAGGACAAGGCCGTGGCCGAGGAAGAGCCCGAGATCTTCGTGGTCGTGGAAGAGATGCCGGAGATCATCGGCGGGACGGCGAAGATCTATGAATACCTCGAGTATCCCGACATCGCCAAGAAGGCCGGACTGGAAGGACTGGTCGTGGTGCAGATCGTGGTGGAGCCGGACGGCCGTCCTTCCAATGCGACTATCGCGCGGTCGGCGGGGAGCGTACTGGACCAGGCGGCCATCGACGCCGTCATGAAGCTCCGGTTCAAGCCGGGCAAGCAGCGCGGCGTCCCGGTGCGGGTGCGCATGGCGATCCCCATCCGCTTCAAGCTGCGTAACCCCAAAACCGATTGAGCGGCCGGGGTGAGCCCGGAGGGGCGCGATCATGAAAACGCTGCTGGTGCCCACGGATTTTTCCGGTCATGCCCGGGCCGCCCTCAGCCTGGCGGGGCGGTTGGCGGCCCCGGCGGAGGCCAGCATCTTTCTGCTCCATGTGGTAGAGGCGGCGGCGACGCCCGATCCGGCGCTCGACCGGGCCCGGCGGCACCGGGAGGAAGCCTCGTGTGCCGGAGATCTGGCACGAGAGATTGAAGCGTTTGATGTCCCGGGCGTGCGGGTCGAAAGGGTGTGTCTGCGTGCGCCGGGGGTTCCGGAGGCCATCGTGCGGTATGCCCGTACGCTGCGCCCCGACCTGATCGTCATGGGCACGCACGGGCGGGGGGGCATCGCCCGGCTCGTGCTGGGCAGCGTGGCGGCCGAAGTCCTTGCGCAGGCCCCGTGTGACGTGCTGCTCGTGCGCGAAGGACAGGCGGTGGATCGGATCGAACAGGTGCTCGTGCCGGTTGCGCTTTCCGACGTCACCCGGAGCCAGCTCGCCCGCGCCGCCGAGGCTTCGCGCCTCCTGGGAGCCCGCATGGATGTCCTCTACGCCATCCCGCCGCTGGCCTTCCCGGTCTCCCTCACCCAGATCCGCACCGTCTATGACCTCGTGCCGGACCTGCAGGAACGGGTCCGGCGTCGGCTGCGTGACCTCGTGGGCGCGGCGGTGGGGCCCGACGCTCCCCGCTGGCAGGTGCACGTCGTCGACGGCCCGCCCGACCAGGCCATCCTCTCGTTTGCCGAGGCGGCCGGGAGCGACCTGATCGTGGTCGGGCGGCGGGAGAAGAGCCGCCTGGCCCGGTTTGCGCTGGGCAGCGTCTCCGAGCGCGTGGCACGTCAGGCACCCTGCCCGGTCTGGGTGGTGCACGAAGATCCGGAAGACACGGCGTGAGAGGGCTATCCCGTGTACCGGATCCGGTAGACCCGGCCCTGGAAGATGTCGGTGAAGTACACATGACCGTCCGGTCCCTCGACGACGTCGAGCGGGTTGCCCTGGCCGGGGAAGGCATAGACGGCGAAGTCCTCGATGACGGGCGGGTTGGCGGTCACGTCGATAGCCACGAGGCGCTTGGCGCGGGGACTGGGGCCTTCCGAGAACGTATCGCCGAAGAGCACGACGAAGAGGCGACCCCGGTAGGCGGGCGGGAACGCCGTGCCCCGGTAGAAGGTGAGGCCGTTGGGGGAGACGATCTCGGTCCAGGTGTGGAGCGGGTCGATGAAGCGGGGGTCTCCGGCGGGGCCGAGGGCGAAAGGCCAGCCGTAGTTGCCGCCGGCCTCGATGCGGTTCAACTCGTCATGGAAGCTGGGGCCATTGTCGGCCGAAAACAGGTTGCCCGCCGCGTCGAACGCCAGGTCGAAGCTGTTGCGCAGGCCGATGGCATAGGCGGCCTGTCCGGGGAACGGGTTGTCCGGGGGGATGGAGCCGTCCGGGTTCAGGCGCAGGATCTTGCCGGTGAGGGCGGACGTGTCCTGTGCGGCCTCTTGCAGGTAAGCATCCCCCACCGAGACGTAGAGTTTGCCGTCGGGCCCGAAGGCCAGGCTCTGGATCTGATGGCCCGGCGCGGCCGGGATGCCATCGAGCAGCACGGTGAAGTCGGTGCCACGGCCATCCACCTCCCGGAAACGGGCCACGGCCCCCCGGTTGGTGCCATCGTTCAGGCGAACGGCATAGGTGACGTATACGTAGCCGTTGTCCTCGAAAGCCGGGTCGAAGGCCAGGCCGATGAGACCGTTCTCGCCGGCCACGGGGAAGCCGCCGCTGACGTTCGTGGCTACCTCGGCGAACGGTTCCGGAAGCAGGACGTCGTCCCGGATGACGCGGATGTGCCCCGTCTGGAGTTCATTGACGAAGAGCCGGCCGGAGCCGTCCGGTGCGAAGGCCAGCGACGTGGGGAGATGGAGCCCCTCCGCGACTACCTCGACCCGAAAGCCGGGGGGGACGGAGATGGGATAGGTCGGCTCGTCGTCGAGGACGAGCGGTTCTTCGCCGCAGGCGGCCAGGATCACCAGGAGGCAGAACAGGACGGATCGAGGGGGCATCAGCGAACGGAACGGGTGGCCGGGGTCGAGGGATCGCAAGGTACGCACGGCCGCGGGGTGTTGCCAGCGCGATGATCCGTCGGCGCCAGCCGTGCTGTCCTCCGTCGGATGCGGGGGCTCAAGCCGGGCCCACGGCAAACGTCATCAGAAAGTCGTGCAGGAGGTGGTCGACCTCCGTCGTCTCGGCGAGGCTGTCGAGCACGCGCTGGAACGTCTCGTCGTCCGGCATCTCGTTGCGATAATAGTCGCGGTAGCGGATGAGCCGTTCGCGTTCGCGGTGGGCATCGAGTTCGCTGTGGAACTGGGTGCCATAGATGGGCTGGCCGGCCATCCGGAAGGCCTGGTTGGGCTGGGAGTCGCTGCGGGCCAGTTCGATAGCGCCGGGGGGGAGGACGCTGACGCGGTCGTGGTGGCCCATATTGGCGCGGAACGAGGGGGGGAAGTTGCGGAAGAGGGGATCCCGGCGTCCGGCTTCGGTCAGGGTCACGGTGCCGCAGCCCATCTCGGCGCGTTCGGGGTCGTGGATGACCGTGCCCCCGTAGGCCCGAGCGAGGATCTGATGGCCCCAGCAGGAGCCGAAGGTGGGCAGGCCCTGTGCCCGGAGATACCGACAGAGGTTCAGCAGGTCCTCCATCCAGGGGTAGTCCTTCGTGGCCGAAAACTCACCGGCCCCGCCGATCATGACGGCGTCGATGCCGTCGAGCAGGCCCGGGTGCAGGCGATCCCGCACGACGTTCACCGGGACGAGTTGATCGGGCCGGAGGCGGCAGCGCTCGAGAAAGCATGCCTGTTCCTGTTCTTCGATGTCCCGGGTACCGCGGGCCTGAATCAGCAGAACGCGAAGGTCGTCAAAAGAACGAGGCATGGTGCCGTCTCGGTGGGTTTGTGAGAGCACGTTTTAACCCGTCAGGCCCGTGTTTCCCTCCAGCAGGTCCTTGAATTCTTTGCGCAGGATGCGGTAGAGCCGGTGCAGGGGGAGGCCCACGACGTTGAAGAAGTCCCCTTCGATGCGGGGGATGAAGAGGGCGCCGTAGTCATCCTGGATGCCGTAGGCGCCGGCTTTGTCGAGGGGCGCCCCCGTGGCGACATAGGCGGCGATCTCCTCGTCGGAGAGGTGGGCGAAGGTGACGTGCGTCGCCTCGAACGCGGTGACGGCGCGTCGTGAGGCCGGGTGGACCAGGGCGAAGCCTGTGTAGACCGTGTGGGTGCGCCCGCTCAGCCGGCGGAGCATGGCATGGGCTTCCCCGGCACACCCGGGCTTGCCGAGGATATCCCCGTCGAGCACCACGATGGTGTCGGCGCCGAGCGTGAGGGCCTCGGGATACGTGGGGGCCACGGCCTCGGCTTTATGCTTTGCCAGGAGTTGCACGACCGTTTCGGGCGCGAGGGCGTCCGGCACCGTTTCCTCGACGTGGCTGGGATGCACGATGACCTCCAGGCCGAGCTGGCGGAGCAGATGCCGGCGTCGCGGTGAGGCCGAGGCGAGGACGAGGGGCACGTTCAGGCGCATGGAGGCAGGGGGAGGCTGGGGCATAAAGGCGGGATCGGAGGCTTGCGACCCGGAGGTCCGGTGGAAGCCGTGCGCGATGCATCTCATGGGGTAGACCTGCTCGCCGCGTAGAGGGTCCGGGCGGCGAGCGCGAGCGCCACGATCAGGGCCAGGCCCGTAAGCACATCGCCCCGTCGCGCATAGACGGTCGTCGTGGTGTGGAGCGGCACGCGGGCGAGGCGGGCGTCACGGGCCATCCATCCCACTTCGAAGGCCGAGGAGCCGTCCGGCAAGAGCAGCGCCGTCATGCCGCTGACGCTCACCTGCACCACGGCCCGCCGCGTTTCGACGGCCCGGAGCCGGGTCAGCGCCAGGTGTTGTCGGTAGCCCGGCGTGGGTCCCCACCAGCCGTCCTGCGTCAGCGTTACGAGCAGGCCCGCCCCTTGTTCGAGGTACGGCCGGGGGTGGTTCCCGAAGGCGCTCTCGAAGCAGATGAGCACGCCGAGGCGCGTCCCGGCGAGGTCGAGGGGGGTCGCCGGCGGGCCCGGCTCGTAGGCCGCCACGCCGCCGGCCGGGACGGCCAGCGGGCGGAGCCAGGGCAGGGCGTCGGAGAACGGCACCCGCTCGGCGAAGGGGACGAGACGCTGCTTGTCGTACCGAGCCGTGCTCCCGTCGGGCCGCAGGAGCACGGCGCTGTTGCGGTAGGTGGCGTCCGGCATCCGGACGATGGC
>CAZKFR010000006.1:47206-54651 GCA_964552015.1 uncultured Rhodothermaceae bacterium | reverse complement strand
GCCGCAGGAGCACGGCGCTGTTGCGGTAGGTGGCGTCCGGCATCCGGACGATGGCACCGGTCAGGAGCGGGACGGCCCACCGGGTCACGGCCTCCCGCAGCGGCCGGGGCGGGTCGTGGGCCGGCATGACGGGCAGCGCCGTCTCCGGCCATACGATCAGGTCGGGCTTCGAGGTAGAGGAGGTCAGGAGTCGCTCGGTCAGGGAGAGCAGGGTGTCGATGCGGCTGGTGTCATGCACGTCGGCCCAGGCTTCGGCGGGCAGGGCGGGTTGCACGACGGCGACGGTCAGGTAGCCGGCCGGCGCCGGGAGGGTGGTGCGGCGGAGGTGGCCGTAGGCCAGGGGGAGGGCGAGCAGGAGCATCAGGACCAGGACCGGCCGCCGTCGTGCCGGGGCCTGCAGGAGGGCGACGACGGTCAGGTTCATCAACCAGACCCACAGCGTCAGGCCCGGCACGCCCGTCACGTCGGTCATCTGGATCAGGGGGAGCCATGTCGCCTGGGTGTGTCCCAGGAGCGTCCAGGGGAAGGCGAGCGGGCCGCGGCTCAGGCCACCTTCGACCAGCATCCAGCAGGCCACGAGGGCGATCAGACCAGCCCTGCGCCCGAGGCGGTTCCTCACGAGAACCGAGGCTCCGAACGGGAGGGCCATCACCAGCGGGAGGGCCAGCAGCGGCGTCAACGAGGCGAGGGCTGCCGAAGGAAGCGCATGTCCCAGCGGCCAGTAGAACGCCACGGCGAAGGTGAGCAAGAACGCCAGATACGCCTCGAGCAGAAGCGGGGCGGCGGTCGGCGAGCGAGCCCAGCGGCACAGCAGGGGCACCAGCGCCACCCAGGCCAGGAAGGGAAAGGGATACGGCGGAAAACTCAGGCCCAGCCCGAGACCGCTCAGGAGCACCGGCACGACGGCTGAACGGGAAAGCCGCAAAGGCATGGAGAACCTTTCTTCATTTGATTGCAATGTGACAACAGGGTAATTTGCCCGCGACCTGCCCTGTTTTCAACCGGAATCGTATGATCGTTCTCGCCGTCTGTAACCACAAGGGAGGATCGGGGAAAACCACATCCACGATCAATGTGGCGGCTGCCCTGGGGCTGAGCGGCTTCCGCACGCTGGTTGTCGACCTGGACCCCCAGGGGTTTCTCACGCGCATGGTGGGGTTGCCCGAGCCGCCCGAGCCGGCCTCCTCGCTCGCGCTGTTCGACCCGCAGGTGCGTCTCGATCAGGTGCCCGTGCAGGCCCGGAAGAACTTCGACGTGCTGCCCGCATCGAGCACCCTCTCCAAGGTCATGCGACGGCTCAACAAGCCGACGGACGTGCTCTGGATCAAGGAGGCCCTGGAGCAGGCCACGTTGCCCTACGACGCCATCCTCTTCGATACGGCGGCGGCCATCACCGTTTTCAGCCTCAACGCGCTGGTGGCCAGCCAGCACGTCCTGATTCCCGTCATGCCCGAGTACCAGCCCGTTCTCGGTGCCGAACAGACCTATCAGACCGTCCTGATGGTCCGGGAAAAGCTCAATCCGACGCTCGAGTTGCCCTATTTTCTCTTTACCATGGTCGACGCCCGCAAGCGCAACCACCACGCCTATCGTCGGTACCTGCGCCAGCGCTACGGGGATCGGGTGATGGAGTCGATCATCCGCACGAGTACCACGCTGTCGGTCACCCACAAGGACGGCACGACGGTGTTCGACCACGACCCGTACAGCCGCGGAGCACGGGATTACGCCAACGCCACCGACGAGTTGCTGCGCCGGATCGCCCCGGAGCGGTGGCCGGCGAGTTCTTCGATCATGTCGGGCGGCCAGGGCTCCTGGCGGTCTATCTCCCACCTCGGATGATCTGATCCATGAAAAACAGGCTGGCGCTCCTGTTCTGGTTGTTTTTCACCACGCTGGTACTCTGGGGGCTGTATGCGCCGCCCGGCGGGTTGCCCCCCTTCGGAGCCTTGCTCGATCCGCTCGATGGGCTCTATCGGACGGCCCGTCAGGCGGCCAGGCCGTTCGAAGGGACGATCACCATCCCCGCGCTCGAACACCCGGTCACGGTCGTCCGCGACGAGCGGGGGGTGCCGCACATTTTCGCCGCGTCGGACCGGGACGCCGTCGTGGCCCATGGCTATGTGACGGCACAGGATCGCCTGTTCCAGCTCGACTTCATCCCGCGCGTGGCCTCGGGACGGCTCTCGGAAGCCTTCGGTCCCGCTGCGCTGGAGAGCGACCGGTTTCTCCGCCGCACGGGCATGGAATGGGGAGCGCAGCGAGCGCTCCGTGAGCTGGAGGCACAGGGTGGCATCGAGTACGACCTGCTGCGATGGTATGCCGAGGGGGTCAATGCCTACCTCGACGGGCTGGACGCGGCGGATCTGCCGTTCGAGTTTCGCCTGCTCGGCTACCGCCCGGACCGGTACGGGCCGCTCCAGACGATCCGCCTGCTCCAGTTCATGAACTACGACCTCTCGTGGCGGACCGACGATCCCGGCTATGCGGCGCTTCAGGCCGAGATGGACCCGGCCGACTACGCTCGCCTCTACCCGCGCTACGCGACGCTCTACCGGCCCATCGTACCGTCATCCCCGGAACGGGCCATGGAGGAGGAAGCGGCCGCACCGTGGCCACCCCACGTCCGGGCCGCCGTGGCGACGCTGAACCGGATGGAGGCACAGCGGAAACGGCTGGCGGGTTCCCTCGGGGAAGGCTTCATCGAAGGCAAGGGATCGAACAACTGGGCCGTGAACGGGGCGCGTTCGGCCACGGGGGCGCCCATCCTGGCGGGCGACATGCACCTGGCGCTCACGTTGCCGGCGATCTGGTACGAAGTGCACCTGGTCACCCCCACGATGAACACGTATGGCGTGGCGGTGCCCGGGGCCCCGTTGCCCGTCGAGGCCTTCAACGACCACGTCGGGTGGGCCTTCACCAACACGGGCTCGGACCAGATCGACCACTATGCCCTCGACCTCGACAGCACCCGCACCCGCTACCGGTACGAAGGTGCCTGGCGTGACCTGGAGGTGGTCCTCGACACGATCCGCGTGAAGGGGGGGGCGTCCGTGGTGGATACGCTCTACTATGCCCACTTCGGGCCGGTGACGATGGATGCACACGGGGCCGTGGCGATCCGATGGACGGCCCACACGCCCGGACACACCCTCGGCGCGCTCTGGGGGATGAACCACGCCCGTGACCTGGCCTCGTTCGAGGAGGCCATCCGGCAGTGGGATACGCCCATGCAGAATATCCTCTATGCCGGCGTCGATGGCCACATCGCCATCCGATCGACGGGGTACCTGCCGATCCGGCGGGGCGGGCACGGGGCCGGCCTGCTCGATGGGACGACCGGCGCTTTCGAATGGGTGGGGCGGGTACCGTTCGAAGAACTGCCCCATGCCGTCGACCCGGCCCGCGGGTATCTGACGTCGACGAACCAGCAGCCCGCCGGGCCCGAGTATCCGTACTACCTGGGCCATGACTGGCGGGCGGCCTATCGCTCGCTCCGCATCGACGAGCTGCTGCGCAGCAAGGCGGCCCATCGCGTCGAGGACCTGATGGCCTACCAGGCGGACGTGCATGCCGTGCAGCGTGACCTGTTCGTGCCGCTGCTCGACACGCTGCGCGCGCTGCCGCCCCGGACCGACTCCCTCCGCGTCATGCTCGCCGCCTGGGATGGAGACACCGGGGTCGATCGCTCCCAGCCGCTCGTCCTCGATGTGTTCCTCGATCACCTGCGGCGTCTGGCCTGGGACGAACCGGTGTTCGCGGGGCGGCGCACACCGGCCGAGACGCGCCTGTACCTGCTCCTGACCGAAGACCCGGGGTCCCCCTGGCTCGACGTGCAGGCCACACCGGAGCGCGAGGATGCCGCCGGCCTGCTGCGCCTGGCCCTGGACAGCACCGCCGTCACGCTCCTGCGCGACTACGGGCGGGATCCGGCCGCCTGGCGCTGGGGCGATCACCACCACGTCCTGTTCCGCCACCTGACCCGCTCGGAAGCCCTGCAAGCCCTGGATCGCGGGCCGTTCGAGTATCCGGGCTTCGACGCTACCCTGTCGCCGGCCGCCGGTCGTGTGACGACCCACAGCGCCAGCTGGCGCGTCGTCGTCGACTTCTCGAAGCAGCCTCCCGTCGGCTACGGGGTGTATCCGGGTGGGCAGAGCGGCAACCCCTTTAGCCCGCATTACGACGCCTTCCTGGATTCCTACCTGTCCTTCCGGCACTATCCGTTGCACAAACCAACCCGCCCGGAGGAACTCCAGGGGGGGACGCACCTGGTGCTGGCGCCGGCTCGATGATCCGTGGCAGACACGGCCGTAGGCCGGGTGCGCCGGTGGAGGGCAGGTCGTACCTTACCCGTGACGCCACCGCGTTCGTGCCAACCCAATCACCCTGCTTCATCATGAGCCACCTGTATCGCGCCCTGTCCGGCCTCTTCATGGGTCTGATCCTGATCGTCGCCCGGCCTCCGGAACCCGTGGCGGCGCAGGAGGCCGAGCCGGTCATGGAGACCCTCGTGCCACCGACCCCGGCCTCCCAGCGGCTTGCCAGCGCGGCCCGTCGCGCGCAGCTCCGCGAGCGTTCCCTCGTCCGCAATGTCGCCTTCCGCAACGTCGGCCCGACCGTGATGAGCGGGCGCGTGGTGGACCTCGACGTCAGCCCCGACGACCCGACGCATTTCTACGTGGCCTATGCGTCGGGAGGCCTGTGGAAGACGACCAACAACGGGCAGTCCTTCACGCCCCTCTTCGACGCGGAAGCCGTCATGACCCTGGGCGACATCGCCGTGGACTGGACCCACGGGGAGACGATCTGGGTTGGAACCGGCGAGAACAATTCGAGCCGCTCCTCCTATGCCGGCGCCGGCATCTACCGCTCCACCGACGGCGGCGAGACGTGGGAGCACCTCGGCCTGGCCGAGACGCACCGCACCGGACGCATCGTGCTGCATCCTGCCGACCCGAACACCGTGTGGGTGGCCGCCGCCGGGCACCTCTACTCGTCCAACCCCGAGCGGGGCGTCTACAAAACCACCGATGGCGGCCAGACGTGGCGTAAGACGCTCTTCGTGAACGACGACACCGGCGCCATCGACCTCGTGCTCGATCCGACGAATCCGGACGTGCTCTACGCGGCGATGTGGGAGCGCAGCCGACGCGCCTGGAACTTCGTCGAGGGCGGCGAGGGCTCCGGGATCTACAAGTCCACCGACGGCGGCGAGACGTGGACGCGGGTGACCGTCGAGGGGAGCGGCTTCCCGACGGGACCCAACGTGGGCCGCATCGGGCTGGCGATCTATCCGGGCGACCCGAACATTGTCTATGCCCTGCTCGACAACTACAACCGCCGGCCGAAAGAAGAAGGCGAAGAAGAGCCGGCGCTCACCCGCGACATGCTCCGTACCATGACCGGGGAGCTCTTTCTCGATCTGAAGGACGAAGACCTCGAGGCCTTCCTGCGCGACAACGACTTCCCCGAAAAGTACACGGCCGCTTCCGTCAAAAAGATGGTGCGGGAAGGAAAGATCGAGCCGGTGGCGCTCGTGTGGTACCTCGAAGATGCCAACGCGCAACTCTTCGACACGCCGGTCATCGGCGCGGAGGTGTATCGCTCGGACGACGGGGGCAAGACGTGGACCCGCACGCACGAGGACTACCTCGACGGGCTGTATTACTCCTATGGCTACTATTTCGGGCAGATCCGTGTGGCCCCGGAGACCCCCGACCGGCTCTACATCATGGGGGTGCCCATCCTGCGCTCGGACGACGGGGGCAAGACGTGGACGAACATCAACGAGGAGAACGTCCACGTGGATCATCACGCCCTCTGGGTGAGCCCGACCCGACCCGGCCACCTCATCAACGGCAACGACGGCGGGGTGAACATCTCGTATGACGACGGGGCCACCTGGTTCAAGGCCAACAGCCCGGCCGTCGGGCAGTTCTACGACATCACGGTCGACGACGCCCGCCCGTACAACGTCTATGGCGGGTTGCAGGACAACGGCGTATGGGTGGGGCCCAGCACCTACGAGCCGAGCCTGGCCTGGCATTCGACCGGCGACTACCCGTATGACGGCCTCCTGGGCGGCGACGGCATGCAGGTGGTCGTCGACACGCGGGACAACGAGACGGTCTACACGGGCTTCCAGTTCGGGAACTACTTCCGCATCAACCGCCGCACCGGCCAGCGCGCGCGCATCCGCCCGCAGCACGAGCTGGGCGAGCGGCCGCCGCGGTTCAACTGGGAGACGCCGGTCCACCTCTCCCGGCACAACCAGGACATCCTGTACCTGGGCGCCAACCGGCTCTACCGATCGCTCGACCGGGGCGAGACGTTCGAGCCCATCTCCGGCGACCTGACGCGGGGCGGTCGGCCCGGCGACGTGCCCTACGGAACGCTCACCACCGTCGACGAGTCGCCCCTGCGCTTCGGGTTGATCTATGCCGGCTCCGACGACGGACTGATCCACGTCACCCGGGACGGTGGCTACCAGTGGACCCGTATCAGCGACCCGCTCCCGCAGCACCTGTGGGTGGCGCACGTCGAGGCGTCGAACCATGCCGAGGGGCGCGTCTACGTGGCCCTCAACGGCTACCGGTGGGACCACTTCGACGCCTACGTCTACCGCTCCGACGACTACGGACAGATGTGGACCCGTCTGGGCACCGACCTGCCGATGGAGCCGGTCAACGTGGTGGTAGAGGACCCGGCCAACGAAGACCTCCTCTACGTGGGCACCGACCACGGCCTGTACGTGTCGCTCGACCGGGGTGAATCGTTCATGTTGATGGATCATAACCTGCCGTATGCGCCGGTGCATGACATCGAGGTGCAGGCCCGGGCTAAGGACCTGGTGGTGGGTACGCATGGGCGTTCGATCTACATCGCCAACATCGAGCACGTACAGCAACTCACGCCCGCCCTCCTGGCCGAACCGTTGCATCTGTTCGACCTCGAGGAAGTTACCCGCGGCGAGCGGTGGGGCGAGCGTTTCGCGGCATGGGCGGAGTACAACGAGCCGGAGATCGAGGTACCGTACTATGCGGGCCGTGCCGGTACGGTCACGCTCCGCGTGCGGGCCGAGGACGGAACGCTGCTCCGTGCATGGACCGACGAGGCCGAACACGGGCTGAACTACCCGGTCTACGACCTCTCCGTCGATCCGGAGCGCGTGGCGGCGTTCAACGAGCGGCAGACCGGTGAGGAAGCGAAGAAGGTGGAAGAGGCCGGCAACGGCAAGTACTATCTGGTGCCCGGCACGTACACCGTCGAACTGACGCTGGGAGCGGATCGCGCCGAGGGGAAGCTGACCGTGAAGGCACCCCGCCGACGTTGAGCCCGGAGGGCACCCATGAAACGACGTGACCTGATCCTGTCCCTGATGGTGGGAGGGCTTCTCACCGCCGCCTGCGTGCAGGCCCAGCCCCGCGCGGAGGAGGTGCTCCGTC